>NZ_JAHAWO010000009.1:0-731759 GCF_020223595.1 Bacillus sp. TSO22
GGCCGCACAAGGATCTTGAGCCGATACTCGGCATGTTTGTGAACACGCTGGCGCTGCGGACACGCCCGGAGGGCGGGAAGCCGTTTGTGGAGTATTTGCAGGAAGTGCGCGAGACAGCATTGGAAGCCTTTGAGCATCAGGATTATCCGTTCGAAGAGCTCGTCGATAAGCTCGGGGTGACGAGGGATATGAGCAGAAACCCGCTGTTTGATGCCATGTTAGTCGTTCAAAATAATGATCACCAGCCATTGCATCTGAATGATTTGCAAATGAAGCCGTCACAAGTTTCTCATCTCGTTTCTAAATTCGATTTGACATTACAAGCATCTGAGGGTGACGGGAACATTTATTTCCATTTTGAATATTCAACCGCACTGTTTGAAAAAACAACTATAGAACGCTGGGCATCGCATTTGACTAATGTACTTAACATCATCGTTAAAAACCCTGAGGTGACACTCAACCATATCGACATCCTGACCCAAGAAGAGTGGAACCAGCTGCTCAATGAGTTTAACACCGGACAAGCGAATCAATACGAAGAACAAACAATTGACCGTTTGTTTGAGCAGCAAGCTGCACGAACTCCAAAAGCTTCTGCACTTGTCAGCGGAGACAAAACACTGACTTATCAAGAGTTGGACGAGTGGTCCAATGGAATCGCTCGTATATTGCGCAGCCGAGGTGTTAAACCGGACACACCAGTAAGCATCATGATGCCTCGTTCGTTCAGCATGATAGCGGCCGTACTTGGTGTTTGGAAAGCAGGAGGCTGTTACGTTCCCATTGATCCGGAATACCCGGTGGAACGGAAACGCTATATCCTCAGCGACAGCGGAACGAAACTGCTGATGACAATAAATGAAGCGGATTGGGGGGCGCTTGCTGATTTTGAAGGAGAAATCTTGACGATAGAGAGCGCGGAGGCATACGACAAATCACCGCTGCCGCAAGTATCGTCTGCCCATCATTTGGCTTATATCATTTATACGTCAGGGACGACGGGCCGTCCAAAAGGGGTGACGGTCGAGCATAAAGGCATTGCCAACACTCTTCAGTGGCGGCGAAACGCTTATGCTTTCAACGAGACAGACGCCATCCTGCAGCTCTTTTCTTTCTCATTTGACGGCTTTTTAACAAGTATGTTCACACCGCTTTTGTCAGGTGCAAAAGCAGTTCTGCTTAAGGAAGAGGAAGCGAAGGACATTCTGGCCATCAAGCATCAGCTGTCTCATCAACGGATTACACATATGATTATTGTGCCTGTTTTATATCGAGCGCTTTTGGATGTATTGCAGCCGGAAGATGTAAAGACGCTTAGAATCGTCACTCTGGCGGGAGAAGCAGCTGACCGCGAATTGATAAACCGTAGCCTGGCCATATGTCCACACACCGAACTCGCCAACGAATATGGACCGACAGAAAACAGTGTGGCCACTACCGTCATGAGACATATGGAAAAGCAGAAATACGTAAGCATCGGCCAGCCGATTGACGGGACCCAAGTGCTTATTTTAAATGGCAATCATCAGCTTCAGCCAATTGGTGTTGCGGGAGAGCTTTGTATAGCGGGAACGGGGCTTGCAAGAGGGTATATTAACCTTCCGGAGCTGACAGAGAGAGCATTCATACAGAACCCATACAAACCTGAAATGCGAATGTACCGAACAGGAGACGCCGCCAGATGGATGGCCGACGGAACACTCGAGTATCTGGGAAGAATTGATGAACAAGTCAAAATCAGAGGCTATCGTGTAGAAACGAAAGAAATTGAATCGGTCATCCGTTGTATAAACGGTGTAAAAGACGCCACCGTACTCGCTCATGTAACAGCATCAGGACAAACTGAATTAAGTGCTTATGTTGTGACCGAACCAGAATTGAGCACAGATACGATACGCTTAGAATTACAAAACAAGCTGCCGGTGTTCATGATTCCTGCGTTTATTGAAAAACTGGGCTCACTTCCATTGTCACCAAACGGTAAACTGGATCGCAGAGCAATTCCAAAACCTGTATTCAATGGTGAAACTGAACGTCCATTCCGCACACCTGCCAGCAAGATGGAACAAATACTGGCGGATATATGGAAGGAAGTACTGGGGGCAGAAAAAATCGGAACAGCTGATTCATTCTTTGAGCTTGGAGGAGATTCGATCAAAGCGTTACAGGTTTCCGCACGGCTTCACCGGATAGGAAAACAAATGGCAGTGAAAGATTTGTTCAGCCATCCGACCATTCAAGAATTGGCAGCTTATATCCGGGATTCAGATACAAGTTCCAGTCAAGCTCCGGTTGAGGGAGACGTACAATGGTCGCCTGTTCAAAAATGGTTTCTTTCTCAAGATATAAAAGAAAAACACCATTTTAATCAGTCCGTTATGCTGCATCGAAGCACCTCTGTACAAGAAGACGCACTTCGCAAAACTTTAAAAGCAATAACGTGTCATCATGATGCGCTGCGGATGGTGTTTACACAGAATGAACAAGGAAAGTGGAGTCAATATAATCGGCCGCTCAGTCATTCGGACGATGCGCTGTATGGCCTTCACATTGTTGATTTACAAAATCCAGACAATAGATCGTATGAGCCTCTTATCAAACGCCATGTACGTGATATTCAGCAAAAAATGGATTTGAAGAATGGCCCGCTGCTGCAAGCCGGTCTTTTCCGCACAATTGACGGTGATTTTTTATTTTTATCTGCTCATCACTTCGTCGTTGACGGCATCTCGTGGCGAGTTCTGCTTGAGGATTTGGCTTTAGGCTATCGCCAAGCTGCAGGCGGGGAAGATATCCAGCTGCCGCCTAAAACAAGCTCATTCAAAGCGTACACAAAAAAGCTCTCTGACTATGCGGGAAGCCAGCAGCTTATGAAACAGTTCAAGTATTGGCGTGAAACCGAAGAATATGAAACAGAAGCACTGCCTTTTGATCATATCGACGGAACCATAGCAAACGAGAGTAAACGTTCCACGATTTCGTTTACCTTAAACGATAAAGAAACAGCTGCGCTCTTAAAAGATGCCAACAGCGCATATAACACAGATACTCAGGATATGCTGCTTGCTTCTGTTATTCTTGCGCTGCGCCATTGGACCAATCAATCCGCCTTCAAACTATCATTAGAGAGCCACGGGCGAGAGGATGTATTAGACGGAATAGATGTGAGCCGTACGGTTGGATGGTTTACCGCCATTTATCCGTTATTGGTTAACCTGAACTCAGACCTTCCTGATCCGGAAGAATACATGGTTCATGTACTAAAAACAACAAAAGATACACTGAGACGCGTACCGGACAAAGGATTCGGCTACGGTGTCATCAAATATTTGACTCCGCCTGACAAAAAAGACATCGATTTCACAGGTTCGCCAGAAATCAGCTTCAATTATCTGGGTCAGTTTGAAAGCGGCAGCACAGCTGAAGGACCTGAGGAGGACGCCTTCTCTTTCTCTCCGCTGGGTGCCGGGGACGATATCAGCGCAACATGGAATCGTGAACAGTCGCTGGATATCAGCGCAATCGCCGCAGAAGGAAAAATGGCTGTCAGCATGACTTATGACAATACCCGCTTTCAGCGCAAAACGATGGAACAGCTTAGCGAGTATTGCCGTCAATTTTTATTACAGCTGATCGAACACTGCCAGAACAAAAGAGAAACAGAAAAGACGATCAGCGATTTTGATGATCAAGAACTGACCGAGGACGCGCTGCAAGAGATTGCTGATATGCTCAGTTTTCACTAATGAATCCGTGAAGAAAGGTGCAGACACTATGGATAACATCAAAAAAATCAAGAACATTTATCCTCTGAGTCATATGCAGGAGGGAATGCTGTTTCATTCCTTCCTTCGTAAAGAGGAGGGGGCGTATGTTGAGCAGTCGCTCTTCACCATCAAAGGAAGCCTAAGCTATGACTGGTTTCAGCGCAGTATTCAAGCCATCATCGACCGCCATGATATTTTCAGAACCGTATTTTTGCCGCACGTCCCGCATTTGTCGGGACCTCGGCAAGTCGTAATGACAGAATGCGAATTCCATTTGTACAGCGAAGACATTTCCCATCTGCAAATAAACGACCAGAATGAGTTTATTGATTGTTTTAAGGAGAAGGACAAGCAGAAAGGCTTTGATTTACAAAAAGACATGCTGATGCGGATTTCTCTATTCAAAACAGCTGAAGATGAGCATGTCTGTCTCTGGAGTCACCATCACATTTTAATGGACGGCTGGTGCCTCGGCATCGTTCTGCAGGAATTTATGCAAATTTATCAATCTATCCATGCAGGAAAACCACTTTCTTTGGACCCTGTCCGTCCTTACAGCACCTATATTTCCTGGCTGACAAACCGAGACAAAGAAACAGCTGCGGAGTACTGGGGTTCCTATTTAAAAAACTACAGCACTCCATCTCCTCTGCCTCGTGTGTCTGATGAAGAAAAAAAAGAAGGTTATCACCGTGAAGATTTGATATTTTCATTAAATAAACCACTGACAGACAAGCTGAAAGAGACTGCCAAACAACACGGCGTCACGCTTGCCACCCTTATTCAGGCAGTCTGGGGCGTGATGCTGCAGCAATATAACCGCACAGACGACGTTGTATTTGGCGCAGTTGTATCAGGCAGACCATCAGAAATTCCGGGCGTGGAGCAAATGATAGGGTTGTTTATCAATACCATTCCGGTTCGGATTAAAACACATCAAGACGAAACGTTTCAAGAGCTGCTCAGACGCTGCCAGAAAGAAATGCTGGAAGCTGAGCCGTTCACCTGCCAGCCTTTATTTGATATCCAGGCAAACACCGCTTTAAAACAGGAACTGATTGATCACATTATTGTATTTGAAAACTATCCGTTACAGCAGAAAATCGCCGATTCAGCTGATCGCGCCGATTCACCATTGCAAATCGATCAAGTTAAGGTATCCGAGCAATCAGGATATAACTTTAACCTTGTCGTTGCTCCCGGGGAAGAACTTGTTATTAAGTTCAGCTATAATGCGTTTGTTTACGATGCTGCATGGATCAGCTGTATCAAGAGGCAATTGACACAAGCACTAAGCACAGCGGCACAGCACCCTGATATTCCCATTGCAGATTTTTCTTTTCTTGATGTAACAGAAAAAGAGCAGATTGTCACACAGTTCAACAATACAAAAACAGAGTATCCAAAGAATCATACAATCATAGATTTATTTCGTGAACAAGCAGAAGAGACGCCAGACCATACCGCACTTGTGTATGATAATATGTCATTTTCGTATGAAGAGCTTGATAAACGGTCTAATGCACTTGCCAGAGAGTTATACCAAAATGGGTTTCGGAAAAACGAGACAGCCGGAATATTGGCTGCTCATTCTCCTGAATTTATTATCAGTGTGCTTGCTGTTTTAAAAGCAGGGGGAGCATACCTCCCGCTTGATGCTGAGCTTCCGCTTGAACGGGTCAGCTTTATGCTCGAGGAAACGCAGGCAAAAATGCTGATTGTTCAAAAGGGGCTGGAGCAAAACGCTGCGTTCTCAGGAACATGTCTTACTTCAGATGCACAGACATTGATGGAAGAAAACCATATCCCTATCAACATCGGCTCCAGCCCGGATGAACTTGCATACATCATGTATACCTCAGGATCAACAGGCCGGCCGAAAGGCGTCATGATCACGAATCGCAATGTCGTGTCCCTTGTCAGCAATAGCAATTACACGTCTGCGTCCGTTGATGACCGGTTTATTCTGACTGGATCTATCAGCTTTGACGCCGTCACCTTTGAAATGTTCGGGGCGCTTTTAAATGGTGCAAGCCTTCATATCATTGATAAATCGACAATGCTGTCACCTGATCGGTTTGGGACGTATTTGCTTGAAAATGACATCACAGTGCTATTTTTAACAACGGCTCTTTTTAATCAGCTGGCTCAGGCTCAAGCAGACATGTTCCGCGGGCTCCATACGTTATATGTCGGCGGAGAAGCACTCTCGCCTGCCCTTATGAATGCTGTCAGACACGCCTGTCCAGATCTGGCACTTCATAATATCTACGGGCCTACGGAAAACACGACATTTTCAACCTTTTTTGAGGTGAAAAGAGACTATGCGGGGCCGATTCCGATCGGAAAACCAATCAGCAATAGTACCGCTTTCATCTTAGATGCAAAAGGACATCTTTTGCCAATAGGCGTTCCCGGCGAGCTTTGTGTCGGCGGCGACGGGGTCGCAAAAGGCTATTTGAACAGAGATGACCTGACAAAAGCAGTTTTTTCTCCCCATCCTTTCTTGTCTGGAGAAAGAATATATCGTACTGGTGATTTGGCGCGCTGGCTGCCTGATGGAAACTTAGAATACATCAGCAGGATTGACAGGCAGATTAAAATCCGCGGAAAACGAATTGAGCCCGCCGAAATTGAAGCTCGCCTTTTAGAAATGGAAGGCGTTCAGGAAGCGGCAGTGACATTGAGAGAAAAAGATGGAGAGGCGCAGCTGTACACTCATTACGTCGGTGATGACAAACGAACAGAAACGGATATCCGCGCAGATTTGGCGCGTGTGCTCCCAGACTATATGATCCCGCAGCACTGGGTGCGTGTGGAGCGGATGCCGCTTACCGGAAACGGAAAAATAGACCGCAGCGCGCTGCCTATTCCAGAAAATAAGAATGACAAACGACAGGACATCACATTGCCAAGAAACTTGGTTGAAGAAGAATTGGCGAACATTTGGAAGAATGTCCTCGGTGTCAACACAATCAGTATTGATGATGACTTCTTTGCTCTTGGCGGACATTCACTAAAAGCGCTGCAGGTCATACACACACTGAAGCACCAGCAGCAAATTGACATACCGATTGATTTCTTGTTCGAACATCCGACAATTGCTCAGCTTGCCGAAAAACTTTATTCCAAACAGCTGACAGCGGCAGATGAACAGCATGTGATCAAACTGAATCACCACGGTGCGCAAAATCTTTTTTGCTTCCCGCCGATATCAGGCTTTGGCATTTATTTCAAAGAACTTGCTTTATTGCTGAATGACAAGGCAGCTGTATACGGATTTCACTTTATTGAACATGACAACCGCATTGAACAATATGTCAATTGCATGACGGACATACAGCCTGATGGCCCATATGTTTTATTAGGCTACTCTGCAGGCGGAAACCTGGCTTTTGAAGTGGCACAGGCTATGGAACGCAGAGGATTGGAAGTCAGTGACTTCATTATCGTGGACGCTTATTTAAAAGAACAGCCTTTGTCTATGGATACCGGCAATGACGAATCTGCAGCATACCTGCCCGAAGCAGTCAGAGAAAAGGTGATGAAGAAAAAAAGAAACTATCAGGAATATTGGGCGCAGTTGCTGAATAAAGGACACATCAAAGCAAACATTCATTTCATCGAAGCTGGAGTCCAAACTGAAACCAGCGGGCATACAGGCTTAATGAAATGGAAAGGCGCTGCCTACGGAAACTACAGCGAATATACTGGTTTTGGCGCTCACAAAGACATGCTGGAAGGCGCATATGCTGAAAAGAACGCTGACATCATCCTTGACATTTTAGACAAGATCACTTCAAATCAAGCAATACTGCACAAACGATAAAGCGGATTAGCGGACAGAGGCCATTCTCTGTCCGTCTTTCTTTTTGTATCAAGAATGGATAAGGGACACTTGGGAATGATAACATCATCCTTTTTCTTGGAGGCTTCTCATGGACCATCTTTCTTGGCTTACTTTTATCATGCTGATTCTTGCCAGTTACAGGCTGACACATTTGATTGTATTCGACAAAATCACGGAATTTATCCGGAAACCATTTATGAAAAAGAAAAGGATCGTTGATCAAAACGGGCATGTGAACGAAAAAAGCGTGCCGGCTTCTAACTTTGGATACATGCTGAACTGCTACTGGTGCGCCGGCGTTTGGTGTGCCATCTTGATCGGGCTGGGCTATCTCTTTTTGCCTCGTATTGCAGTTCCAGTGATCTTTATTTTAGCCATTGCAGGAGCACAGGCGATTCTTGAAACAGCTGTCGGTGTCGGCGTGAAACTCATTGATGTGTTAAAGAGCCTGCAAACTATGATAAATGATAAAAAGTCCTAAAGCAGAGGAATAAAATGCTTCAGGACTTTTTTATTTATCTGGTGATATAGACATAAATCCTGATTTCTTTCATTCGATTAAGCACCCTTTTACAGCCCGGGAATACCGTAATAGCGAATAGTGAAAGTGATGTAATGGGGGAGAAGAAACAGAATGAAGGTTTGTCAAAAGTCGATTGTCCGTTTCCTTGTCAGCTTGATCATCGGAACGTTTGTCATATCCGTTCCGTTTATGGCCAATGCGCAGCCGGACAGGGAACTGAGAGCCGTATGGATTGCTTCCGTATTAAACATTGATTGGCCGTCAAAAAAAGGTTTATCAGTGGAAGAGCAAAAGCAGGAGTATATCAAACTGCTGGACGATGTACAAAAAATGGGGATGAATGCCGTTATTGTTCAGATTAAACCGACGGCAGATGCCTTTTATCCGTCCGCTTACGGACCTTGGTCTGAATACTTAACCGGTGTCCAAGGGAAAGACCCGGGCTATGATCCGCTAGCATTTATGATTGAAGAAACCCATAAACGAAATTTAGAATTTCACGCATGGTTTAATCCTTACCGTATTACGATGAATCATACGGACCTCAATAAATTGTCTGAGGATCACCCCGCAAGAAAGCATCCAGACTGGGTTGCCGCTTACGGAAAACAGCTTTATTATCATCCGGGCATTCCTGAAGCGAGAGATTTTATCGTTAAAGGCATTGAAGAAGTCGTAAAACGTTATGATATCGATGCCGTTCATATGGATGATTATTTTTACCCTTATAAAATAGCCGGACAGGAATTTCCTGATCAAGCACAGTATGAGCAATACGGAAAAGACGATTTTTCCAAAATTGATGACTGGCGGCGGGATAATGTCAACCAGCTTGTCAAACAAATCAACCAAACAATTAAAGCCGCAAAGCCATATGTCAAATTCGGCATCAGTCCCTTTGGCGTATGGAGAAACGCGGCAGATGACCCGACCGGATCGAATACCAAGGCAGGCGTCAGAAATTATGACGACCTTTATGCAGATACGAGACATTGGATTCAAGAAGGCGACATCGATTATATTGCCCCGCAAATCTATTGGAGCATCGGCTTTAACGCAGCAGCTTACGACGTGCTGGCTGATTGGTGGAGCAATGAAGTCAAGAATAGGCCTGTTCATTTATATATTGGCCAGGCAGCTTATAAAATCAATAATAACTTTGATCCGCCATGGTCCGAGCCCGAGGAGTATGTAAGACAAATCACCTTAAACCGTCAGCTTGATCTTGTAAAAGGAAGTATGCATTTCAGCCTCAAAGACCTCAACAAAAATCCGCTTGGCATCAAAGACAGGCTCATCACCGAGCTTTACAGCCAGCCGGCATTGGTTCCGCAGATGCCTTGGCTTGACAGCACAGCCCCAAAAATGCCAAAGCTTACGAAAGTGACCGAAAACAAAAACGGCAACCTTCTGCACATGAAAGATCACCCATCCAATCACAAAACGAAAGAAACAGCCTATTATGCGATATACAGAGCCGAAGGGGAAAAGAACAAAACATTGCTGGCAACCGCGAGAAAGACAAATGAGCAGCAAACCTTCTTAGATGACACGGCAGAGCCAAACACGAAGTATACGTATTATGTCACTTCAGCAGACCGGCTTCATAACGAAAGCAAGGCTTCCAAACGAAAGACTAAATAAGAAATGAGAAGGACGGCTTTCTAAGTCGTCTTTTTTTTTAAAAAAAGTTATTTTGGAGACAGGATACTTAAGATAAGCCGCTGAATTTGTTAAAGAAAAAAAGCGAGGGAGAGACTCACATGAATATGGAAGCGGTTTTTGGACATTTCCCAGTATTGGAATCTGAGAATTTAATATTAAGTAAAATCGAAGAGGAGCACGTACAGGATGTATTTTCAATCTACGATAATGACAAAGTATTCGAATACTGCGGCATCATCCCGAAACATAACATAAAAACGGTACATAAAATGATCGGCCATTTTGATAGGGATTACAACAAAAAAAGCAGAATTAAGTGGGGGATTTTTTCGAAAAGTCAAGAGAATACGTTGATGGGAGTCATTGAAGCGATGGATTTTAACCAAAAAGTAAACATGGTAACGATTGGCTACTACTTGGCTGAAGAATACTGGGGGAAAGGCATTGCAACGGAATCCGTCAGCACGGTGATCTCCTTTTTATTTGAGAAAGCCAATGTAAATAGAATTCAAGCTGAAGTCATGCCTGCAAATGAGGCTTCAAAAAAAATCCTCTTAAAAAACAATTTTATGAAAGAAGGATTAGTCAGACAAGCTTCCTATTGGTCAGGTAAAGGAGTTGTCGATTTAGAAATATACGGCATTCTTAAGAACGAATACATATAAAACTTTCTTTTTTGAAAAAAGAAAGTTTTCAGCATTAGCAGTATTGAAATCTCATGTGTACCATATTATAGTATTTTTAAAAGTTAGTTATTCAACTAACTAACTCATAAGGAGGAGCGTCATGGCAAAACCAAATGTCATTTCCAAAGAAACACTCATTGAATCAGCCAAGAAATGCATCTCAGAAAACGGGTTAGAAAAACTGACGTTAAAATCAGTTGCGGAACAAGCAAATGTCAGCCAAGGCACGGTTTATTATCATTTCCGAACGAAAGAAAACCTCATGCTGGAGGTGGTACGCCACGTATGCGGCAGCTCATGGGCGAACGTAAAGAACAGTCGGCTCCCGACAATCGAAAAGATGAGAGAGGCATTGCTGTCAGCAAAATTTCGAACGAAGGAAAATGCAGATTATCATCGGTTATTTTTAACGCTGATCGTATCAAGCTTTCAAAATGAACAAATCAAAGAGCAGCTAAGTCATCTGCTACAATCGGAAAATCAATATCTGACAAAAGAGCTCACTCAATTGTGGGGCGAATCTCCAATTGATGGCGTTTCCTTAACAGCCTGGGGAATAATGCTGAATGCTTTAATTGACGGCCTTGCCATACAGTCTCTCGTTTCCGATGATTTTCTCTCAGAAGATGTTTATCAGGAACTCGAATTGATGCTGCTGAAGCTGACTGAAAAAATGACGTAACACGAAAGGAGACCAAACATGTTTACTCAAAAATTAGGTCTTGTCCTTACATTTTCATTTCTAGTCTGGTTAGGTGCTACACTATTCTTTGCCCTGTTCGGAGACACTGTTTTAACTGATCCGGCCGAAGAACCCTTTTTGCTGAACTTTCTTCTCCTGGAAGCGGGCACCGCTCTCGTTTTATGCCTTGTGTTCTTTCTCTATCAAAAACTCGATCAATCACAGTACGCTGTCATCAAGCTTGGCATATGGGGATCAGCAGTCGGGTTATTGATTGATACGTTTTCCCTTTGGAATCACCCCATCATCTTCCCGGCACTATCAAAGGGGCAAGTCATTGCATTTGCCATATGGATGGTATGCGCCTATGCCATGTATTTGCTCATCCCGTTGATGTTTTCACATAAAAAATGATTCAGTTTTAATTTTCAGACTTCTTTTGTCAGGGAATGATTACAGAACTCGCCTAATAGGATGTTACAAAGATGTGAAGGAGGAACCCATGTGAATTTTGAGCTGACAAAAGAACAGCAAATGGTGCGTGAAATGGTAAAGGATTTTGCGAAAAAGGAGATTGCTCCTCACGCTGAACATGTAGATCAAACGGGCGAGTTCCCGATCCAAACATTTAAAAAAATGGGTGAACTCGGGCTGATGGGCATCCCATTTCCAGAAGAATACGGCGGTTCGGGAGGAGATACGGTTTCATATGCCTTAGCGGTTGAAGAAATCGGCAAAGCCTGCGGCAGTACTGGATTAAGCTATGCTGCTGCGGTCTCGCTCGGCGCAAGCCCTCTTTATTACTTTGGAACAGAAGAACAAAAACGGGCGCATTTGACTCCGCTGGCTTCGGGAAAAGCACTCGGATCATTCGGCCTGACGGAACCAAATGCCGGATCAGATGCAGGAGGCACTCAAACAAAAGCGGTTACAAATGGTGACGAGTATGTGATCAACGGCGAAAAATGCTGGATCACGAATGCAAGCTACGCACGTACGGTGATTGTGACCGCAGTATCAGGCAAAAACAAAGACGGAAAAAATATCATCTCCGCATTGATCGTACCAACTGACACACCCGGACTTACGATTACGAGCCCGTACGATAAAATGGGCGTCCGGGGGTCAAATACAGCGGAAATTTTGCTTGAGGATGTCAGAGTGCCTGCGGGCAACTTACTCGGCGATCCAACAAAAGGGTTTAAGCAGTTTCTATATACGCTGGACGGCGGACGGATCTCCATCGCTGCTCTTGCAGTCGGCATCGCCCAAGCGGCACTTGAAGCATCATTGGCATACGCGAAAGAACGAAAGCAGTTCGGACAGCCGATTTCTTCCTTTCAGGCGATTCAATTTAAGCTTGCCGACATGGCGATGGAAATTGATCTGGCCCGGCAAATGGTGTTAAAAGCTGCTTGGCTGAAAGACCATCACCGCCCGTTCACAAAAGAAGCGGCGTATGCCAAGCTGTTTGCATCTGAAATGGCGACAAGGGCTTGCAATCAAGCCATTCAAATCCATGGAGGTTCAGGCTACATGAAAGAATATGGGGTAGAACGGATGCTGCGGGACGCAAAATTAATGGAAATCGGTGAAGGCACATCTGAAATTCAGCGTATCGTGATCGCCAGACAGCTTTTAAAATAAAATGTAAACGCTTTCGATCACTTGGAAAGGAGGAACATTGCATGGCTGAACTCATCCATTCCACAATCGGCAGACTGCTGGAACAAATCGCTGAAACCTATCCCGATCAAGAAGCGGTTGTTTATCCAGACAGAAATATCCGCTATACGTACGCCCAATTTAACAGTCTGTGCCGTCAAACCGCTAAAGGACTTATGCGGATGGGGCTTGGGAAAGGAGACCACGTAGCCATATGGGCTTCGAATATCCCCGAATGGCTTGCCGTTCAGTTCGCCACCGCGAAAATCGGAGCCGTGCTCGTTACCGTCAATACCAATTATCAAGCACACGAGCTCGATTACTTGCTGAAGCAATCGGATGCTGCGGCGCTTATTGTCATGGATTCTTACCGGGGCACTTCTTACACAGATATCGTGAACAGCCTAATTCCAGAGTCGCAGGAAGCAAAGCCCGGCCAGCTGAACTCAGAACGTTATCCCTTTTTAAAAACGCTCATTTATATTGGCGAAAAACGTTTGCCTGGCATGTATCATTGGGACGATACAGAGATATTGGCGAAAACGGTGACGGATGCTGAGCTGGAAGCAAGAATGAACAGCCTTGAAAAAGACGATGTGATTAATATGCAATACACATCAGGAACGACTGGATTTCCTAAAGGAGTGATGCTGACCCATTTTAATGTCATCAATAACGCTGCCAATATCGCTGAATGTATGGCATTAACCTCTCAAGACCGCATGTGCATCCCGGTTCCGTTTTTTCACTGCTTCGGATGCGTGCTCGGGGTTTTGGCGTGTGTGTCCGTCGGGGCAGCCATGATACCTGTACAAGAATTTGATCCGGTTACCGTCCTTAAAACGGTAGAAAAAGAGAAGTGCACAGCGCTCCACGGCGTGCCAACCATGTTTATCGCAGAGCTGCATCATCCGGATTTTGAAGCATATGATTTATCGACGCTCCGAACAGGCATCATGGCCGGTTCTCCCTGTCCGAGTGAAGTGATGAAAGCTGTCATTGAAAAGATGGGCATGAAAGACATTACCATAGCCTATGGTCAAACTGAAGCCTCACCGGTCATTACGCAAACAAGGGCAAATGATTCCTTCATCCGGAGGGTCGAAACAACCGGCCGTGCCCTGCCTCATGCAGAAGTGAAAATCGTAGAACCCGGGACATGTCAAGAAGTTCAAAGAGGCGTGCAAGGAGAGCTATGCACCCGCGGCTACCACGTCATGAAAGGCTATTATAAAGACGAAGAAGCGACTAGAAAAGCAATCAATCCCGACGGATGGCTATTCACCGGTGATCTTGCTGTCATGGATGAAGACGGGTACTGCCGCATCACCGGAAGATTAAAAGACATGCTCATTAGAGGCGGCGAGAACATTTATCCGCGGGAAATCGAAGAATTCCTATACCGGCATCCTGCTATTTTAGATGTACAGGTCGTTGGTGTGCCTGACGCCAAATTCGGGGAGGAGGCCGCAGCCTGGATTAAACTGAAAGATGGAAAAAGCGTTTCACCTGAAGAGCTTAAAGCCTATTGCAAAGGGAAAATCGCCCGCCACAAAATTCCGCGTTATGTTATTTTTACAGACGACTATCCGATGACAGCTTCAGGCAAAATTCAAAAATATAAACTGCGTGAAAAAACGATTGAAATGTACCGCTTATCATCATGTCAATGAGGTGAAGTCATGTTTACAAAAGTACTGATCGCCAACCGCGGAGAAATTGCAATGAGAATTATCCGAACGTGCAGCCGTCTCGGCATCAAAACGGCTGCGGTTTTTTCTGAAGCAGACCGAGACGCGCTCCATACAAAGGAAGCCACAGAGTCCTATTTAATTGGGGAATCAAGAGTCAGTGAAAGCTATTTAAATATAGAGAGAATCATAGAGACGGCGAAAAAAGCAAACGCCGACGCCATCCATCCCGGCTACGGGTTATTATCAGAAAACAGCCGATTCGCAGAACGCTGCAAGCAAGAAAACATCGTGTTTATCGGACCTTCACCCGATATCATTGCAAAAATGGGCAGCAAAATTGAAGCACGAAAAGCAATGGAGGCTGCAGGTGTCCCTGTCGTTCCCGGTGTTTCTGAATCCCTCGGAGACGTACAGGCAGCCTGTCACGCTGCAAATCAAATCGGCTACCCTGTCATGCTGAAAGCTTCAGCGGGCGGAGGAGGCATCGGAATGCAGCTTGTAAAAAACGAGGAAGCATTAATAAAGGCGTACGAGGGGAACAAAAAGCGCGCAGCAGATTTTTTCGGTGACGGATCGATGTATATAGAGAAAGTGATTGAACATGCCCGCCACATCGAAGTTCAGCTTTTGGCCGATCAGCACGGCCATACAGTACACCTGTTTGAACGCGATTGCTCTGTACAAAGGCGGCATCAAAAGGTCATTGAAGAAGCGCCGTCATCATTTTTAGACGATGAATTGAGAATGAAGATCGGGCAAACGGCCGTAAAAGCAGCAAAAGCGATCAGCTATACAAACGCGGGCACCATCGAATTTTTAGTTGACCCGAACCAAAACTTTTACTTCCTCGAAATGAATACGAGATTGCAGGTTGAACACCCCGTGACTGAAGAAATAACAGGCCTGGACTTAGTTGAGCAGCAGCTGCGGATTGCTGCGGGCCATACACTCACATTCTCACAGGAAGACATCAAACGAAACGGGCATGCGATAGAGGTCCGAATATATGCGGAAGATCCCAAGACCTTCTATCCGTCACCGGGTACAATCACTGCATTTTCACTCCCTGACCAAAAAGGAGTCAGACACGAGTGTGCAGTAGCAAAAGACAGCACCGTCACTCCTTTTTATGACCCGATGATCGCCAAAATGATTGTCAAAGGCCAAAACAGAGCGGAGGCAATTGAAAAACTGGAGACAGCGCTCCGTAACTACCGGATAGAGGGAATCAAAACAAATCTCCCGCTTCTCATACAGGCTGCTTCATCAAAAGCATTTAAAGAAGGGGATGTCACGACTGACTTTTTGAAACAACACCTATAAAGGAGGCAGTTGTCATGACAGTTAAGATACAAATGGCGGGAAACCTGTGGAAAGTGCACGTCAAAGCTGGCGACCAAATTGAAAAAGGCCAGGAAGTTGCCATTTTGGAATCAATGAAAATGGAAATTCCGATCGTTGCAGACAGAAGCGGAACCGTAAAAGAAGTCAAAAAAAATGAGGGTGATTTCGTGAATGAAGGAGACGTGCTGCTCGAACTGAGCGATTCCACTCAATAAACTGGAGGAAGACAATGTCATATCCTAAAAAAGTGAAAATCAAAGAAGTCGGCCCGCGTGACGGCTTACAAAACGAGTCCGTCTGGATCGCAACAGAAGACAAAATCGCTTGGATCAACCAGCTTTCCCGGACTGGACTTTCATATATCGAAATCACATCCTTCGTTCACCCAAAATGGATTCCGGCACTTCGAGATGCTATAGACGTGGCAAAAGGCATAGACCGTGTAAAAGGGGTAACGTACGCGGCACTTGTCCCGAATCAGAAGGGGCTGGAGAATGCGCTTGAAGGAGGCATTGACGAAGCTTGTGTCTTTATGTCTGCAAGCGAGACGCACAATAGAAAAAACATCAATAAATCCACTTCTGAAACTCTTCAAATTCTTAAACAAGTAAACGATGACGCAAAAAAAGCAAACCTCACAACAAGAGCCTACCTCTCAACCGTTTTCGGCTGTCCGTACGAAAAAAATGTCCCCATTGAACAAGTCATTCGCCTTTCTGAAGCCCTATTTGAATTCGGGATTTCTGAACTGTCGCTTGGAGATACGATCGGAGCGGCAAATCCCGCTCAAGTTGAAACCGTGCTTGAAGCTCTTTTGGCACGATTTCCGGCCAATCAAATTGCCCTGCATTTTCATGATACGAGAGGAACGGCGCTGGCAAACATGGTCACAGCACTCCAAATGGGCATCACTGTGTTCGACGGCTCAGCAGGCGGGCTTGGTGGCTGCCCATATGCTCCAGGTTCGTCAGGAAACGCCGCAACTGAGGATATCGTGTACATGCTTGAACAGATGGATATCAAAACCAATATAAAGCTGGATAAACTGCTATCCGCAGCCAAATGGATAGAAGAGAAAATAGGCAAACAGCTGCCGAGCCGAAATTTACAGGTATTTAAATCATCTTGATTAAAGAGAGGACAAAAACAATGGGAGAATCTATTCTTTTTACTGTCCAAAATGATCACATTGCCGTGATCACCTTAAACAGGCCTCAGGCGGCAAATGCTCTTTCAGCGGAAATGCTTAGAAGCCTGCAATTGATTCTTCAGGAAATTGAATTCAACTCAAACATCCGCTGCGTTATCCTCACAGGCACCGGTGAAAAAGCGTTTTGCGCGGGGGCAGATCTGAAAGAACGGATAAAACTGAAAGAAGATCAGGTTCTGGAAAGTGTATCTCTCATTCAAAGAACCGCGGCTTTACTTGAATCCTTGCCGCAGCCGGTCATAGCTGCGATAAACGGAAGCGCATTAGGCGGCGGGCTTGAATTGGCATTGGCATGCGACCTTCGAATCGCAGCTGAATCTGCTGTGCTGGGCCTTCCAGAAACAGGGTTAGCCATTATCCCAGGCGCCGGAGGAACCCAAAGGCTGCCGCGTCTGATTGGCAGAGGAAAAGCAAAAGAATTAATTTATACTGGCACACGTGTAACTGCACACAAAGCAAAAGAGATAGGCCTTGTAGAGCATGTCACGGCTTCTTGTGACCTCATGCCAAAAGCAGAAGAGCTGGCCGCAGCCATTTCTGCTAACGGGCCGATCGCTGTCCGTCAGGCTAAATTCGCAATCAATAAAGGGTTGGAGACAGATCTTGCTACAGGTCTGGCGATTGAACAAAAAGCATATGAACATACCATTCCGACAAAAGACAGGAGAGAAGGGCTTCAGGCGTTTCAAGAAAAAAGACGGGCCGTATACAAGGGAATATAAAAGGGAGGCAATGCTCATGGATTATGAAAAGGAACGAACAGAACGGGCTGAACGGATACGAAAAGGTGGGGCGGAAAAGTATCATAAGAGCAACCAAGAAAAGGGCAAGCTCTTTGTCAGAGAGCGGCTTGCTCTTTTGTTTGACGATGACATTGAGCTTGAAGACGCTTTTTTTGCGGAATGCATGTCAGACGGGCTTCCCGCTGACGGAGTCGTAACCGCCATCGGCAAAATCAGCGGCCAAACCGTCTGTGTGATGGCAAATGACTCAACGGTTAAAGCAGGGTCATGGGGGGCGAAAACCGTTGAAAAAATCATTCGCATTCAAGAAACAGCCGAAAAATTAAACTGTCCGCTCATCTATTTAGTCGATTCAGCGGGTGCCAGAATCACCGACCAAATCAATGTCTTTCCAGGGAGACGCGGTGCAGGAAGAATTTTTTACAATCAAGTCAAATTATCGGGACGCATTCCGCAAATCTGCTTGCTTTTCGGCCCGTCTGCGGCAGGAGGCGCTTATATTCCAGCCTTCTGTGACATTGTCGTCATGGTAGATGGTAACGCCTCCATGTATTTAGGCTCGCCGCGGATGGCAGAAATGGTCATTGGCGAAAAAGTGTCCCTCGAAGAAATGGGAGGCGCCCGTATGCATTGCTCAATCTCAGGCTGCGGAGATATTCTTGCAAAAACTGAAGAAGAAGCCATACGTCTGGCACGGGCTTATTTATCGTACTTTCCGGCAAATTATCAAGAAAAAGCGCCCATGCAAAAGAAACGCCCGCCAAAACACTTCGACATCCCGCTTGCCGACGTCATT
Organism: Bacillus sp. TSO22; assembly: GCF_020223595.1. NCBI lineage: Bacteria > Bacillati > Bacillota > Bacilli > Caryophanales > Bacillaceae > Bacillus > Bacillus sp. TSO22. Next base: position 18,629 of record NZ_JAHAWO010000009.1, read on the forward strand.
CCGCAAAACCAAAATGCACCTTTTGATATGCATGAGCTGATTGAGCGGGTCATTGATGAAGGCTCATTTTTTGAAATCAAAGCTTTATTTGCACCAGAATTAATAACGGGCCTCGCACGAATCCAAGGACAGCCTGTCGGTATTATTGCAAATCAGCCAAAGGTAAAAGGAGGCGTCTTATTCCACGATTCCGCAGACAAAGCGGCTAAGTTTATTACCTTATGTGACGCGTTTCATATCCCATTGCTGTTCTTAGCAGATATCCCCGGCTTTATGATCGGCACAAAGGTAGAACAAGCGGGTATTATCAGGCACGGGGCAAAAATGATTTCAGCGATGTCGGAGGCAACCGTCCCTAAGCTCTCTGTCATTGTCCGAAAAGCGTACGGTGCGGGGTTGTACGCAATGGCTGGGCCGGCCTTTGAACCAGATTGCTGCTTAGCGCTCCCAACCGCTCAAATCGCCGTCATGGGTCCTGAAGCAGCTGTAAATGCCGTCTATGCTAAAAAAATCGCCGAGCTGCCGATAGAAGAGAGGGCCCAATTTATCAGCAGCAAACGGGAGGAATATAAAGAGGACATTAATATATACCGCCTGGCTTCAGAGATGATCATCGATGCCGTGATCCCAGCCAATTCGCTGCGGGATGAGCTGGACAAACGGCTGAAGGCATACATGACAAAGGAAATGACATTTACAAATCGAAAGCATCCGGTGTATCCGGTATAAAAGCAATGACTCAGGAGCGTAAAAAAGCGCTCCTTTTATATATTTACAATAATTACATTATGTAAACTAATCAACATTGCATAAAATGCTATGTTTTTTAGAATAGTAAATAAAGGCTGCCGCACCTCTAGCGGCAATTGTCAGTTCATCATAAAAAGGGGCCTACATTATGTATCATTTATATTCACATAACGACTTGGACGGAGTAGGGTGCGGAATCGTAGCAAAATTGGCATTCGGAAAAGATGTTGAGGTCCGGTATAACTCTGTCAACGGCTTAAACGCTCAAGTCCAGTACTTTTTAGAAAAAGCGAAAGAGAGCAACAGACAAGACGCGTTATTCATTACCGATCTCGCCGTCAACGAAGAAAACGAAGAGAGATTGAATGAGTATGTTCATGCGGGCGGAAAAGTGAAGCTGATTGACCACCATAAAACAGCCCTTCATTTAAATGAGCATGAATGGGGATTTGTTCAAGTGGAATACGATGATGGACGGCTTTCATCGGCCACATCGCTTTTATATGGCTATCTCGTTGAAAATGGTTTCATGAAACCGACAAATGCCTTAGATCAATTCACAGAGCTCGTCCGCCAATATGATACATGGGAGTGGGAGCGGTACGATCAAAAACAGGCGAAGCGGCTTAATGACCTTTTCTTTTTGCTGTCAATTGATGAATTTGAAGAAAAAATGATTCAGCGTCTTTCTGCGCATGATGAATTTTTCTTTGATGATTTTGAAGAAAAACTGCTTGATTTAGAAGACGCAAAAATCGAGCGCTATCTACGGAGAAAGAAAAGGGAAATGGTGCAAACCTTTGTTCATGAACACTGTGTGGGCATCGTTCACGCAGAATCGTACCATTCAGAGCTTGGAAACAGGCTCGGAAAAGAAAATCCGCATCTCGATTACATTGCGATTTTAAGCATGGGGTCAAAACGGGTCAGCCTGCGCACCATTCATGATTACGTCGATGTTTCAGAAATCGCCGGCCGATACGGAGGAGGAGGGCATGCAAAGGCATCAGGCTGTTCGATAACCGACGAAGTATATGATTTGTTTGTTGCTGAAGCATTCCGGATTGATCCTGTCCGGCCTGATGCTTTCCGTAACATCTATAATCTAAAGGGATCAGCGAACGGATCACTATACGAAAATCGCGCACAAATGAGATTTTTTCTGTTCCCTTTAAACAACGAGTGGAATATCCAAATTAACGGGGAAACACAGGATGAAACATTCGCAGCATTTGAAGAAGCAGAATGGTTTATTAAAAGAAATTATGCCGCATCACTCGTGCGTGATGAAGTATTTGTCGCATTTTTAGCGGAGCATTTGAAGCTGGCAAACCAGCATCGCAGATAAAAAAATATGCATAGGGGAGAATCAATCATCCCTATGCATATCCGCTAGCTATCGTTTAAATATGGCTGCACGTTTTTTAATCACAAAATAAAGGGCGATAACGACAATCGCCAGTATCATTATCGGCGTTGTATAAGTACCTGCAATGTTCTCAACATCATCCCACTGACTTCCAAGCTGGATGCCTAAATAAACAAAGAGGATAGACCACGGTATGATAGCAAGTACAGTCAGTACCACAAATTTGAGAAACGGCATTTTGGCAATGCCTGCGGGAATGGATATCGCATGTCTGACAACTGGTATAAAACGTGCCGAGAAGACAACACCCGTTCCGTACTTTTGAAACCAGTTTTCTGACATGTCAATATGATGCTTTTTAATCAATAAGTACTTCCCGTATTTGTCCAAAAACGGTCTGCCGCCATAGCGTCCGATCCAATAAATAAAGATCTGGGCAATGGTGCCCCCGATAACACCCGCAATAATGGCGCCAATAAATCCAATCGTGCCTTCCGATACCATATAGCCGCCATAGGCCAATACAATTTCACTCGGGATGATCTCAATCATTAAGCCAATTGCAATGCCCGCATATCCCATATTCGTCAGCCATGTTAAAATTTCGCTTATCAAACTGCCCACATTCTTCACAACCTGTCCTAATCTTTTTCACTATTATATGACTGATTGACGAGCAAGATGGTTACAATTTTTTTATCGCAGCATTTCTTTCGTTTCCCGTTTGATCACATCTTCTAAATAAGCCAAAAGCTGAGATCTCATTTCGGGGCGCATTAAGCCGATTTCAGTGCTCGCTTTAAAACAGCCCAGCTTATCGCCAATGTCATATCGATTTCCTTCTAGCAGCCGGGCATGGATAGGCTGCTTACAGCAAACCTCACGAAGCGCATCTGTGAGCTGAATTTCGTTGCCCGCGCCTCTGCCAATTGACTTCAAAACGGGGAAGATCGAAGAATTCAGCACGTAACGTCCCATCACGGCGATTTCCGAAGGCGCTTCTTCAGGAGAAGGCTTTTCAACTAAATCTGTCACTTCATACACATGCCCTTGAGAGCCTGATGTATTTATAATACCATATTTGCTGACATCCTCAGGGAGAACTGACTGTACTCCGACAACCTCTGTGCCATAAGCATCGTATACATCCATTAATTGCCGAAGAGCCGGTTTTTCAGACACCATAATATCATCGCCTAAGAGAACGGCGAAAGGCTCATCTCCGATAAAATGCTCCGCACACAGCACCGCATGGCCTAATCCGAGCGGTTCTTTCTGGCGGATGTAATGAATGTTGGCCAAATCGGCAATCTGCTGCATTTCCTTAAGCGTCTCCGTCTTGCCTTTTTCCCGCAAATTGAATTCCAATTCCGCCGACCGGTCAAAATGATCTTCAATCGAGCGTTTGTTTCTCCCTGTAATAATCAGTATATCTTCAATTCCTGACTCTGCGGCCTCTTCTACAATGTATTGGATTGCTGGTTTGTCGACGATCGGGAGCATTTCTTTCGGCTGCGCCTTTGTCGCCGGCAGAAATCTCGTTCCTAAACCCGCTGCGGGAATGACCGCTTTTCTCACTTTTTTTCTCATTCATCTTCACTCCTGATCCTGTATGTTTTTCAGCGAATCTCCAAATACCCAGATTCGGTTTCCGATAAAATTCACCATCATTCCGCCGATAGTGGCGGCGAGCTTACTCACCAAAAGCGAACAGCCGCCTTTTTGAAACAAATAAAGCAGCAAAAAGGTAATCCCAGACGCGGCAATATTAATCATGAGAAAGCGCACGATCTCTTTCCCGCCGGCCTTACGTTTAACACGAAACGTCCAACTCCGGTTCCACACATAGCTGTTGATGATACCTGCCGAATAGGAGCAGATCTGCGCCGGCAGATAAGGGACATGACAAGCGGTGAGAAGAAAGAAGACACCAAAATCTATCAGCGTATTGCCGACGCCCACGGTGCAAAAACGGCCTAATGTCTTTATTTTTTCTTTCAGCATAACGGCACCCGGCTTTGACCTCCCTTCATAAAAGATGCGGATGGCTTTCTTATTTGTTGATATGGATTACTTTAGCGGACAGTGTTGAATAAACAATTAATAAAATATGAACAAAACATGAAAAGTAATGGGGTCTTGCAGATTCATTAAGTTACCATTTTGATAGTTTGGGTTGGCGCATTTTGCTAGGAACCTAAGTGTTAACGTTATTTAGTTAACATTGATTTCCATGCGAGAAAGAAGGGAAACGTGATCAGGAAAAAATATATTACAGTGTCAGAATGAGAACTTCCCATGACGTCCCCATGAACAAGACGGAAAACACATTTCCCGCTGAGAACAGCTCATCACTTACAACGATTTACAGGAAGCGGTGAATGCTTATTACATAAAGGCTTCTCGGACACTGATTTTATGCAGATTCAGCTTGAAAGCGTTAATGAACCGATCAAAACGATCCGCCCTTTAACGATTGCCGTACATCAAACAGCTACGGTAGAAAAAGGGCAAACCAAAGGTCAGGCCGTAGTCATTGACGGCGTATATACCGTTCAATAGTTCTTATACTCTTGAAAAAAACAGCCGCTCTGAACGGCTGTTTTTTGTGCCTGAATACCTTGTTCACATATGGATGACAAAATATGACGGGTTTCGAAAGGGGGTTGCGGAATGTTAACGAAATGTCTTACAAAGAAGAGAATAATGGAAACAGGAATCAGCAGAAGAAGCAGCCGGAATTCAATAGATTGAAAAGTTCCGCGCTTTGATTCCCTATCAGCCTACAGCAAGACTGAACCAGAACCAAAACAATTTGTTTCTAATGATATATTCCTCTTATGATGATGCAGCTCGCATTCAGCAATGTAATGGACCGATTTACTGCGATCAATCAGTATCCAAGCAGGATCATTCATATGTTCTGCGTCGTATTTCATCCTCGCAGAGTTTCCTCCTCAAGATCCATTTCTTGTGCAACATCTATAAACAAGCGCTATCAGTTTACAATCCTTCACAGATATACAGATTAATTTTTATAAAAAAACAAAAATATGGAATTTCTGACACAATTATGCCGATAGACCTAAAACATATGAACATCGAGGGCGCGGTCTAAGTGAAGAAGAGTCGGTAACAGCCTTCCATTCCGACTCTGTCATCTCTCTTAAAGACTGATTTTTCGGTGTTGCCCCATTTTATATTTAATAAACAAATGTAATCCAGGCCCTTTGTAAAACCGAACAATAACTCCTACAAAAGTATTCTATACACATTTATTATAATCATGCTAGGATGTTAGATAAAGGGATATTTTGTATAATATTGTATCTCTGTTCAATGTGATCGGAGGGAGCTCATGAACAATCTTGCCTTTTTATTTCCTGGACAAGGATCTCAATTTGTAGGAATGGGCAAAAGTTTTTGGAATGATTTTGTGCTCGCAAAGAGATTATTTGAAGAAGCGAGCGATGCGATCTCCTTGGATGTAAAAAAACTGTGTTTTAACGGTGATATAAATGAACTGACAAAGACAATGAATGCGCAGCCCGCTATTTTAACCGTCAGTGTGATTGCTTTTCAAGTGTATATGCAGGAGATAGGGGTTAAGCCTCGCTTTCTTGCAGGTCATAGTTTAGGCGAATACTCTGCGCTTGTCTGTGCTGGCGCTCTTTCATTTCATGATGCCGTTACACTTGTAAGGCAGCGGGGAATTCTTATGCAAAATGCGGATCCTCAGCAGCAGGGGGCGATGGCCGCCGTGACTCAGCTCCCTCTTCAAACATTGCAAGAAATATGTTCGAAAGTGTCGACGGAAGAATTTCCCGCAGGTGTCGCCTGCATGAATTCAGACCAGCAGCATGTGATTTCCGGACATCGGCAAGCTGTGGAACGTGTCATCAGGATAGCGGAGGAAAAGGGGGCCAAATATACTTATTTGAATGTCAGTGCGCCTTTTCACAGTTCGATGATACGATCAGCATCCGAACAATTCCAGACTGTATTACACCTGTATTCCTTCCGGGATGCCGCATGGCCGATCATTTCGAATGTCACGACGCACCCTTACAGCAGCGGAAAATCGATCAACGAACATCTCAAGCAGCACATGACGCTGCCGGTAAGATGGACAGAATCGATGCATTACTTGCTTTTACACGGAGTGACGGAAGTCATCGAAATGGGCCCAAAGAATGTCTTAGCCAGTCTGCTGAGAAAAATAACGAATCATATTGCACCTTATTCTTTAGGGCAGACATCTGATCTTCATCTACTTTCCAATTCAACGGAAAGAAATAAAAATATTGTCCACTTACGCAAAAAACAACTGAATAAATTGATGATTCAATCCACCATTGCGCGAAATTACAATAAGGATTCATTGGCTTATTCCAACATGACGACGCCATTATTTACGCAAATCCAAGAGCTGAAAAAGAGAATGGAAATACATAAAGATGAGCTTTCAGAACAAGAACTCGAACATTCGATCCATTTGTGCAAATTAATTTGCGAGGCTAAACAGCTTCCGGCTTGGGAACAATTACGGATTTTAAAATAAAGCGCCCAGGAGGGGACCTATGTATACCAGTCAATTCCAAACCTTAGTCGATGTCATTCGGGAAAGAAGCAATATCTCTGATCGCGGGATCCGTTTTATCGAATCCGATAAAAAAGAGACAGTTGTCTCTTACCGCCAATTGTTTGATGAGGCACAGGGGTTTCTTGGCTATTTACAGCATATCGGCATTCAGCCGAAGCAGGAAATTGTATTTCAAATCCAAGAAAACAAATCATTTGTCGTTGCTTTTTGGGCTTGTTTATTAGGAGGAATGATCCCGGTACCGGTCAGTATCGGAGAAGATGATGACCATAAGCTGAAGGTCTGGCGCATTTGGAATATATTAAATCATCCGTATCTGATTGCCTCTGAGAAAGTATTGGATAAAATAAAGAAATACGCCGCAGAACACGATTTACAAGATTTTCATCATCAATTAAACGAGAAATCTGACATTATTCAAGATCAAACCTACGATTACCCCGCTTCTATATATGAACCTGATGCGGATGAACTGGCCTTTATCCAATTTTCTTCAGGATCGACAGGACATCCAAAAGGAGTCATGTTAACGCATCACAACTTAATACATAACACGTGTGCCATTCGGAATGCTCTGTCCATTGATTCGAAAGACTCTTTCTTATCTTGGATGCCTTTAACGCATGATATGGGGCTTATCGCCTGCCACCTTGTTCCCTTCTTAGTCGGAATCAATCAAAATCTAATGCCTACAGAATTATTTATTCGTAGACCTATCCTTTGGATGAAAAAAGCTCATGAACATAAAACCAGCATTCTATCCTCTCCTAATTTCGGATACAACTACTTCCTTAAATTTCTGAAAAACGAACCAGACTGGGATTTATCCCATATCAGAGTCATTGCAAACGGTGCAGAACCGATATTGCCGGAGCTATGTGACGAATTTTTAAAAAGATGCGCAACATTCAATATGAAAAGATCCGCCATTTTAAATGTTTACGGTTTAGCGGAAGCTTCAGTCGGCGCAACGTTCTCTAAAACAGGCGAAGAATTCGTCCCCGTTTATTTGCATCGCGATCATTTAAACCTCGGCGAAAGAGCTGTAAAAGTCAGCAAAGAAGATCAAAATTGCGCTTCATTCGTCGAAGTGGGACAGCCTATTGACTATTGTCAGATTCGAATCTCCAACGGAGAAAATGAAAGAGCAGAAGACGGAATCATCGGCCATATCCAGATCAAAGGAGACAATGTGACGCAAGGGTATTATAACAACCCCGAAAGTACGGACAGAGCGTTGACTTCTGACGGCTGGGTAAAAACAGGAGACCTTGGGTTCATTAGTGAAAGTGGTAACTTAGTCGTAACCGGAAGAGAAAAGGACATTATTTTCGTGAACGGAAAAAATATCTACCCTCACGATATTGAACGGGTCGCGATTGAAATGGAAGAGGTTGACTTAGGAAGGGTTGCCGCCTGCGGTGTATATGATCAAAAGACGCGAAGCGGAGAAATCGTGCTCTTTGTTGTTTTCAAAAAATCACCTGAAAAATTTGCACCGCTTGTCAAAGAGATTAAAAAGTATTTGTACAAGCGGGGCGGCTGGAACATAAAAGAAGTCCTTCCAATCCGGAAGCTTCCAAAAACAACCAGCGGAAAGGTTAAGCGATATGAACTGGCCAGACAGTATGAGGCAGGGAATTTTTCGATAGAGTCTGCCGCCATCAATGAATTTTTGGAGAGCAGCCCTGAAAAATCCGGACAGACGCCGATTCATGAGATAGAAACGGAATTGCTGTCTATCTTTTCTGAGGTTCTCGATGGAAGAAAGGTTCACCTCACTGATAGTTATTTTGATATGGGAGCAAATTCATTACAGTTATCGCAGATTGCTGAGTGCATAGAACAGAAATTTGGGCGCGAGCTTGCCGTTTCCGACCTCTTTACGTATCCTTCCATCACTGATTTAGCGGCATTTCTGTCTGAAAACCATGCTGAAATCAAGCATTATGTGACAGAGAAGCGAAGCCAAATGTCGCCGAAAGACATTGCCATTATCGGAATGTCGCTCAATGTCCCGGGAGCATCGACTAAAAGCGATTTTTGGAATCTGCTTGAAAAAGGAGAGCACAGCATTCGAGAATACCCTGCATCTCGGCTGAAAGATGCGGCGGATTATTTAAAGTCCATCCAAAGTGAATTCAATGAGAATCAGTTTGTTAAAGGTGGCTATTTAGATGAAATCGACCGCTTTGATTATTCGTTCTTCGGTTTAGCTCCTAAAACGGCTCAGTTTATGGATCCAAATCAAAGACTGTTTTTGCAGTCTGCATGGCATGCGATGGAAGATGCGGGCTATGCCGGAAACAGCATGAACGGGAGTCGGGTCGGGGTATATGCAGGGTACTCGAAGGTGGGCTACGATTATGAACGCCTCCTTTCTGCCAATTATCCGGAGGAACTTCATCAATATATTGTAGGCAATCTTCCTTCAGTGTTAGCCAGCCGAATCGCTTATTTCTTAAATCTAAAAGGGCCGGCGGTCACAGTGGATACAGCTTGTTCTTCATCGCTTGCTGCCGTTCATATGGCGTGCAAATCTTTAAATTCTGGCGAGTGTGTAATGGCTATTGCCGGAGGTATCCGGACATCGCTCTTGCCGATGCGTATCGGACTTGATATGGAATCTTCGGACGGATACACGAAAACGTTCAGCAAAGATTCAGACGGCACGGGCTCAGGTGAAGGCGCGGCGGCAGTCCTATTAAAACCTTTGCAGGATGCGGTTCGCGACGGAGACCATATTTACGGCGTAATCAAAGGGAGCGCGATGAATCAAGACGGAACAACCGCCGGGATTACTGCACCGAACCCGGCAGCTCAGACTGAGGTCATTGAAACGGCCTGGAAAGACGCGGGCATTGCTCCTGAAACGCTGTCATTCATCGAAGCGCATGGCACCGGAACCAAGCTTGGAGATCCGGTTGAATTTAACGGGCTTTGTAAAGCATTTGAAAAGTATACGGCAAAAAAACAATTTTGTGCGATTGGTTCTGTTAAATCGAACATCGGTCATTTGTTTGAAGCGGCAGGCGTCGTTGGGCTGATCAAATCTGTCCTCATGCTGAATCAAAAGAAAAACCCGCCGTTAGCCCACTTTAATGAACCCAATCCGTTCATCCATTTTCACTCTTCACCGTTTTATGTAAATCAGGAAGTTGCGGAGTTCACATCCGGGGATGAGCCGCTGCGGGGCGGAGTCAGCTCGTTCGGTTTTAGCGGAACGAATGCTCATGTGGTGTTGGAAGAATATATTTCTCAAAGTGAGGAAGCACTCGCGGACGAAAATGAGCCGCATCTATTTGTTTTATCCGCTCATACTGAAAATTCACTCTATGAACTCGCACAGCAGTATCGGCAATATGTATCGGATGGCAGCCAAGCTTCATTGAAGTCCATTTGCTATACAGCCAGTACAGGAAGGGCTCAATTGGATCATGGTATGGCCATGGTTGTATTCAGTAAGCAAGAATTATGTGACAAGCTGACCTCCGTGGTTCAAGGAGACAGCCATCTTCCCGGGGTACACATTGGTTATAAGAACTTGAAGGAAATGCTGCCTGCTCATAAAGAAGAGCTGAATAAACAAGCTGCTGATCTGATTGAGCAGTGTATGCGTACGCATGATGAACGAATCACATGGCTGAATCGCGCCGCCGAATTATTTGTGCAAGGAGCCGTTATAGATTGGCGCGCGCTTTATGCCGGTGAAACTGTACAAAAAACGCCATTGCCCTTATATCCGTTTGAACGAAACCGCTGCTGGGCTGAAGCTGACCATTTGCGCTTAAACGAGGACGGAGAGAGAGGAGAAGCGGCAATGAATATCAATCAAACGAAGGCGCATATTGAATCCTTTCTGAAAACTGTAATCGGCAATGCTTCGGGAATCAGAGCGGATGAACTCGATTTGAATGCGCATTTTATCGGGCTCGGAATGGATTCCATCATGCTGTCACAGGTCAAAAAAGCCATCGCTGACGAATTTGGTGTAGACATCCCGATGGATCGTTTTTTCGATACGATGAACAACCTCCAAAGTGTCATAGATTACTTGGCTGATACCGCTCCATCGTCCTTTGCATCCGCACCGGCTCAAGAGAATGTTCCGGCGGAGGAAAAATTGGTCATTTCAGAAACACAGCCTGAATCTGGTCACAGAGAAGAGCATCAAGAGCACATGCTCGAAAAAATAATCGCTTCTCAGAATCAATTAATTCAGGATACCTTGCAGGCTCAATTAAATAGCTTTAATTTGCTGAGAAACAGCGGACATCATTCCGATGTGAAAGACTACGCTAAAGCGCTAGAAAAATCAATTCCTTCTGTCAAGCAAGGGACGCCGACCGTCACTGCAGAAAAGAAATTGGCTCAAGAAGCGAAACCCTATGTTCCTTTTCAGCCCCAGAACCTGTATGAACAGGGACACTATACCGCACAGCAAAGACGATATTTAGAAGATTTCATTGGGAAATACGCAGATAAAACGAAAGGTTCCAAACAATATACGGACAAAACCCGATTTGCTCATGCAAACAACCGCAACTTGTCCAGTTTCCGTTCATACTGGAAGGAAATCGTGTACCCGATTATTGCCCAACGTTCTGACGGTTCCAAGATGTGGGATATTGATGGAAACGAATATATCGATATCACCATGGGATTCGGGGTTAATCTTTTCGGGCATCATCCGCCCTTTATTACACAGGTTATCGATGATTCAATCCGTTCATCATTGCCTCCGCTCGGCCCGATGTCGGATGTCGCCGGTGAAGTTGCTGATCGAATCCGCACATGTACCGGGGTAGAAAGGGTCGCTTTCTATAATTCCGGAACAGAAGCCGTCATGGTTGCCCTTCGTTTGGCAAGGGCGGCAACAGGAAGAAAGAAAGTTGTGGCGTTCTCAGGCTCTTATCACGGTACGTTTGACGGCGTATTAGGGGTTGCCAGTACAAAAGGTGGAGCTGCGTCTGCGAATCCGCTTGCTCCGGGCATACTGCAGAGCTTTATGGATGATTTGATTATTTTGCATTACAACAATCCAGATTCACTCGATGTGATTCGCAGTCTTGGAGATGAATTGGCAGCCGTATTGGTGGAACCTGTACAAAGCCGCAGGCCGGATTTGCAGCCGGGAGCATTTTTGAAAGAACTGCGGGCAATCACGCAGCAATCCGGGACAGCCCTGATTATGGATGAAATTATTACCGGATTTCGGATCGGTCTCGGCGGCGCGCAGGAATGGTTCGGCATTCAAGCCGATTTGGTGACCTACGGAAAAATCATCGGCGGCGGACAGCCGTTAGGGATAGTTGCCGGAAAAGCTGAGTTCATGAATGCGATCGACGGGGGAACCTGGCAGTATGGGGACGACTCCTATCCACAGGATGAGGCGAAACGCACGTTTGTGGCCGGCACCTTCAATACTCACCCGCTTACCATGAGAATGTCATTAGCCGTGCTTCACCATTTACAAACCGAGGGAGAACACCTGTATGAGCAGCTAAATCAAAACACTACCTCCCTGGTCGATCAGTTAAATCGCTACTTTGAACAATCGCAAGTGCCTATCCGTATGGTTCAATTCGGTTCTTTATTCCGTTTTGTCTCATCGCTTGATAACGACTTGTTCTTTTACCATCTCAATTATAAAGGGGTCTATGTATGGGAAGGACGCAACTGCTTCTTGTCTGCTGCGCATAGCGCGGATGATATTGAACATATCATTCAAGCCGTTAAAGACACGGTGAAGGATCTTCGCCGAGGCGGATTTATCCCGGAAGGCCCGGATTCCCCTAACGACGGCAGCCATAAAAAATCCGGGACGTACGAGCTTTCACCTGAACAAAAACAATTGGTTATGGCATCCCATTATGGGAATGGAGCTTCTGCAGCTTTAAACCAGTCCATTATGCTAAAAGTGGAGGGTGAACTGCAGCATCCGCAGTTAAAACAAGCCGTGCAGCATATCATCGACCGCCACGAGGCTTTACGTACGGTGATTCATGTGGATGACGAGGTACAGCAGGTGCAGGAACGGATAAATATAGACATTCCTGTCATTGATTTTACCGGTCATCCGGATGAGCAACGGGAGTTGGAAATGCAGAATTGGCTAACAGAAGATGCCAAGCGGCCATTTCATTTTCATGAACAAAAACCCTTGTTTAGAATCCATGTGCTTACATCGACTCAAGATGAACATCTGATTGTGCTCACGTTCCATCATGTCATTGCCGATGGATGGTCAATCGCTGTTTTTATTCAAGAGCTGGAGAGCAACTATACAGCAATTGTACAAGGAAAACCGTTTCTGCCAAAAGAGGCTGCTCCTTCGTTTCGTCAATATTTAGACTGGCAGCAGGCGCAGATTGATAGCGGCCACTATGAAGAAGGCGTCCGTTATTGGCGGCATCATTTCTCTGAACCGATACAGCAGGCAGTCCTGCCGAGCGTCGCTTCCGCCCGTTATCCTAACGGATATGAGGGAGACAGATGTACTATCAGGCTTGGACGGCCTTTAAGCGAGGCTTTAAAATCATTAAGTATTCGGATGAAAAATAGTGTATTTGTGACGATGCTGGGCGCATTTCATCTTTTTCTGCACCAGCTGACCAAACAGACGGGTCTTATGATCGGGATTCCTGCAGCAGGTCAATCGCATATGAAACATCATGCTCTGATTGGAAATTGCGTCAATATGATTCCTGTGAAGAACACGTCTTCTTCAGAAAGCACTTTATCCGGTTATCTTGGCAATATGAAAGAAAACGTGAATCACGCCATGCAGCATCAAGCTGTTCCGATGACACTGGTAGCCAGACAGCTTCCGCACGATCAAGTGCCGGATATGCGTATTATCTTTAATTTGGACAGGCCTTTTCGAAAGCTGCATTTCGGAAAGGCGGAGGCGGAGCCCATTGCATACCCGGTGAAACGCATGCTGTACGATTTATTTCTTAACATAACAGACACGAATGAAGAATATGTTCTTGATTTCGACTTTAAAACGAACGTCATCAGTCCGGAAATCATGAAAAAGTGGGGAGCGGGCTTTACGAAATTGCTGCAAAAAATGGTTGAGGAGGATTCTGTCCCTCTTGACGCCCTGATGATGTTTTCCGATGAAGAACAGCAAGATTTACAAGAACTGTATGCCGAACACCAGCAGCGGGTCTCTTCAATAGTAAGCAAAACGACAAACTTTGCTGACGCCTACGAGGCGCCGGTAAATGAAACGGAGCGACAGCTGGCGCAGATTTGGGAGGAACTTTTCGGCCTTGAGCGGGTTGGAAGATCAGATCGCTTCCTGGCTCTGGGAGGAAACTCACTCCAAGCGACGCTGATGCTTTCCAAAGTTCAGAAGACATTTCATCAAAAAGTTTCCATCGGACAATTTTTCAATCACCAGACTGTTAAGGAATTAGCACGTTTCATTGAGAATGAAAAGAAAGTCATGTACCTCCCGATGAAGGCTGCTGAGAAAAAAGCGCATTATCCGACATCACCGGCGCAGCAAAGAGTATATTTCCTTCACCAAATGGAACCGGATCAATTGGCTCAAAATATGTTCGGCCAAATATCAATTATAGGGCAGTACGATGAGCAGGCCCTGATTTCTTCTCTTCAGCAAGTCATGCAACGGCATGAAGCGTTTCGCACGTATTTTGAAATCTCAGACGGCGAAATTGTCCAGAAACTTGAAAACGAAGTTGATGTTAACGTTCATGTTCGGACAATGAGCCGGGACGAATTTGATGACTATGCAGACCGGTTCGTAAAACCATTTCGCTTGGAACAAGCTCCTTTGGTTCGCGCGGAGCTGATCAAGATTGATAACGGGCAGGCCGAGCTGCTCATTGATATGCATCATATCATTTCGGACGGTTATTCCATCAACATCCTTACAAATGAATTGCTGGCCTTATATCATCGGAAACCATTACCGGACATTGAATTTGAATATAAAGATTTCGCAGAATGGCAGAACCAATGGCTGAATGAGGATGCCATGAAACAGCAGGAGACATATTGGCTGGAACAATTTCAAGAAGAAATCCCGGTTCTTCAACTGCCGACAGATGGTTCAAAAGCGGCGGTACGGTCTTCCGAGGGGCAGCGGGTGACGTGCTCTCTGCGGCCGAATGTAATCCGTTCGCTGCAAGATCTGGCGCAAAAGGCGGGAACGACCCTTTATACGGTGCTTCTGGCCGCCTACAAAGTGCTGCTTCATAAATATACAGGACAAGAAGACATTGTCGTAGGCACGCCTGCTTCAGGAAGAAATCATCCGGATGTCGAAAATATCATCGGTATTTTCATTCAAACCATCGGAATCCGGACGAAGCCGCACGCCAATAGAAAGTTTACGGATTATCTGGAAGAAGTAAAGCGGCAGACGCTTGACGCTTTCGAAAACCAAGACTATCCATTCGACCGGCTGGTTGAAAAATTAAATGTACAGCGGGAAACAACAGGAAAATCACTGTTTAACACGATGTTTGTGTTTCAAAATATTGAATTTCATGAAATAACGCACAATGAATGTACATTTAAGGTGAAAGAGCGAAACCCCGGAGTCTCTTTATATGATTTGATGCTGACGGTCGAAGATGCCAGGCAACAGATAGAGATGCATTTTGATTTTAAACAGGGACAGTTTGAACAAGAAATTATTGAACAGATCACAAAACACTATATCAGCATTTTACACAACCTTGTTAAGCAGCCGGAGATGACGTTGTCTTCCATTCCTATGCTGTCTGAAACCGAACGGTATCAATTGCTGACGGAGTTGAATGACACAAAGACGTCGTATCCGCATAACGAAACGGTTTCTCGATGGTTTGAAATTCAGGCGGAACAGCGGCCTGATCATGAAGCCGTTATTTTTGGCAATGAGCGGTATACGTACAGACAGCTCAATGAACGGGCAAACCAATTGGCGCGAACGTTACGGAGAAAAGGCATACAAGCGGATCAATTCGTTGCCATCCTCTCTCCGCATTGTATCGAGCTGGTTGTTGGAATTTTGGCTGTGCTGAAATCCGGCGGCGCATACGTGCCCATTGACCCTGAGTATCCGGAGGACCGGATCCATTATATGCTGAGGGATTCAAAAGCGAAGATTGTGTTGACACACCACAACCTGCAAGATCGATTACCTTATGATGGTGAAGTTGTGCTTTTGGATGAGGGAAACTCTTATCATGAAGACCGCTCAAATCTTGAATTATTCAGCAATGCGCATGATTTGGCCTACATGATCTATACGTCTGGTTCCACTGGAAATCCGAAAGGTGTACTCATTGAGCACCAGGGGCTGGCCAATTATATTTGGTGGGCGAAAGAAGTTTATGTGACAGGAGAGAAAACCAACTTCCCATTATACTCCTCTATTTCTTTTGACCTGACGGTGACTTCGATATTTACACCGCTGGTGACGGGAAATACCATCATTGTCTACGACGGAGAAGACAAAAGCGCTGTGCTTTCTGCGATTATGCAGGACTCAAGAATCGACATAATCAAATTGACCCCGGCACATTTGCATGTAATCAAGGAGATGAATATAGCAGGCGGCACCACAATACGGAAAATGATTGTGGGCGGAGAAAATTTAAGCACCCGTCTGGCCAAAAGTGTCAGCGAGCAGTTTAAAGGCCGGCTGGACATTTTCAATGAATACGGGCCGACGGAAACTGTCGTCGGATGTATGATTTACCGTTACGACCCAAAACGGGACAACCGGGAATCTGTACCGATCGGCACTGCGGCTGCCAACACGGACATTTATGTGATGGATGCAAGCAGAAACCTGGTTCCGATCGGGGTAATCGGTGAAATGTATATCAGCGGACCCGGTGTTGCCAGAGGGTATTGGAATCGCCCAGATTTAACGGCAGAGAAGTTCGTTGATAACCCGTATATCCCGGGAGCGAAGATGTACAAATCAGGGGACTTGGCTAAGCGATTGAGGGATGGAAATCTTGTATATGTGGGACGCATCGATGAACAAGTCAAAATCAGGGGTCACCGAATCGAACTTGGTGAAATCGAAGCAGCGATGCATAACGTGGAAGCGGTGCAAAAAGCCGCTGTTACAGCCGAAGAAGCAGAAGACGGCTTAATACAATTGTGCGCGTATTACATAAGCGACAAACCTATAGCGGCTGGGCAGCTTAGGGAACAATTGTCATCGGAGCTCCCGGGCTACATGGTTCCGTCCTATTTTGTCCATCTTGAGCATATGCCATTAACGTCCAACGGGAAAATAAACCGTAAAGCACTGCCCGCACCCGAAGCAAGTCTGCAACAGACAGCTGAATATGTTCCGCCGGGCAATGAGGTGGAGTCCAAACTGACAGATTTATGGCAGGAAGTGCTCGGAATAAGCCGTGCGGGGATCAAACATAATTTCTTTGATCTCGGAGGAAATTCCATTCGCGCGGCGGCCTTAGCCGCCAGAATTCATAAAGAGCTGGATGTAAACCTGACGCTAAAAGACATATTCAAGTTTCCTACCATTGAACAATTGGCTGACAAGGCGTTACACATGAACAAAAATCGATATACACCGATCCCGGCCGCAAAGGAAATGTCCTATTATCCAGTTTCTTCAGCTCAAAGGCGAATGTATTTGTTAAGTCACGCAGAGGGCGGCGAGCTGACTTACAATATGACGGGTGCCATGAGAGTGGAAGGGTCGATTGATCCTGACCGGTTAAACGCCGCTTTCCAAAAATTAATCGAGCGTCATGAAGCTTTGCGGACCAGCTTTGAATTATATGAAGGCGAACCGGCACAGCGTATTCATCAGAACGTCGAATTTACAATAGAACGAATTCAAGCAAGCGAAGAAGAAGCGGACGATCGTGTGCTTGATTTCATCCAAGCGTTTGATTTAGCCAAACCGCCGCTGATGCGGGCCGCACTGATTGAACTAGAACCTGCGCGGCATGTGCTTGTGGTTGATATGCATCATATCATTTCTGACGGCGTATCCGTCAACATTCTGATGAAAGATTTAAGCCGGCTCTACGAGGGGAACGAACCCGATCCGCTTTCTGTTCAATATAAAGACTATGCAGTTTGGCAGCAATCAGATATTCAGAAACGGAATATCAAGAGTCAGGAAGCGTACTGGCTGGATCAGTTTCGTGATGACATTCCTGTACTGGACATCCCTGCGGATTACGAGCGGCCTGCCGTACGCGATTACGAAGGCGAATCCTTTGAATTTGTTATACCGGAACACTTGAAACAAGGCTTAAGCCAAATGGAAGAAAACACAGGAGCAACACTGTATATGATTTTATTGGCAGCTTATACGATTCTTTTATCCAAATACAGCGGTCAAGAGGATATTGTCGTAGGAACGCCATCTGCCGGGCGGAATCATTTGGATGTGGAGTCGGTCGTGGGAATGTTCGTCAATACGTTAGTCATCCGCAATCAGCCGGCGGGCCGTAAAACATTTGATGCCTACTTAAACGAAGTAAAGGAAAACATGCTGAATGCCTATAAAAATCAAGACTACCCGTTAGAAGAATTGATTCAGCATTTACATCTTTCGAAAGATCCAAGCCGCAATCCTTTGTTCGATACGATGTTTGTGCTGCAAAATCTCGATCACGCTGAATTGACACTCGATTCCCTTCAGCTCAAGCCGTATCAGTTTCATCATCCGGTTGCCAAATTCGATTTGACCTTGTCGATTCAGGCGGACCAAGACAACTACCAAGGCCTGTTTGAATATTCGAAAAAACTGTTTAAGAAAAGCAGAATCGAGGCTTTATCAAACGACTACTTACACATTCTATCCGCGATTTTAGAACAACCAAGCATTCTAATTGAACATATCGGATTGAGCGGCAGCTATGAGGAACAAGAGAACATGCTTGATTCTATTCAATTGAACTTTTAGGGAAAAGCATATATTTATTTGTTTAAATTATACAAAATGAGGTGCTCCAATGTCGGCATTTAAAAATCAGGAAACGTACTGGGATAACCTGTTTGATGAAGATGACAGCCTAAGCGCATTCCCTTACTTTAAAGCAGCAGATAAGGCGCCATTGGCCCGTACCGGCTATCAGGAAAAATGCATCTGCCGTTCCTTATCTCCGAAAGTATCCCAAAGAATAATCACAATGTCTAATCATTCTGAAATGGCAGCCTATTTGATTTTATTGGCAGGTATTGAATGCTTGTTGTATAAATATACGGATCGAACGCGGCTGATTCTTGGCATTCCAACGGTATCGAAGCAAAAAAGCAGCCAGTCAGCCGTTAACACCATTGTCCTTTTGAAAAATACGCTTTCAAGCCAGAGCACGTTTAAAACCGTATTCGAGCAACTGAAAGAAGCCGTTAATGATTCGCTGAAAAATCAAAACCTGCCGTTTCGAAAAATGGTTCAGCATCTGAACGTGCAATACAATGATGAGCGTATACCGTTGATTCATACCGTCGTTTCACTTAACGAAATTCATTCCTTGCAATTTAAAGAAGATGCTGCAACCGATACGCTGTTTCACTTTGATTTGGAGAACAACGGGATTCATTTGAAGCTTTTTTATAACGGCAATCTGTACAATGAGCGCTATATGGATCAAATTGTATCTCATTTGGATCAACTGCTGTCTGTGATCTTATTTCAGCCCCAAGCTGCGATCCATAAGGCAGAGGTCATACCCGAAGCGGAAAAACAGAAACTATTATTTGATTTTAATGACACCAGCGCAAATTATTCCGGGAGCAGAACCGTCTATCAGTTATTTGAAGAGCAAGCAGAAAGAACGCCTGATCATGCAGCCGTCAAGTTCAAAAACTGCCATTTGACATACAGGGAATTGAATGAACAGGCCTGCCGTTTGGCAAGAACATTGCGTAACTGCGGAGTTCAAGCCGATACGTTAGTCGCCATTCTGGCTGATCGTTCATTAGAGATGATCGTGTCTATTATAGCCATTTGGAAGGCGGGGGGCGCTTATGTGCCCCTGGACCCTGAATATCCAAAAGAGCGGCTTCAATATTTGCTTCATGATGCGAATACAGATGTTCTCCTTGTTCAGCGTCATTTGAAAAACAGCCTCACCTTTGACGGACCGACGATCGATCTGAATGATGAAGCATCTTACCATGCCGATTGCTCATTGTTATCACCCATAGCGGAACACAACCATTTAGCCTATGTCATTTACACCTCGGGCACAACAGGAAAGCCGAAAGGGGTCATGGTTGAACACGGCGGCATTGTGAACTCGCTCCAGTGGAAAAAGGCGTTTTTTAAGCATTCTGCCAAGGATCGAGTGCTTGTCTTGTATCCCTATGTTTTTGATGCATTCATTTTAAATTTCTTCGGCCCGCTAATCTCGGGTGCAACCTTGCATCTTTTGCCGAATGAAGAGAATAAAGACCTTTTCGCCATTCAAAATGCCATGAAACAAGAGAGGATTACACATTTTTCAACTTCTCCCCGTCTTCTGAAAACGATGATCGAACAGATGAATGCAGAGGACTTCATTCATGTTCAGCATGTTGTTGTAGGCGGTGAGCAGCTGGAACTAGATACAGTTGAGAAGCTATATTCTCTGCAGCCTCACATTCGAATCAATAATGAATACGGACCGACAGAAAATAGCGTGGTATCTACATTTCACCCTGTCCAGTCCGCTGATGAACAGATCACAATCGGCAAACCGGTGGCCAACCACCAAGCCTATATTTTAGGAGCGCACCATCAAATCCAGCCGATCGGCGTACCCGGAGAGCTGTATGTCGGAGGAGCCGGCGTGGCCCGCGGCTACCTCAATCAGCCTGAATTAACGGAAGAAAAGTTTGTTCAGCATTTGCTCCTCCCTGGTCAAAAGATGTATAAAACGGGTGACCTCGCCAGATGGCTGCCAGATGGAAGAATCGAATATTTAGGGCGAATCGATCTTCAAGTGAAAATTCGTGGCTACCGTATCGAGATCGGCGAGGTAGAGGCAGCCTTGTGCAATCTTGAAAAAGTTCGTGAAGCTGCAGTCGTTGCGCGGGAAGCCGAAGACGGAGCCAAGCAATTGTATGCCTATTATGTCGGCGATCCTTCTTTGTCCGTTGCGCAGTTCAGAGACGATTTGTCCCGTAAACTGCCGGATTATATGATTCCCTCCTATTTTATCCATTTGGAACACATACCGCTCACTTCCAATGGGAAAATTGATTTGAAAGCTTTGCCTGCTGCCGAAGAAAAAACGCGGACGGATAACGAATACATAGCCCCGCGAAACTCAACAGAAGAACTGCTGGCGTCCATCTGGCAAGAAGTATTAGGGGCAGAGCGTATAGGAATTCTGGATAATTTCTTTGATTTTGGCGGAGATTCGATTAAATCAATTCAGGTGTCTTCGAGATTGTATCAGGCCGGTTACAAGGTGGATATGAAGCATCTGTTTAAATACCCCGTGATTGCTGAACTAAGTCAGTTTGTAGTGCCGCTCGGCAGAATGGCTGATCAAGAGGAAGTGAACGGCAGGACAAGTCTGACCCCGATTCAGCATTGGTTTTTTGAACAAAAAATGCCGAATGCACACCATTACAATCAGGCCGTCATGTTATATTCGGCGGAAGGCTTTAAAGAGGCTTCGCTTCGCCGGACGATGGAACGCATCGCCTCGCATCATGATGCCTTGAGGATGATTTTTGAAAAAAAGCCGAATGGATATGCTCCGCGAATTACAGGCACGGATGAAAGTGAATTATACCATCTGGAAGTGATGAATTATAAAGAGGAAACAGATCCGGCTCAAGCAATTGCCGATAAAGCGAATGAGATTCAAAGCAGCATGGTATTAGAAAAAGGGCCTTTGATGAAGCTTGGTTTGTTCCAATGTCCGGACGGAGATCATTTGCTGATTGCAATTCATCACTTGACGATTGACGGAGTATCCTGGCGAATTTTACTTGAGGATTTTGCAAGCGGTTATGAGCAGGCAGAGCGCGGACAAACGATCCGCCTCCCGCAAAAAACAGATTCATTTCCATTCTGGGCGGATCAATTGTCCAAGTATGCGGCGGAAACCGACATGGAACAGGAGATTGCTTATTGGACTGAGCTGTCAAGCATGAAACCGCAGCCATTGCCCAAGGACAACATCGGCAAAGGTTCGTTATTAAGAGACAGCGAAGAAGTGACGATTCAATGGACAAAAGAGGAAACAGAGCAATTATTAAAACAAGCGAATCGCGCCTACAACACGGAGATCAATGATCTGCTGCTGACTTCATTAGGACTCGCCGTTCACAGGTGGACTGGCATAAAAGACATTCTCGTGAATTTGGAAGGCCACGGGAGAGAACCTATTATTCCGGATGCGGATATTTCCCGGACGATAGGATGGTTTACAAGCCAGTACCCTGTCGTACTGAGGATGGAAGCCGGAAAAGATCTGTCGCAGCGGATTAAGATCGTCAAAGAAGGACTGCGCCGTATTCCTGATAAAGGAATGAATTACAGCATCATCAAATATGTATCCGGGCGTCCGGAAGCCGCCAGTCTGCAGCTGAATCCGGAAATATCGTTTAATTACTTGGGGCAATTTGACCAAGATCTGGAGCATCAAGCTTTACGCATATCGCCTTTTTCCACAGGGTTATCGATGAATGAAAACCAAGAGAGAACGGCCGTGCTTGATTTGAACGGCATGATTGCTGAAGGGAAATTATCGATAACACTGAGCTACAGCAACAAACAATACGAAAGATCGACTATGGCGCAATTTGCGCGAAAATTGAAAGAAAGTCTGCAAGAAGTCATTGCGCATTGCGTAAGTCGGCAGCAGACTACCCTGACGCCAAGTGACATTCTGTTAAAAGATATCACAATAGACGAACTGGAACAGCTCTTGGAGCAGACGCGTGAATGGGGCGAAGCAGAAAATATTTATCCATTAACACCGATGCAGAAGGGTATGCTGTTTCACAGCTTGTTTGACCCGAGTTCAGGTGCCTATTTTCAGCAAACGATGTTTGATCTGCATGGAGATCTGGATATTGACTCATTTTCGAAAAGCTTGGATGGCTTATCACAAAAATATGATATTTTCCGCACGAATTTTTACAGAGGCTGGAAAGATCAGCCGTTGCAAATCATATTCAGAACAAAAAAGATCGGTTTTGAATTCATTGACTTACGCGACATGAAGGAATCACAAAAAGAAGAGATGATTCAGGAATATGCCAGAAGAGATAAGTTACAGGGGTTTGACTTAGAAAGAGGCGCGTTAATGCGGTTATTCATTCTTCGCACGGATGACACGACATACCGTTTTATATGGAGTTTTCACCATATTTTGATGGACGGCTGGTGCCTGCCGCTGATTACAAAAGAAATATTCGAGCATTACTTAGCTTTGCTTCAGCAAAAGCAGCCTGAACAACCGTCGATTACTCCGTACAGTCAATACATTGAATGGCTCGGCCGGCAAGATGCAGAAGAGGCCATGCGTTATTGGGATCAGTATTTGGAGGGATATGAAGAGCAAACCATCCTCCCTAAGGATCACCATGCGGCGGAAGATGAGCGATACATTCCGGAGAAAGTGACATGTGAAATAAGCACCGACCTCACTTTGAAAATGAAGCAGACGGTCGGCAAACACCATGTCACGCTGAACACGCTGCTGCAGACGGCATGGGCGGTTTTGCTGCAGAAATATAACCGAAGCCGAGATGTTGTTTTTGGAAGTGTTGTATCCGGAAGACCGGCTGGAATTCCAAACGTGGAAACCATGATTGGCTTATTCATTAACACCATTCCCGTCCGGATCCGATGTGAAGCCGGGACAACGTTTACCGAACTTATGAAAGAAGCGCAGGAAAAAGCAGTAGCGTCTCAAAAATTTGAGACGTACCCGCTATACGATATTCAAGCACGTACAACGCAAAAGCAAGATTTAATTACACATTTAATGATTTTCGAAAATTATCCTGTAGATCAGTATATGGAAAGCATAGGCCGGCAAAACGGATCATCCATCACAATTTCCAACGTGCAAATGGAAGAACAGACCAACTATGATTTTCATTTGACCGTTGTACCGGGCGAAGCGATGAACATCTATTTTGAATACAATGCCAGTGTGTATGATCGCTCAAGTATAGAGCGGATTCGGGAACATTTCATGCAAATCTTGCATCAAGTCATGACAGATGCGGATATCCAGGTGGAGCAAGTGGAATTGTTAACGGAAAACGAAAAAAGAACCCTTCTTCATACTCTTAACGATACGGCTGCACCATTTCCGAAGACGCCGATTTATCAATTATTTGAAAAACAATCGCAGCGTACGCCCGATCAAGCGGCCGTTATCGATAAGGACAGGGAGCTCACGTACGGAGAGCTCAATAAGCGGGCAAACCAACTGGCGCGAACGTTAAGAGCGAAGGGCGTACAGGCGGATCATCCTGTGGCTGTCATCAGCAGAAACAGTATCGAATCAGTAGTCGGGATCCTTGCCGTTTTAAAATCAGGCGGAGCCTACGTCCCTATAGATCCGGAATATCCGCAAGACCGCATCCGGTATATGCTGGATGACTCTCAAGCCGGAATCGTTTTGATGCAGCGAGATGTCAGGAAGCAGCTTGCCTATGAAGGCGTCACGGTTTTACTGGATGATGAAAGCTCGTATCACCAAGATGACTCTGACCTTGCACCGATAAGTGATGCTAGCCATTTGGCATATGTCATTTATACGTCAGGTTCCACAGGCCGGCCAAAAGGCGTATTAATCGAGCACCGAGGTTTGACCAATTATATTTGGTGGGCGAAAGAGGTTTATGTAAAAGGCGAGAAAACCAACTTCCCGTTGTATTCGTCAATCTCTTTTGATCTAACGGTGACTTCTATTTTCACACCGCTTGTCACAGGCAATACAATCATCGCCTATGACGGAGAGGACAAAACAGCACTGCTTGCATCGATTGTGCAGGACCCGAGGGTGGATATCATTAAATTGACGCCGGCCCATTTACAGGTTTTGAAAGAAATGAATATCGCCGATAAAACGGCTGTCCGAAGAATGATTGTGGGCGGGGAGAATCTAAGCACCCGGTTAGCCCAAAGTATTCATAAACAGTTCGAAGGCCGAATTGAAATATGCAATGAGTACGGACCGACGGAAACCGTTGTCGGCTGCATGATTTACCGTTACGATGCCGTGAAGGACAGGCGGGAATCGGTACCGATTGGAACGGCTGCAGCAAACATGAGCATTTATGTGCTGGATGAGAATATGAAACCCGCGCCGGTCGGTGTCCCAGGAGAAATCTATATCAGCGGCGCTGGTGTGGCAAGAGGATATTTGAACCGGCCGGAATTGACGGCAAAGAAATTTGTCGATGACCCGTTTGAACCCGGAGCCAAGATGTATAAGACCGGAGATTTGGCCAAGTGGCTGGCTGACGGAAACATTGAATATGCGTGCAGAATGGATGAACAAGTGAAAATCAGAGGCTACCGTATCGAATTAGGCGAGATCGAGGCGGCACTGCATCAAGAAGAAGCGATCAAGGAAGCTGTTGTTACAGCCAGAGAAGATATCCACGGGTTTAAACAATTGTGTGCATATTACGTGAGCGGCGGGCAAATAACGGTTTCCCGGCTCCGGAAACAATTGTCTCATACTCTGGCAAGTTATATGGTTCCGGCCTATTTTATCGAGCTGGATGAAATGCCTTTAACCTCCAACGGAAAAATAAACAGAAAAGGGCTGCCGGCTCCGGATTTCGGGCTGCAGGACAGAGCAGAGTATAAGGCTCCCCGAACAAAAGTGGAAGAAATATTAGTTTCCGCCTGGGAAGCTGTATTAGGTGCAGAGAACGTCAGTATTCTGGATAATTTCTTTGACCTTGGCGGAGATTCTATTAAATCAATCCAAGTGTCATCAAGATTAAAACAGAGCGGATACAAAATGGAAATCAAAGACTTGTTTCAATATGCAACGATTGCCGATTTGAGTCCGCATATCAAGCAGAATCTGCGTATAGCCGATCAAGGTGAAGTCAAAGGAAAAGTCAGCCTGACTCCTATTCAGCATTGGTTCTTTGATCACATAACGATAGAACCGCATTATTATAATCAAGCCGTCATGCTGTATGCACCGGAAGGTTTTCGGGAAACGCTGCTTCGTCAAACCCTGGAAAAGCTTGCAGAACATCATGATGCGCTCCGCATGACGTTCCAGCAGACGGAAAAGGGATACGAGGCAAAGATTGCAGAGATTGCTCAAAGCGGGCTGTACCACCTTGAAGTCCTGAATCTGAAAGCAGAATCCGACCCGGGGCAGACAATTGAAGCCAAGGCTAATGAGATACAAGGCTGTATGCGTTTAGGTGACGGGCCGTTAATGAAGGCCGGATTGTTTCAATGTGCAGATGGAGATCACTTGCTGATTGCCATCCATCATTTGATTGTAGACGGGGTTTCATGGCGCATTTTATTGGATGATATTGCTAATGGTTACAAACAAGCTGAGAACGGGCAAGTGATTCAACTGCCGCAAAAAACAGACTCTTTCCAATTATGGGCCAAGAGGCTTTCAGAATATGCGCAAAGTGAAACCATAAAACAAGAACAGGAATATTGGACAGAGATCGAACAAACCGATGTGAAACCGCTGCCTAAGGATTTTCATGAAACACATACGACCTCAAAGGACAGTCAAACGGAAACCGTGGAATGGACTATAGAAGAAACGGAGCTGTTATTAAAACAAGCGAATCGCGCTTATAACACTCAAATAAACGATTTGCTTTTAACCTCTCTGGGTCTTTCCATATCGCATTGGTCAGGACTTGAACAGATTCCGATACATTTAGAGGGACACGGAAGAGAACAGACGATTCAAGATATGGATATCTCCCGTACGGTTGGATGGTTCACAAGTCTGTATCCGGTTGTGCTTCACGCGCAGCCAGGCAAAGAAATCTCTGATTATATCAAGACGACCAAAGAAGGACTGCGCCAAATTCCGCATAAAGGGATCGGATATGGAATAGCAAGGTACTTAAGCGGGTCAATGCCATCAAAACTGAATCCGGAGATTAGTTTTAACTACCTGGGGCAGTTTGACCAAGATTTGCAGCAGCATGCGATTCAATTATCCTCCTACTCCTGCGGTTCAGACTCAAGCGGGAATCAAGCCAGACCGTATGTATTGAATATAAACGGAATGATAACCGAGGGCCGAATGAGGCTTACGATCAGTTATAGCAGCAAACAGTACGCAAGAGAAACGATCAAGCGGCTATCGGAAACGATTCAAAGCCGCCTGCGGACAATCATTACGCATTGCGTTCATAAAGAACAATCGGAACTGACACCAAGCGATATTTTGTTAAAAGGCATGACCATTGATGAATTGGACCAGCTCCTCATTCAACTGCCGCATTCAGGTAAGATCGAAAACGTGTATCCGCTCACTCCGATGCAGAAAGGAATGCTCTTCCACAGCTTGCTGGATGAGGCCACAAGATCTTATTTTGAACAAGCATCGTTCGATTTGCAGGGAGAGTTAAAGATTGATTGGTTTAAAGCAAGCTTGGAACGATTATTTGAAAAATACGCCGTGCTCAGAACCCGTTTTTACAGCGGCTGGAACGATACTCCTTTACAAATCGTCTATAAAACACAAAAACCGCAAATTTATTTTGCAGATTTGCGTGACATAGAGGAGCACCGGCGTGAGGATAAAATCGCTGCCTACCAAAGAGAGGACAAGGCAAAAGGATTTGACTTGACTCGGGGTCCGCTGATGCGCATAGCGATTTTCCGTATGGAAGACCGCAAATATCATTTGATTTGGAGCTTTCATCATATTGTCATGGACGGCTGGTGCCTGCCACTTATCACGAAGGAAGTGTTTGAGCATTATAACGCCTTGCAAGAAGGCAGGGAAACAGAACCACCATCTGCAGCTCCTTACAGCGACTATATCGAGTGGCTTGACCGCCAAGATCAGAGAGCTGCCAAACGGTACTGGAGCGAGTATCTTGAAGGGTATAAAGGTGAAACCAAGCTTCTTCATAAAACACCGCAGCATGAACAAAAAGAATACGCTTATGCCAATGTGATCTGCCAATTCGATCACGAACAGACAAAACAATTACAGCAGATCGCAAATCAGCATCAAGTGACATTAAATTCGTTGATCCAAACATTGTGGGGGGTTTTATTACAGAAATACAGCGGGTCCGGGGACGTTGTATTTGGCAGTGTCGTGTCGGGAAGGCCGGCGGAAATCCCCGGTGTGGAACAGATGATCGGCCTGTTCATCAATACCATTCCGGTTCGCATCCGCTGTGATGAGGACAGCTCTTTTGCTGAAGCGATGCAAATGGTTCAACAAAAGGCATTGACTTCCCAAGCATTCGATACCTATCCTTTATATGAAATTCAGACAAAAACGGAACAAAAGCAAAACCTGATTGACCATATCATGATCTTTGAAAACTATCCGATAGGACAACAAGTTGAACAGGCAGGCCATCATGATGCGGGACTGGACATCATGAATTTTCATATGCAAGAACACTCCCACTATGATTTGAATGTGGTTGTCATTCCTGGCGAAAAGCTTGCCATCCATTTCGGTTTTAATGAAAACGAATATGAAAAATCAGAAGTGGAGCGGCTCCGCGGGCATTTTGAACAGCTCATGCAGCAAGTATTGCAGCAACCGTCTGTCAAAATAGAAGAATTGGAGCTTCTGACTCAGCAAGAAAAAGAACATCTGCTCAGTCGTATTCAATCTGACGAGATGGATTACCCACGTGAACAAACGATTCATGAGTTGTTCGAGGAACAAGCGCATCGTACACCTGACCATGCGGCGGCTGTATTCGAGGGTAAACAATTAACCTACGGAGAACTGAACCGGCGATCCAATCAGCTAGCGCGAACCTTGCAGGCAAAAGGAGTGCAGGCGGATCAGCTTGTCGGCATTATGACTGAACGCTCTCTGGAAATGATTGTAGGCATTTTAGGGATTTTAAAAGCGGGCGGAGCATATTTGCCGATAGATCCTGATTCTCCGCCTGAACGCATCCGTTATATTTTAAGTGATTCGGGCATCAGCGTATTGCTTTATCGTGAGAAGCTGCAGAATAACATCGGCTTCCCAGGGACATGTATCGATCTCATAGAGGAACATGCCTATCACGAAAAAGACAACGGCCTTGCGCTCTCTTGTCAGTCGAGTCAACTGGCCTATGCCATTTATACTTCCGGTACGACGGGCAAGCCTAAAGGCGCGTTAATTGAACATCGCCAGGTCATTCACCTGATTGAAGGACTTCGCCGCCAAGTTTATTCTGCCTATGATGCGGAGCTGAATGTAGCCATGCTTGCTCCATATTATTTTGATGCTTCTGTTCAGCAAATGTATGCTTCCTTGTTGTTAGGACATACCCTGTTTATTGCTCCAAAAGAGGTCGTGTCAGACGGTGCAGCATTATGCCGTTACTATCGGCAGCATTGCATTGACATAACGGACGGAACACCTGCCCACTTAAAGCTCTTGATAGCTGCAGGTGATTTGCAGGAAGTCCCGCTTCGGCACCTTTTAATCGGAGGAGAGGCTCTTTCCAAAACAACGGTAAATAAGCTCATGCGATTATTCGGCGATTATGGCGCTGCGCCTTCGATCACCAATGTATATGGGCCTACAGAAACTTGCGTAGACGCGTCCCTGTTCAACATAGAATGTTCTGCCGATGCTTGGGCACGCAGTCAAATTCATGTTCCTATAGGCAAGCCGTTAGGCAGCAACCGCATGTACATTCTTGATTCAAAAAAGCGGTTGCAGCCTGTGGGCGTTCAAGGCGAGCTGTATATTGCAGGGGACGGTGTCGGGCGGGGCTACTTGAACCTGCCGGAACTAACGGATGAAAAATTTGCTGCCGATCCGTTTGTCCCGACGGACCGAATGTATAGAACCGGTGATCTGGCCCGCCTTATGCCGGATGGAAATATTGAATTTATCGGCCGGATTGATCATCAGGTGAAAATTCACGGTTTTCGGATTGAACTCGGTGAAATCGAATCGGTAATGCTGAACATTCCTGATATTCAAGAAGCCGTCGCAATTGCCCTTAGAGATGCGGATGGAGAATATTACCTATGCGGATATTATGCTGCGGATAAGCCAATACAAATCAGTGAACTCCGCGAAAGTATGGCACGGCATTTACCAGGATATATGATACCGGCTCATTTTGTGCAGCTGGATAAGATGCCGCTGACGCCAAACGGGAAGCTGAACCGTCAGTTATTACCGGTTCCGGTCAAAAAGCGGGACAGAGGCATAGAATACGTGCCGCCGCAGACTTCGGCAGAAATCCATCTGGCAGCAATTTGGCAGGATGTTCTCGGGTTAGAGCAGGTGGGGATCCGAGATAACTTTTTTGATATCGGCGGACACTCCCTGCGGGCAACGGCGCTCATTGCAAAGATACAAAAGCAATTGCATGTCCAAATTCCTTTGCGAAACGTGTTCCGTTTCCCAACCATTGAACAGCTCGCGCGGGAAATCACGACGATGGAGCAAACCGGGTATGCCGGGATTCCTGCAATTGAGAAAAGACCTTATTATCCGGTATCTTCGGCGCAAAAACGATTGTACATTCTCAATCATCTGGAAGGCGGAGAACTCAGTTACAACATGCTGGGTCTGATGGCTGTCGAAGGCAAGCTTGATCGTGATAAGCTGCAGCAAGCCTTCCTCGCACTGATTCAACGTCATGAATCTTTGCGCACCGGTTTTAAAATGGCCGGCGGAGAACCTGTTCAGTATGTCTTGGATCACGCAGAGTTTGAAGTAGAGTGGTATCAGGCAGAAGAAAATGATGCAGGCCTTTATATCCGCCAATTTATTCGCCCGTTTCATCTGGAGAAGCCGCCGCTGCTTCGTGTGGGGCTGATTGAACTTCAACCTGACCGCGGAATTCTGCTGTTTGATATGCATCACATTATTTCTGACGGAACATCTATGAGCGTATTGATTAAAGAATTTATTCGGATTTATGAAGGAGAGACATTACCGCCCCTGCGCATCCAGTACAAGGACTACGCAGTATGGCAGACCGGAGAAGCGCGGTTAAAACAGATCCAAAACCAAGAAGCCTATTGGTTAGAGCTGTACAGCGGCGACGTTCCTGTCCTTCATCTGCCTACAGATTATATACGGCCGTCGGCACGGGATTTTGCGGGAGCTACGATGCATTTCACGCTTGATAAGCAAAAAAGCGCCGGGTTAAAGCAATTGGCATCCCAAAACGAATCTACTTTATATATGGTGCTCCTTGCGTCTTATACATTATTGCTTTCAAAATACAGCGGCCAGGAAGACATTATTGTCGGCAGCCCTATTGCGGGGAGACCGCATGCGGATTTGGAACCCATTATCGGAATGTTTGTGAATACACTGGCGATGAGAAATCACCCCGAAAAAGGGAAGACGTTCTCTCAGTATCTGTCCGAGGTTAAGGAGAATGCCTTAAAAGCTTATGAGCATCAAGATTACCCTTTTGAAGCGCTGATTGACCAACTGAATATCGCCAGAGATTTGAGCCGTAATCCGTTGTTTGACACCATGTTTGTGCTTCAAAACACGGAGCAGGAACAGTTAGATATAAATGACGTAACTTTCAAACCATACCCAAGCGAACATACGATGGCTAAATTTGATTTAACCTTAACGGCTGTGGAAGAAGACTCGGGTATTCATTTCACGATGGAATACTTGACGGCTCTGTTTAAACCGGAAACGATCGAACGTATGATGGGGCATTTTGTGCAGCTGGTTGATTCGATTATCAAACAACCTGAGGCCGAGCTGGCTGATTTGGATATGATAACCCAAGAAGAGAAGAGTGAAATTCAGAAACTCTTTAACGATACTGCAACCGCAGAAAAACGTATTCCGCCAACGATTCATCAACTTTTTGAGCAGCAGGCTGAGCTTAACCCAGACCATGAAGCCGTCCTGTTTGAAAATCAGACTCTGACTTATCGTCAGCTGAATGAACGTTCCAATCAGCTGGCGCGCGTCCTTCAAGATAAGGGTGTAGGCACAGATCAGGTGGTTGCCGTTCTCACGGATCGCTCAGCAAAAATGATGATCGGCATTTTAGCCATATTAAAGGCCGGCGGAGCATTTCTTCCTATCGATCCGGAACTTCCTGATGAACGGCGGGCTTTTTTGATGAAAGACAGCGGTGCCGGTGTGCTATTGACTAGTGCAGGTCATGCCATTCCGCCGCTCTTTGAAGGGGAAGTTCTTCTGCTTGACGATCCGTTACTATATCAAGGTGGGACAGATAATCTTCAACTTTCCTATTCGGAAAATGACTTAATGTACGTCATTTACACATCTGGTACAACAGGGAAGCCAAAAGGGGTTCAATTAGAACATAAAACGATGACGAATCTGTTCGCATATGAACGAGATCATACGCAGCTGCGTTTTGACAGAGTGCTGCAATTTGCTGCCATGAGCTTTGATGTCTGCTATCAAGAAATTTTCTCCGCGCTTTCAAGCGGAGGGACACTCTTTATCATCAGCAATGAGGCAAAACGGGAAATACGTCAGTTCAATGATTTTGTCAGAACGCACAGGGTACAAACAGCATTTCTTCCGACCGCGTTCCTTAGGCTCCTTGGCTCGGAGAAACACTATTTCGAACCGTTTGCCGAGTGCGTGGATCACATTATCGCTGCGGGAGAACAGCTCATCACAACAAGTATACTGCGTGACATGCTGGCGCACCACCATGTCACTCTTCATAATCATTACGGTCCGTCGGAAACGCATGTCGTGACCATGTATACCGTTGATCCGGATAGTGATCAGGAGCTTCAGCCGATCGGCAAACCGATTTCAAATACGGAGATTTTCATTTTAAATGAGGCCGGAACGCTTCAGCCTGTCGGGATCGTCGGTGAGCTTTGTATTTCCGGGGTCAGCTTAGCCAGAGGTTATCATAACAGGGAGTCTTTGACGCTCGAAACATTTGTTCCGCACCCATATGACACGAAACAACGAATGTATAAAACAGGTGATCTGGCCCGTTACCTTCCCGACGGAAACATTGAATATGCGGGAAGGATGGACCATCAGGTCAAAATCCGCGGTTACCGGATTGAGCTCGGCGAGGTGGAAGCCGCTCTGCTAAGCATCGAGCATGTTCAGGAAGCCGTTGTCCTGTCAAAAGAAAATGCAGATGGACAAAACGATTTGTATGCCTATTTTACAGCGGAACAATCATTGCCGATCAGTCAGCTAAAAGAAAAACTTGCTGATCAAATACCGGGCTACATGATTCCTTCATACTTCATTCAGCTGGAGAAACTGCCGTTAACCTCCAATGGAAAAGTAAATCGAAGAGCATTACCGATTCCTGAAGTCGGTTTGCAAACCGGGACTGACTACGTCGCTCCGCGGACGAGTATGGAAGAGAAGCTGGTATGCATCTGGCAAGACGTTTTGAAGGTAAAAGAAATAGGCGTGAAAGATAACTTTTTTGATCTGGGCGGCCACTCGTTACGGGGAATGACGCTCGTTGCCAAAATCCATAAGCAATTCAATAAAAGCATTTCATTAAGAGAAGTATTTCAATATCCGAAAGTTGAAGAAATGGCAAAGGCCATTGCTGAAGCTGAAGCCTGCGGACCGGATTATATTCCGGCTGCCAAAGAAAAAGATGTCTATCCTGTATCCTCCGTGCAGAAGATGGTTTACCTGTCAACACAGATCGAAGGCGGCGAACTTAGCTACAATATGCCGGGAATCCTTGCATTAGAAGGAAAAATCGATATGAATCGCTTACAAACCGCTTTCCAAAGACTGATCCAGCGTCATGAGTCGCTGCGCACCGGATTTGAAATGATCCGCGGAGAACTGGTGCAGGTGATCAAACCGCAAATGGAGTTCTCTATGGAAAGGTATAAGGCAGCACCTGACGAGGTTGAGGAACTTTTCCGCGCCTTCGTGCGGCCATTCGATCTCAGCCAGGCTCCATTACTTCGGGCTGGACTCATCGAGTTGGAACAAGACCGGCATATTTTTATGTTTGACATGCACCATATCATTACGGACGGCGCCTCCATGAATATTTTTGTCGAAGAACTGATTCAATTGTATGACGGCAGAGAGTTAGCTCCGCTCCGTATTCAATACAAAGACTTCACTGAATGGAAGCTGCAAAAAGAGCAAAGAGAACGAATCAAGAGGCAGGAAGAGTATTGGCTGGGTGTATTTCATGAGGAGCTTCCGTCATTCGAGCTGCCGAAAGATTTTGCGAGGCCGCCGGTGAGAAGCTTCGATGGGAAGCGGCACAATTTTGTGCTCGATAAGACTGTCATCCAAGGTGTAAAGCAGCTGGAAGAATTGACCGAATCGACCGCTTATATGATTTTGTTTTCGGCCTATTCCATACTGCTGGCTAAATACAGCGGCCAGGATGATATCGTCGTCGGTACACCTATTGCGGGGAGAATGCATGAAGATTTGCAACATATCATCGGAATGTTTGTAAATACATTAGCCATCCGTACCGCTCCGATGGCGGAAAAGACATTTATGGATTATATAACGGAAACAAAAGAAACAATGCTGAAGGCTTATGAAAATCAGGAGTATCCTTTTGAAGAATTAGTTGAAAAACTGGGTGTGAAACGGGACTTAAGCCGCAATCCATTGTTCGATACGATGTTTGTCATGCAAAATACGGAACAAACGGATATTGAGGTAGACTCTCTCGCCGTCAGACCTTATGAACAAACAAATACGGCTGCCAAGTTTGATTTACAGCTGACCTTTGTAATAGACCAGGATGAGATACAAGGCAGCTTTGATTACTGCACGAAGCTATTTAAAAAGAAAACCATATCTGTATTGGCCAAGGATTACGTCATGATCCTCTCGGCGATTTTACGAAATCCATCCATTCCTTTAAGAGAAATTCAATTAAGCGAAAAAGTAAACAAAAGTAAACACCTCGCAAGCACAATCGAATTGGATTTCTAATAATGGCCGGCGCGGCTGTCCCGGCACGAATGCCGCGGCTGCCGCAAGCCGCCTTCAAAACAGGAATGAAACCAACTGGAGGGATATGAATGTCAGAATTCAAACAACAGGAGTTGTTCTGGGGCCGCATGTTTCACGTGGAAGACCGTCCCAGTGCATTCCCTTCGTTTCAAGTGTCCGACTCAACATTAAAGCGTGATGTATCGAGTGCATCTGACTGTATTCACAGTTCATTGAGTTCAGATGTATCACGGCGCATCCTGACCATGACGAATCAAACGCCAATGGCCGTCTATCTGGTTCTCCTGATCGGAATTGAGTCCCTATTGTACAAATACACGGGGGAAGAGGGTGTAATTACAGGGGTTCCAACCTTTGAAGACGAAACTGATGAAGATCTTCGTTTAGATCAACTCATGTTAATCAAACAAAATATAAATGCCGACAGTACGTTTAAATCTATATTCCATGAACTGAAACATACGCTGGACGAAGCGATCCTATATCAGGACGTTCCCTTTGATAAAATGGCCGGACAGCTGCGACTGAACTACAATACAAATCATTTGCCGATCATCCATACGGTTGTTTCATTAGAGCAAATTCATTCTGAGCGTTTCATAGAAACGGCTGCTTCAGATGCCTTATTTCAGTTTGCTATGGAGGAAGACTCGATTGATGTAAAGTTATTTTTTAATGAACAAGCCTATGACCGTCAGTATATGATGCAGGTAATCGGGCATTTAAACCGTCTATTTTCTATCATGTTATTTCAACCGGACCTCACTCTCAGTGAAGTAAATATTTTGTCTGAAGCGGAGACAAATACATTTCTCGTTGACTATCATCATACGAAAACTGAATATCCGCGAGATAAGACGATCTATCAGTTATTCGAAGAACAGATGAAACGAACACCCGATCAAGCAGCCATTATTTGCGGAGAAAAACAATTCACGTATCGTCAGCTTAATGAACGTGCCAATCAATTAGCCCGAACGTTGAGAGCCAAGGGCATGCGGACGGATCGGCTCGCAGCCATCATCAGCGATCATAACATTGAGGTGGTAGTTGGAATACTGGCCGTATTAAAAGCGGGCGGTGCCTATGTGCCAATTGATCCGGATTATCCGAAGCATCGCATACAGTATATAGTAGATGACTCCCAAGCTGATATCGTCTTGACGCAGAGCCATCTCCGAAAGCAATTGGAACTTACGGGCACAATGGTTTTCATCGATGAGGAAAGTTCTTACCACGAAGACGGCTCTGACCTTGAACCGATCAGCAGTATGAAGGATTTGGCCTATGTCATCTATACGTCGGGTTCCACAGGCAAGCCTAAAGGTGTGGCAATTGAGCATCAAGGCTTAACCAATTATATTTGGTGGGCCCGCAGGGTATATGTCAAAGGAGAAAAAACCAACTTTCCGCTATACTCGTCCATCGCTTTTGATCTGACGGTAACGTCTGTTTTTACTCCGCTTATTACCGGCAATGCCATTATTGTCTACGGAGGAGAAAACAGGGCGGCCTTGCTTTATTCCATTGTGCAGGATCCGAGGGTGGATATTATCAAATTAACTCCGGCTCATTTGCAGTTATTAAAAGAAATGAACATCTCTCCTGAGTGCACCATTCGGAAATTAATTGTTGGCGGCGACAATTTAAGCACGCGTCTCGCCCAAAATATCAGCGGACAATTCGGCGGCAGAATCGAAATCTTTAACGAATACGGCCCTACAGAGACAGTCGTCGGCTGTATGATTTATTCCTTTGATCCACAAAACGACAGACGGGAATCAGTGCCGATCGGAACCGCTGCGGACAATATGAACATTTATGTACTGGATAAGAGCATGAAGCCGGTGCCAATCGGCGTCCCGGGAGAAATTTATATCAGCGGGGACGGCATTGCCAGAGGTTATTTGAACCGGCCGGAATTAACGGCGGAAAGGTTTCTGCGGCATCCCTTTGTACCGGAGGGGAAAATGTACCGGACGGGAGACTTGGCCAGGCGGCTGCCGGACGGTAATATCGAATACCTCGTAAGGATCGACCATCAGGTGAAAATCCGCGGTTACCGCATTGAAATCGGTGAAGTCGAAGCCGCATTTTTTCATATACCGCCGATTCAAGAAGCCCTCGTTATTGCACAAGAAACCAACGGGGAAACATCTTTGTGCGCCTATTATACAGCACAGCGTTCTTTAACCGCAGGTGAGATCCGGAAACATCTGTCCCGGCAGCTTCCGGACTATATGATACCTGCTTATTTCGTACAGCTGAAAGCGATGCCGCTTACTTCAAACGGAAAAATAGATCGTCAGGCACTGCCTGTTCCAACAGGAAATCTCACGGGCAATACCTATACAGCTCCGCGGACAGAACTGGAAAAAATCCTAGCCGGAGTGTGGGAGTCGGTATTAGGCGCAGAACGCGTCGGAATCGACGATCATTTCTTTGAGCTGGGGGGAGATTCAATTAAGTCGATTCAAGTGACATCAAGCTTATATCAATCAGGGTATAAGCTTGACATCAAACACTTGTTCAAGCATCCGACGATCGCTGGGGTTGTTCCTTTTGCAGAGCCGGTCATCCGAATCGCTGAACAAGGAGAAATTAAAGGCCGGTCGCTTCTGACACCGATTCAGCATTGGTTTTTCGCCCAGCAATATCCGGATTTGCATCATTATAACCAATCCATCATGCTTTGTTGGAAAGAGAAATTGGATGAATCGAAGCTTCGCAAAGTCATGAAGAAGATTGCTGAGCATCACGATGCTTTACGTATGGTTTATGTTCCGACAGAACATGGATATCAAGCCCGAAACCGGGGGATCGATGAAGGAGATTTATTCAGCCTTGAAGTGTTCTCCTTACTTGAAGAAAACAACCCTGCCCAAACGATAGAAACGATCTCCAATGACATTCAGCAATCCATCCATTTAGCCGAAGGTCCGCTCATGAAACTGGGATTGTTTCAATGTCAGGATGGAGATCATTTGCTGATTGCGATTCATCATTTGGTCGTCGATGGCGTATCGTGGAGGATTTTACTTGAGGATATTGCAGCAGCTTATGAGCAGCTTCAAAACGGCGAAGCGATCCGGCTTCCGAAGAAGACAGACTCATACCTTTTATGGGCTGAACAATTGAAACGTTATGCAGAAAGTCAGGAATTCGAAGCAGAAAATCAATACTGGTTCGGGCAGAAACATAACCCGCAACATACATTGCCAAAGGACAAAGAACAGGAGACCGGTCTGGCCGAAGACCGGGAAACGATCATCGTCCAATGGACGGCGGAAGAAACCGAATCTTTATTAAAAAAATCTAACCGGGCCTATACAACTGACATTAACGATTTATTGCTGACCGGACTTGGAACGGCTATTCATCGTTGGACCGGTTATGAAGACATTCTCATTCATCTGGAAGGACACGGCAGAGAATCTATTTTTCAAGACCTTGATATTTCACGTACGGTGGGATGGTTCACAAGCCTATACCCGGTTTCGCTCCAAATTAAGGCAGACCAGGATATCTCGCAGCGAATTAAAACAGTGAAAGAAAATTTGCGTAAGATCCCCCGAAAAGGAATAGGTTATGGCCTGATTAAGTATTTGTCCGATCACCCGAAGGCTTCCGAATTTACCGGACAGCCGGAAATCAGTTTCAATTATTTGGGTCAATTTGATCAAGATTTCCGAAACGGCAGGATGGAGGTATCTCCGTACTCAAGCGGGAAAACAGTCAGTGACAAGCGCCCCATAACCTATGCACTTGATATCAATGGCATGATTTCAAACGGTCAATTGTCGTTGGCAGTCAGTTATTGCAGTAAACAATATCAAAGAGAAACAATGGAAGCCTGTGCCGATCTCTTAAAAAGCAGTTTGCAGCAAGTCATCGAACATTGTGATGCTCAAGATCAAATTCACCTGACGCCAAGCGATATTTCATTAAAAGATATAACGATCGGTGAACTAGATCAATTTGTGCAACAAACACATCACCTTGGTGAAATTGAAAATATATACCCATTAACCCCTATGCAGAAAGGAATGTTGTTCCATAGCTTGATCGATTCGGATTCCGAAGCTTACTTTGAACAAGCCGCTTTTGATCTGAAAGGTTTCTTGGATATCGAGGCATTTAGGATGAGCTTGGCGCAGCTGGCCGAAAGATATGACATTCTTCGAACTCTTTTTTATACAGAATGGAAAGATCAGCCTTTGCAGATTGTATTCCGGCAAAAGCCGATTGAAACGGTCGTTGAAGATATTCGCAGCATGAACAGTCATCAACGCAGCGAGTTTATTGCCGATTTTGCGAGAAGAGATAAGGCGCGAGGATTCAATCTCACCCGAGATGCTTTAATGCGCGTATCGATCCTGCGGACAGATGTAGACCAAGCGCGATTGATATGGAGCTTTCATCATATTTTAATGGATGGCTGGTGTTTGCCTCTTGTTACGAAAGAAGTGTTTGAAACCTATTATGCGATTCTTGAGCGGAGGCAGCCGAAACG
The DNA here is from genome assembly GCF_020223595.1 of Bacillus sp. TSO22. Classification (NCBI taxonomy): domain Bacteria; kingdom Bacillati; phylum Bacillota; class Bacilli; order Caryophanales; family Bacillaceae; genus Bacillus; species Bacillus sp. TSO22. Next base: position 57,955 of record NZ_JAHAWO010000009.1, read on the forward strand.
GGGAGCCGTCACTCCATACAGCCAATATATCGAATGGCTGGATAAAAAAGATCACAAGCAGGCAGCAGTCTATTGGCGTAATTATTTGGAAGGCTATGAAGGGCAAACTGTTTTGTTACAAGAACAATCCTCCAACCAGCCGAAAGGATACGAAAAAGGAGAGCATGCGTTTCGTTTAGGAAAGCAGCTCACAGACGAGATCAAACGGGCCGCAAGCCACCATCAAGTCACGCTCAATACATGGATACAAACCGCATGGGGCTTATTGCTGCAAAGATATAACGGGAGTCAGGATGTCGTTTTCGGCACTGTCGTATCCGGCCGGCCGGCAGAAATCCCGGGAATTGAAACTATGGTCGGTTTATTTATCAATACCATTCCCGTACGTATTCATACGCAACCTGAAATGACAGCTGCACAAGTATTGAAAATGAACCAGGAGCGGGCACTGGCTTCTCAAGCATACGATACATTTCCGTTGTATGAAATTCAGGCTCAAACTGAGCAAAAGCAGCAGTTGATCAATCATATTATGGTTTTTGAGAATTACCCGGTCGAGAAACAAATAGAACATATGAAGCAGGATGACAAAGCATTAGACATTATCGATTTTCATATGGAAGAACATACCCATTACGATTTTACTTTTATAGTTATGCCGGCCGGAGAAATTGAAATTCGTTTTGTATACAATCGTGATGTTTATGATCAAGCATGTGTCGAACGGATGCAGGCGCACTTCATGCAAATCATTAAGCAAATGGCGGACGATCAGGAAACTCGCGTCCAAGAACTGGATATAGTAACAGCGGATGAACGATCGCTCCTGATAGACAAGTTTAACGATACAGCGGCCGAGTATCCAAAGAAAAAGACGATTCATCAATTGTTTGAGGAACAAGCGGAGCGAACGCCGGAGCAAGTGGCGATTGTTTTTGAAGGTCAGAAGCTGACGTATCGGGCATTAAATGAACGCGCTAATCAGTTGGCCCGAACCTTGGTCGCCAAAGGACTTCAGGCTGAGCAGCTTGTTGGCATTATGGCGGAACGTTCACCGGAGATGGTGTTAGGCATCCTCGCTATTTTGAAAGCGGGAGGAGTTTATGTACCGGTCGATCCGGAATATCCGGAAGAACGCATCCATTATATGCTTGAAGATTCTAACGTCTCTATATTATTATTGCAAAATCATCTTCTAAAATGTACCGCTTATCAAAGTCATGCTGTCTTCCTTGACGATCCGTCATCATACGACGTCGAAGCATCCAATCTCAATCTAAGGACAGCGCCAAATCAATTAGCCTACGTCATCTATACATCAGGAACAACGGGGAATCCGAAAGGAACGCTCATTGAACATAAAAATGTGGTCCGTCTATTATTTAATAACAAAAACCTTTTTGATTTTAACGCATCGGACACATGGACTTTGTTCCATTCCTTCTGCTTTGATTTTTCAGTGTGGGAAATGTACGGAGCGCTGCTGCATGGGGGCAAATTAGTGATTGTTCCGAAACAAACAGCAAAAAACCCCGAAAGGTATTTGCAATTGTTAAAGTCGGAAGCAGTGACAATTTTAAATCAAACGCCAAGTTATTTCTACCAACTGATGCAGGAGGAGAGAGCATATTCCGAATCCAATTTAAACATCCGAAAAATCATATTTGGCGGAGAGGCGTTAAATCCATCCTTCTTGAAAGACTGGAAGATTAAATATCCTTTAACGCAATTAATCAATATGTACGGCATCACGGAAACCACCGTTCATGTCACATATAAAGAAATCACGGAACGAGAAATCGACGAGGGCAGAAGCAACATCGGACAACCTATTCCTACCCTGCAAGCGTATATTTTGGACGAATATCAACGCATTCAGGTAATGGGCATACCGGGAGAGCTCTATGTTGCAGGAGAGGGGCTGGCTAGAGGATATTTGAACCGCCCGGAATTAACGGCAGAGAAATTTGTTGAACACCCATTTGCCCCAGGCGAAAAAATGTACAAAACGGGAGATGTCGCCCGATGGCTGCCTGACGGCAATATCGAGTATTTGGGAAGAATTGATCATCAGGTGAAAATCCGGGGTTACCGGATTGAACTCGGCGAGATCGAGACAGCTTTATTGCAACTGGAATCTGTCAAAGAAGCGGTCGTCATCGCGATTGAAGAAGAGGGCTCCAAGCAGCTGTGCGCCTACTTGACAGGAGACGAATCATTCAATACGGCGCAGCTGAAGCGGCATTTGCTGAACAAACTGCCCGCGTATATGATTCCAGCCTATTTTGTACAAGTAGAGAAGATGCCGATAACCGCTAATGGAAAAATCGACTGGAAAGCTTTGCCGGCTCCTAAGGGAAATAGGCTCACCGGAACCGAATACGCAGCACCCGAAACGTTAATTGAAAAGCAGCTGGCCGAGATATGGAAGAACATTTTAGCTCTCAGTGACCCGGGGGTTAAAGATAATTTCTTTGACGTTGGCGGCCATTCGCTCAAAGTTTTGCAAGTTATTCATCAAATTAACGCCAGTATGGGAATCAAAATGCATTATCAAGCCGTATACGATTTTCCGACCATTGAAGCAATGGCACGCGCCATTCAAGCAGCGGTGTTCGAGTCCAAGACGGATAACGTATTCGTCAAGATGAATCAGAACGGTTCAATCCCTGTGTTCTGTTTCCCGCCTTTAATCGGGTATGGGCTGGTTTATAATGAAATGGCGAAAAGACTTGATGGCAGCTGCACCGTCTATGCCGCTGATTTCTTGGAAGAGCCGTCTTATGAGAAAGAGATCGTTGACCGGTATGCAGAAAGCATAATAGGCATTCAAGAAAAAGGGCCTTATGTTTTGCTTGGTTATTCTTCGGGCTCGAATTTGGCTTTTGAGGTTGCTAAAGCCTTGGAGAAGCGTGGACGCGTCGTATCAGACATTATGATGCTGGATTCTAAAATAGCCGTTTCTGTGACTTATTTATCGGAAGAGGAAACTGAAGAGATCATCCATCTGAATCTGGATATCATTCCGGATTATTATAGAGAGTTATTAACCATTCCTTCGATTAAGGATAAACTCAGAAGCTACCTTGCGTATCACAATGAACTGATCAATTCCGGCGCTGTCAACGCCAACATACATCATTTGGTGTGTGGTGATTTGACTGATAGAGGATGGACGCAATCAACTGCACAGCATTACCTTGAGTACAAATTAAAAGGAGACCATGTGACGATCTTTGAACCTTATAATATCGAAGAAAATGTGGATACAATTCAATCTATTATCAAAAGAATTGAAGAACGGCATCATCAAGGACTTGTTCTTGATGAACAACTGTCAATGGGATCGTTTGCAGGAGACACAAAGTTTAACAAAATGTAAATGATCTAGTGAAAAATGCCGCTGCTGGCAGTCAGCGGCATTTTTTTATTAAAAAAAGTGCGAGTAATACTCATGTGTTTGCTACGGTTTATTCTAGAAATACTCCATTTTATGTGTTCTTCTTGACCAGTCACCAAATGTTAAAAAGAAACTCCTCCATTTTAAGGAAAAAGGAGGATGTTAAGTTATGCGTAAAAAGTGTAGCGTATGTTTATGGGTTCTTGCTTTATTATTGAGTTGCTTATCTGGGAAGTCTGCGTATGCTGCAATTGCAAAACATATTTTGAATAGGATATTCGCCATAACGTATTTTTCCAATACCGTAAAAGACATATGAAGGAGAGGAAAAAATGATATCATGCGTAAAAAAACCAATTTGTGTATTATTGGTATGTTTCACTATGCTGTCAGTAATGTTAACCGGTCCATGCGCTACTGAAGTTTTGGCAGCAAGTGATGTAACAGTTAATGTATCTGCAGAAAAACAAGTGATTCGCGGATTTGGAGGAATGAACCACCCGGCTTGGATTGGGGATTTGACAGCAGCTCAAAGAGAAACTGCTTTTGGCAATGGACAGATTCAGTTAGGCTTTTCAATCTTAAGAATTCATGTAGATGAAAATAGAAATAATTGGTACAGAGAAGTGGAGACTGCAAAGAGTGCGATCAAACATGGAGCAATCGTTTTTGCTTCTCCCTGGAATCCTCCAAGTGATATGGTTGAGACCTTTAACCGTAATGGTGATACATCGGCTAAACGGCTGAAATACGATAAATACGCCGCATATGCGCAGCATCTTAACGATTTTGTTACCTTCATGAAGAATAATGGTGTGAATCTTTACGCGATTTCGGTCCAAAACGAGCCTGATTACGCTCACGAGTGGACGTGGTGGACGCCGCAAGAAATACTTCGCTTTATGAGAGAAAACGCCGGCTCGATCAATGCCCGCGTCATTGCGCCTGAGTCATTTCAATACTTGAAGGATTTGTCGGACCCGATTTTGAACGATCCGCAGGCTCTTGCCAATATGGATATTCTCGGAACCCACCTGTACGGCACTCAGATCAGTCATTTCCCTTATCCTCTTTTCAAACAAAAAGGAGCGGGGAAGGACCTTTGGATGACGGAAGTATACTATCCGAACAGTGATAACAACTCGGCGGATCGATGGCCCGAGGCGTTGGATGTTTCACATCATATTCACAATTCAATGGTAGAGGGAGATTTTCAAGCTTATGTCTGGTGGTATATCCGAAGATCATATGGTCCTATGAAAGAAGATGGTACGATCAGCAAACGTGGTTACAATATGGCTCATTTCTCGAAGTTTGTGCGTCCCGGCTATGTAAGGATTGATGCAACGAAAAATCCTAATGCGAACGTTTACGTGTCAGCCTATAAAGGTGACAACAAGGTCGTTATTGTTGCCATTAACAAAAGCAACACAGGTGTAAACCAAAACTTTGTTTTGCAGAATGGATCTGCTTCTCAGGTATCTAGATGGATCACGAGCAGCAGCAGCAATCTTCAACCTGGAACGAATCTCAACGTAACGGGCAATCATTTTTGGGCCCATCTTCCAGCTCAAAGCGTGACAACATTTGTCGCAAATCGTTAAGGGTACCTAAGGCACGTAACTCATAGAATGTCTGAATTTGCGATTTTCTGATAGGGAAATCGCTTTTTTTATATCTTTCATCGTTTTGAAGCTGCATGCTTATTGCCATTTTAAATGCGGAAGGCATCAGCTTGTCAAGGAGATATAAATTAGGGGGAGAAGAAGGATGTACAACAGCAAAGCTTATATCTCTAGCTTTTTCAGTTTACATAATATATATTCTAGGAAGTAAACAAAATAAATGAATTTCTGTCTCAATATAAAAGTATACTTAAGTTAGTGAGACAGAAAATGAAATTTTACAGTTGAATCTCTAATCAAAAAAATGGCGTAGTCAATCCATAATAAACCGCTTCTAAATCTTCCAGCGTCATATCGCCATATGCACATTTGATAACCGAGTCCGCAAACACATCGTAGTCATAATCTGTAGAAAAACCTTGCTGCAGCTGTTTTTCGTAAACTTCGATCTGTTCTTTTTGATTTTGGATGTCTTTTTCCTTACCTGGATAGTCCGGACCATTGATCACATCATTCATTTCTTTGAACAGCACCATATACTGTTTCAATGTTTCATCCACAATGTAAACCTCCTTATTTGCTGTATAAGATGATGAAAACGGACATCATTATTGCTGATGTCCGTCAAAAGCATAACTATTTGGGTTCTGTACCCCAAATCAGTTTTCCGTGCTTATATAATGTGATTTTTTTCGTTGTTTTAAACGTATTTGATTGGAAAAAGGAATAATCCCCGTTTTGTGCATAATTGCTCCAGTCATCATTATGAAGACGAAGCTGAACGTCCCCGGTGCTTGCTCCCGGTGACAGCGTTCCGTTTTTAAAACCTAGTTCCAGATAGGCATCTGCGCCTTGCTTAGGTTTATGTAACATCATAAACTTGTGTGTCACATTGCTGCATCCGATCTGCGCGTAGTCACAGTCATAGTTTTGGCCTTTGTTTTTCGCGTTATACCAGTAACGGACAGTGACATCTTTTAAACCAACCGTGGTGCTGCCATTATTTTTTATGTGAATCTGCGGTCGTATTTGGTTGCCGGTCACACTTCCATCACCTGCTCTGTATTGCACAGAGATACTGTTTTTCTGTGTCGGTTTATCTTGTGTTGGCGTTTCAGGACTGTCCTTTGTCGAATCTTTGGTGCCGAGAATGTTTTCTCTTACGAATGTTCCTGAAGCGGATAAATCGGTCAACGGCCAGCCGCCTGTTTTAGATGCTCCCGGCTTTAAAGCTGAAGACGATTCCTGCTTATCAGAAAGATTCCAGTTCACCCAGCTGATATTCTTGCTATTGAGATAATTCAGCCATTCCCGCGACTGGTCAAGAAATACTCCGCCATTTCCGGAAGCATCACTTGTCCCCCATTCCGTCACAAAAATAGGCGCTCCTTTGCTGAGGGCATAGTTTGCTTTATCCCGTAAAAACTGGCCATGTGTGCCGGCATAAAAATGAAGCGCGTACATGACATTTGCATCCTTTAGCTGATCATCGGCAGCATCATTCACATCCTGGCTCCATGTACCGGTTCCGACGATGATGAGGTTGTCGGGATCATGTTTACGGATAACGGAAATCACTTCTTCCGCATACGGTTTAATATCACGCTTCCAGTTCACATCGCCGTTTGGTTCGTTCGCAATTTCATAAATGACGTTTGGCGTGTTTCCGTAAAGGCTCGACATTTCCTCGAAAAATTCTTTTGCCTTCTCTTTATTTTGATTTGGATTGCCGTCATTTAAGATATGCCAGTCAATGATGACATATACCCCAAGCTCTTTTGCCGCTTCAACCGCTTCTTTCACTTTGTTTTTCACAGACGGATTATCAATATAACCGCCGTCTGCCGTATACATTGCCGCACGGAAAACCGTAATGCCCCAATCGTCTCTCAGCCATTTTAAGCTGTCTTTATTGACGAAATCGCCATACCATTGCAATCCGTGTGAACTGATCCCCTTCAGCTGTACCGCTTTGCCGTCTTGATTGACTAGCTGTGTACCTTTTATGCTAAGCTGGCCATTTATGGATACTGGCGTTTTTGCCTCTGCTGCAGATGCTTCTGGAGCCGCCAAACCGCCGATTGCTAATAATGCAATGAATAAACATACGATTAAGATAGAGACTGAACGTTTCATATATGATATTTTCTCCTCCTTTAAATTATATAAAATATGCCTAGTAACTCACCGCTCTCCCTCCCTTTCGCTTTTTAGCACGGACTCATTGTAAAAATCTTTCTCACGATTGTCTATCAACCTAATTTCTTGTTTTTAGACGGCTTAAAAGCCTGTCTATTTGCTCTTTTTGTCTTATCTCAGATACAGCTGACACATGCGGAACCAAAGATAAAAGTGTTTAACCAGGACTTTACACGTTATTTTTTTATGAAATCAAAACATTCCGCTTCTTTTGGGCAAATAAAAAGCTGCATTCAATGAATTGAATGCAGCCGTGTTCTTATGCTTCTTGTTTCTCATCTTCCCAAGTTTCAGCGTTTTTCAGGCCCGGGATGTTTTTCGCTTTGAATACAGGATCTAATCCTTGCTTACGCTGTTTCGCGTAATCTTTATACACTTTATAAGCAACGTTTGACAGCAGCGCAATAACAATTAAATTAATCAGCGCCATGATACCCATAAAGAGGTCCGCCATATCCCAAACGATTTGGAAGCCAGATAAAGATCCATAGACAACCATCGCAATAACAGCGATACGGTAAATATTCAGCCATGTTTTGCTTGTTTTAATAAATTCAATGTTTGTCTCGCCATAATAATAGTTTCCGACAACCGAACTGAATGCAAACAAGAACATTGCGACTGCGATGAAGCTAGGCGCCCAGCCTCCAATATGATGATTAAGGGCAGCCTGCGTTACTTGGATACCATCACCTTTTGGTGTTACACTATACAGCAAAATAATGAACGCTGTGGACGTACATACGATAAATGTATCGAAAAATACGCCTAATGTTTGAATAAAGCCTTGCTTTGCCGGATGCGATACATGAGCCGTCGCAGCCGCGTTCGGAGCGCTTCCCATTCCTGCTTCGTTCGAGAAAAGTCCGCGCTGAGCACCGATAACGATGATGCCTCCTAATCCGCCGCCGACGATTTGCTCAATACCGAAAGCATTTTTAACAATTGTTGCGATAATGCCAGGGAATGCCGTTATATTGGTAATAACGACAAACAAAGCAATGAGGATATAAATGCCTGCCATAACCGGCACAATTAGCTGTGATACAGCTACAACACGTTTCAAACCGCCAAAAATGATAAACGCAGTTAAAGCTGCCAGAACGATGGCTACAACTATTTTGTTTACATGGAATGCGCCATCCAACGCCCCTGCAATTGTATTCGTTTGAACAGCGTTAAAGATTAAACCGAATGAGACCGTAATTAAGACAGCAAAAACAACGCCAAGCCATCTGACCCCAAGACCCTTTTGGATATAGTAGGCTGGTCCACCGCGGAAGTTATCCCCGTCCTTCACTTTATAAAGCTGCGCTAACGTACTCTCAACAAAACTTGAAGCCATCCCTACAGCAGCTACAACCCACATCCAAAATACAGCGCCCGGTCCGCCTGTCGCAATTGCTAAGGCTACACCAGTCAAATTCCCTGTGCCGACTCGGGATGCGGCCGAAATAAAGAATGCCTGCATAGATGAGACACCTTTATTTCCTTCTGGTTTCTCCCCTACTATTCTGAACATTTCAATAAAGTAACGGAATTGGATAAAACCAAAACGTATGGTAAAAAACAATCCAAGCCCTATTAAAATATAAAATAGGTAATTCCAGATGAAATCACTTGGAATATTAATTAAACTGTTGAAAAATGACCCCATATTTACCTCCCGTTTTCATCAATTCATGGTGAATTCAAATTTGATGTTAGATTTTTTAACATAACGAGTCTTATTATATCACAATATGTCGAATTAGGAAGTTTTTTCGTGAAGATTATTGTTCTAGATTGAAGTTCACGCCTTCGGTCTCTCTCTATTATTTTCCTATGAATAGAAATATTTCTTATAAGCTTGCATTTTAAAAAGAGTTCTCTTTTAAAATATTAGAATTTCTCCCCTGACACTTTCTGTTTCCTTTGATACATAAAGTCATAAATCCTAAACAACAAACATATCATCTAAAATGCGTTTTTATTCACATCTTAGACCGGGTATACATACACTAATAAAAGAAATTTCTCTTTCAAAAATAAGCAAAAAGATATATACTTAACAAAGTGAACTTTATTTTTAAATTTAATAAATCAGGTTTACTTTTAGGATGGATTAGGGTATTATTATAAAAATATTCAGTAATATTAAAGGGGGGAAGATCATTTGAAAAAGGTAACGATACTGAAAGCGTCCATCTTGTTCTTGGCGATTGCCAGTTTTCATTTGTTCTCAATTCCCCATGCCTTTGATATTGGCCATCATTATAAAGCTGTAGCCGACCAGCAGGAAATGCATGAGATGAAAGTTGGGCAAAATGCAGATGATGAAAAGAAATCCATCACAGGAGCATTTGCGCTGACTGCTTTATGGGCAATGGCTGTTCTGCTTATAACCGCTGAAAGCAAAAATACGGGTTACTCCCGCAGGCGCCAGCGGAAAAAAAGCTTTATACTGGCCAAATTTTATCAATCGTCTTATTTCGGCAAACTTCATGTTCAACATCACCCGATTATATAACGAAAATATGAGGAGGCTGTTAAACATGTTGTTTATCTTAAGAATGGTGATTTTAGGCTTATTTTCTTTCACAGCACTGAATTTATTTGTATGGCAAGGAATCGAAGTCATTCATGCCATGACAGATCTTTTCTCCAGCCATGAAAGCTGATTAAAAAACAAATGAAACCCGCTCGCATAATGTGAGCGGGTTTTTTATTATTGTTCTGTATGAAGGCGCCAGACAGCCGTGACCTTGCCTGACTCCTCTTCATCAATAAAGAAAGAGCCATTGCTGTATCTGTCGTTTGTCCGGAAGTCTTTTGCCTGCAGTTCTTTTCTGTCACCTTTTTCTGTTTCAGCCATAAATCGCTGATGAAGACCGCAAGCAAACAATGCTGCGACTCGGTGAGGGTTCTTCTTCAGTTCCCTTAGCATTACGACACCGCGTTTTGCGCGGGATGTTTTTTCAAACTCAGAAAGGCTCATGCGTTTCACCGCTCCCCGCTGAGTGAACAATACAATTGAATCGGATTCTTGAAGGATCTCTCCGGAGACAACAAAGTCATCTTCTTTTAGGTTAATCCCTTTGACACCTGCCGCACGTGCGCCAACTACATTTACTTCGTCTTCTCCAAACCATAGGCCGTACCCTAGGTGAGTGGCCATAAAGATCTGGCTTTCCCCATTTGTCACATGTACATCAATCAGTTCGTCTTCACCCTTGAGATTTAAGGCCACAAGCGCTTTAGAATAACGCTGTGCTTTATAATGGGTGAGTTCTGTCTTTTTCACCATGCCGTTTTTCGTGAAGAACAATAGATACGCCGACGGGTCAAATTCTTTTATCGGTATGGCCTTTACAATCGTTTCATCACGGTCAATGGTGATCATATTTGAAAAATGCTGGCCCATGTCCTTCCATCTGATATCAGGCAGCTGGTGAACCGGACAATAGATGTAGCTTCCTTTGTTCGTAAAGAGCAGCAGCACATCCGTCGTATTCATTTCAAACTGATGCAGCATCCTGTCCGTATCTTTCATTCCGAAATCTTGACCGTTGGAAGCGGCAAATGAGCGCTGGCTCGTCCGTTTTAGGTAACCATCCTTCGTAACGGTCACATATACGTCCTCAGACGCTACCATGACTTCAAGGTTAATTTTAATTTCCTCAATTTTTTCTTCAATCACAGAGCGTCTCGTGTCTGCATATTTCTTTTTCAGTGCTTTTAAGCTGTTTGTGATCACTTTTAACAGCTTTTTATCATTGCTCAGAATGGATTCGAGCTCTTCGATTTTTTTGCCGAGCTCTTCTGCCTCTTCCTTCAGCGCTGTGATATCTGTATTAGTTAAACGATATAGCTGCAATGACACGATGGCTTCAGCCTGAGGCTCTGTAAAATTATATTTCGCTATCAAGTTGTTTTTAGCGTCACGTTTATCGCTTGAAGAACGGATCGTTGCAATGACTTCATCCAAAATGGACAAAGCTTTCATGAGACCTTCTACGATGTGATGTCTGTCTTTTGCTTTTTGAAGCTCGTAGACAGACCGGTTTGTGACGACTTCCTTCTGGTGGCCGATATATGCATCCAAAATAGACGGCAGGCTCATCAGCATCGGACGGCGGTTATGAATGGCCACCATATTAAAGTTATATGTGATCTGCAAATCGGTATTTTTATATAAGAAATTCAAAATGCCTTTGGCATCCGCTTCTTTCTTCAGTTCAATGACCACTCTCAGCCCTGTCCGATCCGTTTCATCGCGAACCTCTGAGATGCCCTCAACCTTTTTATCAAGGCGGTACTCGTCCATTTTTTTCACAAGATTTGCTTTGTTTACTTCAAATGGAATTTCCGTAATGACAATTTGTTCTCGTCCGCCTCTGATGGATTCAATTTCAGCTTTTCCGCGGATAATGATTTTTCCTTTTCCGGTTTCGTATGCTTTTCTTATCCCGTCAACGCCTTGAATAATACCGCCTGTCGGAAAATCAGGCCCTTTAATGACTTCCATGAGTTCATCAACAGAGCAAGATGGCATTTGAATACGCTTAATGACAGCATCAATGACTTCTCCCAGATGATGAGGGGGAATGTCGGTCGCGTATCCTGCTGATATCCCGGTAGATCCGTTGACCAATAGGTTAGGAAACATCGCCGGGAGTACAACAGGCTCCTTGCTTGTATCATCGAAGTTCGGCACAAATTCAACCGTATTTTTGTCAATATCCCGAAGAAGCTCAGATGCAATCGGAGATAGTCGTGCCTCTGTATAACGCATGGCTGCCGGGGGATCTCCGTCGATGCTTCCGTTGTTCCCGTGCATTTCGATTAACACATTTCGCACTTTCCAATCCTGGCTCATCCGCACCATTGCTTCATAAACCGAACTGTCACCGTGCGGATGATAGTTACCGATAACGTTACCGACCGTTTTGGCTGCTTTTCTGAAGTTTTTATCAAACGTGTTTCCATCTGTATGCATCGCATACAGAATTCTGCGCTGTACCGGCTTTAAGCCGTCTCTTGCATCAGGAAGCGCCCTGTCTTGAATAATATATTTACTGTAGCGTCCAAAACGGTCGCCGATGACCTCTTCTAATGGTAAATCATGAAATAATTCTGGCTGTGACAATCATTAAACCTCCTCAGCGACCGATAAGTTTTCATTTTCTAAAATATTGCTTTCTTCATCTAAGCCGAAAGCGACGTTTTTCTCAATCCACTTTCTGCGCGGCTCTACTTTGTCTCCCATTAACGTCGTCACACGTCTCTCTACACGTGCCGCATCGTCGATTTTGACTCTTACAAGCGTGCGGGACTCCGGATTCATTGTCGTTTCCCACAGCTGGTCTGCGTTCATCTCTCCAAGACCCTTGTATCGCTGAATGGTATATCCTTTTCCGACTTTTTTCAGGACATCATCCATCTCTTCATCAGACCATGCGTATTCAATGATTTCCTTTTTCCCGCTTCCTTTGCTGACCTTATATAAAGGAGGCAGTGCAATGAACACCTTGCCATGCTCAATGAGCGGCTTCATATAGCGATAGAAAAAGGTGAGAAGCAGCACTTGAATATGAGCGCCGTCGGTATCGGCATCTGTCATAATGATGATTTTGTCATAGTTGATGTCATCGATTGAGAAATCCGCTCCGACACCCCCGCCAATCGCATGAATGATCGTATTGATCTCTTCATTTTTAAAGATATCAGCAAGCTTAGCTTTTTCCGTATTAATGACTTTACCGCGTAAAGGCAGAACCGCTTGGAATCTGCGGTCTCTTCCCTGCTTAGCTGACCCGCCTGCTGAATCACCCTCAACGAGATACAATTCATTCTTTGCCGGGTTTCTCGAACCCGCAGGCGTCAGCTTCCCGCTTAATGTCGCTTCTGATTTTTTTCGTTTTTTGCCGCTTCTTGCTTCTTCACGGGCTTTGCGTGCCGCTTCGCGCGCCTGGCTCGCTTTGATTGCTTTTTTAACAAGAAGCGTTGCAGTATCCCGGTTTTCCTCTAAAAAGTAAGCAAGCTGCTCTGAAACAATCGCATCAACCGCTGACCTCGCTTCACTAGTACCGAGCTTTCCTTTTGTTTGTCCCTCAAATTGAAGAAGCTCCTCAGGAATGCGGACAGAAATAATGGCTGAAAGCCCTTCCCTTATATCAGTGCCTTCAAGGTTCTTATCCTTTTCTTTCAGCAAAGCCACTTTTCTCGCATATTCATTAAAAGCACGTGTCATCGCAGTTTTTGCACCTGACTCATGAGTCCCGCCGTCTTTTGTTCTAACGTTGTTAACAAACGATAAAATGTTTTCAGAATAGCCGTCGTTAAACTGGAACGCAAAGTCTACTTCTATTGAATGATGCTCTCCCTCAAACGAGACCACTTCAGACAAGACGTCTTTTTCCTCATTTAAGTAAGCGACAAACGCTTCTATGCCGTTCTCATAATAAAAGACCTCATGTTGGTCATTGCGCTCGTCAATCAGCTCAATTTTTAATCCTTTTAACAAAAACGCAGATTCTCTTAAGCGCTCAGAAAGCGTTTCAAAATTATAAGTTGTTGCGCTGAACATCGTTGGATCTGGCTTAAAGTGCGTAAGCGTTCCTGTCTTTTTTGTTTTGCCGATCTTTTCAAGAGATGTAACCGGTTTTCCTCCATTTTCAAATCGCTGCTGATAGACGAAACCGTCCCGCTCAATCGTAACCGTCAGCCATTCAGATAAAGCATTCACGACTGATGCACCAACTCCGTGCAGCCCTCCGCTTGTCTTATAGCCGCCTTGGCCGAACTTTCCTCCGGCATGAAGCACCGTTAAAATCACTTCAGGGGTTGGTTTGCCGAGCTTATGCATTCCGGTCGGCATGCCGCGGCCTCTATCCTGGACAGAAATACTGTTGTCTTTATGTATTTTGACGATTATGTGATCTCCATGGCCGGCAAGCACCTCGTCGACAGAGTTATCTACAATTTCATAAACCAAGTGGTGCAAGCCACGCGCGTCAGTAGAACCAATATACATACCCGGCCTTTTCCTGACGGCCTCAAGGCCTTCGAGCACCTGTATGGCATCTTCGTTGTAATCAAATTGCTGTTTTCTAGCCAAACGTACAAACCCCTTTCAAAAACTAACATTGTCTTTCTCTTTTTCAGTGTTACGCATCAATTGTATAAAGTATTTGTTAAAACCTTGCCTCGAGCCGGTACTGCCTTGGACTCCCCATTATAACCAATATGTTCACAATCGCAACATAGAGCTAACGAATCAGTTCGCAAAACATCGGCTAGTGCTGTTTTTACACTATGAGAACATATGTTTGTTTATTATATATAAAGCAGCAGACCTTCGCAAATCGAACGGCCGAAACCCAGCTAGACAAGGTATTCAAAAAAAGCTGTTCAAGCTTTATTGTATCTGTTTCACCGTAATACGCAAACAATATCTTAAAATTAAAAAGCAAAAATCCTTGAATTCACAAGGATTTTTGCAGTTCTGCACCTATTTTGTTACAGCGTGCGCCACTTTTATGCACAGATCCATGATAACCGTTCTGTCTTTTTCTTTTAGCATCTGGTAAGCTTCTTCGTTTACCAGCCCTTGCTGTGCCCAAAATACTGGGGCATCTGTCTCCAAAAACTCTTCCGCCACGCCTGGCAGCTGTTCTGAGCGCCGGAATACATTGACGATGTCAATTGGACCGTCAATCTCTTTTAAAGATGAAACGGCTTTGACACCAAGCGCCTCATCGATTGTAGGATTAACGGGAATGATTTCATAGCCCGCATCCTGCATCGCTTTGGAAACCATATGCGACGTTCTATCCGGCCGGTCTGAAAGCCCCACTACTGCAATTCGCTTGCTTCTTTCAAGAATCTCTTTAATTTCCGCTTTGGAAGGGTTTTGCATCATGTACCACTCCTTTTTCATCTATTTTACATGATCAAAATGTAAGAAATCAAAATATGATGCATGTTTGATTGAATTTGCAAGCAAACTTTAAAAAAACTTATCATCAGATTATGATATCTCATGTTAAAATAGAAAGAAGGGACTTTGAAAAAGGAGAAATGTAGATGTTAATTGCTTTATTGATTATTTTGGCCTACTTGATAGGCAGCATTCCATCTGGCTTAATTGTGGGCAAGCTTGCCAAGGGAATTGATATTCGGGAGCACGGAAGCGGCAACTTAGGCGCTACCAATGCATTCCGTACGCTGGGCGTAAAAGCAGGTTCGATCGTGATAGCCGGAGATATTTTGAAAGGGACGCTGGCAACTGCATTGCCATTTCTCATGCATGTTGATATTCACCCGCTTCTAGCAGGGGTCTTTGCAGTTTTAGGCCATGTGTTTCCCATCTTCGCTAAATTTAAAGGCGGCAAAGCCGTGGCAACGTCCGGAGGCGTTTTGCTATTTTACGCACCTCTGTTATTTATCACGATGGTTGCGGTATTCTTTATCTTTTTATACTTGACTAAATTTGTTTCTCTGTCATCGATGTTAACAGGGATCTATACTGTTATATATAGTCTCTTTGTCCATGATAAGTATTTATTGATTGTCGTTACCCTGCTCACTATTTTTGTGATATACAGACACCGGGCGAACATTAAACGAATTATCAATAAAACAGAACCTAAAGTAAAATGGTTATAAACCTTCTCTTTTGACACAGAATAGCCTAATACGTTTATAATAGAGAAAATTCAAATGAAGAACAAAGGGGTGTTCTGTTATGAATATGACAATTAACGAAGACGCACTGAACTGGTATAAGGAAGAGCTCGATTTAGAAAGCGGAGACCAAGTTCGCTTTTTCGTCCGCTACGGCGGCTGCAGCAACGTTCAAAAGGGATTTTCCCTCGGAGTGGCAAAAGATGCCCCACAAGAGGCTGGAGCCACTGCAGAAGCCGGCGGCATAACCTTCTTTATTGAAGAAAGTGATCTATGGTACTTCGATAACCACGACCTTCTAGTCAGCTATTCAGAGGACGCTGGTGAACCGGTTTTTGAATACCAATAAAAAAGAACGCACATAATGTGCGTTCTTTTTTTACAAATGAAATCGTGTAAGATGATCGGTCAGGTTTTCTTGTTCCAAAATATATTTTTGTGTCTCACCCAGCAGATCAAAGTGAGGAAATTCACTTTTTCTATGTATCCATTCTTTTTTTAAACCGTACGCCGCTCCCCATTGAATCAGCTTATCAATATCTGCACAGCCGGCTTTTGTCACGGTCTTTGCTTCTGGAAACCGGTCATCCAGCCAATAATGTGTTAAAAATGCGATTTCTCCTCTTTTCACGGCGTGTTTCCACCGGTTGAGTTCCTCACGTTTTACACCAAACGCCATATCTCGTTCACTTCCCTATTTTTTGGCCTTTTCATATGCTGCGTGCCAATCTGGGAAAGCTTTGCGGAACTGAATAGGCTTAAAGCTTTCTTTATCCACACAAATATGAGATGAGGTGGCTTCGATAGAAAGCTCACCGGCCGGATTATAAATGTGATAACCATAAATGGTTTTAAAGCCGTTGTATTCCTCTATCCATGTGTGCACAACCGCGGTTTCTCCGTAATGAAGCGGCTTTTTATAGGAAATATTGATATCAACGACTGGAGAAAGAACGCCTTTCTTTTCCATATCACTGTATAAAAAGCCTAAGTCCTTAATGAGGGCCGTTCTGCCGAGCTCCATCCACACAAGATAATTTGCGTGATAGACAATCCCCATTTGATCTGTTTCTGCATAACGCACTTCTATTTCTTTTTTTGATACATGCAAGATTACTCTGCTCCCTTAACGTCAATTTAGCCCCATTTTACCATAATCAAATCAGAAAGAAAAAAACCAGGTTTCCCTGGTTTTTAAGAGCGGTATCCGTTTTCTCTCGCTGCGGACTCGTCTTGAATTTCATTGCGAAAAGCTTCGATGCTCTGTTCGCGTCTTGCATTTTTTTCTTTGATGCGCTGCTTATCTTCTCCCGAAGCAAACTCCATTGATTCTTCTGCTTCTTCTATGTTTTCAATTGTGTTTTGAACCATATCCTGCAATTTTTCTACATTATCAGAACGATCATCAGGTTTTGGCTGCTGCTGATATTGATTTTGGTTATTCGTCATTCGGATATACCTCCTAGAAATAAACTCGGTTCGGCGTTACTCGCCTTTTGTCTGCATGATGATAGGCTGCTGCCCGGAAGTATCATGCATTTTTTCCCCTTTATTGGCTTTATATTTCACAGGCTTTGTACCCAAGTGGCTTGGAGCATATTGAGGCTGACCGTTTTTCTTGTTGTTTCCCATGTTTATCCCTCCTCAATAGATAGGATTCTCAAAAGGAGGGGTAAACATGAATACAAATTAAAGGTTATTTTTGCTTAAATCGCTGTTCAAGCTTTTCCTCAAGCTGATTTAAATACTCTGTATTGGTCATCAGCTCTTTTTTGTTTTCCATGACGAGCTCATGAAAAGAACGCTTTCTCATCTTCTTCACTCTTCTCACCTCCGCATATTCTTTTATTTTTTCCAATTCTGAAAACTTGTAAGCATATCTGAACATAAAAAAACTGAATCTAATCAAGATCCAGTTTTTGTTCCATTTCTTTTTTTGTCATGGTGCCAATGTGTATGTCTTGTATGACGCCTTTTTCATCTAAGATATACGTCGTTGGGTATGACATCACATTATAGTCAGCATTAATCCCTTTTTTATCAATCAGGATGGGAAACGTTAAGTCATAGGTATCAGCAAACGCCTGAACCTGTTTTTCGCTTTTCTCAGCTGAAGTGAAATTAACCGCAACAACCGCAAGTTCGTCAGCGTGCTCTTTTTGCAGCTGTTCCATCGCTGGCATTTCTTGACGGCACGGTTTACACCAAGTTGCCCAGAAATTGAGCAGCACTTTTTTGCCTTTTGTGTCCTGTAAGGAACTTTTCTCTCCTGATAGCGTTTTCAAAGAAAAATCAGGTGCTTGCTGTCCCTCTTCAATCCCCACTTCTTTTTTGCTGTATGTTTGATACAAATTCCATCCCATATAACCGGCAAGCACGATAAGCAGGATCCCTGCGAGCCATTTTTTCAGCATATGCCACCTCCGCAGCACACTTTGTCATAAAAAGAAGAGAAAGCTTAATGCCTTCTCTTCCTATTGATTCATCAGGATTGCTTCATTTTATCGCGAAGCACCATTTGCAGGATACCGCCATGGCGGTAGTAATCAATTTCAACTTCACTATCAAAGCGGACAAGTGCTTCAAATGTTTTTACATTTCCGTCTTCATCAATTGCTCTTACTGTAACGATATCACGAGGGCGTACGCTTTCATCAACATCTACCTCGATGACTTCTTTACCAGTTAAGCCGAGTGTTTCCGCATTTTCACCTTGTTTAAATTGAAGCGGCAGCACACCCATGAATACAAGGTTGCTTCTGTGAATTCTTTCAAAGCTCTCAGCAATTACCGTTCTGATGCCAAGAAGGTTTGTTCCTTTTGCAGCCCAGTCGCGTGAAGAACCCATACCATAGTCTTTTCCAGCTAATACGACAAGACCGGTTTTATCTTCTTTGTATCTCATGCACGCATCATAGATCGATGTTACTTCACCAGTCGGCCAGTACGTTGTAAATCCACCTTCTGTACCCGGCGCAATTTGGTTTTTGATGCGGATGTTTGCAAATGTTCCTCTCATCATGACTTCATGGTTACCGCGGCGGGAACCGTAGGAGTTAAAGTCACGAGGAGAAACACCTTTCTCTTGCAAGTACTTACCGGCAGGCGTGTCTTTTCCGATTGCCCCTGCAGGAGAAATATGGTCAGTTGTGACTGAATCGCCGAATTTACCGACAACACGCAGGCCTTTTAATGGTTCAACCTTGCCTGGTTCAACAGACATTTCTTCGAAGAATGGCGGGTTCTGAATGTAAGTTGACTCGCTATCCCATTTATATAATGCTTCATCTGTTGTTTCTATCTCGTTCCAGCGCTTGTTATCGTCAAATACCGTTTCATACTCTTTGCGGAAGAGCTCAGGCGTAACAGTTTGCTTAACAAGTGAATTAATTTCGTCCATTGACGGCCAAATGTCGTTAAAGTATACGTTTTGACCATCTTTGCCCACACCGATCGGATCGGTTTTCAGGTTAATGTTTACCGTTCCAGCCAGCGCATATGCCACAACAAGCGGCGGTGAAGCAAGATAGTTGCCTTTAACAAGCGGATGAATACGCCCTTCAAAGTTACGGTTTCCGGAAAGGACAGACGTAATCAGAAGATCATTTTTCGCAACTGCTTCTTCAATTTCTGGTGAAAGCGGACCTGAGTTTCCGATACATGTTGTACATCCGTACCCAACGAGGTTAAAACCAAGCTCTTTCATGTATGGAAGAAGGCCTGAATTCACAAGATATCCTGTAACGACTTTAGAACCTGGTGCAAGTGACGTTTTCACGTAATTAGGCACCTTAAGCCCTAATTCAACCGCTTTTTTCGCTACGAGTCCGGCGCCGATCAGAACGTACGGGTTTGATGTATTCGTACAGCTTGTAATCGCCGCAATGGCGATTGCACCCGTTTTCATAACTGTTTCTTCGCCGTTAAGGAGTTTAAATTTAATTTCTTTATCTTCTTCTTCAGCATTTAAACCGAATCCTTGGTTACCAGCAGGGCTGACTAAATGCTTTTTAAATGTTTCCTGCATAGCAGAAAGCGGGATTAAATCCTGAGGACGCTTTGGACCTGATAAGTTTGCTTCAATTTGCGACAGGTCAATTTCAACCACATCAGTAAATTGAGGGTCTTCAGCATCAGGAGTATAGAACAAGCCATTGCTTCTGCAGTATGCTTCAACAACATCAATATGTTCAGGATCACGGCCTGTCAGACGCAAGTAGTTGAGCGCTTCTTCATCTACTGGGAAGAAA
This sequence comes from Bacillus sp. TSO22, assembly GCF_020223595.1. Classification (NCBI taxonomy): domain Bacteria; kingdom Bacillati; phylum Bacillota; class Bacilli; order Caryophanales; family Bacillaceae; genus Bacillus; species Bacillus sp. TSO22. The sequence continues at coordinate 78,096 of NZ_JAHAWO010000009.1, forward strand.
CCGCATGTAGCACCGTATTCCGGAGCCATGTTCGCAATTGTTGCACGATCCGCAAGCGGCAGTTCAGCAATTCCCGGTCCGAAGAATTCAACAAACTTGCCGACAACGCCTTTTTGACGCAGCACCTGTGTCACTTTTAACGCCAAGTCAGTAGCTGTTGTTCCGTTTGGAAGCTTGCCGACAAGTTTCGCGCCGATTACCTCAGGAACTGGGAAGTAAGAAGGCTGTCCAAGCATTCCCGCTTCAGCTTCAATTCCGCCGACACCCCAGCCGAGAACGCCGATACCGTTAATCATTGTAGTATGTGAGTCTGTTCCGACAAGCGTATCAGGATACGTTACAAGCTCGCCGTCTTCTTCAATGGCATGGACGACACTTGCCAGGAACTCTAGGTTTACCTGGTGCACGATACCTGTTGCAGGCGGCACTGCCTGATAGTTATTAAACGCTTTCTTTGCCCAGCTTAAAAATTTGTAGCGCTCTGCATTTCTTTCGAATTCCAAGTCCATATTAATAGCTAACGCATCTTCTGTTCCCGCTTTATCAACCTGTACAGAGTGGTCGATAACGAGATCAACAGGAATTTCAGGGTTAATTTTATCTGGATCTCCGCCGACAGCTGCCATCGCTTTACGCAGAGAAGCAAGGTCTACTACTGCTGGAACCCCTGTAAAGTCTTGTAAAATAACACGAGACGGTTTGAACGGAACGTCGATTTCCTTTAATTCGGCAGTTCCCCATTTTGCCAAATTTTCCACGTGTTCTTTTTTGATGACGAATCCGTCAACCTGACGTAATACTGATTCTAAAAGAACTTTGATGGAATAAGGAAGCTTCGAAACCTTCCCGATACCTGAATCTTCTAACGCTTTTAAAGAGTAGTAATGATATGTTTTCCCATTTGTAGTAAACGTTTTTCTCGCTTGGAAAACGTCTTTTGCTGCAGTTTTTTGCTCGTTTGCCATTCTCCAAAATCCCCCTTCAGATCAGATCATTCTTAGATGAACGTAAATTCCATCACAATTTTCTCACAATTTCATATTAAAACAAAATCATACATAAGTAAATATCAATGTTTTTATTAAATACAATAAGTTCGGCTTATCGGACAAATGTACCGGTAATTATTACTGTTTATGCTCTCTCATATAACGCAACAAAAGGAGCCATATTATGATTGAGGTGATAATGATGGTTAAAAGAAAAGCGAATCACGTAATAAACGGAATGAATGACGCGAAAAGCCAAGGCAAAGGCGCCGGCTACGTCGAAAACGACCAGCTTGTACTGACTGAAGCTGAACGCCAAAATAATAAAAAAAGAAAAACCAATCAATAACACCAGACTCTTAAGGAGGTTTTATTTTATGACCAATAAAAATACAAGTAAAGATATGCATAAAAACGCCCCTAAAGGACACAATCCGGGTCAGCCGGAGCCTCTCAGCGGAAGCAAAAAAGTGAAGAACCGAAACCACACAAGACAGAAGCACAACTCAAGCCATGATATGTAAGAAAAGCAGACCTTAGTGTCTGTTTTTTTATGCGTTCACCCATTTCCGATCCTCCGCATATGATGTAAAGCAAGGTTGATATGTGGAGGAATGCTTCCATGACCCATTCAAAACGTAATGATGCTAATGATTTCGATGGTATGGATGAATGGCTTCGGCAATTTTTTGAAGACCCCTTCGCCTGGTACGACGAAACATTGCCTATTGATTTATATGAAACAAGTCAGCAGTATATTATTGAAGCGGATCTGACTTTTTTAAAGCCGACACAAGTAACGGTTACCCTGTCTGGATGCGATTTCATCTTAACGGTCAAATCGTCAGGACAGACTTTTGAAAAACAAATGATGCTTCCTTTTTATTTAAATGACAAAACCATTCAAACCGAATGTGAAAATCAAATACTCACAGTTGCCGTCAATAAAGAAACAGAAGATGGTTCTTCTTTTTCTCTTCAATTTCCTCTCAGCTAACATAAAAAGTCACTTTCATCCCCTATTATGAAAGTGACTTTTTTCCGTCCATTTATCGTCAAATACCCTCTAGTGACTCTCCCATGGCCAAATAGCAGATTCACTATACAATAGAATATGATCTACTATCTCTTTTGACTAGACGTCTATCACTTTTTTCTATTCTTTTTTTACTGTGTTCTTCTAATCTCTCTTCGTATACAATATGGTTAGAATAAGGGGGAATGATTGATGCTGGAAGGCTGGTTTTTGTGGTTTATTCTGTTTTGGGTGATCATGATGGTTGTCTTATTATCAATCGGCGGTTTTTTTATGTTTCGAAAATTTCTAAAGCGTTTACCAAAAGAAGACGGCAGGTCAGAGCTTGATTGGCAGGATTACTATATCAAAAACAGCAGGCACTTGTGGAGCGATGAAAACAAACAATTTCTGAATGAATTGGTATCTCCGGTTCCGGAGCTGTTCAGAGATGCAGCAAAAGCCAAAATCGCAGGTAAAATCGGTGAGCTTGCATTAAAAGAAAAGGTATCAAAGATTGATCAGCAACTGATGATCAGAGGGTATATTCTCGCAACTCCTAAAAGAGACCATACCTTCTTAAAAAGGCATCTGCGAGACAAAAAAATCGATCTCGAACCTTATCAAGCCCTTCTTAAACTAAAAAACCTTTCCTGACAGGAGGAAAGGTTTTTTAATTCATTTGAATATTAGCTGACTGCAGCTCGTTATGAAGTTTTCGGTATGATAAATACATGGCGATTCTCCACGGTACAATCATACCGAAAGCCAGAATCCAAAACATTCCGCTCAGTGCGCCGTAGTCAATCGATGTGCTTAAGATCGATTTCATCACGATTCTGATCACTAAAAGACCGACTAATATAAATACAAATGCTTTAGAGCGTTTCATGTAAATTTCATTATTTTTAATTTCAAACTTAGAAGTTTTGATGAGAAAAATAGAGAAAATCACGCCTAAAGTGATCGCTTCTAAAAACTCTGCACCAGTTACCCAAAATACCGGAAATAAAAACATTAACGCTCCCGTACTCATAAAAATCGGCGGAAGAATGATTTTTTTCGGTGAAACGGGCTTGTCAGAGGACTTAATTCTGACCACCATTACAGCTACAGCCATTAACACAGCAATAATCGATGAAACTATAATCATCATACTTATCATTCCTTTGTTTCTCGGAGTGTTGATACTATATACTATACTCCAAAACAATAAAAAAAACCATTTTGAAAAGAAATGACTTTAATGTCCCATAACACGGCTAACAGCTTCTAACACTTTTGTTTCCTCGAACGGCTTAACAATAAAGTCCTTTGCTCCCAGCTCAATCGCTTCAGATACAATTCTTTGCTGGCGCATGGCAGTGCACATGATGACCTTCGCCTTAGGATCAAAGGTTAAGATATCACGAAGAGCCTTAATACCGTTTTTCACTGGCATTGTAATATCCATTGTCACAATGTCCGGCCGCAGTTTTTTATACAGGTCAGCTGCTTGCTCTCCGTCCGCCGCTTCGCCTGCGATTATATAATTTGCCTCTTCCAAGATCTCTCTGATTTTCACCCTCATGAACTTGGCGTCGTCTACAACTAAAACTCTTGTCATATTCCCCTCCAAAAATCGATTTCCACAGATAATAGTCTTATTGTACCAAAAACAAAAGGATTAGTAGTAGTGCGAAAGTAATTTAACGTCAAAAACCAGTAAATCCTCCAAACAGATCAGACAGCAAAATAATAATCAGGCTCATCCAATCAAAGAATAACAGCACGCCAATCACAATCATCAAAACGCCGCCTGCTTTCATGATTAAAAGCTGGTTCTTTCTTATCCACTTCAGCTTTGTGATAAAAAAAGACAATAAAAGAAACGGAACAGCAAAACCGAGTACATATAACATCATGTACGGCACCGCTGAGCCTGGATTTGTGCTTGCAAGTGTGATAACAGCCGCTAATATCGGACCGGTACAGGGCGTCCATCCCGCCGCAAATGCCATTCCGATTAAGACGGAACCTAAAAACCCGCTTGGTTTGTGCTTAAAATGGATTCTGCGTTCTTTCATGATCGCCTCTGGCCGGAACACGCCAAGCGTAATGAAACCGAACAAAATAATAAGCAACGCGCCAATTTGCCGAATCGCATCGTGATAATCCCTAAACAGGCTGCCAATAAAAGATGTTCCATAGCCTAAAGCGATAAAAATGACTGAAAAGCCAAGCAAAAAACACAAAGTATGAAACAAGCTTCTTTTCTGCAGCAGCAGTTTTTCTGTTTTCACATCATCCATGCTGACCCCTGTAATATATGACAAGAAAGCTGGGTAAAGCGGCAGGCAGCAAGGTGAAATAAAGGATAGGAATCCCGCTCCAAATGTCAAAAAATAATTCACGTCTCCCATGTCATCATCCCCTCATGATTTGACATTCCTTCAAGTTATGACAAAATCATTTCATTTTTTTAACACTTTCACTTGAAGGATTTCTATTTTTAGAAAAAACTTATATAATTTAATTTGACATTGAGATATTGTACTCCTTCTCATTTGAAAATTAGTATAAATATGGATATAATATAAACATTCACTTTGAAGATCTAATGTATGAAAGGATACATCCCTGTGATTAGAGAGCATCTATTAAATGAAATCGAAAAAAAAAGAGCAGAGCTGCTGCAAATTGTCATGGCGAACGGAATGACATCTCATACTACGATAGAGCTCAGTCAGGAGCTTGACCATCTTCTCATACAATATCAAAAGCAGCGCCTTCGAGCAGTAGCGGGTGATGATTGATTGCAAAATAAAAAACCCGTATAAGGGTTTTTTATTTTATAACCATGTTTCTCTATATCATAATCTTTACGTATTATTTCGTTTGATTATTCATGGCTTTCATCATTTGATTGATTTTCTTTTGAGAAGGTTTCATTCCCATTTGCATCATCATCATGCGTAACATTTGTTCATTAATAGGCGGATTCTTTTTAAGGTAGCTCATCATATATTTACGAGCAATAAAAAACCCGAGTGCAACACCTATGAGCAATGCAACAACGCCCACTAGGATGCCAACCCATAAAGTCATTTTATTTCCTCCTTCATGTTGTCTAGTTTAAAGTGTACTAAACCAAAAGCTATTATACAACATTTACATCTCTTTTTCTTCGGTTTTAGACAAAATTTCTTTCTTTCACCGGATTTAGCCATCCATAACGCTTCGAATTGAAATCCATTGCTAGAAAGCAAGGGCTTACTTTTCTCAACACTTCAAAGAAAATCGTTTCTGCCTCGTAATCCCCCGAAGCTACAATTTCTATCATGTGCTCCTTCATCATAAACGTCGCATGGCCTTTGGCTTTCGGCAAAGCTAATCTATAAATATAATCCAGCTGCCTGTAATCCGCATTGTTTAAATTCATTTTTAACCGCTGATGCATATGTAAAATCGGGATTGGCTGTGTAATATATTGAATCTGTTTCTCTGTCATTTCATACTGCTGCTTTGTCAGGCTTGTCCAATGATAGTCTTGAAACAGCTCAAACATAACCGATTCCCGCCCGAAATAGTGATTGGCAAATTCCTCTTTTATCAGGTACGTATAGTAGTGACGTTCCATCTTTTCATCCCCTTTTGCGGCAGCATTTCATTTGCTCTCTATTATACAAAAGAAGAAAAGAAAGAATTGTCTATTACTGTTAAACAGCCAATACTATTTTTGTCGGATAAACAAGAAAAAGAGGATGATTTGACTCATCCTCTTTGAAAGACTTACTTATTTAGTAATGCTTTAACTCGATTCACTACGTTTGGAACTGAGAAGCCGTATTCGTTGATGATGGTTTCGCCAGGAGCAGATGCACCGAATCGGTCTATGCCAAGCACATCTCCTTCAAGCCCTGTGTATTTGCCCCAGCCAAATGATGCACCCATTTCAATCGCAAGGCGTTTTTTCACATCTGCAGGGAGGACAGTGTTTTTGTATTCATCAGATTGTTTCTCGAAACGGTCCATTGAAGGCATGCTGACAACAGAAACATCGATATTTTCTTTTGCCAGTTCAGCCTGCGCTTCAATCGCAAGACCTACTTCAGAGCCTGAAGCGATGAGAAGAGCGTCAGGTGTTTCGTTTTTAGATTTAGATACGATATATGCACCTTTTTCTACTCCCGCCAACGCTTCTTCAGCTGTTTGGTCGATCGTAGGAAGGTTTTGGCGTGTCAGTACCAGCGCTGTTGGCTGATCAGTGCTTTGCACTGCAAGCTTCCATGCTGCCGCTGTCTCATTGCCGTCTGCAGGACGGATCAAGGAAAGATTAGGCATCGCACGGAGTGAAGCAAGCTGTTCAACAGGCTCGTGCGTCGGGCCGTCTTCACCTACCGCAATACTGTCATGTGTGAAGACATATGTGACAGGAAGACCCATTAATGCTGCAAGGCGAATCGCTGGACGCAAGTAATCAGAGAAGACAAAGAAAGTTCCGCCGAATACACGAAGTCCGCCATGAAGCGCCATGCCATTTAAGGCTGCACCCATCGCAAATTCACGAACACCAAACCAGAAGTTTTTGCCTGAGTAATCAACCGCTGTAAAATCACCGGCATTTTTAATTGTCGTTTTGTTTGATCCCGCTAGGTCAGCAGAACCTCCGACAAAGAAAGGAATTTTTTTCGCAAGTCCGTTGAGAACTTCACCGGAAGATGCACGGGATGCCAGGCTGCTTCCTTTTTCATAAACAGGAACCTCTTGATCCCAGTCCTTCGGAAGCTCTCCTTTGATTGCCAGCTCAAGCTGTTCAGCAAGTTCAGGATAAACTTCTTTATATTTAGCGAATTGGGCATTCCATTCCTGTTCTTTTTTCTCGCCTGATTCTTTAACCGCTGCAGCGAAATGCTCATATACTTCTGACGGAACGTAGAAATCCTCTTCATACGTCCACGCGTAAGCTTCTTTTGTTAACTTGCTTTCCTCTTTACCAAGCGGCGCACCGTGAACACCGGATGTGCCGGCACGGTTAGGTGAACCGAAACCGATTGTCGTTTTCACTTCAATTAATGTAGGTTTCTTTTCATTTTGGCGTGCTTTTTCGATAGCCGCTGTTAATTCTTCAATGTTGTTTCCATCCTCAACATAAAGAACTTCCCAATTCATGGCCTCAAAACGCTGTTTCACGTTTTCAGAGAATGAACGGTCAAGATCTCCATCGAGAGAGATGTCATTAGAATCGTATAATACGATCAGACGGCCAAGCTGAAGATGGCCTGCGAGTGAAGCGGCTTCAGAAGAAATGCCTTCCATTAAATCACCATCACCGCAAATACTGTATGTATAATGATCGACTACGTTAAATGAATCACGGTTGTAAGTTTCTGCTAAATGGCGTTCAGCAATAGCCATTCCGACCGCCATGGCAATTCCTTGGCCAAGCGGACCTGTTGTTGCATCAACACCGGCAGTATGTCCAAATTCCGGGTGTCCAGGTGTTTTGCTGCCCCATTGGCGGAATCCCTTAAGATCTTCGATGCTAAGATCAAACCCGCTTAAATGAAGCATGCTGTATAAAAGTGCTGATCCGTGTCCAGCAGATAAAACAAAACGGTCACGGTTAAACCAGCCAGGGTTTGCCGGACTTACGTTCATAAATTTTGTCCACAGTGTGTATGCCATTGGAGCGGTCCCCATTGGCATCCCTGGGTGACCAGAATTTGCTTTTTCAATAGCGTCTATTGACAGTGTGCGAATGGTAGCAACTGATTTCTTTTCAATTGTATCCATAAAAATCCCCTTCCTTATGTGTTGTACCCTTACATCATAAATGTCTGACGACTTTTTCTCAACTGTTTCAGCTTAAATTTGAGAGAAACTTGTTGAATTTTGTCACATAAAAGTTTTGCTTATAGTATATACAAAAGAGGAATACGATATTTCCGTATTCCTCTTATATTAGTGAAGTTTGTTATTTCTTTGTTCTCTTTTTAGTTTTTCTGGTGTAACATCATTGCCTTCTGGGTCAATGATTTTCACGCTTTTTAAAGTGTTTTTCATAGAAGAGCGAAACCCTTTCAGGTACTCTTGACGGAGCTTTTGCTGTTCGGCTTTTTCTTCTTCTGTAATAACGCCAGCTTTGGCTTTGGCAGCAAGTTCATTAATTCTTGCAATTTTTGCGTTTGAAATCATGTTAAACTCCTTTATTGCATTTTGTCTATATAGTACTAGATCAAAAAGAGTTTTACAACTGATTCACTCGGCTGTCTCTTCATTCTCTATGTATTCCTGAAACCGCCGGTGGACGGTCGCTTTAGACACATCATAGCCAAACCCTCTTAGCGTAGCCGCGATTTCTGCGAACGTCAGTTTATTCGCTCTTAGGCGGACGATCTCTGAGATTGGTACCTCTATTCTTTCTTTTCCGCTGTTTTCATGTTGGTTTTTCAGGTTTTTTTGCGGTTTAAACCCGTTTTTTACTGCACGCTTCATTCCCCGCTTGATTTTCATGTTGTGAATTTTCCGCTGGTACTCTTCCACAATGCTGACGATCTCCAGCACCATCGAGTCAGCCTCCGATAACTCCAGTTCCCCTCTGTGAGCTGTTGTATAGACTTTCACACCTTCTCTGTAGATACAATGAAGCAGTGCGATTTTTGCATTTCCCCGTCCAAGCCTAGTCTCATCCTGAACCAAAATAACATCAATTCCCGAATTCTTGATCTCATCAAGCAGCTCAAATACACCGTCCCGATCCATTTCATATCCGCTGGCTTTTTCAGAAATCACTTTGACGACTTCCATGCCGTTCTCGGCTGCAATCGCTGTAAGCTCCTCCTCCTGCCGCTTTAATGAAGTCTCCTGCTGTTCTTTATTTGTACTTACGCGGGCATAAATGAGTGCTTTCATTTTTTCTATCTATCCTCTCTATCTTACAGTTGCCAATTCATATGCATCCTGATGCTTCTTTTTCAACGGAATCACCAATTCATCTCCCGGCTGGATATCAGACGTCTGAAGATGATTGTTATCAGCTACCCATTCAATAAATTCACTTTTGTTTATATTTTTTTTATCTGCTACCTGATCAGCAATTGACCATAATGTATCGCCTTGCTGAACTTCTATTTTAACATACTGATTAAGCTCCTGGCCGCTGCTTGTATATGACAGCAAAAGGATAACCGCGCTCAAAATCACTGTGAACAGACCGACAAAAATAATAGATTCTTTACTCATGATCATAACCTCCAACAGGAATGTTTGTTCGCCTTTTTATAATTTCAGTATATACGAACACACGTTTCTGTCAATTGTTTTTTCGAACCTATGTTTGTACTGTAAGGAAAATCATGCTATAATCTTCTTAAAATCGACGTTTTGAGGTGCAAAAAATGACGAAGCTATCAAAAAGGCAACTTGATATCCTCCGTTTTATTAAAGCAGAGGTTAAATCAAAAGGATATCCGCCTTCCGTGAGAGAGATCGGAGAGGCTGTCGGGCTTGCTTCTAGTTCAACTGTCCACGGTCACTTGGCCCGTTTGGAAACAAAAGGGCTGATCAGACGGGATCCGACAAAACCAAGAGCTATAGAAATTCTTGATGAAGAAGTAGACATTCCGCAAAGCCAGGTCGTTAATGTGCCGGTCATCGGGAAAGTCACGGCGGGATCTCCTATTACAGCAGTAGAAAACATTGAAGAATATTTTCCGCTTCCAGACCGAATGGTTCCCCCTGACGAGCATGTGTTTATGCTGGAGATTATGGGAGACAGTATGATTGACGCTGGTATTCTCGATAAGGATTATGTAATCGTTAAACAGCAAAACACAGCGAACAACGGGGAAATTGTAGTTGCGATGACAGAAGATGATGAAGCTACGGTAAAACGTTTCTATAAAGAGGATACTCACATTCGCTTACAGCCTGAAAACCCAACGATGGAACCTATCATCTTGCAGAATGTCAGCATTCTAGGGAAAGTGATTGGCGTATTCAGAACCGTCCATTAATCTATTGATCTATCAGAAGCATAAAACAACCCCCTCTTCCTTTATGGAGAGGGGGTTTATTGTTCAAAAAAAAGCAGGCCCGCCCTAACTTTTAGGTGCGAGCCTGAATAGGAGGAAAAAGAACATCATGTTTACACCATAATTATCCACCAAACGATTGTTGAAGTCAAGAAATTTTCTTTCCTTCAGGAAACTTTTATGAATGTTGTCTGTTTAAAACATTAGACGTTATCTTCTTAAAAATGTTTCATTTTCTGAGGTCGTGGAATGATAAGGCTTCATGTTCATTTAAGGAGCGCGCCAACTGAATTTTATGAAAATTTGGTACATAGTTTAGTTAGTTCAACATATACTAAAAAACAGCTCACTTCCTTAATCGTCGTGAGCTTTAATCAAAATGAAAATATTCTATACCATAACTGCCCTTTACTCGAACACTTGTGCAGTATTCTGAATGCTCTTCGGCAAATATACGGTATCGATGAAATGGGTCAATAGAAACCTTATCCTGAGCTCTAAAATCTAACCAGCTGCCGCTGAATTGCTTCGTGCTCAGCGTAGTATAATCCCCCGTAAGCCCCAGCCGCTGAAGTTTAATCTCAACTGAGCAAGTATTGGCCCCCAAGATCGTAAACTGATAGCCTAAAAAATAGTCGATTGCCGGAACATCACTGATATTTTCCAAAACAAAAGATTTTGTACTGTCATTTAAAATAAAGTCTGTTTTATGCTCAAAATCTAAAGCTGTCACATGGGTACTGCCAACGCCAAAAAAACACATCAAAACTGCCGATAAAGTTAAGATTTTTATTTTCAACTACTCCCCCCTTCACCATATTTTTACCATACATGAGATTTATGTATATGTTCTGTGTGTATCTCGAGTGTGTTTTAATCATAAAATTCCATATGCGTTTTTTCCTGTTTATAATAACGAAGCCTATCTTGAAGGGTTCCGGTATGAAATTCAAATTTGTGGCCGTCAGGGTCGGTAAAATAAATCGATTTTCGATCGCGTTTATCTCGTTCTCTGCCAGGCAGAATATTGGCATGAAACCTTTTTAATTTTGTTGACATTTCCTCAAACTCCCGCTCTTCAATGGTAAAAGCAATATGGGTATAAGACGCCTTAATGTCATTTCTCGGAATGTCAGGTTCTTCATTAAGTGCAAGCCAGATGCCATTTAAATCAAAATATGCTGTTGTTCTCCCCTTTACCAGCAGCTTAGCACCAAACACATTTTGATAAAACTCAATCGATGTATCCAGATGAGAAACTGAATATAACAAGTGATTGATTCCTTTTATCTCCACAAATCATTCCTCCTCGAAAGCTGATCATCCCATATGTACGTTCTTTTTCCAAGAAAGTTCCATACAGCCAGAAAAAAATACCAGTGTAAACAAAATCGGTTTGTTCAAAATAATGACTGTAACAAACATGGCCTTACTTGCTAGGAGTTTCCTCAAAAATAACAATTTAGGTGGTCAAATGAAACATATCATTGCACTTGCTTCAAAGATTGCTTTCACTCTCGCCCTTTTATATGTAATTTTGGACAGAGTCTATCACGCGCCATTTTTAAGCGTGCTGTTTATTGCATTTTTCTTAGGTTTTGTGTCATACCTTTCCGGTGACATGATCGTTCTTCCGAGAACAAACAATATTACAGCTTCATTGGCTGACTTTGGACTTTCATTCGTTATTCTTTGGGTCTTTGTTTTAACTCAAACAAGAAACGATTTCCCACCGTTTGCAGCCGCTCTTCTTTCCGCTGCCTGTCTTACTGTTTTTGAATACTTTTTTCATCGGTATTTGCTGGAAAATGTGCTGGATGAAACCTTTCGAAATGAACTGGCAGCCAAGGATAACACTCTGCAATATCAAACAGAAGCCGCAGATGAGCTGTTTCCTGACGTTACGAATGAGAAGCATGAGGAATAGGAGGCTGCCTTGTCGCCTCCTATTTTTCAGTAGTTACTTTTTAAAAAACTGGATACCACTTCTGTAAAATCATAAAACCTCTCATTTTGGGTAACAGATCTGCTTTCTAAGGAAAAAATGCCGAACAAAGATTTTCTAAAACCTGTGCTCATTTCTAGCTGGATGCTCAGGCCTGTTTTTGATTTGTTTGCAATGTTATTCGGACTTATGCCTGCATGCGGATGGTCCGTACTGAGCAATACAGCAGGAAAACCGGCATTTTTTAGTTTCTCAACTAAATCTGCCGCTCTTCCGCGATCTGTACCGCCGACTTCGATCTGCTGATCTTCTTCTGCATATCCGTGCAATGAAATGACATATTCATGACTTCCCGTCATCTTCAGGGCCCGTGGCTCATCAAAATGCGTGCTCGTAATATGCAGCACTGAGTTTCCTGACGATTTCAAGCCTTCAAATAAATACATCGAGTACTCTTTGCTGAGCTCTCTCGCTATTTCACTTGTCCCGCCTTCAATACCTCCTCCATGAATGGCTAAAACAAGGACAGGGCTGCCGGTTTCCTTCGTAACAATGCCGTAATCAGAAGGATCTTCATTGTTTTTTAATTCCTCAAAATTCTGATATACATCTTCAGCATATATTGAAGAAATCGGAGTGAACACCACAAAAATAAACAATATTTTTACAATTTTAAGAGTTGATGGAAAACATTTGGCTATGTTACAATCAACATGCTTCAAGGAATGGAGCAAACGGCGGAGCAGGGATACTTTGGCCGGTTTCATCTACTCCGCCTCTAAGTCCAAATAAACAGGATGTCGGTTTCTTTGAGGCTTTAGCACGAATTCTCTCATCCTCCTTGTTAAATTTTTGTTAAATTCACAATATTATATACCATTAGCCCGGGCGCTGTTCTTCTCATTTCTGAATTTATGAAAAGTAAGTTGGCATCACCTTTTTCCCAATTCCCATATCAAACAGAAAAACGCACCTGCCCTTTGGCCTGTGCGTTTTTACCTTCTTTTCATTCTTCTTTTCTTTGCTTTATTCAGTTTCATGATGTTTTTTTCAATTTTTCTTATTTTTCGCCTTTGCGGGATTGTTTTCACTTCACGATAAACAGCGATAAACCCGCTTAATGTCACTGCTGCGATGTAAAGGACACGGTGTTTGATAAACCGGTCAACGCGTCCATGAACATCCGCCTCTTTTTCCAGCCTTTCGATCACATCTTTATCAAACAGCTGATCGACATACAGTTGTTTCATTCCCACTGCAAATCCCGCAGCCAGCCAAAGAATCAGAAAACTACTGATAAAAAACATCATAATATCCTTCCTTTCCCGTCTAGATGCGCAGAATGGGAATGTGGCTGATTGAATCGTCAAACAGCTTTCAGCCGAAGCCTCTTCTTTATGTTAGGTTCTTTCATTTGGGCGGGCAATATGTGTAATGCTGTAATGAACAGTTAGAAATTTTATTCCAAACAGCCACATGTGATGAATGGCGGTTAATCTGTTGTCATGCGCAGCTTCTATCAGAAAGGTTTCAGACAAAGGCAGCGGACAAGTTCCCGCTCTGGTTTGCAGATAAATCCCCTCATCTCCAGCTCCGCTTTTTCTACGCCTGCTCGTCAAAACTAGTTTCTCCTGATGATGATAAGGCTTTAAAATACCTGTCATGCTGCTGAATGGAAGCGGGAGGGAGATGTTCATATACCCTTCTCCATTTGAACGATACACTGAATATAGAGCGGTAAAAATGGTTTCGTTTTTCTCATTTGTTCTGATCCAGGCACGCACTTTGTTTCTTCCGTCTTTTTTCGAATTGACACCCTTTATCGTGCTGTACATCCTATACCAGTCTGGGTTCGTCGACAGATGTATTTGGCCGGTTCTTCTGCTGAACCATTCGTAAACAATTGCAAACGGCCGAAACCATGTGCTCCACGTCACTTTTGCCTTTACATCATAATCAATGGTTTGTTCATAAAACGATAGGATGAACGGCGCCAGATTTTCCGGTGAAAAATCTTTTGAACGAAGGCTTCCCATATCATCCACAAGCCCTCTGTATTGAGCGTTATTTTCAGCTTGAATGTTAGCTAAAAAGTCTTTTCCAATCCTTCTTTTTCCGTAGATACGGCTGAATGTCTTTACGCTGTCTGCATCAAAAGGCTTCGGAGCTTCTATTCTCCATCCAATGAGAGCGGGCAATATAACAGCAAACGCGTTGACAAAACCGTGAATCCAAATCATCTGATTGATGTTCAATGTAACCTCTTGCCGAAATACACCAAATGAATAAACCATCGAGAAAGTGATCGTTATCATTAAAACGGCCGAAGAAAGCCGAATAAGAATTTTAGCCGTCTTGCTGCGAAAAGCTGTGGTGAACACCAAAAAAGCGTAAAGATAAAGGGCCACCATATAGATGCCAACCGCAATGACATCAAGTGTTTTTGAATATGTGATGCCAAGCGCGATAAGAAGGGGCGAAAATAAAATTACCCATGTTATCCACCTGTACAACATCCGCTTTTTTCTGGTGATTCTCCCGAGCAAGCCGTTAAAGATTGGAATCAGAAAAGCTGAATAGTGAAAGTGGACAGCAGTCAGCAAAATGATGAGAGGGCCAAATTGCATTATCTTCAAATGTGCAGCATAAGCAAAAAACCAAAACCCTCCGCCCGCCAAATAGATAAGCCCGAACAAAACTGATGTCTCTTCAATTCTATGTATATTTGTTTCCCAAAGGCGAAGGATTCCATAAAATGCAAGAAAAATTGTGTACATCCACCAGATCAGAGCGAAACCTCCGATGTCTGTCACAAGAGCCAGTACCGCAAAGAAAGCGGCTGCCGGATAGCACTTTATTAACCCAGATTCTAGAGATTGAGCAGCCCGGAGCGGCGATTGATGAAAGACAAAAGGAAAAATTCCCGGTACAAAATAAAGAATGGATAGCAAAACAAGTGTCTCTGCCACTGATATATGGGGTGCTTCCGCTGCAAAAAATCCTATAAAGCAAAGCGTACTGATCATGCCATTTCGTTTTAGCATGATTCTCTCTCTTCTTCCTGAAACGTTCCTTTATAAAAGAAAAGAGTACCGAGAATTGTATTTTGCACATGCACTTGAATGGTGAAGCAATTCTTGTTTTCGTCAAACGTTTCGCAAACAACTGATGTACCCGTCAGCCATTTTGGCAGC
Organism: Bacillus sp. TSO22; assembly: GCF_020223595.1. Taxonomy (NCBI): domain Bacteria; kingdom Bacillati; phylum Bacillota; class Bacilli; order Caryophanales; family Bacillaceae; genus Bacillus; species Bacillus sp. TSO22. The sequence continues at coordinate 93,254 of NZ_JAHAWO010000009.1, forward strand.
GGTATTCTTTTTCCGCATAGCAATAGCCATTGCTTTCCCGATGTAATCGTAAGAGAGCCATCAGGAGATGCCTCGAACGCTAAAACAGACAGCAGAAGATGAGGTTTGCCGAAGAAATCAAGTATTCTATCTTCTTTTTCGTCGTATACCATGATCGCGTCAAAGAAACGTTTATTGCCTTTAAAGTAAAATGTACGATTCCATTCTATCCCGATATGATCCCGATTCATAAGACAAGCTCTATTTTGTATCGTAAAAGGGATGTCTTTGCCTCTTTCTGAAAAGAAGCACCTGAAAAAAACACCCAGTTTTAACAGCATTCTGACCAGAAAAGAGCCTCCGCTTATCTCTGACATCGTTCCTGTCCCGCTGAATGTATGAGATTCGTCTAACTGATAGCGTTTTTGCAGCTTGGGATGCAGCAAATGATAGTTAATGATCGTTTTTTCATAAATCGAACTCACAATGTCACTTCTTTCTTTTTCGTTTTGTGTGCCAGGCACTGGGGAGCTGAAGACTAAGAACACCGCTTGCCGCAGAAAACACACACAACAGCATCGATAATAATATCTCGGAACCTACAAAAGCGAATCCAGCAAAGATACAAGCCTGGCCGGCGTGAATGATCCATTTTCTCTTTAAAGGAATCAGCCATAACATACCCATACCTATCTCCGCTGTTCCTGCAAAAATGCTTGTTTCAAAACCTGTAAAGCCTTGATAAAACCAAAACAGACTGAAAAACAGACATATTATCACATAAACGATAGCAGATCGAATTGTGTGTTTGGGATGTTTATTTTGCTCGATCCAAAGCCTTAATGCATCAAAGCTCCATGCAGTCGCCCAGCCAAGCAGCGGCCGAAATAATAAACGATCGATCCATTTTCCCGGTAGTCCGTAGGCTGTTTTATATTGGTACTGTGTTAAAAAAGTAATTTTCCCGTTATCTTGCTGTATGTACTTCCAGTAGCCGCTGCCGTGCTGAATCAGAGATAACGGATGATCAGAGCCAAAAGCCAGTGAGGAAACTCTTTCAGATGAACCTTCGTTGATAACACCAACTGTTTCTCCTGTACCTGATACCTTTAATCCAAAGCCTATCCTTGTTTCGTAAAGAAACTTCTGCTTTTCGTATGGCTGCTTATGCAAATATGTGATATTTGAAAACCGGAGGTCCCATTCCTTATGCAGCGATGGGTTTTGTGTATATTCCCAGAGCTTATCCAGATCAGATCTCATTTCGATTTCTACATAAATCGGTTTCTGTCTCACAGCCCCTCCTCCCTTCTATTTCAAGCAATTCCTATATTAGCATATTGACCATTTTAAAAATGCTTACCTCCCAAAAAAAGTATATCTCAATCCCGAAAAATGCATAGAAAAAGAAGAGATGTTTCTTCTCTTCTGATTTTAAGCACCTATTTGATTCATTGCTGTGTTTTAACCGTTCCATAATGAGTAATTGTGGCTTTAACGCTGTACGTGATGGTAGCCTTACTGAAGGTGTCCTCCCAATTATTTTTCACCTTTTTCCATAAGTCCGGATGTTCAAGTCTTAATGATTCATCAAAACCCGCAACATCTGCTTTATAATCATCCTGAAGTTTTTTTAATACATTACCGACTATTTTCTTTACTTCGTTTTCAGTATTCGTTTCAATACGTTCTAAAAACTGGGTGTCCAAAGTCTCTTTTGTGTTCCAGTTTTCAACCAAGTCCCCTTCTGATTCAATATCGACATGGAATGAAATATCTGTTCCTTTTACTATGGGCTTGATTTTGCTTTTTATATAATTGATATCGTACGCAATCACCTGTTGGCTCTTTTTATCATAACTTTTGACAACTCCGCCTTTTCCTTCCCCGGCAATCCATGTAATCCCCTCCGTTTCATATTCATTTAAAGTGCCAATCATTTTTTTAGACTTCCCGTTGATTACCGCCGCTCCGGAATACTTGATTGCTCCATTCGCCGCGACCACATTTTGCAGTAAAAAACTGCTGCCAGAATGAAGTTTGCCAATTAGTTTCGCGAGTGTCACAGGGGGAAGAATTCTGGAAACTTTATGTTCATTTTCACCTAATCCAACCAGCCGAAATGCCGGAATTTCACCGCTCTCTTTCAGCTGGAGGGCCTCCCTCGCCTCCCCTTTTGCAGATAAAACAAGACAGCTCAGCCTAATTTCATTATCACGAAAAAATTGATCCAGTATTTTGTCGATAGGATATGTACGCAGCACATCTTCACTCATGACAACAACTTTTAAATGCGGGCTAAACACTTCACGGTCCCTTCTTAACGCAATCTCGCTTCCAATCTGCTGTAACGAATCCCCTGTTTCACTAATATTAATATACGCTTTCTGCGCCCCTTGCCCGCCACCGCCTCCACTGCTTGTCCCTGCACCTGCCGCTTTTTCATTAACAAATTGATAGGTCAGCGTAATGTTGTCTTTTTTCGGATAGCTCCCGCCTTCTTCTTTTAATTCTTTCTCAGTGTTTGTTTCTTTCCCTTTATCAATTGCGATAGCGAATGTGAGACCGAGCTCTTCTATTTCCCGGCTGCTCCAGCACCCTGTTACACAAATCATCAGCAGACATAATATGACGATAGCGGACAGTGGATGTTTTATTTTACTTTTCACCTCTTTTCCTCCATTTCGATATAACTAAAAGCAAAATCGGCAAAGCGCCAAATATATACAAAGCCATATGACTGACCATATCACCCAAAATAAACACATCATTTTCATTTTTCGGCATGCAAGAGAGGATATAAATAACAGGAAGCAGCCCAAACATGCATGAAATGGGTTTCTTTTTGAAAACTTGCGAGACTCCTAAAGATGCTGCATAAAAAGTGATAATAAATGTGGCAAAAAGCTGCATAATCCAAATGACTAGCAAAAATGATTCAAACCGTTCAAAGATTAAACCCGGTATTTCAAAACTTCTCATCAGGTCAAGTCCAGGCCATGTTCTCGTTACAACACCATCAACTGACAGTGCACCGATGACCATAATCAGGGTAATCATATAAAAACACGTTACAACCCCTGTGCCCATGAACACCGCTTTCACTGCATTCTTCGGCTTCTTCATAAACGCTACTAGAATGAGCATAATTTCTGAACACGTAAATGAAAGTGTCGTTGTCTTAACTCCTTTGAGGACCGGCATTATTCCATTACCTAATACAGGGCGTAAATTGTTGACCTCAAATATACCTATACTCATGAGGGCTACAGTTAAAAAGATGATAACCGTAATCGGAAAGATCATTTCAAATAGCCGGGCAATTGGATCGAGCCCTTGTGTTATCGAATAAAGCCCAATCCAAAGAACTGTCATAATAATGGCCCAAAACGGTGTCCCTTCAAGGAGAAAAAACTCCACAATTTCGGACATGACTCTGACTTCAAATGCACCGAGTGCCAGAAAATAAGTAATAAAAACAATACTGATCAAACGGCCGAGCCATTTTCCTACAATATGTCCGGAGTATTCATAAAAGGTTTCCTTAGGATACTGCTGGCTTAATTTAACTATAATTATCCCGGCTATTACCGCAATGCCCCCGCCTAATAAAACTGAAATCCATCCATCAGGAGATTTCGTTTGTTCTGTTACTGTCCGGGGGAGTGTAAGAACTCCGGCGGCAAGCATATAATTAATGATGATAATCGTTGCCTGAGCGGTTGTGATTTTACTGGTTGGGCTGAACATGAGACTTTATCACCATCCTGTCGAGTTCGTCACTTCACCCGTTTGGTATTATCTGTATTCATCATTTTAGGCCGGCGCTTCATGACTAAAAGAGGCATTCTGATGACGAAGTCTTTCCAATCTTTCAAATGATAAGGAACTGCCGGACTTGCGTATGGGACACCAAAACTCTTTAGCTTTACGACATGGCTGCTTAGAAGCAGATAATACATAATGACACCAAATAATCCAAACACCGCAGCGCAAAACATCGCGCCAAACCGAAGCATCCGAAGTGCTATGCCTGTACTGTAATGCGGGATGGCAAATGAAGAAATTGCTGTGAGCGCAACGACAATGACCATAATTGGACTGACAATCCCTGCCTGCACAGCTGCTTCTCCGATGATTAATCCGCCAACTATGCCTATCGCAGGTCCAATCGGTTTTGGCAGACGCAGCCCCGCTTCTCGTAAGATTTCGATTGCAATTTCCATAAATAAAGCTTCAATGATGGATGGGAACGGAACACCCATACGCGTCCCGGAAATTGAAATTGCCAGTTTGGTCGGAATTAACCCCGGATGAAAAGAAATAAATGATATATATAAAGCCGGCGCAAATAACGTTATGATTGCCGCAATGAACCTCAGCAATCTGATGAGCGAGCTTGGGAACCACCGTTCATAATAATCTTCAGGCGATTGAAGCACCATGCTGAAAGTGACCGGAACAAGCAAGGCAAACGGCGTACCGTCAAGCAGAATGGCTACTCTGCCTTCCATTAATCCGCTTATAACGCGATCAGGCCGTTCTGTACTCTGCACTTGCGGAAAGGGGCTCAAATAATTATCCTCAATTAACTGTTCAACGTAGCCTGATTCCGGCAAATGATCTATCTCAATCCCTCTCACTCTTTTTTTTACTTCCTCGACCACTTTTGGATCTGCAATGTCATTCATATAAGCGATGATTAAATCCTTTTTTAGCCGTGTCCCTACTTCAAATTTCTGCAATGTTAATTGATCATTTTTTCCTTGCTGTCTTAAAAGAGCTGTATTCGTACTCAACTCTTCTGTAAAGCCCGTGCGCGGCCCTCTAACAAGCGCTTCTGAAAGCGGCTCCTCGATACTTCGATTTTGTTTTTTTACTGTTCCCAGAAGAAAGGCCTGCGGCATTCCATCGATAAGAAGCGCTGTTGAACCCATGAAAACATTCAGCACAATATCACTGATTTTCTCTGATTCTATAACATCACTAATTGATACGATTTGATTCTTTATAGATTGCGGAGTAAAAATGTCTTTGCCGGAATGAGAAATTTCATCGCTTACCTGATGATGATTCATGATTAACGCTGATAGTCCTTTATTAATCATATCCTGATCAGACAATCCATCAACAAAGATCAATGCCGATTTCACATGTAAATGAGTGATCTCAAGTTCCCGGATATGAACGTCTCCGTTATGTCCGATCTTTCTTTTTACTAGCTCAATGTCGTCTTCAAAGTTACCGGTTAACACATCATGGTCCTGCTTTTCAGCTTTTGAATGATCTGATCCTTGATGCTGCTTCTGTGTTTTGTACTGATTGCTCCGCCACCTCATGATTGCACCTTCTTATGTATGAATCCAAGTAAACACTTTATAGATTGCATATGGAACGAGAAATACAACTAATGCTTGAAACCATACTGTCCAGTCAGTAAGTGTTGATACCATGTTATCCATCTGTCAATTCCCTTCTCTTTCATAAGATTATTTTTCCCATACATCTATTATTTATGTTCGTCTTTTTTCACAATAAAAAAAGCATGATGAACGTCTTCATCACGCTTTAGAGAAATCAATATTAAAGAAGGCTCAGAAGAAAGCCGCCAATCACACCGGTGACTACAACTACCCAAGGAGGCAGCTTCCAATAAGCAAGCATACTGAACAATACGGCCGCAAACGCAAAATCAATCTGATTCAAAATCGCACTTGTCCAAATCGGAAAATAAAAAGCTGAAATTAAAATTCCGACTACCGCTGCATTCACTCCTGCAAGAGCTCCCTTTAGTTTAGGATGATTCCTCCGCAAAGCATCCCAATAAGGCAACGCACCTAAAATAAGCAAAAACGCAGGCAGGAAAATGGCAATGGCGGCTAACGTTCCTCCCTGCCAGCCGCCCATGACCGCACCAAGATAGGCGGCAAATGTAAATAACGGCCCCGGCACAGCTTGTGCTGCACCATAACCTGCTAAAAATGCTTCTTTACTGACCATTCCAGCTGGTACAAATTCCTGTTCCAATAGCGGCAATACAACATGTCCCCCGCCAAAAACCAAGGACCCCGCCCTATAAAAGCTGTCAAACATAGAAAGCCAACGCAGCATAAAGCCGAGAAATGAAACGACACCGCCGAGTAATCCGCCACGCATAACACCAATCCCAATCCCAACTTGGCTGCTCGCCGGTCCAGGAAAGAACTGGCACAAAGCAACCAAATCAGCATAGCTTTTTTCATCCAGCCATTTTCTTTTGCGAATATATTCTTCATAGAAATAACCCAGATGAGCAATGGGACCTCCGAATGATGTAAACCCAAGTCTTGTTGAAACAATTAAGATTTCTATCAGAGTTTTAAAGCTGCTGCCCTTATGTTCGCGCATCTCTTCCTCATCATTTTTAAAAAGTATATTAACAACTTAAGTATAAAAAACTGAAACATGTATACAAGTGCTTGTTTGAAAATGATGCAGAACAAACGGAAAAATGCTGACACTCCTTACCTTTTTTATCATAAAAAAAGACTCAAAATGAGCATGTTTGCAGTCGGGAATAGACTAAAATTCCAGTTTGAAGCTTTCTGCCTGATCTGAAACTTCCACAGGTATCCCCATTATCGTTTTCGGTTTTGAAACGTAAACAAAGCGCATCTCTTCCTCTAATTGCTGAAACGTTTTTTCACTGACTACAATTCTAGCCGGCTTTCCTGGGCTGTTATCAATAGCTGCTTTGATTTTTCCAAGCATAAAAAACCTCCTGTTTTAGATTCTAAACCAGAGATATAACCATAATGAGATTAATGACAGCTAAAACTCCTGAAACATATGCTATACGTTTGCTCTTCCTCCAGAAAAACAATAGCTAATAAAACAAAACTGATGAACGCATCAAATCCTCGCAGAACGATTGGGCTGAACAGGATTTCTGGTTCAAAAATAACCATTGCTACTGCACAAACAATCATGAGTGAAAGGACGAAAATATACACTTTCCACTCTCTCACTGTATTTTCTTTCTCGTACACGCAGCCCCTCCCCCTTTCACAGATTAAACTGGATGACTGATACAAGGTTCATCAACAGACTCAGCATAATTCATACAAGCTATGGACATGATCTTATTAGTTATAATATGATTTAAATGAAAAAACATCATATGTCAAGAGGTAAACGAAATGGATCAAAATCATAAGAATACATTACCCGATATTACGAAAAACATTACCTTGGAGGCACCTATTCAGAAGATCTGGGAGACAGTCTCAACTTCAGAAGGCATCGCCAAGTGGTTTATGCCCAATGACTTTCAGCTGAAAGAAGGACAAGTATTCCACTTACAATCACCGTTTGGACCGTCTCCTTGTAGAGTGTTGACTGTTCAAGTTCCCACTGAACTTTCTTTTGAATGGGATACAGACGGATGGGTCGTTACCTTTCAATTAGAAGACTTGGGAGAAAAGACGAGGTTTACCCTTATTCACAGCGGATGGAAGGAGCCAAATGAAGTGATCGGCAAAGCAAACGAGAAAAGCTCCATCATTCGGGATAAAATGGATGGAGGCTGGACAGGTATTGTGAATGAACGGCTTCGTAAGGCTGTCGAAGAATAAAAAAGAGAGAGTATCTCTCTTTTTTGTTTTCGAAAGTCTAAGTCCATCAATCATAAAACGTAACGGTTTTTGATTTACCAGAGTAATCGGTAACAAAGAACTCCGCCTTGTTATTGCTTCCATCTACAAATTTCCCGATACTGCTAAAGGTATGACATTCTCCGGGCGAAAAATAATTTGACCCTACATAATCATCAGGATTGTCACCGGCATCATCTTCATATAGGTGCAGCGAAACAGAAAAAGGAGTGCTTCCTGAAAGACATACTCTAAAATCTCCTCCGCTCGAATACACTGTCGGACTTGAATAAGTATATGTGTAAGTCCCCAGCTTATCCCACTCCCCAGCTCCAGTGGTTCCCGCTTTTTCTGCTTGTGCCGTTAATGGAAAAACCGCAGCGAACCCTAAAACAGACAGGAATCCAATTACCTTAGTGTATTTCATCATCCAGATCTCTCCTCTATTTCAATCATAGCAAGTCACAGTACTATACGTAGTCATTTCTTTGTGCCTGATATGCCATCCCGTATGGCAGCGATATGATCCCTATAGCCTCAACACAGCATTTGATCCAGCTCACCTCCTCGCATCTTTTTGTTAATGGCATTGGACATTATATTCTGCAGCAGCCGTTTTATGAATATTATCTCAACACGCCTGCTGGCGGTTTTTAAAATGTTCAAAATAAACGTATTTCCATTTAAACCGCCATCTCTTATAATTTGTTTAGAAGGTTGAACTTCAATCAGGAGGAAAAGAACATGGAATTAAGCTTCACAAAAATACTCGTTATTTTATTTGTAGGCTTTTTAGTATTTGGTCCTGATAAACTGCCGGCGCTTGGCCGTGCTGCTGGAAAAGCCTTATCAGAATTTAAACAAGCGACCAGCGGACTGACTCAGGATGTAAGAAAAAGTGATTCAGAAAACAAAGATGACAAACAAATGTAGGATAAATGATTTGGCCGATGAAAAATCGGCCTTTTTATTTTGATTTGTTTCTGTGTCACCTGCCTCTTTTTCTATGAATTTGGACAGCCCTTTTTTCCCTTTATGATTTAAATTGTCCAATCCGCACAATCTATTCGCCATATAATAAAGCGTATTAACAATAAAGGAGGAGTATATATGGGTTATTACAAAAAATATAAAGAAGAGTATTATACGGTCAAAAAAACGTATTATAAGAAGTATTACGAATATGATAAAAAATACTATGACCACCATGATAAAAAATATTACGACTGTGATTATGACAAAAAATATTATGACCATGATAAGAAATATTATGATCACGACAAAAAAGACTATGATTATGTTGTAGAGTATAAGAAGCATAAGAAACATTACTAAACTCCATTAACATCTCCTCGTTTTCCTTTTTCCCCGGCTAAATGCCGGGTTTTTTTGTTTGACCATTGTTCGTATAATCTGAAGCTTCCCGCCTTTTTTTATGTAGACCTTAATGACTGAATCTGAATTTATAATGAATATTTAGTACATAGTTTAATTAGTTTATATAGAAGTATATTTATCCCGCTTCCAAGTATTGCAGTTACAATGAAAATTTTGTAAACTTTTTGAGGGTCATACATAAAGGGAGAGATTGTTTGTCTAAAAATAAAGTATTTTATCTCATTTTACTTTGTCTATTTATATCAATTGTCATGAAAAGCTTTGATGTGATAAGAATGATTGCCAATGTTAGCTGCTTTGTTTTCGTTTTGCTGTACGTTAAAGAGGAAATAAAAACATATACACGTAAAGCGTTAGCGATCCTAAGCATTTGTTTTCTTTTCTTAGTCGGTTTCTGTACTTTTATTATTTTGAAAGGACAAGCAGTTATAAAAGATCACCCCTTCCTTACCGGCTGGGAAACGATAGCGATCGTTCTCTTGATTATCGTTTCTATAAACACTTGTGCTTTTATTTTGAGGAAGGTTTCAAATCGGTTAAAACGATTGAAAACAGATAGATTGTAGGAGCAGTTTCTCTACATAAACAATCCAATATGAAATTTATGAATAAAATGAAATATTTTGTTGATTTATATACATAAATCAAGTTCCAAAATAAGGTATAATGAATGACGAAACCACTATCAAAAGGGGGAATTTTGTTGAAAAAAGTATTGATTGCAGGTGCAGTAGGAACAGCAGTTCTTTTCGGAACACTTTCATCGGGTATACCAGGCTTGCCCGCGGCAGACACTCAAGTCGCAAAAGCGGCCTCCCAGCTGCCTAAGGGGATCGGCGGCCGCGCCTACCTGAACAGTTCTGGCGCAGTTTTCACAGCTAAAATTAAGCTGCCTGACACCGTAAAAAATGATGACTCGGTCTCTACGCCTTACATTTATTCAGGCTTTAGCGCAAAAAGCGGAACTGAGGCGGATATCGGGCTTCAGTACAGCAAACAATACAACGTCTGGAAGCCCCTCATGAAGGTTGGGTCCAAAAATGAAGAAACATACATCGAAGGAAAAGACAAATTCACATACAATAAAGGCTTCCGTCCTGGAAGCACAGTCCAAATGACAATCTATAAAAATTTGAACGGCAATACACGTATGACCCTATGGGGAACGAACAATGACGGTTATACCGGACGGATTATCACGGAAATTCAAGGAACCAACATCGGCACGATCTCAAAATGGAAAACACTTGCTACTGCGGCTGTTTCTTATGAAAGTCAGCGTAATGCCATCAAAGCAACTTTTTCAACAGCTTTTAACAATATTACAATCGACAATAAAGCTGTCACACCTGTCGTAGATACACAAGATTTCGCAAAGGTTGCTGTTTCAGGAAATAACGTTACGATTTCTGTTAATAAATAAAGTAACAAAAGACCGCCGGCATTGCCAGGCGGTTTTCTTATCATTTTCCATCCTCATAAAGAATTCGGTTCGGATTCCAAATCCTATAGAGATTTAACAAAAGCATTTTCCTTTTCTAAGTGTAACTTTATTTGCGGTAGAATATGACGTTTTTGTTTTCAGGATTATAAAAGAGTAACAAACAAAAGTTGAAATTTTGAAATAACTTTGGTATGATTAATTCAATTACTATTGAACTACATAAAATTAAAAGCCCCTCATTTGTGGGGCTTTCAATTATTCTTTTAATAAAATAAGTACCTTGAAGCTTAGGTTGACAATTACACTAACAGAGTTCAATGTTGGGTCATTGCTTGATTATTTTAAAGTGAATTATCGAAATCTTCAGCTCCTTTGTTTATTTATATCATATTTTAATATAGGGTGGAATTTGTATGAAATACGGAAAAACAGGTCTTTTTGGGATTATTTTAGTTATTATTGCTCTTTTGGTATCAATGTATTTTATGTTTAATACAAAAGCGTTGATACCTGCTGGATACGATCTGGCTATTCATGGAATTGTTATTTCAAGAACATTAATGATTGCTTTCACTTTGTATCTAGTTTCAAAATTAGGGTATTTTCTTCTTAATAAAAAAGATTAGCTTCAAAAGCTAATCTTTTTTTATATGAAATTAATAGTTTTTTAGAGCATATTCTCCATACATAGGTTTTTTAACTACGTATTTTTTCTTTGATACACATTTACCGGTAACAATATCTTTAAGACAGTTGTATCCTTCTTCTACATTATACCTAACTCTATATGCCATATAAACTCTTTTATTAGCTCCAACATTTAGAGTATATCCTTTAGAGCTAGCTACAGAGCCTGCAGTTGAGATTCCTAAACCACTAATAGATCCGCTTACAGTTGTTGTAAAAGTAACTGTTTTGTTTGCAGTAATGGATCCCCCTTTACTCCCCGTTGCTATATTATCAGAAACTCTTTTAAAGCTAGACCAGCTTTTATATGTTTTAACATTCATCTTAACATTACGAAAATCGTTCACAAATTGCGCAGTAAACTCCCCGCCTCCTGAGTTACTTGTTAAGCCAGTTGACTCGTTTGCAAATACGGTATGCACTTGTGATTCAATTGAGACAGGCTTGTCTGCCCCTTTTTCAGCAGCTAATACATTGCCATTAGGAAAAGCTAAGATAAATAGAGCTATGGAACTAATGGCTAACTTACAAAAAACTTTTTTCATCGACAACAGTCCTTTCTATGTATTCATTTAGTACCATATAAGTATACAATTTCTAGAAATATATTTAAATGGTTATTTTCGAATATTAAGAATATTTTTAATGGAAATATAGAGAAGCAAGGGTTACAGTATAATACTGTAACCCTTGGTATAATATTATTTGACATGGTGCTTGTTCACCATATTCTGCCGAATTTCAGACCAAGTTCACTTAGAAATGGCATGAACACAATTCCGTGCTAAAAAATATGAAACTGCCCCCTTTAATTATGGTTAAGGGTAGATTCATATCTTCTTTTGGTTGCATTTATTCAAGGACCAAAAATATTGCATTTCAACCCTCAAAGTGCACAAAGTAATCGTATTTTCGATCTTGGTCTTTTAAGGTAAAATATGTATATGTTAATATTAGGTTTACACTTTAGCTATTCAAATGTTTAAGAAATCTAGAAAGGTTGATGAAAATGAACCTTTATTTAGTTGTAGCTCTTGTTATTTCAGTTTTTTTGAATGTGATCTTATGTATCCAGTTAGCAAAATACAAAACCAGTCATTCCACTAATATAAGTTGGAAAGAAAGGATGGGACTCAACAATCCCTTTACAGCTATTGTATGGGCTTTTCTTTGCATTACAATATTCTTGAGCCTTATGGTATTATTTGCAGCAATTAACACCTTATAAATCCAACCGGCCTTTTCATCGTTCATTCAATTTTTTCAGACCAAAGAATCCGTCATTCTCTAGTACGCAAGACCATCTAACGCTTTTCTAACAATCCCTTTGCTTCGATTGCTCTCTAATTTTGTTTTCTTTTTAATGAACAATAAAGAGGCAGCATTAAACTGCTACCTCAAATGAAAGCCTGTCCCCATGTTTATAGTTGATTAACTTGAAATCATCAATGGTAAAGTCATAAAAATCTTTGACTTCAGGATTGATCCATAATTCAGGTGCTTCAAACTGCTCTCTTTCCATTTGGATTTTCAAATTATCTATATGACGTGTGTACACATGGCAATCACCAATGTTAAAGATATATTCACCAAGCTCATAACCAGTCACTTGAGCAATCATGCGCTGCAAAACATTGTACTGAAATACATTGAAGGGATTTCCCAATGCCATATCATTGCTCCGTGCTCTTACCTCTAGGTGGAGTTTTCCTTGCTTAGCATACCATTGCGTCTCGTATACACATGGTGTTAAGGCCATTGAGTCTAATTCATCAGGATTCCAAAGCATTGTAATGTGTCTCCGTGAAGATGGGTTGTTCTTCAATTGATGCAGAAGATAATCAACCTGATCTACCTTTTCTCCATTTAGATTTCTGTTTTTCTTGCCCAGCTGGAATCCATATGCATGTCCGATGCTGCCATCTTCTTGTTTCCATTGATCCCAGATATGTACGCCCATTTTGTTTAATTCTGTAACATCGTTCGATTTCAGCTGCCAAATCCAGAGCAACTCTTTAATCGCTGTTTTCCAGGCAACTTTTTTTGTTGTTAAAATAGGAACTTCTGAGTTGTCGAATCTCATTTGCTTGCTGATGATGCTTAGTGTGTGAGCCGGTGTTCCATCAGAGTCCCACTTTGTTCTTACATTAAATTCTTCGTCTGAGATTCCATTTTTTAAAATATCCTTGATAATTGAATTGTATTGTTTATCAAATTGGGTCATGACTGTTCATATCCTTCTTTCTTTTTCAGTTTCTAGGCATTTCAAGAAATGATTTTACGATACCAATTTTATCGCAAAAACTATGCATGTGCAGATAAAATGAGATTGTGATTCCAATCATTGTGTGCTTAAAGAGGAGTTAGCCCCCTCTTTTACACCTGTATTTCCCTATAACATAGTCTGTCACATAGCTCATAGTTACCGCCAGTTTGAAACATACACCGTTGATAACATCGTTGAGGATTATAAGAGATGATTTGATATTGAGGCATATGAAAATTAAAATAGTAAGGTGTCTGTGTGTACCAAATTGGATATTGTCTAAACATATTAATTCCTCCACTCGCTCCCCTTGGCTTAATGCATTGTATTTACCTCAATATCAATTGTCATTTGTCCATGTGAAATTGGGCTTTGTTTAAAACAAATCCCTCTAATTTCATTCATTTGATCATTGCACTTTCTTTTATTGTATTTAGTAACAGATCATTCCCTCTTTAAATCGTTTTGACTGGTTTTACTGATTGTTGAGCTTCCAAAGCAGCATCAGAAATAATATCATAGAGCTCCTGACTTTTAACCAAGCAAATATTCTTCATCATTTTCTGAAAGTCCCTCTTCTTCTCCATACACTTTCATCTAATTTATTGTAATTGAATCCATTCTCCTGCTCTTATTTTAATAAGTAATTTATCCATTTTGTTTTCAGAAAGTTTTTAAACAGCCTCTTTTTACAATTATTATTTCATTTGACTATACCATATCATTGAAACTTCATATATTAATTTCGATTAGAATAAAAGGAGGGCTTTAATTGGGTTATTACAAAAAGTATAAAGAAGAATATTACACTTGGAAAAAAACGTATTACAAAAAGTATTATGATCATGATAAGAAGCATTATGATTGTGACAAAAAATATTATGATCATGATAAAAAACATTATGATTGTGACAAAAAGTATTATGATCATGATAAAAAGTATTATGATGATCACGATTATCATTATGAAAAAAAGTTTTATGATGACGATGATCATTACTATGATTTTGTCAAATCATATAAAAAACATCACTAAATCACTTAAACATCTATTTATTCCCCCGGTGACATACCGGGGCTTTTTTATTTTTGTTTTCAGAAAGTATTTTAAACAGCCTCTTTTTACAATTATTATTTTATTATTTCATTTGACTATACCATATCATTGAAACTTCATATATTAATTTCGATTAGAATAAAAGGAGGGCTTTAATTGGGTTATTACAAAAAGTATAAAGAAGAGTATTACACTTGGAAAAAAACGTATTACAAAAAGTATTATGATCATGATAAGAAGCATTATGATTGTGACAAAAAATATTACGATCATGATAAAAAACATTATGATTGCGACAAAAAGTATTATGACCATGATAAAAAACATGATCATGATAAAAAGTATTATGATGATCACGATTATCATTATGAAAAAAAGTATTATGATGACGATGATCATTACTATGATTTTGTCGAATCATATAAAAAACATCACTAAATCACTTAAACATCTATTTATTCCCCCGGTGACATACCGGGGCTTTTTTATTTATGAAAACAGTCATTAACTTGGCTTTAAATTAGTTTCATTTGTAGTTTTTATTTGCCCTGTCCTACTTTTTTATTCTAGATAAAAGTATTCTTTTATTGAAATCTGAATCTTCCCTTTTCCCTATTTATGTTAAAATGAGTCAAAAAGGAAATTGTGGTGATTTATGCTCGACTCACTCAGCTTTTCTCTTGCCATACTTAATGGTTCTTTATTTTTGCTTTATATTTTATAGACTCATAAGACGAGTCCTTTACAAAAAAAGCCGGCTACCCATACATAAACATATCGTTATCTTTTGTTTATTGGTTTACTTTTTCAACTTGATTAGTGTTACATTATTCCCTATGCCAATAGATGCTGATTTAATTAAGGATATGAAATACGACTCTTATATCCCATTCGTATCAGGAAATAACTTTATCCCGTTTTACTTTTTTGTAGATGTTTATCATGAAGGACTGCAATATTATGTAATTAGATCAATTGGAGGAAACCTAATATTATTACTGCCAGTTGGCTTGCTGTTTCCTCTTTTATTTAAGAAATTAAATAACGTAAAAAGAATTTTGCTAACTGGATTTTTCATATCTTTGTTTATTGAACTAGCACAGCTTTCGATTTCAGTGTATATAAGATCTGTTTACAGAAGTTTTGACGTAGATGATTTAATTCTTAACACCTTAGGAACTGTGATAGGGTATTGGCTCTTTTTCATTTTAAGCATGTTTTATAAAAGAGTAACTTATCGCTTTAAAAGTAATACCTAATAAACATTGAGTAATTTTTTGATCTATCCATAAGGTAATATGCACCTTGGCTGTAACCTCCATAAGGTCAATTACACAACATGAAGGCAGCCAAGGTTTTATTATTTACTTCGTTCCCGTAGAACCGTGCCCGCCTCTATCTTCATTCCCTAAACGCTCAACTTCAATTAATTCAAGTGCCGGCATTTTTTTCATAATCCTAAATTGACAGATACGGTCTCCCTTTTTAATTTCTGTATCACGTAATGCGTAAGCAGGAAAGAACCAAAAATCGTTGTCTCCCTTGTATGACTCATCAATTACCCCCATTGAGTTTGTTTGAATAACGCCAAAATTCTTATATGTACTTGAACGGGGAACGACATGTGCTTCGTAACCCTCAGGCAACTCCATTGCTACACCTAATGGGACAAGTTTAAATTCATCTTTTTTCATTGTTACACCTTCGGCAGCCCGAAGATCAATCCAATCTCCTTGCTCAATTTTGCTGATTCTTGTTTGTGTTTCATCTAGATATTTGATTTTAATTTGCATTGTCATATGTATTACTCCCTTTAATTATAGAATTATTATATGGTAAGGCCTGTTCTTGTGTCATTGTCATCAGTTATAAGTTGAACCTCTTCAGAATCGTTCTTTAGAGCATTAATGAAAAGCTTTTCAATGACATTTCTGTCTTTACAGTATATCGAAACATAGCTGCTATCTGCCAACAATAGGACAAGTTCGCAATCACTGTCAACAAACTCTTCGTATGTCTGGACTAGATTAACCGCTTGTCCAAATGGATATGCTTGCAATTCAACGAAAATGGTATAGTACTGATTGGTTTTTAAGTGATTCGCAAAGACTGCCCCTTCAACAACTGAGTTGTCTTTGAAGAATTCCTGATCATCTAGCTCCCATCTGTTACAAAATAAGTTTCTCCCCTCATTTTCCACATATAATGAGTGATTTCAAACGGTTGCAGTATTCTCCATAGGACATTTCCATATTCATTCGGTATTTGAAAACTAACTCCCCTTTTCATATAAACCCCTCTCTAAAATCATACTCAACTGTTAGGTTAGCGTAACAAGAATCGACTGCCATTTGATACCGCTCTTCTTTCTTATAACTCACTTACTTTACAAATTTTAATTAGTTTTTCTAATTTAATCAGCCTCATTATTTTATCACTTCCCTATCAAAAATGATTATTGAAAGGTTTTGCTGTTCTCCGCCCATTCAAGCACTACGTTTAACTTCTCTGAAAGCTACTGTCACAAGAGTCAGGCAAAGTTTTTAGACCGGCCGACTCCATTTATTTTTTATTTATACAACACAAGAAAGACAGCCAAAATAATCTGACTGTCTTTTACAAAACGATTGGTTGTATAATTTGCTTTGCTATATACTTGCGTAGTGGGAGTACTCTTTCAGTTCAATGATTTTATTATAAATAATTACACCTCAATAACTGACTTTTCAGGGGTATCTTTAACGTGTCGAGAACGAAAATGCTCTTCTAGTTCTTCAAGTGTACGCCCCTTTGTTTCCGGCATGCATTTGTACACAAAACCGATTGCCAATACACCCAAAGCGACGAATATAAAGAATGTAAAAGACAAACCTGCAGAGCTAAGCAAAATCGGAAAAGCAAAACCGATCATAAAGTTTAATATCCACAGAAAAAAAACACTTATTCCAGAACCAAGCCCTCTTAATCTTTGAGGGAATATTTCCGCAATGACCAGCCAAGTCACAGGGCCTACGCACCCTTGCATAAAGGCAAGAAATAAAACGGTCAAGGAAAGTACAACATAAGGGAGTGCTTCAGATCCATCAAGCACTATTGAGAATATTGCAATGAATAAAAGTGCTGTAGTCGTTCCCGCCAAACCAATCAATAATATTGGGCGCCGGCTCACTTTTCCGACCAGCCAAATCCCAAATATAACTGCTATGACTGATATCAGCCCATTCCCAATATTAGCGATTAAAGCCGCTTTTGTACCAAAACCAGATTCTTTAAGGATTTGAGTGCCATAATACATAATCGAGTTAACACCTGTAATTTGATTCACTATGGCAACACCGATTCCAATCAGTAAAAGACGGCGCAGCCATGGTGTAGAAAAGTCCTTGAGTGATGCCTTCTCTAGTTCTGTATCTTTTTCTACCGCTGCTTGAATTTCTCTAAATTCAGCTTCTGCACGCTTATCTTCTCGAATTTCTTTAAGAACACGCAGCGCCTCACTTTTTTTCCCTTTGGAGGTTAGCCATCTCGGGCTTTCTGGCACCTTGAGCATACTGGCAAATAACATGATAGCCGGAACGGCACAAAGGGCAAGCATGTATCTCCAAACATGTCCGGTATTTGCCATTGTAACGCCAAGGATCGCATTAAAAACATATGCTAAAAATTGCCCGCCGACAATCATTAGCTCATTTTGGGTTACCATACGTCCTCTCTTCTCATGCGGTGCCATTTCTGCCAAAAAGGCCGGAACCATCGCTGAAGCTCCACCAACAGCCAGCCCGAGCAAAAAACGAAAGATCGCCATGATTGAAACATTAGGGGCTAATGCTGTTCCGAGAGATGCCAGGAAGAATAAAAAAGAAAGATGAAGGATCATTTTCCGGCGGCCATAGCGATCAGCTAATCTGCCGCATAACAACGCTCCAAACGCCGCACCTAATAAAAGAATACTTGTCACAAGCCCTTCTGTAACCGGTGTTAAATGAAGCTGATCTGCTCTCGCCATAAAAGGTAAAGCTCCATTTATAACTCCGGTGTCATATCCAAAGAGAAGCCCTCCAAATGTTGCTGAAATCATAATTAATTTCAATCTGCGATTTTGATGTTCATTCATATCCATTTCCCCTGCCTTTATTAAGAATACTTAATAATTTCCTTTCGGTATGGCTATTGAAACAAGGATATAGAATTTTAACTAAAAGTAAGATCGTTTGAAAATCATGTCTATCTTAGATTTCCGACTCTGCATTTGTAATCGCTTTCAATTTTCACCAAAAAAACACACAAACCCTTAATTGTTATGTTGTAGTGATGTTTTTGTCACTTTATTGTCATTTCTGATATTATCATAATTCCAAAAGGGTTTTAAGTCAATAAAATTTTCAGAATTATTTGTTTTTATCTTTTCGAGGATATGTTTTGGTTATTTTATTGGCAAGTTCATATTTTACCGTTTGTAAATTCATTGTATGAAGCTCCCATGAAGTTATGGTTATATCCATTCACAAAAAATGTCCATATCGTTATAATGATGAAGTTAACCGATTAAAAGAAAAGCATACAAGAACTTACTTGCTAAAGAAGGAATCAAAATGAAGAAAGTTTTAATGAGTATTATCACATTGGTTTTAAGCATGAATTTGGCAGCCTGTGAATCAAATCACGCAGAAAAAAGCCATTCAAAAACGAATGAAAAAGAACAGGTCTCTCAAGGTACTCCATCTAATGTTGATAAACAGCAAGAACAAAAGGCTGGCACATCATATTCAAAAAAACATAAGAAATTAGCGGATGTTACATTAGATAGAGCAGTGGATGGAGATACGATTAAGGTTATTTACAATGGAAAGAAAGACACAGTTCGCTACTTGCTCGTTGATACACCTGAGACGAAGAAACCGAATTCTTGTGTTCAGCCGTACGGTGAAGATGCGTCAAAACGAAATAAAGAATTGGTCAACAGCGGTGAGCTGCAGCTGGAGTTCGATAAAGGCGATCGAAGAGATAAGTATGGAAGACTGTTAGCTTACGTTTATGTTGACGGCAAATCTGTTCAAGAGACATTATTGAAAGAAGGGTTGGCCAGAGTAGCATATGTATATGAGCCAAACACCAAATACATAGACCAATTCAGACTAGATGAGCAAGAGGCAAAATCAGAAAAACGTTCAATCTGGAGCAGGAATGGATATGTGACTAATAGAGGATTTAATGGCTGTGTGAAATAGAAAGACCCTGCGGTTGAATAAGCAACAACAAAGCAGAATGCAACTTTTAAAGAATTGAGTGAAACTTCTAATGCAAATGAAAATAAAACCTCTTATGCTGCAGCGTCAACTGGAGGAACAGAAGCGTTTGCAAATTGAATTAGAAAAAAAGCTCTGGCTTGTCTAGTTTCCATTCTGCTTACCAAGCTAAAACAGACAGAGATCATGACAACTATGCCTGTTAAATTTTCTGCTGTGTAAGTAATGCCAGAGATCTGTATATTCCTAATAGTTAGAGTTAATCCTGCTTTTTAAACATGAATCTTGTTGACTAACGTAAAAACAGCTATTTAGATAATAAAAAAGCACCCTTCACGTTAAGGTGAGGGGATATTTTTGTATGAAACTTACTTTCGGTTTTATCGTAAATCAAGAATTCGGACTGAAACACGAATCAAAACTTAAAAGGATTAATTTCTTTTTCCTCCAATAGTCAGTACATTAGTCGTTACATTAGCACTGCCATTACTTTGATATCCCTCTACCGTAAGCGCGGTTTCATACATCTTACCCATTGGCATTCCTAAGCTTTCCCACTTCTTGAAGTGTTCGCTGACAGATACAGTTCCGCTCGTTCGTTTTGTCTGGCGGACACTCCAATACTGTTTAAAGGTTGCGATACCTATAATAGAAGGCTGGTTAATTCGAATCGTTTCATAAATGTCATATGTGCCTCCATCAACAGTAAAACTACCCTTCGGCGTTCCGGTCGGTCTATAGGTGCCCCAATTATCGACGATGTAATATTCAACGAGCGGGTCCTTCGTCCATCCATACACACACAGATAGGAATTTCCGCCTGGATTGAAGGTTGCGTTATAATGAATTGATATGTTTCCAAGTTGTGAGTGAGTCTTGGTAGAGTCGAATTTCTTGCCTGTTCGAAATAACGCATTCCCGATGTTATTCCACTGGGCACTAAACGCGCCGCCGCTATTGAGCGTCATACTGGTGTTCCCGTGATCCTTCCACAGTTCATAATCATAGCCATCGTGGGAGCCGGTTTGATTTGAGGTGATTGTAGTTGCCGCCTGTGCGGACCATGCAGGTAATGTCAGCGCTAGACTAAATAAAACTGCTAACAAAAACTTCATTCTTTTTTGTTTCATTTGGTATGCCTCCAGTTTGATTAGATTGTATTTAGGTACCGTAATGTTTTGTTTACTCACCACCTTTCACAAGGCAGTTATATTATTGTTCCTGCTAACCTAATAAAAAGTTTCGTTTATCATGTAATAGCTTTATGTTTTTGATGGGAAATAGAATGGAGCAACTGATTTTTTGATGCCGCTTTTAATTTGGTTACCAGATATATAAACCCAATGATGCATCTGTAGTGAGTCATCAAAGGGCTTTGATGATGATTAGCCGTTAATTGTTCTTACGTCATTTATCATTAGTTTTTTCGAAAGCTCTTTAAAGCTGTATTTAGATCCTTTGTGTGAGTGTAAATTTTTTTATACAAATCGAATAGTGTTTTGTATTTTTGAACATTTTGTTCATTTGGATAAAATGCAGCAGCCTCACGAATGAACTTCTCTGCACATTCTTCAAGGGATTCAAACCACCCACTTCCAAAGGCAGCTAGCATCGCAGCCCCCAAGGCTGGACCTTGTTCATTTTCTAACTTGATCACCCTCGCATTGAAAATATCAGCTTGCATTTGCAGCCACGTTTCATTTTTAGCTCCCCCGCCAATAGAAACAACAGTATGAACTGATTTCCCTACTTCGCGGAATAACTCAATTGATTCATGTAAAGAGAATGTGATCCCTTCCATTATCGCCCTCAAAAAGTGCTCTCTTTTGTGGGCTCCATCCATTCCGATCAAGCTTCCCCGAATAGAAGAATCAGCATGCGGCGTTCTTTCACCAACCAAATAAGGAGTGAATAGCAGTCCGTTTGATCCTATCGGAATAGATTCTATCCCCTGCAATAATTGCTCAAACGATTCGTTTGGTGCAAACGTTTTTTTAAACCAGTCTAAGCTGTATCCTGCAGCGAGCGTGACTCCCATCGTATAAAAAGAATCCTCTTTTCCATGATTAAAAAAGTGCACTTTCCCTTTAAAGTCTCTTTCTTTGCCTTCTTCGTAAGAAAGTATGACCCCGGACGTCCCAATACTGCATAATGTTTTTCCAGAAGAAAGAATACCGGCCCCAATAGCACCGCAAGCATTATCTGCTCCCCCAGCGTACACTTTTGTTTTTTCTAACAACCCGGTCTTCGCCGCAACGTTCGGAAGCAGCGATCCTACACAATCATGAGATTCAATCAGCGGAGGACAAATACCTGTAGAAATACCAAATTGATTGCAAATCTCATCGCTCCACTCCTTGCGGGTCATATGTAAAAGTAAAGTGCCTGCTGCATCGGAGTATTCGGTGTGAATGACACCAGTCATACGGAATCTCACATAGTCTTTCGGAAGCAAAAAAACAGCAATTTTTTTAAAAAGTTCAGGTTCATGTTCCTTCACCCATAACATTTTAGGTAATGTAAACCCTTCTAGAACACGGTTTTTTGTGATGTCAAGCAGATGATCGCCAAATGTCTCGGTCATCCTGATACATTGAAGCGTCGTTCTGGTATCATTCCAAAGGATTGCATGGCGTAACACCTGCCGATCTTTGTCAAGCAGTACTAATCCATGCATTTGTCCCGAATAGCTTATCCCGTCAATATCCTTGGCTTGAACGTTGGATTTAGAAACCAATTCAGCCAATGCATTAATTGTTTGCTGCACCCAGTCTTCAGGATTTTGCTCACTATATCCCGCCTTCTCTTGAATGAGCGGATAACTTTTGGACGTTTCTGCACAAACCTTGCCGTTTTGATTGACTAAAATGGTTTTAACAGCACTTGTTCCAATATCTATTCCAATGACATACTTCATTTTTTCACTCCTTAACCTTTAAAAAACCATTCACTCTAAATAAATCCCAATTGTAGAAATTACCCGTCATAACAATAAGCAAAAGTAAAGGCATCATGACGGGTAGATCGTTGACTTGGTATCTATAGCAGGATCTGGAGCTTATCCTGTTATACTTCTAAAATGTATTGGTTCAATATCGCTTTTAATCGCTCCTGTCTTCCAGACTCGTTTTTCATTGATTTATTGTTGAGCGCATATTGCTCAAGCATCTTGAAATTGGCTCTTCCTTCTGCAATTTCGAGACCAATCCCTTCAGTAAAGCTGCGATAACGATGTTTAATCACATCTTCAAACACACGATCTTCGACCAATTTGTGGGCGACTTTCAATCCTCTTGCAAATGCATCCATCCCTGCAATATGGGAATATATTAGATCATCAGGCTCAAAAGAAGATCTTCTGACCTTCGCGTCAAAGTTTAATCCGCCGCTTCCAAGGCCGCCATTTTGCAGGATTTCGTACATTGCTAATGTCGCAGAATATAAATCTGTCGGAAATTCATCGGTGTCCCAGCCTAAAAGAGGATCACCCTGGTTCGCGTCAACAGAGCCAAGAAGTCCATGTACTCTTGCCATGCGTAATTCATGCTCGAATGTATGCCCGGCTAATGTGGCATGATTGGCTTCGAGATTTAATTTAAAATGATGATCTAAGCCATATTGCTTCAAAAAGGCAATGGTTGTTGCGGCATCTGTATCATATTGATGCGTGGTCGGCTCTTTTGGTTTTGGTTCTATCAAAAACTGCCCTGTATACCCGATTTCTTTCGCATAATCCACTGCCATATGCATGAATCTGGCCAAATTATCAAGTTCAAATTTCAAATCGGTATTTAACAATGTTTCGTACCCTTCACGGCCGCCCCAAAATACATAATTCTCGGCGCCAAGCTCTTTTGCTGTTTCTAATCCTTTTTTCACTTGTGCTGCAGCATACGCAAACACATCTGCATTGCAAGAAGTCGCGGCACCATGGACGAAACGAGGGTTCGTAAACATGTTTGCAGTATTCCATAATAGCTTAACATTGCTAGTTCTCATGTAATCTTTCATCAGGCTCACGATAATATCTAAATTTTGGTTTGTCTCTTTTAGCGTACTACCTTCTGGTGCAATATCCCGGTCATGAAAAGCAAAAAATGGTGCATCCAGTTTTTCAAACATCTCAAATGCTGCTTCTACTCTCGCTTTCGCTAAATCCATGCCTTTATACTGATCCCAAGGTCTTTGCATCGTAGCTGCTCCAAAAACGTCTGTGCCATCAGCGGTAAATGTATGCCAATAAGCAATAGAAAATCGCAGATGCTCTTTCATTGTTTTTCCGCCGATTACTTCTTGAGAATTATAATATTTAAATGCTAAAGGATTAGTGGAATTTTTCCCTTCGTAAACCACTTTGTTTACGCTTCCAAAAAAGTTAACTGAACTAGAATGAGAGTGAGCCATGTTATGTCCCCCTTAAAAATAAATTCAAAACATGATAATTCAAATTCAGGCACATTTATAAGTAAGTCGTATATTAGTTTGTTGTCCGAACAAACTAACTTATTTTCATCTTATATAACCCCATCAGTATTTTCAATATTTTTTTAGTTTTTTATGAACACATTCGATATAATAAAGGTAAGATTCGCTATGTAGTATGTGTCAAATTGAACACACAAAAATTTCAACTTAATTTAAAGGTTATACAAATGGAGTGGATGAAGTGGATATCGCAGATCAAACCTTTGTCAAAAAAGTAAATCAAAAGTTACTATTAAAAGAAATACTTAAGAACTCACCCATTTCAAGAGCGAAATTATCTGAAAAGACTGGATTAAATAAATCAACTGTTTCATCACAGGTAAACACATTAATGAAAGAAAATCTTGTATTTGAAATAGGTCAGGGACAATCAAGTGGCGGAAGAAGACCTGTCATGCTTGTTTTTAATAAAAAGGCGGGATACTCTGTGGGAGTAGATGTAGGTGTGGATTATATTAATGGCATTTTAACAGACCTTGAAGGGTCAATTGTGCTTGATCAACACCACCATTTGGAATGCAATTCTCCAGAAATAACGAAAGACATTTTAATTGACATGATTCATCACTTTATTACGCATATGCCAGAATCTCCGTACGGTCTTATTGGTATAGGGATATGCGTGCCTGGGCTAATTGATGAAAATCAAAAAATTGTTTTCACTCCGAACTCCAACTGGAGAAATATTGACTTAAAACCTTTCATACAAGAGAAGTTCAATGTGCCTGTTTTTATTGAAAATGAGGCAAATGCCGGCGCATATGGAGAAAAAGTATTCGGTGCTGCAAAAAATCACGATAACATTATTTATGCAAGTATCAATACAGGGATAGGGATCGGTATTATTATCAACAATCATTTATATAGAGGAGTAAGCGGATTCTCTGGAGAAATGGGACATATGACAATAGACTTTAATGGCCCTAAATGCAGTTGCGGAAACCGAGGCTGCTGGGAATTGTATGCTTCAGAGAAGGCTTTATTAACATCTCTTCAGACGAAAGAGAAAAAAGTATCCACTCAAGATATCATAGAACTCGCCCATCTGAATGATATTGGAACTTTAAATGCGTTACAGAATTTTGGATTCTATTTAGGAATAGGCCTTACCAATATTCTAAATACATTCAATCCACAAGCCATTATTTTAAGAAACAGCATAATTGAATCGCATCCTATGGTTTTAAATTCAATTAAAAGTGAAGTGTCAGCCAGGGTTTATTCCCAATTAGGCAGCAGCTATGAATTATTACCATCTTTCTTAGGAAAAAACGCACCAGCGTTAGGGATGTCCTCCATTGTTATTGACCATTTTCTGGATATGGCTACAATGTAATTTATAATTAAAAATGCACAAATCTTTATGTTTTACGCTCATCTTTAATGCTGAATAGGAGTACAGGGCGTCTTCTACTATGAAAAAGGAGTTCTAAAATAGAAGTCTCCTTTTTCATATGCACATTATTTTTCTTTATAACGAAAATATCTAAAGTCGGCCGGAATATGATTACCGCTGGTATCTTGGCATTGCATCCCTACAAAGGCTCCTGTGAAGAATCCTCCTCCACGGATGTAATCATCTGATAATTTTTTCGTTTCTAATAAAATGTCAATTTTTTGCCAATCTTCTTTGTGAAAAGAATAGAAATAAGTATAGTTTTCTCTTTCAATATTTACTTTTAAATATACATACTTAACCTCCCGAGGAATAACAATTTTATTTTTTAATGGCTGTGAAAAAGAAAAGTTATCACATATTGTTAATTCAAGAATACGGCCAAGTTCTTCATCATGTGTGATTTGAAGAGCCGTCCAGTTCTCTGTATTGTAATAGTTCACCAATCCAGCGGCTTGTTGAAAATTTTCCGGATAAAATGCAACAGCGGTTTCCGCTTCAAAATGGAGACTTTGCCAACGTCTGGCTACAAATGCCTGAGTAAATGTCGAGGTTAATGATTCATGGCCGTATAATCGTAAATGATTTGGCACTTGAGTCAATGAACCTAATTCATTTGTAAACGGAATCCTTAAAGTTTGAAAGTTAATATTTAATTTTGAGTCCTCGAATTCATCAACTTCCGGGTACGTTGCTTCAAACGCTGTTTCGGGTATAGAAGGCGCTTCTACATCCAAGCTCCCTTCTTTTCCGCCTGCTACATAAGGCCATTCATCTTTCCAATAAAGTTTTTGAATAGCTGTTTCTCTCCCCAAAGGACAATATCCTCTCTGCTGAAAAATTGAATCATCGTCCGGATGAATAGGACGTCCCGTTAAATGAGCTAAATACCACTCACCTGTATGTGTTTGAACAATGGATGCATGCCCGCATTTTTGCAGCGGATTTTCTGGATCATGCCATGACGTTAAGATTGGATTATCGGGATGAACTTCATATGGACCCTCAATATTTGCAGAACGGGCAATTGTAGCAGCGTGTTCGAACCGTGTTCCTCCTTCTGCGGTTAATAAATAATAATAGTTCCCGATATGATAAAGGTGCGGAGCTTCAGTCAGCTTTCTATCCGTTCCTTTAAATATAACTTTCGGTTTACCAATTAATTTTTGCTCCTTATCAGAATATTCCTGTATGACAATTCCTCCGAATGAGTGCCGATCAACACGCTGATCCCATAACATATTTAATAAATATTTTTTTCCATCTGTATCATGGAATAAAGAGGCATCAAACCCCGAGCTATTTAATGTAATCGGCTCCCCCCAGTCGCCATGAATCGTCTCACAAGTCACTAAATAATTGTGACAATCTTTCCACGCCCCGTCTACTACCTTAACATCCGTATAGACCAGCCAAAACTTTCCGTCGCTATAACTTAAACATGGCGCCCAAACCCCGCCTGAATTAGGGTTTCCTTTCATGTCTAATTGTGAAACTCTCTGTAATGGATGTGCAACTAAGTGCCAATTTACTAAATCCTTTGAATGGTGTATCTGGACTCCTGGAAACCACTCAAATGTAGATACAGCGATATAATAGTCCTCTCCTACCCTGCAAATACTTGGATCGGGATTGAATCCTTTAAGCACTGGATTGATAATCTTCATTTGGAACTCCCCCTCAGCTATTTTCTTTTGACTCATCATTTTTCAAGCCTTGAAATCATCAATATGATCCAAATAAACTTTGTCTCTATTCTCTAATTCTCGAACCATGTTTTTATATTTTTTCTCATCTAAGTTATAGAAATTAATATCGATCATGGCTAAAACAAGCAAAATCGCGGGAATAACGGTTGCTGTAATTAAAATTCCCGTTAATGCCTCGGGAGTTTGTGCCTGATTTGCCATATATCCAAATTTATCTAGAACCAGCCCTGGTACAATCCCTCCCAAGGCCATGCCAAACTTAAAGAAAAATCCAATAACAGCATATATGAGCCCGCCCATTCTTTTCCCAGTCCTATATTCTCCATATTCTATTGTTTCAGGGATGAGCGCCCACATATATCCCCCGGCAGTGAGACTTCCAGCAGCAGCAATTAATCGAAAGAAGAGAATGAGGTATATATGACTTGAAGGAACAAACAGCAAAGCTAAGAGGCCGATAATATTCAGTAATAACGCATAGTTAAGTAATTTCTTCTTCCCCAATAATTGATGAAGCCTTGGAATAAACGGTAAAATAACCAAAGCAGGCAAACTTCCTATCAATCCGTACCACTTCACTAAATCCTCTCTTCCTAAGTTATACGTCACGTAATAGATGCCAACCGAATTGCTGATTGAATTCACACCAAAAATAATAATAAAGAAAATGCTCAATACAACAAGCGGACGATTAACACGAAACTGCTCAAATATATCCGATAATTTAATTTTCTCTTCAGACTTTTGAAGAGCGACACGCTCTTTTGTACTTTTAAAACAAAAGATTAACAGGCATCCGCCTATTATTCCCAAAATACCCATGGTTAGCTGCCAGCCAAGAGATTCATTGCCGGAAGTATCGCTTAAATAAGCAGCCAGTAAAGGAACAAAAAATGCAACGACAAGTCCCCCAAGATTCGCAAATAACATACGAACAGATGTTATACTAACCACTTCTTGATTATTTCTAGTCATGGCAGAAGTTAACGCGCCATACGGAACGTTTATCGCTGTGTATGTAAGCGACAAGCCAACATAGGTCATATAGGCATATATTAATTTCCCCATATCCGAAAAACCTGGGGTTGTAAAACAAAGTATTGCCAGTACTGCAAATGGAAACGCTCCGAATAAAAGATACGGTCTAAAGCGTCCAAATCTGCTATTCGTTCTGTCTACTATTGTTCCAATAAAAGGATCGGCGAGAGCGTCAATTATTCTAACCACTAAGAACATCGTACCGGCTGTTGACGCCGATAAACCAAATACATCTGTATAGAAGAACAAAAGATAAGTAGACACCGTTGCATAAATTAAATTACACGCAAAATCTCCAGACGCATATCCAACTTTTTCAACCATGCTAATCTTCTTTACATTTTCACTGAGCATGATTTCTCCCCTTTTCGATCCTTTAATAAGGAACAGTATGAAATGGTATAATAATTTATGGGCAGTAAACGTTTTATAAAGCGCTTTCAAAAGAGCACAAAAAAATTATAGTGATCTACTTTTCCAGAGCATTTTCATCATCTAAATGGTGATCAGCAAGCAGGAAATTCATCTTTTTTCTATACCCGGCAAAGGATAAAAACCTCATTCTTTCGTTCTTTATATTGTTTAGCTCCATTAAATCGATCCTCTTATCCCCCTTCCATCCATATATAGCAAGAACCATATCTTATGGACAATTAAAGTTCGGCTCATTAGTTTGTTGATCAAACAAACTAACTTGAGTTAATATTATAAAATACTGTCGGCTTTTTCAACGTTTTTTTCAGAAAATTTAACCTGATCTGAGATAAATATTGGTTTTATCTTCTTTTTGTATATTCAGTTTTCAACTATTTAAGAAATGTCGCGTATCAATTAATGACGCTGGGTCCTTTTTTGATACAGTTCGCTACTTACTGTAAACACTCCAAAAGCTAAAAAACAGATCTCCTATGTAACCATGTGACGAAAATGCTTCTAAACGAAATAAAGAATTGGTTAAAAGCGGTAAGCTTCAATTAGAGTTTGATACAGGTGATTGCAGAGATCAGTATGGAAGGCTGTTAGCTTAGGTATGTTGATGGCAAGTCTGTTCATGAAACACTTTTGAAAGACGGATTGGCCAGAGTAGCTTATATGCCTGCAACTTTAAAAATTGAGTAATACTTCTACCGCAGCGTTAACTAGAAAAACAGAAACGTTTGCAAATTGCTTTGAGTGAAACCCGAATGGAGTACCTAGTTCCCACCCTGCTTACCAACCTTAAATGGACAGAGATCATGACAACTTTGCCTGTGAAAGATAATTGAAAGCTTGCGGCTTTCTTTTATTCTTTAAACCAAAAAGACACTCAGTAAGATTTTCGGGGATAGCCTCTTTAAACAACCATCTAGATTTTACACTGAAAAAGCTTTTGAATAATGAACGACACCTTTTACATTTTCGAGAGAATCCTTTGATAACTCTAAAGCCATAAATACTTCGTCAGGCACCTCAAATGGGGCTTTGATATTCCATAAACTAGCTGGCTTAAAACCAAACTTTGGATAATAATCTTTATGCCCTAAAACAATGGCTGAACGATAACTAAGCTCTTTTGCTTTTTTTAAAGCAACATGAATTAATTGACTCCCGATTCCTTTTCTCTGATACTCAGGCGCAACAGAAACCGGAGCAAGCGCTAAGGAATCAACAGAATTATCACCATCCACGATTTTTATTTTAGATAAAAGAATATGCCCGACGATCTCTTTTCCATTTAAAGCAACTAATGAAAGCTCAGGAATAAATGCATCTGATTTTCTAATCCTATTTACAAGGAAATGCTCTTTTTTGTTGCTATATTTTTCATTTAAAAAAGCTCTTTTAACAATGTCTTCAGTCGTATTATATTCATGAGTGAGTTCTTGTCTAATGAAAAATTCCATTTTTTAGTCTCCTGTTCTTTTTGTTAGTTTACTTTATTCTATAATAGGCACTTCCCTAATGAATAGTTATATCACATTATTTGACCTCTGGATTACCCCTGTCAAATCTGATAATAAACTCTTCCGATCAACCCAGCTGAAGTTTATTATCACATGAAACAAACCCATGTATCAATGCACTATGCTGAAGCAGCTAAACATTTATAAAGACCAAAAAACTTACTCCGTTCGCCGCATACAATGTGCATTTGTTGCAGTTCCGCTTCTTCAAAGAGCCTTAAACGATTCGAAGTCCATAAACAAGCAGAAACTAATTGGTGCATCATTATATAATTTAGAGAACTGTTATTATAGTATGAAAGAGTATGACAAAGATGGTACGAAAAAGATAAAAGCGACCTTCTCCCTCACACGTTATTTACATTGACACAGATTTACTTCAAGATGAAGGATATTAACAAAGCCTTGATTCTTTACAAAAAAGGAATCGAAAAAGCTAGAGCCTTTAATGATGATGTTTTGATTGCTGAGTTTAATTATTTAAAAGCTTTATATATCGACTCTATAGATAAACGCACAGTTTTCCAAACTTTTTCTGTACTTAAAGATAATGTTATGTATCCAGATTTAGAGGAGTTAAAAAAGCTTGTCGATGGAGCCACTTTTTGTGACTTTGTCAACAAGCTGAAAGAGGCCTATATCAGGCCTCTTTTTTTATCACACGATTTCACTGCACAAGCCATTCCCTGCATGAATCAGTCAGTTTTTGCAATTCATTGATAAAAACACCTGCATGGTAACCATCACATACTGCATGATGACATTGCAGTGCTACAGGCAAGTATGTCTCTTTTCCATCTGAAAAGAATTTCCCGTTTGTTATGATAGGGAGCAAATGGTCGCTGTTCGCCAGGTTCAGATGAAAGCTCGTAAAGTCAACCCATGGAATTGAGGAAACGGAAAACGTGTTGGCAGGAATATTCTCTTTTGCCCATAATCCTTTTTTGTCTCCA
This sequence comes from Bacillus sp. TSO22, assembly GCF_020223595.1. Lineage (NCBI taxonomy): Bacteria > Bacillati > Bacillota > Bacilli > Caryophanales > Bacillaceae > Bacillus > Bacillus sp. TSO22. The sequence goes on from NZ_JAHAWO010000009.1 coordinate 124,486, forward strand.
AACCTCTCGATGTCCCTCACATAGTTTTGATAAAACCGTGGAAAATCATGTGAATATTCCGACCATAAGGCGGAAAAGGTCTGATCCTCCTGATGAAAAATCGTATAGCACGGATTCATCTGTTCCCAACATCCCAACTGCCCGTCATGAAATGCCGTTCTGAATTCAGGGTGGGCGTTCACTATTCTCGACACCATATAAATAAAAGCAGGATAGAACTTGACTTTCTTGTCTCGCAGTTTGTTCAGCAGCCCGGTCACATTGATGTTAGCCGTTATGCTGTATGAACATTTCCCCGCTTTCATGTAATGTTCAAAATAAGGTTTTCTATGCCATTGCTCAAGTTCAATTCTTTGAAAATTCATGTTTAGCCTCCTAAAATAATGGAATTTTTATTTTAGGAGGGATGATCCACTGATTTCACCAACATCCACACCTCATGTCATCTTTCTTCCATTACAATAACATGTAACAGCTTTTCGGAGCAAACGAAGGAAAACTCCTTTGTCATCTTGCTCAACAGACCCGTTAAGGTCTGCTTATTTCTTGCAAATTCTGATGAAAAGCTTCATTTACGGATTTACAATGTGTATTCTTGGATCTTCAAGTATCTCAAATAGTCTCGACCCTGTTTTGATTCCAAAATCTTTTTTAAGCGCAGGAGATGCTAATACCTCACTTTCCTGTCTCTCCGTATTCCCTACAACAGCAAGATAACTTGTTAAGGGATTAAGCCCCATTGTTACAGCCGAAACAGAAGCATAAAAGGATTTCATATCGACACAAAGTATATTCTTGCGTGGAAATTGTGAATAATCAATCATTGTATGTAACTCCTATGATGTCATTCATGTTGATATGGACTGTATTGCCGTTCTGATCTTAAACGTGAAGCTTTTGTTGCTCAAAGTTAATGTAACGTACTCTGCCGGCGACATTTTCAACGAACCCGTTGTTAAAAAGCTTTAATACCAGTTCTTTATTAAATTCAAGTGCTTCAGAAACAAGAATATCCATCTCTTCAATTTGTTGAGCGTCTAAGGATGGCTTTTCAATTTTTGATACATCAAGTAAGTCTTGTTTAAGCTGTGTTAAGTGTTCTGGTAGCATCATTGATGTCCATTTGATTGTCCCTTGATCTCTAAGCAATTTGGCTCACTTGAATGGGTTTGGCTGAATTGGGCCATTTTATCGGCAATGGTTTGAAAAACTTTCATAAATCCTGAAGGTCAATTTTATAATTTTCACTTTAAAAGGATGCTTATATCTAAAAAGCCTTGAATACCGAATTAAAGAAAAACATCAAGATAATGATGGCTAGTACAACAACAATCTCAAAAGTATGTGAACTGCCATCTTCTTTTTCTCGTTCTGTCTTCTCCCTCATTTGTTCCCTATATTTTCTTTGAATTTCATCCTTTTTCTTATCCATCTTACTCGACCCCTGTCAAAATAAAGTAAAGCCAAGCAGTTCTGAATTATTTTTATTCCTTCCTTACTTTTAACTTAATTTTATCCATTATTATCAAATGGTTTTTCGTGGTTCTGTACCAACCCTGAAAATAAGCAACTATATCAATCATTACCTTCTCTGCTTGCCCTTTTATCCATTAAGCAGTAAAGCTTTCTTTAATGGATATCCTATCTACTCCTAGGAAATAAAACTCTGTTCCATTTGGTCATCTTTTATCTTAATTTTTGTCAATTATTTTTGTGAAAGGTAATTAAAATCACGGTTGCTAATGTTGTTAAGATTGATGTCTTTGCTTACCTCTTGTACATACGGTGTAATGAAATCCACAATAGGTGTCATATCAAAAGGAAAATCAAAGTCCAACAACTCAGAATTTGATTTATATATCTGTTCTTTAATAAAGAAGCGGCAATCTGGTTTCATGTTTAACAAACCATCTATAAAAGAAAAGGTATCAGCTGTAAAATCTTCAAGATATCTTTCTTCAGTGAATGCAATGACCTGAATAAAGTTCGAGGAACCCTCGTATTCATTTTCATCCTCTATACCAATTAAAACTGGATTATCACACAACTTTCCTTTTCTTTTTGAATCAACAATTAAAATATAGCCATAGATGTTTGAAGTTTCTTTTTGTATGACCTGAAAAAACTCGACTTCATTTGTTCTAAGCAGCCTGTAAAATTTTAAATCCATATAAACCTCACTCTGAATAAAATGATTATTTTATTACTATTATACTACAATTTTCCATGGTCACACTAAACAAAAAGCAGTCTATTCAGATCTGCTCCTTGGTGTTTTCTTCTTTTAACTTTTTGTTTAGCTTGAATCCAATTAAAACATTGACAATCGCAGCCGGAAAATATAAAATTCCTGCACCCATTATTCCTAACGACGCAGTACTTGAGTTCACTATAAATGCCTGCATTTCTATGTTTCTTGACTTCAAGCTAAGTAATACTAGGATACCAGCTAAAACCCCTATAAGCCGTGCAATACCTGGAATAAAGAAATCTGTTAGGACTCCAAATAATTGCCCAATCGTTGATAGCACAATTCCGAAAAAGCTGGATAATAAAACTAACTTTTTAATGGCATTTCACCCCTTTTCAAAGCCGCTTCCATTCCACATGCTCTAACCGCTTTTGATATAGGTCTTCAAGTATAGCAGCCCACTCTACAAACCCTTCAGCTACTATGCTTTTCAATTCATCATTCTCTTTCCATTCAATCCAATACATCTGAATACCCCTTACCGTGTCACCACTTGAGTTTCCCTTACCTCACATTACACTTAGTTTTAAGCTCACTTGCAACTTCAATGACCTCTAACATTGTTTGCATTTTAGAAGCGCCGTGAATGTCTTTGGATGTCAAATAACCGCTCTCATCTAACATGAATGCTTTGAAGTATTCCTTGTTTTCAAACTGCAGTACATAAAGTAATGAAGTAAAGGCATAAATCAACCTCTTTTAAATAATTTTGTAATCCTAATTATTAATGGCAGCAGACCGATTAACATGAAGAAGACTAATACATTAAGCTTATTTTTGAAGAACAGATTGGCCAAATTCCTTTCCATGCCTACTGATGTTTCTTTATCCATCAGTTCTTTAAACTCTTCATCATAGTCCTGGTCAACAAAAATAAACTTAATGCCAGTCAACAATCCCACTCCAAGCCAGATAATAAAAATAAGCTAATCCAATCATTGTTTCCCTCCCTATATCGAACGGAATTTGGTATTCTTGAATATGTTGAATAAATTATGTGGGTGATCTTGCGGAAGAGAAATATGAAACAAATGGGTGACACTTCAATCGTTTATGATTACAAGGAGTATCCAGACGTCCGCTTATCAAGACTTAAATCGTAAAAAGTCTTAAAAAATAAGGTTGATACATATTATAGATGACTAATATGTATCAACCTTTTACTTTACATCCTTAGCAATAAGTTTGCATAATAATCTGTAAAGGATGCCTATTTCATATACTTACTTAAAGGAGAGTGTTACTTGTGCGTAAAACCTGTGTTCCGACTGGCGTTGAACTAAAAGACACTGGCTTTGGATATACGTTGTCATTAATAAGTGGTAAATATAAAATGATCATTATATATTGGCTATCTGAAAATAAGGTTATGCGGCATAATGAGCTGAAGCGAAGTATCGGTACCATTTCCTTTAAAACGCTAAGCATCATGTTAAAAGAGCTGGAGGCGGAGGGCCTTATCTTACGCAAGGAATTTCCCCAAATACCTCCAAAAGTTGAATATTCATTATCTGACCGTGGTCTTTCTCTCGTTCCATTGTTAAATATGATGTGCGAATGGGGAGAGAAAAATCGTTTGCCATCTCTAAAGAATGTGTAGCGGTAGTCATATCTATCCTGTTTAAATCAAAAGAAGTATCTCTTCAACAAAAATACTTCTTTTTTATAACTTTAATAAATCTTCCTATTACAGATTGTCAACAAAATTCAAATAATCCTGAGCGCTTTTTTCTACTTTGCTTGTACCCGGCTCACTTTCTGCACCATAAAACGCAAAAAATGAATGATAATCTGCATTGCAATACAGGAATGTCATTTCAAATGGAACTAATATTTGTTCAAGTGTATGCCGATATCTTCTGTTTTCATTATAGTCTTCTTTTTGGATTCCGGCAGATACACTTAAAGCAACTCTACGATTCTTTAATTTATCTCCTCCATTAGAACCATAAGCCCAACCATAAGCTAAAACATCGTCAAACCATTTTTTTAGGAGAGGCGGACAATTAAACCAATATATAGGGAACTGGAAAACAAGATTACCATGTGATTCAACTAATTTTTGTTCTTTTTCCACGTCAATGTTTCCATCAGGGTAAACCTTAGACAATTCATGAACAGTATACTTTTCCGGATACTTTTTCAGTTCTTCTATCCATCGCTTATTAATGACGGATGTTTCTATGCTGGGATGTGTTACGATAACAAGAGTTTTCAAAGATTTGTCCTCCTTAATTATTATTTATATCTTGATAATAAAGTGCAGACTGTAAATATGTAAGTATGCACTTTTAGTTCAGGTACTTACATAAAGGTGAGTGTTAATCAGTGATAAAAGTTTTCTATAAGGGGGACTGGCGAATCTAATACCCGCAAAGTAGAATAGCTGCATTCTCGAAATTAATCTTTCTCCCGTTCAAAAATTTTGTTCAATATAAAACAGCTGACATTTCTTAATAATTATGAAGAGATCACCTCAAGCTAAACTTGGGTGATCTTTTTTTCTTCCCTTTAAAGCATTGCTTTCTTTTTTAGTCTTTTTGTTATGCTGAGTCAGCATGGGTAACGTCTTTTATAGATGACACTTTAATCTCTCCATTCTGTGTGAAATTGTTGTTTTTTAATTAGATGCCATAACAAAAAAAGCGTCCTAACTTTAGCTGCCGGTACGCTTTCTTTCTTAATATATGAACATATACGACATTCCAGAGTTATTTGGATTTTCAAACTATATTTTCTGAAGTGGCTGACCCTTTCTTAAAATAAGCTTCTAACTGATAAATGTGTGCATTCAACAATCTCACTCCACAACCACATAGCCTTTGTTTGCAATGTAAAGCCGTCAGGCAGCTTCTTCATTTACATTAACATTGAACCTCTTGCCGGTTGTTTTATGTACAATAGCCAGTTCTTCTCCATTAAAGAATCATACAATAAACAAATAAGGATCATTTTTAAAAAGCTCATACAGCACGTTCGCATATTGGCGTTCTTGTCTGTAAGTAATTCAAAATTAATCAACCGTATGTATAAGTCTTTGTCTGATAAATTTAATTTGTTTCTAAAGTAATTAATTGCTTCATCTTGTTCTTTAGGCATTTTTCCAATCTCCTATTTGTATAATGTTTTAATACACACTATATTGGGTAAAAATTTGTAGAGGTGATTTCTTTGAATAATGATCATAAAGTTACTCATTACTCTTCATTTATTTTTTCAACAATCATGGTATTGCTGGTTGCCATCTTTCCACAGTACACTTCTTGGTTTGTAGCAGTTTTCTTCTTGGGTTTTGCACTTATCTATACATTCCAAAAACATAGAACAAGTTCATCAAAAGCACTTTCTTATATTTCGTATTTTTTATTCATCGTTTCATTGACTTACACTTTAGTTAATATGTAATAATAATCCTCCACTGTGGGAGGATTTTTTGTTTAAACTTATTTCTCAGCAGCTTTTGGGCCACCTGTATCTGTAATGATAAAGCTATCTGATCCAATTTTTTTCTTACGATCTTTGTCTTCATAAATTGTAACATTGTGGCGTGTCATTAGTGTCGCCCCGGCCATTTTAAACTCTTTACGATCTTTAAAATAAACAACAGGATACTCGCCTAAGATAATCATATTTGCTAATCCAGCTAAATACGACGACCATCCACCTGAAGGAAGGTTTAATGCAAATCCTAGAGTCTGAACAACTGCAGCTAAAGAATATTTTTCAAACTTTGTGCTTCCATACTCAGTTCCTGCTGATTCCCAGTCATCAGCAGCTGCTTTAATGTTTTGACTGCTAAACACTGAGGCTGTTTTAAGTACATTAACTGGTTGATTAACACTTAATGTATTTATATGGTTCTTTCTGGCTTCTTCTTTAGCTTCCGCTCCAGCCGCAAAAGGTGAAAACAGCCCACCAATCACCAATGTTCCAACAATACCTACCTTACAGATTGTAGAGTTCAAGGTTATCCTCCTCCAAATGTAAAATTGTGTACATTCGGCTATTACCCCATATTTATCCATTTAAACTATAATATGAATTTTTCATTTTGACTTTTTAGACAAATTCTAGGTTACTTTAAGACTTCTTCAACCGTATAAATCATAACTTTAGTTACTTATCAGATTAAATTTCTTTTAATTCCTCTGACTAAATGAAAAATTATTTTCAACTAATTTGTGCTAGTTGTTCACTCTTCAATTTTTGATACATCAAGTAAGTCTTGTTTAAGCTGTGTTAAGTGTTCTGGGAGCATCATTGATATCCATTTGATTGTCCCTTGATCTCTAAGCAATTTGGCTTACTCCTTTATTCAATTCAAATCAAAACGATTGTTCGATGCAATATTGGTAATGCTATTCCATATCTCGAGTGATCCTTACTTAAAACAATCTACATGTCTCCAAATAAAGAAACCTCTAAAAATTCGAAGACACAAAAAATAACAAGGGTATCAAAACCCTTGTTATTTTTCATACGGTCGCACCCACTAGGCCCTCAACATAATAAATTATGAAAGCTTGTTTTCATTACACTCTCTATCTTCCTTTTTCATCATTTCTATATGTTTTTACGAATTATGGTTTAAAAAAGAAAAAGGTACCGTTTGGTACCTTTTTTATCTTTATTTCGTATTTCTTGTGAATTTTGGTAGTCCGAATACAATTGCTATGATGCCGCAGATCCCGATTAAAACAGGATAGAAAGAGTAATGCAAGATGCTGACAGGTGAAATATTTCCAAACTTCCCGGCCGATAACATCTGCGCGCCATAAGGAATTAAGCCTTGTATCACGCAGGAAAAGATATCTAAGATACTTGCCGACTTTCTATTGTCAATTTTAAATTCATCAGAGATATTTTTGGCAATCGGCCCGGCTGCAATAATAGCAATCGTATTATTGGCAGTAGCTAGGTTAGTAACGCTGACCAATCCGGCAATACCGGCTTCAGCACCTTTTTTCGAATGGATTCTTTTAGAAATGAATCCCAGTAAAAAGTCAATCCCTCCGTTTTGTTTCATGACGCCGACCATTCCGCCAATTAACATTGAAAGGATGATAAGATCAGACATTCCGGCAATTCCATCCGTAATTGCTTTAAAATAAGACTCAAACGTCAAGCTGCCGCTTGCAACTCCTATAATTCCTGTTAAGATCAATCCGCCAAAAATGACAGCCACCACATTAAAACCAATTAATGCAAAGACTAACACAGCAACATAAGGAAGCACTTTAAACCAGCTGTAAGATTCAGCTCCGATATGTCCTACGTGTCCTGTCGGTATAAAAAATAATAAAATGACAGTTATGATAGCTGCAGGCAAAACGATCAAAAAATTCGTTTTAAATTTATCCATCATTTGTGTTTTTTGTGACCGTACTGCCGCGATGGTGGTGTCCGAAATAAAAGAAAGATTATCTCCAAACATAGCTCCGCCGACAACAGCTGCAATAGCGATTGCAGGGGACAAGCCAAGTTCTCCGCTCAAACCGGCGCTAATTGGAGCAACTGCCGCAATCGTCCCCATTGATGTTCCCATCGAAACAGAAATAAAACAAGCAATGATAAAAAGCCCTGGCAGTATAAACTGCTGCGGAATAATGCTCAAAGCAAGGTTGACGGTTGAGTGTACCGCTCCCATCGCCTCAGCTGCAGAAGCAAAAGCACCTGCTAATATAAAAATGATAACCATAATAATAATATCAGGATGACCCGCACCGGAAGCAAACCATTCTATTTTCTGATTGAGCGATTGCTTCTGGTTAAATGAAAGCGCGAAAGCCGATGCTATAATTGCCGCAATCAATATTGGCAATTTATAGAAATCTCCAGTCAATACACCGGAGCCGACAAAAAGGCCTACAAATAAAAATAGCGGCAATAGCGCCCAAGGATTTCCATTTTGTTTCATCTAAGTAGCCACCTCTAATTTTCAGTATCAAAGTCGTTAAACATAGTCTAAGCAACATTCCATACTTTAAAAGGCTACAGTAAAAAAGTCAAGCGGAAAAATAGTATAGTAATTATTAAATTAATAACAGAAAAGAAAAAAGGATTTTTCAAGGAGAGGAAAAAACACTCTCATCAACAGATTATTTGGAAAGTTCCTTATACAAATACAACTGTTTGATGAGGTGTGTTTAAGCGGGAATATCATTTTATTAAACTTTGGGAAGCTGGCAACATGCAACGATACAGGGCATAAAAACTGTTTTAGCTATTATCAATAATATAAAAAGGAAAGGATTCAACCCTTCCTCTTTATGCACCAACTCAACTTGCGGTCATAGCAATTGTTATTTAAAAAGCAATTTCAGAGAACATGAGAAGCATTTACAAGAAAATAACTTTCAATAAGTAAAAGCACCCAACTTAATAGTTGGGCGCTATTTTCATATTCAAATTGAGTTCTTGTAAGCACTAATTGCTTCGTTACGTAGTAACATGTTATCTTTGTTAACCATGCCTAAGTTGTAAGCTTTTTTAATAATATCTAATACCTGCGAATCCATTGCAGAAAGACTACCTCCACCATTTAATCTAGATTTCCAATAATCTAAAGACTTATTTAGGTCAAGTGAGCTTTTTTTATTCTCGGATTCAACTACCTCATTTTTCTCAAGTTTCTCACAGAATTCACTAAAGCCAATGGATGAAGGAGTTGGATTATTCCCTCCATACCCTTCTGTAGCCAAGCTGCAAAATGCTAAGAATTTCGGATCATAAATAAGATCACTTGAGTCTACATTTACCATCGATAACCACAATCCTTTCAGAGCTTTTTATAATCATAGAGCACCCTTCCATCTTTACACATGTTAAATATCGACAATTGTTCGAATGTTTTAATGATTGAATAAAAAAGAACCTGCATTAAGCATGTTCTTTCCCTAATTTACAAACTTTTGTTTTATGGATAAAACCATTATTTTATTGGGAATTTTGGATGTAGGTTCGAACAAGCAACAACCTTGGTATTGTGTTAGTCGTATCAGCATCCCTATCGTCAGCTAAAGCTAACGGTACAGATACTCAGTCATATGAATTTCCAACTTACAAAAAGTGAGATCCAGCAAACAGCTATTTAATTCAAAAGGGAGCTTCCATCAAACCTAGCGCATCTTTATAAGTTTCCAAAGAGTATAAGCACCAAAAGATAATAAACCAACACCTAGTAGAAGTGCTAAAATCAAACCACCAAAGAAATAAAATCCTCCCATGAATCTCACTCCTTTTCAGTATCATTTTGCCATTGTAGAAGCAATCTTCTTGATTATCTCATGTCCGTACCTACTTTCTAAAGTTGTATTCGTTGGTGATGATGCCTTTTCAGAGTGACACTTCTGGTGTTTTGTGGGTGATACAAGATTATACCAATTTATTAAAATAGAAAACAGATAAAAAAATCCCCTGACACCAATAGTGCCAAGGGATTGAGAGATTAATACTGAGACATATACTGTTCGCGTTCCCAAGGGTGAACTTGTGTGCGGAACATATCCCATTCGATTTCTTTTGCTTCGATGAAGTGTTCGAATAGGTGCTCGCCTAGCGCTTTGACCATGACTTCGTTTGATTTGAACTCTTCTAGCGCTTCCGCAAGTGTTGCTGGAAGGTCAACGATTCCGTTTTCCATGCGCTCTTCTTTGCTCATCACATAGATGTTGCGGTCGATTGGAGCTGGCGCTTCCAGTTTGTTTTTGATTCCGTCTAAGCCTGCAGCAAGCAATACGCTTAGTGCAAGGTACGGGTTAGCAGCTGGATCTACGCTACGTACTTCAACACGTGTGCTGATGCCGCGGGAAGCCGGGATACGGATAAGCGGGCTTCTGTTTTGCGCGCTCCATGCTACGTAGCAAGGTGCTTCATAGCCAGGAACAAGACGTTTGTAAGAGTTTACTGTCGGGTTTGTTACTGCTGTAAAGCTTGTTGCGTGCTTCACGATACCTGCAATGAAGTGTTTCGCTGTTTCACTTAACTGAAGATCTGCGTTTTCGTCATAGAATGAGTTAACGCCATCTTTGAAGAGTGATAGATTACAGTGCATACCGGAACCGTTCACACCGAACAACGGTTTTGGCATAAATGTCGCATGCAAGCCGTGTTTGCGGGCAATTGTTTTGACAACCAGTTTAAACGTTTGGATGTCGTCACAAGAGCGGACTGCACCAGCATATTTAAAGTCGATTTCATGCTGGCCAGGCGCTACTTCGTGGTGAGACGCTTCGATTTCAAAGCCCATCTCTTCAAGCTCAAGTACGATATCGCGGCGGCAGTTTTCTCCCAAGTCAGTTGGAGCCAAGTCGAAATATCCGCCTTTGTCGTTTAGTTCAAGCGTCGGCTCGCCTTTTTCGTCTAATTTGAATAAGAAGAATTCAGGCTCAGGCCCGAGGTTGAAATCACTGAAGCCTAGGTCTTCCATTTCTTTCAAAATCCGTTTTAAGTTGTTTCGCGGGTCACCTTCGAAAGGTGTGCCATCCGGATTGTAGATATCACAGATGAAACGTGCTACTTTACCTTTTTCAGCTGTCCATGGGAAGATAACAAATGTATTTAGATCTGGATACAGGTACATGTCTGACTCTTCGATGCGAACGAATCCTTCAATAGAAGAACCGTCAAACATGACTTTATTATCAAGCGCTTTTCCAAGCTGGCTTACAGGAATTTCAACATTCTTGATCGTTCCAAGAATGTCAGTAAATTGAAGACGGATATACTTGACGTTTTCTTCTTTTACTAATTTTACGATATCTTCTCTAGTGTACTTTGCCATTTCGTAAAACTCCTCCTCTAAAAGGTAAATGTATATAGCAAAACAGTTGCTAACGGATTAATGAAAGAAGCGGGACATGTCGCCTTGACGGAATGTATTCCCTCTTTGAAAACGGCCAGCTTGCATGAGCTCGTTTTTCAGGAGTTGTCTCAACTCGTCATCGGACAGATCATGTTTCATTGGTTTTTTCGTCTTCTCGTTTTGTTTTTGCTCCGGCTCGGCTTCTGCTTTCGCCAGAATCTGTTTGATTCCTGCCATGTTTACACCTTGTTCTATCAGGTGCTTGATTTCTAACAGTTTATCTACATCATGAAATGAAAATAATCGTCTATTTCCTTCGCTTCTAGCTGGAAATATTAGTCCATTTTCCTCATAATATCGAATTTGTCTTGCTGATAATTCAGTTAACTGCATGACAATTCCTATTGGAAATAAAGGCATTGAGCGGCGAATATTATCACTCATCTCAATTTCCTCCTTTTCTTAACTTAGTTTCATTATAGGTGATGTTATATTTTGTGTCAATACGATGTAAGGATTCTTAACATGAAATTCAGTGAAATTTTTAAAAAATTTAAATTAATTGTTTTTCCATGAGTGAATCCACTGCACTGCATATGGCATTCTTCACATGCGAATAGGTTAATCCTCCCTGAACATACGCTACATACGGCGGGCGGATAGGGCCATCTGCTGATAATTCGATGCTTGCTCCCTGAATAAATGTGCCTGCTGCCATAATGACATCATCTTCATATCCCGGCATGTAGGCCGGATAAGGCGTCACGTGGGCATTGATCGGCGATGCAAATTGAATCGCCTGGCAAAAGGCAATCATCTTTTCTCTGTCAGAAAACTCAACGGATTGTATCAAATCTGTTCTTTTCGCATCCCATTTCGGGTTTGAAGTGAAGCCCAGTTTTTCAAGGAATCTCGCTGTAAACACCGCTCCTTTTAAACTCTGAGACACAACGTGAGGCGCCAAAAAGAAGCCTTGATACATTTCTTGGAGCGAGTAAAGAGATGCTCCTGCTTCTCTGCCGATGCCAGGTGACGTCATACGGTATGAGCAAGCTTCAATCCATTTCGCTTTTCCGACGAGATAGCCTCCTGTTTTCGCAAGACCGCCGCCGGGATTTTTAATGAGAGATCCCGCCATCAGATCGGCTCCGACATGGCAAGGCTCAAGCTCTTCCACAAATTCTCCGTAACAGTTGTCCACAAAGACGATCAGGTTTTCATTGATTTCTTTTACAAAACGGATCATTTCTTTTATTTCACTAATTAAGAAAGAAGGACGATTTGCATATCCTTTTGAGCGCTGAATGCCGATTACTTTCGTCTTCGGATTGATCGCTGCGGCGACTGCATCATAGTCTATTTTTCCGTCTTCTGTCAGATCAACCGCATTGTAGCCGATTTGAAAATCCTTTAATGATCCAGCGTTTTCTCCGCCTCTGACGCCCACAATTTCTTCTAGCGTATCATATGGCTTGCCCGTTATATAAAGGAGCTCGTCCCCCGGTCTGAGCACACCGAACAAAGCAATCGAGATGGCATGGGTGCCTGAGATAATTTGCGGCCTTACAAGCCCCGCTTCTCCGCCAAACACATCCGCATAAATGCTCTCAAGCGTGTCTCTTCCGATATCATCATAGCCGTATCCTGTAGACGGTGTGAAATGAGTGTCGCTTACTTTGTGTTTTCTATAGCTTTGAAGCACCCTCCATTCATTGCGCTCGCTGATTTCTTCTATTTGTTTATGAACGCCGGCAATGTCTGATTCCACTTCCATTGCCGTTTTTTTCAATAATTCTCCGTGTGTTAATGTGTCAAACATGTCTTTGAATTTCCTTCCTACATATACTTCTTTAATTCACCGATGATACTTTGCTCTTCTTGCACATAGCCTGATATGTCGTACCGTTCATTTTCTTCATTAAAATAGAAGCGGTCAACCATTGTTTCCGATTTGATTCTCGAAAGGAGCTTACCTTCACTTGCCGGCACATGCGCTTCAAAAGATGTTAACAGCTCTTGGCGCAAATAGCGCTGAATCGCTTCTTTAAACGTTTCAGCGTCTTCCTCAAATTTCGCACTGACCATAATGTGATCCCTTCCGGCGGACGGTATAAAATCAGGCAGCTTTTGATCACGTTTATTGTAAGCTGTCAGCATCGGGATGTCATCTGCTTCAAGCTCTTCAAGCAAACGAAGCACCGTTTTTTCGTGTCCCACGTAATCCTCATTTGAAGAATCAATCAAATGAAGGATCAAATCCGCTTCCTTTACTTCCTCAAGCGTTGACCGAAATGCAGCAATCAGTGTCGTCGGAAGATCCTGAATAAATCCTACTGTATCTGACAGAAGCACGCTGTAGCCGCTTGGCAGGACCATTTTTCTGGTCATCGGGTCCAGTGTGGCAAACAGAAGGTCTTCTTCATAGCTTTCAGCACTTGTCAGGCGGTTGAACCATGTTGATTTGCCCGCGTTTGTATATCCGACAAGCGCAATTTGAAGCACACCGTTTTTCTTTCTTCTTTCACGGTATCGGCTTCTATGGCGAATGACAGTTGAAAGCTGTGTGTTGATTTCATGAATGCGATTTCTGATATGGCGGCGGTCGGTTTCCAGTTTCGTTTCCCCGGGACCTCTCGCCCCAATTCCTCCGCCTTGCCGGGAGAGATTGATCCCTTGCCCCGTCAGACGCGGAAGTGCATATTGCAGCTGAGCCAGTTCAATCTGAAGTTTGCCTTCTCGCGTTCTTGCCCGCTTTGCAAAAATATCTAATATCAATTGCGTACGGTCAATCATCTTCACTTCAATCGCTGTTGCCAACGACTTCAGCTGACTTGGAGACAGCTCATCATTAAAGATAAGGAGATCAGCCTCAAGCTCTTCCACCAGTGCCTTCAGCTCTTCTACCTTCCCTTTTCCTATATATGTAGCGGCGTCAGCCCTGTTCCGTTTTTGTGTGACGCTGGTCAATACTTTTCCGTCTGCTGTTTTTGTCAGAGATGCAAGCTCTTCCATAGAATTTTCAAAATGCTCATCCGTGATATGCGGCAGCTGACATCCGACTAAAATAGCTTTTTCCTGTCTTGTTTCCTGTTCGTTCAAATGGATGTTCCTTTCTTTTGCATATTGGGCAGTAGTATTATCATACCAAACCCTGCATGTGTATACCACAAATCGATTGCTTTGAAAAGCAAGATATACAGCAAAAAACAGACCTCTCGAAAACTGAGAGGTCTATACAGAGCCAGACGCTTCTTCTTTAATGGAAAGATCTTGGCTTTTAATGGTCATCAAGTCGCTTTTTAAGTATTGATCGCCCATTAAAAGCCTCATGGCTTGCGCTCTGATCGATTTTTCGATCACATTTCTGACAAAACGGCCATTGCTAAATTTAATGGGACTTGTCGTGCTTTTGACTGTCATTAAGTAATCTTTTAATTTCCATTCCGCTTCTTGACTGAGCTGGTATTCCCTGTCAGCGATCATGCGTTTTGCAATCTCCATGAGCTGGGTCACAGAATAATCAGGAAAATCAATGGAGATGGGAAATCTTGATTGGAGACCTGGATTTAATGAGAGAAAATGATCCATTTCCCGAGAATATCCGGCGAGTATCAAAATAAACTCATGCTGTTTGTCTTCCATATGCTTTACGAGTGTGTCGATCGCTTCTTTCCCAAAGTCCTTTTCGCCGCCTCTTGCCAGCGAATAGGCTTCGTCTATAAACAAAATGCCGCCTAATGACTTTTTGATTAAATCTCTCGTCTTTTGGGCGGTGTGGCCGATATATTCCCCGACCAGATCAGCCCGCTCTGCTTCTATCAGATGGCCTTTTGACAGCACATTCATTTCAAAGAACAGCCTGCCGATCAGCCGTGCAACAGTTGTTTTTCCTGTTCCCGGGTTTCCTTTAAACATCATATGCAGCGCTTGCTTCCCCACCTTCAAGCCTTGCTCCGCACGTTTTTGGTTCACAAAAATCCAAGCGTATATTTCCTTGATGTTGCGTTTCATTTCCTCCATCCCAACCAGTGCGCTCATCTCTTTTTCTATTTCCTTCAAAATGCCGTGCTTCGCTTCGTTTTTTTGCAAAGCGGCTTGATATTCCGCCTCAGCCTCAGCATTTGTCAGCACTTGTTTTTGCCCGTTCAGAATAATGTTGATCTGTCCGTTGTTTTTATAAGTCACAGCGCGCTCCAACATTTTCACCTCTCTGTTCTCTCTATATGATATTCAAGCGGATGCCGTTTGTGACAAACGCCTATCATGTGTCGAAACAATTGCTTTTTTCGGGAACGATAAGGAATCTTGCGCTTTCCCGAGAAATACTTTATTTCTTATTGTATTCACGGACATGGGGTGGACAAACCAAGAGATTTTGTTTTTAATCATTTTGTCAGAACACTGCTCTATGAATATGGTGATATTCCTTTGGATGTATCAACCTCTTTATCATTATTTTCCCAAGTATCAGCCGGAAGCATCGATATGAAATCCCTTATTCTTTCTATAACCTTGTTACGACACTTCACTTAACGAAGCCCGAGCGGAAGCTCCGACGATACCGTGTTCTTTGTTCATAACGTACCCCGGTTTGGCGTGCGGCTTTCGGTTTTGAACAGATCCAATCCAAAAATACGGGACACTCACACCTGTCAGCATATGATTCGTAGTTAAATTGCCAGCCTCATTCATCTAAGATACTGACACATTCTCTTTCTTCTATTTATAAAGAGATGTCTTTAACGACTCGTCCCTTTCTCAGCATATGAAAGGTGCTCCGCTTGTAAATTTACGTTCCAAATGCCTGCTCCAAAATTAGAACGCAAAGACTAAAACGAGACGGAATCAGTGTAAATAAAGCCGAACCCATAATACCCGCAAACAAATGACATGTCTATATTTTTTATTCGAATGGAATCTGCTGTCGCTTCATGTTGAATTGTGCGCTTTCCCGAGAAATAATTTCCGCATGCGTAAAGGTTATTTCCTCATTTTTCAGACAGATGATACTCGTACAAGCAGAAGCCGTGTTTTTTCATATCCTGTAATGAGGTGATGAAGAATGGTTAAGATTTTTATTGATCCTGGCCATGGCGGGTCTGATCCAGGTGCAACAGGAAATGGCCTTCAAGAAAAAACGTTAACCCTGCAAATCGCTTTAGCTTTACGTACGATATTGACAAATGAGTATGAAGGAGTTTCTTTGCTGCTGAGCCGGACAAGCGACCAATATGTTAGCTTAAGTGACCGGACAAATGCCGCAAATAACTGGGGAGCAGATTTCTTTTTGTCCATTCACATTAATTCCGGGGGCGGCACAGGATTTGAAAGCTATATATACCCGGGTGTAGGAGCTCCGACAACAACTTACCAATCTGCAGTTCACTCTGCAGTGATACAAGCTGTCGACTTTGCCGACCGCGGCAAAAAAACAGCAAACTTCCACGTCCTAAGGGAGTCGGCAATGCCTGCCCTATTGACCGAGAACGGATTCATTGATACCGTTGCTGATGCAAATAAGCTTAAAACAAGCAGCTTTATTCAAAGCTTAGCGAGAGGCCATGCAAACGGGCTGGAGCAAGCCTTTAACCTTAAAAAAACATCCAGCTCAGGGTTATATAAGGTTCAAATCGGCGCATTTAAAGTGAAAGCGAATGCGGACTCACTCGCTAGCAGTGCCGAAGCTAAAGGCTTTGACACGATTGTCGTTTTAAAGGACGGATTATACAAAGTGCAGATTGGCGCATTTTCGTCCAAAGACAATGCGGACGCTCTTGCTGCCAGAGCGGAGAATGCCGGCTTTGACGCAATTGTCATTCTAGAATCATAGTCTAGACGCGGACGAGCGTTTCATAAAAAACCCGGCTCCTCATCACGAGAAACCGGGTTTTTTTATTCAAGAATATCAACAACAAATTGTGACCATGTTTCCAGACGGTTATAGATGTCGTCCTGTCTTAATTCTGAGACTTTCATCCATTTACCCGCAATTTGTTCTTTCTCCTTTACTTCCACTTTTGAGCCAGGCTTCAACTGAAGCGCAGAAAGAATACCGATATGCACTTTGCCGACACTGTTTTCATCATCATTGATGAGTCCCAATGTGACAATCGCCTGTTTATCCTCTTCATGTATTTGCAGTTCTTCGTCAAGCTCACGGTCTGTGTTCAGCTTTAAGACTTCAGCAAATGAGGCTGCTCCTTCGATGGCGTTCATATGGCCTCCAAAGCCGAGAGAAAGCTTATTGTGCAGACGTGATTCTCCTCCACCAGCCAGCCGCTCGTAAAGGAAAACTTCATCTTTGCGCTTAATGACGACATAGGGAATCGGCTGCTTGTAATGAGGATCTTCTTCTGCGTCTCCCCTTCTCATTTCACGATAGGCTGCTTCGATCTGAGCCATGATTTCTGCTACTCTGCTATCTTCACTGTTCACGCCCTGAAAGGTTAAGCTCTCCTTCTTAAACACGTCGTCGCGCGGGGCGACCAAAATCATTTCGTCCATCTTTCCCATGGTTACTGCGTCCTCCTTATTTAACCTTCAAGCGAAAAGAGCAGATATTATATCTGCTCTTTTTCATCTCCAAAATAAAAGTCATCGTCTTTGAGCGGCTCAACTGTCGCTTTTTTATAACCGTTCCCCTTCATAGAGAAGAAGTCATGTGATTTTGTTTTTGTATTTAATCCGTTTAAAACGATCGGATTAATATCTTCCTCTTCAAAGTATGGATCAAATCCAAGGTTCATCAGCGCTTTATTGGCATTATAGCGGATGAATTTCTTTACATCGTGTGAGAGTCCGACTTGATCGTACAAGTCTTCTGTATACTCAAGCTCATTTTCATATAACTCATTCAGAAGGTCGATCGCAAAGTCGCGAAGCTCTGCTTTTTTCTCTTCTGTCTGCTTATTATAGATTTCCTGAGCAAGGAGACCCACATAGACGCCGTGAATCGCTTCATCACGAAGGATCAGGTTGATGATTTCACCGCTTTGCATCAGTTTTCCTTGTCCGTAGAAATATAACGGATAATAGAAACCGCTGTAAAAGAGGAAGCTTTCCAGATAAACGGAAGCAACCATCGCTTTGAACAGTGAAATCTCATCATCTTTTTGAATGGCTTTGTAAAGTCCGACGATGATTTGCGCTTTTTTCTGCAAATATTTATTTTGTTTAACCCATTCGAATACTTCATTAATCGTTTCAGTCGGTGCCAGGGTCATGAAAATATTAGAGTACGACTTCGCATGGACAGCGTTCTCCATCATTGCCATAAAGTTCAGCACCGCTTTCCGCTGATGACCGTCTACGTGTTCAGCCACGATTGGCATTCCCGTATTCCCCTGCTCTGTATCAAGAAGAGTAAGTCCGGCCAGTACCTTCATATAAGTGTCCTGCTCGTTTTTTCCGAGGTACTTCCAAGTGAGGAGATCGCCGTTTAAAGCAATCTCTTCCGGAAGCCAGAACTGTTTCACGTTTTGGTTATAGAACATTTGGGTAAAATCGTCTTCATGCTTTGACCAGTTTGCTGCGTCATAAATTTTTGTCACTATAAACTCTCCTTTAATCAAACAACACAAGAAAGGCAGCTGTCTTGCCCAGTATCTTTCGTTCTTGCATAGTAAATGGTTTTAATTCCTCTGTGATGTGCATACAGATCGATTCGGTTTAAATCACGAGTCGTCATTGTGTCTTTTAAGAACAATGTGAAGCTGATTCCCTGATCAATGTGCTGCTGGATAGTCGCGATCATATCTACAACCTTGAACATGTCCATATCGTAGGCTTCTTTATAGAAGAACCAGTTATTAGATGCAAGCCCAGGCATTGGGTAGTACGTTTTTGAGTTGCCGTATGTTCTTTCTTCAATCCGTTCCATAATCGGCATGACAGACGCCGTGCTTGATTGAACGTATGAGATAGAGCCTGTCGGCGCAATGCATAATCTATAGCTGTGATACATGCCGTGTTCAGCCACAAATGCTTTTAGCTTTTCCCAGTCCTCTGTCGTCGGGATATGCATGCCTTCAAACAGGTTGGCGATTTTTTCGTATTTCGGTGAGAAATCAGTTGAAACGTATTTGTCGAAGTATTCACCTGTCGCATAGGTTGATCCTTCATATTGATCAAACGTTTCACCCTTCTCTTTTGCGATTTCCGCAGAACGCTGGATGGAGTAGAAATTCACCATCATAAAGAACGTGTTTGCAAAGTCACGCGCTTCCGGACTTTCATACGCAATGCCGTTTTGCGCAAGGTAGCCGTGAAGGTTCATAGCGCCGAGACCGATTGATTTCATCGCTTTGTTTGCCCGTCTTACAGCAGGCGCATTGCGGATATCAGTCGTTTCAGACACGTGTGTTAAAGAGTCTGTCGCAAGCTTAACTGTCTTTTCGATTGATTTGTGCTCCATGACGTTGAGAATGTTAAGCGAACCCAGGTTGCAGGAAATATCCAAACCGATTTCATCTTCTTCATCATAGTCTGTGTATGAAGAAACCTGAGATGCTTGCAGCACTTCAGAGCAAAGGTTAGAAAATTTCACCTTGGAAATATGGTTATTCGCATGCACTTTATTCACGTTATCTTGGAACATGATGTATGGATAGCCTGATTCAGAACGAAGCATCGCCAGTTTTTCAAGCAATTTCCGCGGGTTGATTTTTTCCTTTTTCACCCGAGGGTTGTCGACAAATTTGTCGTACATTTCGTTCATGTCCATCTCATCCATGTGTTGGCCGTACTCTTTATAAATCGTGTGCGGATAAAATACGTAAGCCGCTTTGTCCTCACGCGCAAGCTCAACGAACTTATCCGGAATGACAACACCGATAGAAAGCGTTTTGACGCGCACATCTTCATCAGCAGAAATCTTTTTCGTATCGAGAAAATCATTGATATCGCGGTGGAAAATGTTTAAGTACGCCGCGCCAGATCCCTGTCTTTGTCCCATTTGGTCAGCGTAACGGAACGCGTTATCAAGAAGCTTCATGACGCCTACAACGCCTTTTGTGGCATTTTCGACATCTTTAATGGCTTCACCTTTCGCGCGAAGCTTGGACAGGTTAAGAGAAACCCCGCCGCCCAGTTTCGAAAGCTGCATGGAAATATCGATCGCTCTTGAAATATCGTTTAATGAATCATTGACCTCGAGCAAGAAGCAGCTCACCAGTTCACCGCGGCGTTTTCTGCCGGCGTTCAAAAATGTCGGTGTGCTCGGCTGGTATTCCTGATTGATCATCAGGCGCACATATTCTTTTGCTTTCTCAGTGTCGCCGTTTGCGAAGAACAGCGCGACAATTGAGATCCGGTCCTCATAACGCTCGAGGATTTTTTTCTTGTCATTCGTTTTCAAAGCATAGTCATTATAGAATTTAAACGCACTCATGAAGGAAGGAAAACGAAACTTCTTAGCGTAAGCTGTCTTAAACACTGCTTTAATGTCTTCAAAAGAATAAAGGCTTAAGAATTCCTCTTCGTAGTATTGGTTTTCAATCAAATAATCCAGCTTCTCTTTTAAATCGTGAAAGAAAACTGTGTTTTGATTGATATAATCTACAAAATAGCTATGTACAGCCTCTTTATCCTTATCAAACTGGAATTTTCCATCTTTTTGGATCATAATTTCGTTATTTAACTGGATCCATTTTGGCACTTGATTTTGTGACAACTCTTTCTACCTCCTGAGTAAACAATTCAACGTCTTTAGATGTGCCGCTGAGTTCAAATTTGTGCAAGATCGGCACCTGATATTGTCTTGAAATGGTATCGGCGCTTTTTGCAAAGTTATCGCCCCATACTTTATTGCCGCTCGCAGCGACTCCTAATAAGAGATGGGCGTATTTTTCGAGAAATGATTGTGTTGATGCCGGTACCTGACCGAAGTTTGTCGTGTAGGTGACCAAAACAAACGGAGTGTCCAGGTGGTCAATTTCGTCCACCTTGCGTATCTGCTGAAAGCCTATTTTGTTCACAAACCGCTGAACATTCCCTGTTTTTGAATCAAATATGATTTGTACCACGTTTTATCACGACCTATCAAAAAATATGAATCTCTCATCACTAACACTATATATAGTATACTACCCTCTAGCAAAAACACAATATATAGATTTGTTTTTATGAAAAATTCATATTTTGATCAAATCAGGCAAATGGGCAGACTCATAAGGGCCCAAAAAAGAGAGCAGAACGAGAATCATCTCTCGTCCTACTCAGGGTGTCGTTTTTAAGCCGATGTATATCATAACATGAAAAAAAACTGCTTAGTAGTCTAGATTTTTTTTTCTTAAGCTATCACAGCATTTTTCGCTCTCTACTGTTTCTTCTATTTCAACATCCGCACCGATCTCTTCTAAAACCGCCTTCAAAGCGCTGATGATTGACGCTTCTCTGATTAATTCTTTTCCGTTCACAATGATGCTTGTTCCGTATTCATAGCAAGAATCATCTTCGCAAATTTCTTCCCAATGATTCACGATCACTTTATGCTTCATTTTTTCACCCTCTGTTTGATCTGTGTCTGTATTTAGTTTAGCGGGTAGCATCCTCTTTGTAAAATCGGATGCTTGTGAATTTTATTCAAGCTCATCATCCGCGTATTCTTTCTTCAGCTTTACCTCATTGCGGGACTCATTATACTCATAAATTTTAATATAGCCGTCCTCCAGAACGCCAAAATGATTATGTTCAAGCGGAAACGAGGTTGGCTGAGGCGTATCATCATCTGAATTGCCGCTGTCTGTTTCAATGATAGTTTCTTGGTGCCCGCACGCCCCGAACAGCAAAAATACAGCTATCCACACAAGCACAATCCTGATTCGTCTCAGTTCTGCTTCACTTTCAAACAAGATCGCGTCACTCCCAGATTCAGATTTTTATATGATATTCGTTATAGCCTTACATATGTTGATCTCATAAAAAAAGACCGTGCCTTGGCATGGTCAGCTTACAGAACAACTTGGTTCATTTTAAAAATGGCTGCCGAGATTCCCCCGACAGCCTCCCCATGCGTTGACATGGTATTTTTGTAATCTATTCGAGTTCAAGCTGGACGTTTTTTTGCGGCGCAAACGTTGAGATCGCATGTTTATATATAAGCTGCTGCTTCCCTTCCGATTCCAGCAATACGGTAAAGTTATCAAAGCCTTTCACTTGGCCACGCAACTGAAAGCCATTCAGCAAAAAAACAGTGACATACGTATTTTCTTTCCGGATTTGATTCAAAAACTGATCCTGAATATTAATCGGTTTCATGTTTCGTCCTCCTTGATTCTCTATATCATACAGTTTCGATTAAAGTTCGAGTTTTCCTGCTATATGTGTGAAAATTTCCTTTTTTTTCAGCTCCATGTCAACGGGCGGTGTCATATCGAACCAGGTAACCTGCATTTTGTTGCGGAACCACGTCAGCTGGCGTTTCGCATACCGTCTTGAGTTCTGCTTTAGCTGATCGACGGCATCAGAAAGTGTCACAAAACCGTCAAAATATGCATATAGCTCCTTATAGCCTATCGCCTGTATCGACTGACAGTCTCTCACATTCCGGTCGTAGAGGCGTTTCACTTCCGGAAGAAGACCTGCCTCCATCATCATATCGACCCGCTGATTAATTCTAGCGTAAAGCGTGTCTCTGTCCATTGTCAGTCCAATTAACACAGCATTGTACAAGAGTTCTCGTTTTTGCTCCTTCAAATGCTGGGACATCGTTTTTCCAGACGTGTGTAAAATTTCCAGCGCACGAATGACTCTTCTTGTATTATTCGGATGAATCGCAGCTGCTGCCTCAGGATCTGCCGCAGCAAGTTTGGCATGAAGAAAGTCAGCGCCTTCCCGCTCCGCAGCTATTTGCATGCTTTGTCGAAAAGCAGGGTCGTTCGCCTCTTCCGTAAATGTATAATCGTACAGCACAGATTGTATATAAAGCCCTGTACCGCCGACAATCATCGGAAGCTTTCCTCTTTTGGCAATCTCGCTGATTTTGTTTCTCACTAAGCCTTGATAATCGGCGGTGGAGAAGGAATCTTGGGGATCTAAAATGTCAATCAGATGATGGGGCACTCCCTCCATCTCCTGTTCGGTGATTTTAGCTGTTCCAATATCCATCCCTTTATAAACCTGCATCGAATCTCCGCTGATAATTTCCGCGTTCAAGGATTTAGCTAGCTGAATACTTAAATTTGTTTTCCCCACTGCCGTCGGTCCGACTAAAATGACAACGGGCTGCTTCGTATTATTCAATATGTATCACTCTCTTTTATAAATCTCCCCCCATTATAGCATTCATCATGTACAACCACCTATCCATTTTGCCCTTTTTTTGCACCGGTAAACATCCTGCTACCAGCCGAGCGGCTCATTGCCGACGATTTCTCTCGTCCTTCCTTTCAGGGCATGCCGATGCGTTTTTCTTCCGTCATCTTTCGGATCATACACAACGCCTCCGTACCGGATCTCAATCGGTTCATTATAAGCCAGATACGTCGTTTCTTCGATTTCGTGATAATGAGTGCCGTCTGCTAAGGGAATCGCAGGGCCCGAGATTCCGTAATACCGGTGGAAATGACCGCTTTCAAAAGACGTAATCCCAGTAAAGTAGTGTGTATGCTGATCGGTATTCGATCCATTAGCCGGCTGAGTAAATCCTTCAATGAGATGATAATGTCCCTGTTCTTTGGTTGTTTTGACATGATAAGCATGTGCGTGAGGCGGCGCTTTTGACCAGTCAGACGGATACAGGCCCAATGTGATCACATCCCTTCTTTTTCATCAAACGCCCAATCAAATCTAGGTAGGCTGAATACACTGCATCATCTACAATTTATTACAGGAGGAAAGAAAAAATGAACGAGATAGAGAATTTCACTGCTGAAGATACAAGAATATTTGGAAGACCTTTTGGGTTTGGAAGACCTGGATTTGGCTACGGGTTTGGATTTGGCCGTCCATTCGGATTTTACGGGGGACCTTTTTTCGGCGGCCTTGTAGGCGGGCTTGTAGGAAGCGCTTTATTTAATCCTTATTTCTATGGCGGATATCCCTATTATCCGTTTCCTCCATATCCTTATTACTATTAAACACAACAGACCTCTTAAAAAAGGGGTCTTTTTTATGTCAGTGAAAATGAATCTCTTGACTCATACTTAGGCATACACTAATATTTTTCTAGCTGAGATTTTTATGACCTAAAAACATATTTGAAGTGAGGAGAATTTACAATGTTAATAGGATACATATTCCTCACGATTGCCATATGCTCGGAATCGATAGGAGCGGCCATGCTGAAAGTGTCTAACGGCTTCAAAAAATGGAAGCCAAGCGCCTTGGTCGTGATTGGCTATTCCCTCGCCTTTTACATGCTGTCGCTCACCTTAAACCATATCCCCCTGAGTCTCTCATATGCGACATGGAGCGGCGTGGGCACGGTGCTGACGGCAGTGATCGGAGTGAAATGGTTCAAGGAAGAACTGAACGTGAAAGGACTAATTGGAATCCTTTTATTAATTTCAGGGGTTGTGTTACTTAACTGGCAGTAAGGAGTGATGATCATGAAAGGATTTCTTTATTTGGCTCTTGCCATTGTATCTGAGGTTTTCGGGAGCACGATGCTGAAGCTTTCAGAAGGATTTACACAAGCCTGGCCCATTATCGGAGTCATTGCCGGGTTTCTTTCTGCTTTTACCTTTCTAAGCTTTTCTTTAAAAACAATTGACTTATCAAGTGCGTATGCGACATGGTCGGGCGTTGGAACGGCGCTTACAGCCATTGTCGGATTTTTGCTTTTTGGCGAAACCATCAGTTTAAAGGGAGTGTTCGGGCTCACGCTTGTCATTGCAGGCGTCGTCGTGTTAAATCAGTCAAAAGCCCCTGCTAAAGAAAAAAAACAGACGGTCTGTGAGTGACCGTCTGTTTTTTTATTCACCAGCCCGTTTTACAGTGGCCTCAAGCTGCAGCTCGACATTTCCTTGAACTGCGCGTGAAATCATGCATGACGACTCCGCCTTTTCACAAAGCTTGTGCGCCAATGCAATGTCTTCTTGTGAAGCATCATGTTTGAGCACGACGGAGGGACGGTGAATGATCTTTTTGTATGTAAAGACTCCTTTTGTGACGTCGACAATACCTTCTGACTCCATCTGCAAGTCTTCTTTTTCCAGCCCGCTTCTTTCCATCATTGCAGCAAGTGTAATAATGTAACAGGTCGCTGCCGCCCCGAGAAGCATTTCATCTGGGTTGGTTCCCTCTCCCGGTCCATCCATTTCTTTAGGAATAGAAATAGATGTGATGAGGTTTCCGCTTTCGATCGTACCGACGTCATTGCGGTTTCCCGGCCAGTTCGCTTTTAAATAAAAATGATGATCTGCCATCGTATGTTTTGCCTCCTTTTATGATCCTATTTCAGTCTACTGATCTTCTCTTATTTTGTCTTCAGATCTGCTTGTTACGAATACTCTTTTTCAAGGACACTTTTGATCGCACGAACATAAGCATAAAATTCACTGTTCTTTGTGTATTTCCTATTTTTATAATAAAAATCATCGAAAAATGCTTCTCTCTGTTCGCGGCTGATTTCCAACTGGATACTCAGCCCTGTTTCCCCTTGGTTGTTAATGTTTTCGGCACTCAATCCAGCGAGACCGCTTTTAGACGACGCTAGCTCAGCTGAAAATCCTCTTCTCTCAAGGGCTCTTACGATCATTTTCGCCCGCTTTCGGTCTGTGCCTCCAACAAGTGTATTCTTGTTCTCCCCTTTATATCCGTGAAAAGCCACAACATATTGGTGCTCCTTGATTTTCTTTGCAGCCAATGGCTCATCAAAGTTGGTGCTTGTAATGTGCAGCGTTTGGTTATCGTGTGACTTCAGCCCTTCAAATAGGTATGTAGAGTATTCATTATTGAAATACCGCACAAGCTCGCTTACTCCGCCTTCAATTCTTCCGCCGTGCGGAGACATAATTAAGACTTTGCTTCCCTTTTTTTCATTATAAGAAATATCATAATCGGCTGGGCTCTCATTCTCTGCCAAGCTGCTGAAATTTGAATATGTATCTGGCTGATCAGATGGTTCAGGTTCTAATGAGTAATGAACATATCTTAGGAATAAGACAATGGCTAAGACTAATATGACATTTAGTATAAATCTTCTCATGTTTAACTCCTTTCATAAGAATGGCACGGTTCATTATATGAGGTTTAGCCAATAGGTTTTATCTTACCATTGTATACACTATATCATCAGTGAAAAAGTTCCCGGTTTCAAAAAATCAATTGATTGTCACAGTTAATAGCGGTTCATTTCAAATATGAGTGAAAAAAGATTGAGAGGAAAGGCAAAAAAGGTAGGAACAACCTCACTTGGTAATTAAATGTATAGAGGTTTAAGGAGGGTTTTTCCAATTAACGGGCTGGCCGGTATACAGAAACGGACAGCCTGTTATCGTCCTGCAAAATAGAAATTTTGCTTATTTGTTCTCACAAAGTCACAGGAGAGAATAGAGTCTAACAAAAACGTTCTGATCTGTTGTTTCGAAAAACAAAAAGCTTTGATTTGCGTTTTGCTTTTCTGTCTTACAATAATCGTTCTTTTGCTTATCGTTCCGTCTTTCTTCATATATATAATGCTGATTGGCATTTGGCTTTCCAAAGACCGATGTAAGAAGAAATTCATCCAGCTGCACCCTTCCTGCCTATTTAATATGACAACATTATAATACGAACAAACGTTCTTCTTCAATGTCCAATGATTGCCACGACTTATGAATCTTTCGTATCTGATTCGAAAGGTTCATAAAAACCAACTCATGTCTGCCTCTTATAAAGGACAAACAAACTTACCAAACCTATCATCTGTTCATAGAGTATACAGAGAACCTTATAATAGGAGGAAAATACATGTTTGGGTACTCTATGGTACAAATGGTGAGAGCAAATGCTCATAAGCTAGATTGGCCGTTACGGGAAAGCGTCTTGCAGCTTTACAAGCCCTTCAAATGGACTCCTTGCTTCTTGCATCAATTTTTCGAAACCAAATTGAAAAACAGAAAAAAAATGTCAGTCATTATTGAATTTGAGGAAGGCTGTCACGAGACAGGCTTCCAAACGGCTGGACAGGTGCTGCAAAAAGAAAAACGCAGCAAGCTAAAAAGCCGCTTCAACAAAATCAATTGCTGCAGCGCGGAGGTTACCCCTTCAGCGTTACATTCTCTTCTTTCTGAATGCGGCGATATCCGCAAAGTGTATTTAAACCGAGAAGTCAAAGCGCTTCTAGACACGGCAACTGAAGCAAGCCACGCGAAGGAAGTCGTTAGAAACGGGCAAACCCTGACAGGAAAAGGCGTTACCGTCGCTGTTGTCGATACAGGAATCTACCCGCACCCTGATTTAGAAGGCAGGATTGTCGGATTCGCGGACATGGTCAATCAAAAAACCGAGCCTTATGATGATAATGGTCACGGCACACACTGTGCAGGTGATGTTGCAAGCAGCGGCGCGTCCTCTTCCGGCCAATACCGCGGACCTGCACCGGAAGCCAACCTAATCGGTGTGAAGGTGTTAAACAAGCAAGGTTCAGGAACGTTAGCGGATATTATTGAAGGTGTAGAGTGGTGTATTCAATACAATGAGGACAACCCGAATGAACCGATTGATATTATCAGTATGTCGCTCGGGGGCGATGCGCTTCGATATGATAATGAACTGGAAGACCCGTTAGTCAGAGCGGTTGAAGAAGCGTGGAACGCGGGGATTGTCGTCTGTGTCGCTGCCGGAAACTCAGGGCCTGATCCACAAACGATTGCAAGTCCGGGCGTGAGCGAGAAGGTGATTACAGTAGGTGCGCTTGACGATAACAATACCACAAGCAGCGATGATGATACAGTCGCTTCCTTCTCAAGCCGCGGGCCGACAGTATACGGGAAAGAAAAGCCTGATATATTAGCGCCCGGTGTTAATATTATTTCCCTTCGCTCTCCGAATTCTTATATCGATAAGCTTCAAAAGTCAAGCCGTGTAGGATCTCAGTATTTTTCAATGTCAGGAACATCGATGGCAACGCCCATCTGTGCAGGAATTGCAGCTTTAATCCTTCAGCAAAATCCTGACCTTACACCTGATGAAGTGAAAGAGCTGTTAAAAAATGGCACAGACAAATGGGAAGATGAAGATCCGAATGTTTACGGAGCGGGCGCTGTAAACGCAGAAAATTCCGTTCCCGGCCAATAGACAGCATCATAAAGCCGGCAAATCTCTCTCAGCAGAGTTGCCGGTTTTATGTTTTGAATTTTCATAATAATGGGATAAAATAATAGAAAATGGATGAAGGAAGTGGGTAAAATGCCATATTATATCTGCAACACATGCGGTGTACAACATGCGCAGACTGTAAATCCGCCTAACTCATGTCTGATTTGCGATGAAGAAAGGCAGTATATTCATCCTGATGGACAATCTTGGACAACCCTTGAAGACATGCGTGAAAAAGGAAATCTTCAAAACATCCTAAAAAAGGAAGAAGAACAACTTTATAGCATCAAAACTGAACCAGAGTTTGCGATCGGACAGACAGCATTTCTTATCCAGCATAATGGCTTTAACGTGCTGTGGGATTGCATTTCATATCTTGACCAAAAGACAATTAACCAAATTAACGAATTAGGCGGTATCCAAGCCATCGCTTTGTCTCATCCGCATTATTACTCTGCTCAGGTTGAGTGGGCTGAAGCGTTTCAGGCCCCGATCTATATCCATGAGGATGACAAAGAATGGGTGGCAAGGCCGAGCAATCACATTCATTTCTGGTCAGGTGAAACTCTCAAGATGAAGCCGGGACTGGACCTCTACCGCCTGGGCGGACATTTTAAAGGCGGTGCTGTTCTCCATTGGAGCAAAGGCAATGAAGGGAAAGGCTGTCTATTGACCGGGGATATCATTACGGTTGCGGCGGATCGGAACTGGGTCAGCTTTATGTACAGCTATCCAAATCTCATTCCCCTTCCCGCCTCCAAAGTTGAAGAAATAGCAGCCAAAATGAAACCGCTTCAATTCAACCGGCTTTACAACGCTTTTTCTAAAGTTGTCAGAGAAAATGCCGGCGAAGCCGTCCAGCGTTCTGCCGTACGTTATATCAAGGCTCTGAACAGCGAATTGTTTCATACATAAGGGGTGAGGCGGTTCTTATGCGTGTAAAAGATGCAGCAATTGGGAATAGTATCGTGTAGATCAAAAGGAGGAATATTGATGGCATACACGAATACACAGCTATCTCAATGGCTGGAATCCAAAGTCGGCCAGACGCTTGATATTAGAAAAGGCGAATTGACCCATGATGAAGAGGTTTCAGATTTGGATCAGATTGTTCTCCACCTTCAAAAAGTGGGTATAAGAAGCACGAATCATCCTGATGACTATGTTGCAAAAGAAGAACTTGTTTTAGAAGGCGAAGGAACAACTTATACTGAGGATGGGGACGTACCGCTTCCGCAAAATGCCTATGAGATTCCTTTATTAGGTGATATTCATATTCACCAAGAAAACGAAGGATTGAAGGTTGTAACAGATCGTGCAGTATACACAATTGATGTTCAGCACAGCTGACAGTCACTTTCATCAAAATCATACAGCTTAGCGCCTTTGAGCTTTCATTCAAAGGCGCTGCTTTACATGGAACCACTTTTTCATTGTTTTCGTTCTTCACCCTATTGAATGCCGCCTAAAATAGATATATAGTTTTAGAGACAGGATTAAGTTTCAAACAATTCCGTTTTTTACTACAACTTGTTTAACAGAATGAAATCATCTATTTACCCTATTAGGCGAGGAGAATGCACATGGAAAAATTGATGTTTCATCCGCACGGAAAAGAATTTCATCACGATCCTTTTTCAGTTTTGGGCCGATTTAGAGAGGAAGATCCCATTCACCGATTTGAATTAAAACGGTTCGGCGGCACATATCCGGCTTGGTTAATCACCCGTTACGATGATTGTATGGCCTTTCTAAAAGATAATCGAATTACAAGAGATGTTAAAAACGTGATGAGCCAAGAACAAATCAAAATGCTCAACGTCAGCGAGGATATCGATTTCGTATCCGATCATATGCTGGCAAAAGACACACCTGACCATACCCGCTTGAAATCACTTGTTCATCAAGCATTTACTCCACGCACCATTGAAAATCTGCGTGGCAGCATCGAACAAATTTCTGAACAGCTTTTAGATGAAATGGAAAAAGAAAACAAAACGGATATCATGAAATCCTTCGCATCCCCTTTGCCTTTTATTGTTATATCTGAATTAATGGGCATTCCTAAAGAGGATCGGGCACAGTTTCAAATCTGGACCAATGCGATGGTTGATACCTCTGAAGGCAATAGAGAGCTGACAAATCAAGCCCTTCGTGAATTCAAAGACTATATCGCCAAACTAATCCATGACAGAAGGATACAGCCAAAAGACGATTTAATCAGTAAACTTGTGCATGCTGAAGAAAACGGCAGCAAGTTAAGCGAAAAAGAACTTTATTCGATGCTGTTCTTGCTGGTCGTAGCGGGTCTTGAAACGACCGTTAACTTACTCGGATCAGGCACCCTTGCATTGCTTCAGCACAAAGAGGAATGTGAGAAGCTGAAGCAGCATCCTGAAATGATTGCTACTGCGGTTGAAGAATTGCTGCGCTACACCTCGCCTGTCGTGATGATGGCAAATCGGTGGGCCATCGAGGACTTTACATACAAGGGGCATTTAATCAAAAAAGGAGACATGATCTTTATCGGCATTGGATCTGCCAATCGCGATCCAAACTTTTTTGAGAACCCTGAAATTTTAAATATCAATCGGTCGCCGAACAGACATATTTCTTTCGGCTTTGGCATTCATTTCTGCTTAGGAGCGCCGCTTGCCAGGCTGGAAGGCCACGTTGCATTCAACGCACTTCTAAAGAGATTTCCGGATATTGAGCTCGCGGCAGCGCCTGATGAAATCCAATGGAGAAAAAATGTCTTTTTAAGAGGGTTAGAAAGTCTCCTTGTCTCACTTTCAAAATAACATATTCAAAAAGCCCCCTTCAAAAGGGGGCTTTTGTGTTTCTCAGCGCTTCACCAATTCATCTTCCTTTTCTTCTCTTGCTTCATGTTTTTTCCGGAAAGCCTTAAGGAAATTCGCGTTCACTACTCCCTTGTTTGAATAGAGCTTTTCGCAAAATTCTAACATGGCTCTGGACGCTTTCGGTTCCGTTAATATCATGAAGTGGTTGCTTGAATCGACATCTATCAGGTTGAACTGGGGAATTTGACGCTCCCATTCCTCCCAGTAGGCAGCTTGATCGAACGGTGTTTTTTCATTTGAGAAAGTGAAATAAATGTCTAAATCACCAAAGAAAGACCTGCTTTTGTTGCGGAAGTAATAACATTTTACCGCCTCAGGATCAGGCAGAGGCTGTACAGTGTACGCTTCAAAATCATAGGCACGCTGTGTTTTCATCATTTGCTGAGTCTGCGCACGTATTTGCTTCTCCGGTTTGTTTAATCCCCGTTTCTTTGCCAAATCGATCAGCTCAGACAGGAATTCTTCATCCTCTCTGCTTGTGTCTACCTCTTCACGGCTGATGAGAACGTCAGTAAGCTTATCCGGCTTCGCAATCGATGCCAGCATTGTATTGATTGTTTGCAGCATTGACGTTTTCATAGAAGCCTCATGCTCTTTCGTGTCAGAACTGTATGGAGAGTCAATCATCACCATGCTTTTGACAGCAAGGCCTTGGCTTTGGAGCTGGCGTGTGACTTCATATGCAATCATTCCGCCTAAGGAATATCCGCCTACATCATAAGGGCCTTCCGGCTGTATGGCTCGAATGATCTCTATATAATAGGAAGCCATTTTTTCAATTCCGTGCAAAGGAGCATGTTGAGTCATAAATCCCCTTGCTTGAATGCCATAAAAAGGTCGCTGGCTTTTTTGTGCAAATTGCTGATAGATTTCAACGCCTCCTACTCCTCCATGAAACCAAAATACAGGGCGCCCCCGCTTGCCGTCATTTAACGGTATCAATTCCGGAAATGTAGGAGTGTGCTCGTTTTGTATGGATGAATCCTCCTGTTTCTTTGCGATCAAATCCGTCATATCCTGCACGGTTTGGCATGCTTGCAGCTCCGGCAAGGTGATGAAAGGATCAACTTCTGATTGCAATTGCTGTAATAACTGTATGCAAGAAATCGAATCAAATCCGTAATGCTGCAATGGCTTATGAGGATGCAGTTCTTCTGGAGCCATCCCTAATACATCAGCTAACATGTGATGATCGCTGCTGTTGATATGCTCATCGTGTGATACAGAGAGCGTATTCTCTACTGCTTGAAAGCTATTCCAGCAGTTTCTCTTTTCAAATGGATAGGTCGGCAACGGTATTCTTCGTGCACCTTTTCCTTGATAAAGCTGCTCCCACGGGATTTGCACCCCTTTTGTCCAGCAAAATGCAATCTTTTCAAGGTTGTTTTCAGACAACAGAGTCTCTATCACCATTTCTCTTAATGGACCATCAAGCAAGGTTTCGATATCTGATGAACACTCTTCTGCATTTCCGCTAAACACGGGTACAGATCTTTTCGGCTTTTCGCCTTTTTCCGCAGCTGTTAACCAGTCTCGCAAGCCGATTACGAGTTCTTTTTTACTGCGGACGACCAGCGCCAGCCGTTCACCCATCTCCTCTCGCCCGGTTTGAAGTGTATAAGCATAATGTTGGAATGACAGTTCTTGTTGTTTGTTCACATAATCTAACTGCTGTTGAACAACGGCTTTTAGCCTGTCCTGGCTCTTTGCAGAAAGGACGATCATGTATGCTTCATTCTCATTCATATTAGCCGGTGCTGTTGGTGAAGGAATATATTCTTCTAAAATGACGTGCGCATTTACGCCTCCAAAGCTATAGCTGTTGATACTCGCTCTGCGCGGGATTTTACTGCCAGCGCCGTCCTTTATATCCTCCCACTGCTGGTTCTCTGCAGTCATTCGGAAACGGGTGCCCTTCATTGACACCTGATCATTCAAAGAAGAGAATCCGGATATGCCTGGTATTGTTTGATGCTTCATCGCCATGCTGACTTTCATGAGAGCAGCCATGCCGGAGACCAGTTCACCATGTCCGATGCTTGGCTTTAAGCTGCTGATATAACATGGCGCTTCCTCCTGTACTTCTTGTGGAAGTTCCAATTCAAGCTGGCTTAATCCTGAAGTTAACGCACCCATTTCTATCGCATCTGCCAATGGAGAAGCGATCCCATGCGCTTCTAAATATGTTACCGTTTTGGGATCGATTTGCGCTCCTTGATAAGCCTTAAACATTGCATCCTTCATACCAACCGGATTTGGCGCGTGAAGTGACATTCCCCTGCCGCCATGCGATACACCTGTACCTTTAATAACCGAATAAATATGATCAGAATCATCTATGGCTTTTTGCAAAGGTTTAATGATGAGAACCCCTGCTCCTTCACTTCTGACAAAGCCATTCGCATCTGCTTGAAAGGATTTGGCCTGTCCTTCCACACTCAAATATCCCATTGAGTCGAAGCCAATGAAGCCTTTTGGTGAAAGCAGCAAATTCACAGCCCCGACAATGGCTTGCTCACATTCGCCGTTTCGAATGGATTGTATGGCTCTGTGCAAAGCCACAAGAGCTGATGAGCAGGCAGCTTCGTAATATTCGCTTGGCCCTTTTACATCCAGTGCATAGGAGATACGGTTTGGAATTAAGGAAGGAATCACAGCTGTATCCGTATTGCCGGCTGCGACGAACACTCCTGTCGGACGGCCGGATAAGGCCTGTCCTGTTAAGCCTGCGTCTTCCATCGCCTTCCATGCATGTATCAAGAGCAGAAACTCCTGCGGATCCATATATGCCGCTTCTTTAGGTGAAATGCCAAAAAACAGCGGATCAAACTCACCTATTCCTTCAATAAATCCGCCCCATTGAAGACTTGATGGTCCCTCTTTATCAGCTGATGCAAATTTACGCCAGTCCCAGCGTTCTTTTGGCACTTCAGAGATACAGTTCCTTCCGTGAATGATATTATCCCAAAATTCCGTTACACTGTTTGCTTTCGGAAACTGTCCCGACATGCCAATAATCGCCATACCGTCGGCCATAAGTTCGGTTGATTTATCCGTCTTCATCTCATAAGCCGGAATCTGTTTCATTTTGTTTTCGATTTGAGCTGGGCGTTCCTGCTGCTGATTAGTTTCGCCAAAAAGCCGCACAAATGATGCTTCATGTTTGTCCGCAAAAAAATCGGTCAGCTCTTGAACAGTCGGATATTCAAAAAACAACGTCGGATTTAATTCGAGCTTTGTCTCTGATTCCATCTCCCTTGTTAATGCAACCAATTGAGAAGAATCGATCCCTAAATCCATAATATGAGCTTTTGAAAGAGACAGTTTTGACGGGTCGGCCATGTTTACTGCCAGTTTATCTGTTACATAGCTTCTGATACGATCTTTTAAACCGCGGTTCTGATTTTCATTGCTGAATTGATTTGAAACACGCAGTTGTTTTAACGAGTACCCCGAATAGTGCAGCATCGTTTCTGACGATTCATTGATCAGATCTACATCGAACAGCAGCATGTCACCTGTATTCTTAACCAATGTAATCAGAAGCCAGCAATCCTCTTGTATCGTATGGTTTGTAAATTGAATATCATTGATTCCAAATGGCAGGAAACTGCCCTCAATGTCGAATTGCTCTAAGAAGCTGAGGATAGCCAAGTAGGCGCTGTTTGTCATCAATGGGCTTACAGTGTAATGATGCCCGTTTGCCAGACCGCTTTGAGGCAGGCGAATTTTTGCCAGTATCGACTTATTGTCTCTGTAAAGATGAGTAATCGTCTTAAATAGCTCACCCCACTCAGGCCCGTTTCCGGTTTTATACATCTGATCGATGTGATGAAGCTCGGTTAATGAATGCTTTAAGCTCTCGATATTGACTTTTTTTGGATCAAAAGAACTTCTTCCGCATTGTCCGATTGCGGCGGGCTTCCATATATCAGAGGCCATCTCGCGATACATAATTTGTAATTCTATGACATGATCCTTTTGAAACGGCTTTGCCTGCAGTTCAATGGTCTCGCCTTGTTTGATGACAATTGGATTGATATAGCTTAATTTGCTGATACGGCCGCTGTTTTCCTCAGGAAACAAATTAAAAAATGCATCAATGGCCAGACTGCTGTATGTTGCACCGACAAGCACCAGTTCATTGTTGAAGACGTGGCCTTGCACATAAGGCTCATCATATGTGAATTGATCTTTGACCGGATGATTGATATTGCTTTCGACAGCCGATGTTTTTCCATCACCTGCAGGAACATCGAAATGAAATGCTGTATGATGATCAAATGCATAGTGAGGCAGATGAACCCAGTCGGATCGGTTCCCTTGAGCAGCTTCTTTAAAATCAATGGATGCCCCTGCTGCCCATTGCTCTGCTGCACTTGTTTTTCTTTCCTTATGGGCTGATTCCGCGCATGGCTGTAAATCGAATGATGTATAAATACCTTGCTGGAGTGAACTTTCTTTTGATGTTTGGAACACCTTTAGTTTTTCAATCAGTTCCTGAGTCGATGTTACTGTAAATGCAGCCCTATGCTCTAAATCGTGGTTTCTCCTGTGTAAAGCCTGTACAATTGGTTCAATATCCAGAGCATCTTCCTTCTCTAAAAACAATTGCATGTGTTCAAGATAGCTGAGCAGGCTCCATTTTGTTTTTGCTGAAAAAACGGCTGTAAATTCCTGCTGGCGGGAAGCGATGTGTTTCTCAGGGGCCCTCTCCATATATTCTTCTATAATGAGATTGGCATAGGCCCCCCCCGCTCCGAAGGAATTGATCATGCTTCTGCGAGGCAATTGCTTTCCGGTTTCAGGATCATTCAAGCGATGCCATGGCTCCGTTTGTTCCTGAAGATAAAAAGCCGTGTTTTCCAGTTGAATATTTGGATTGACAGGTGTTGCGTTGATTGTCGGCACCAGCGTGCCCTTCTTCATCTGCAGCAGCACTTTTGTCAGCTGAGAGATGCCGGAAGCCGCCTCCAAATGCCCCAGGTTGGATTTGACAGAGCCAATCGCACAAAACTGTTTCTTATTTGTGTATTGCTGAAACGCATTTGTCAGGGCAATCACTTCAATGGGATCACCCAGCGCTGAACCATTTGCCGCTGATTCAATATAGCCGATAGTCTCCGGATCAATGCCCGACTGCTGAATCGACTTGGCAATTAATTTTGCTTGCTGCTTCGGGTCTGGAGCTGTATACATCTGTCTTCCGCCGCTATGGTTGGCAAAGCTGCTTTTGATCACAGCATAAATATGATCCTGATCCTCAATTGCCTTCGAAAGCGGTTTTAACAGGACAGCTCCAACACCTTCCCCGGGAATAAGCCCGGTTCCTGTGCCAAAACTTTTGCTTTGGTTTCCGCTTTCCAGCAAATTGGCTCGCTCCAAAGAATCATACTTTGAGAGATCGAGTGTTAAATTGACCCCTCCTGCAATTGCCATAGAGCAGCTTTTCAATTTCAGGCTTTCACAGGCAAGATGAATGGCGTTTAATGAACTGGAGCATGCTGAGCTCACAGCAATACTCGGCCCGGTCAGGTTGAAAAAATGGGAAACGCGGTTTGCGATATGCCAGTCTCCCCCATTTGAGCTGAGGACTGCCTGCTCTAATGATGGTATATTCCAAAAATACTGGTTATACATATTCCCAATAAAAACGCCCACTCCGGTGTCTCCATCCCGCAGTTCATCCAGCCTGGTTCGGGTATAGCCGCCATCCTCAAATGTTTCCCAGACGGTTTCTAAAAATAAGCGGAGTTCCGGCGTCATTTCCATTACTCGGCTTTGCTCCACCTCAAAAAGCTGATGGTCAAACGATTCTATGTCTTGTAAAAAACCGCCATAACGCTTCTGATCTGCCGGCTGTATTGAATCTTTTGATAATGTTTTCAATAACGATGTGCGCCATCTGGATTCCGGAGCCTCTGTAATACAATTGTCTCCAGCGATTAAATGCGCCCATAGCTCTTCTAAGCTATCAGACATCGGATAGCGTCCGCTGACCCCGATAATTGCGATATCTTCTATACTAGGATCATTCGTCTGCACCACTTGGAAATGGCTTGTCTTTTCCTTTTTCAACTCGTTATTTGATGCTTGTTGAGTTTCTTTGACCTGCTGCTCTTCGGCAAAGCGGCGCGTGTTAAAAGTAAACGGCTTATTAGGAGCTGTACGCTCTGTTTGAAGAGGCGCTTCATTTTTTGCAGGCTGTTTCGTTTCTTTTAACAATGTTGTCCGGAGTTTGCTTTCGTGTTCCTTAACTAAATAATCGACGAGTTCTTTCGTGTTGTTATGTTCAAATAAAATGGTTTTTGGAAGATCCCCCGTCACTTTTTCTAATTCACGAATGAAATTGACCTGCAAAATCGAATCGATTCCATACTTTTCGAATGTCGTATCTTCGTGAATACGCTCTGGTGATAGTTTTATTGATTTTGCCAGCGTATGCTTCACAAATTGTGCCGTTTGTTCAATGAGAGAAGCATTTTCTTGTGAATGATCTTTTTCAGCATCTATTTGTAAATGGCCTGTATCTTCTTCTGTCTCAGTTTTCTTCTTTTGACGGACGACTCCGTTACTTTCAGCAGCAATGATCTGCTGGCCGAGCTGATGTGATTGTTCAGCCATAAAGGATACATAGCGATATCCCTCACTCTCAAGCACCATCTTCCAAGTGTCCGGATACAGACCCGGGCATCCCGGTATACGGAGGTCAGGATCCTCATACAGCCACCAGCCCTCTAAAAGGCCGAACGTCAAATGCGAATATATATTATGATCACTTATTTCATTTAATAGGAGCAGCCCGTTCTTTTTCAAAGCTGCTTTTGCATTTCGCAATGTCTGCCGGATATTTTTCGTCGCATGCAGCACATTCGCTGCAATGACCACGTCATAGCTCCCCGGATCAATATGCTGTTCAGATGCCGGCTCCTCCACATTAAATCGTTTATATGTCAAATACGGATTGTCCGGACCGTACTTATTTTCTGCATGTATTAAAAATGCTTTAGACAGATCTGTATAGCAATATTCTTTTATATGTGTCTGCCATGCTTTCAATTTTTGAAAAACAGCCGCGCTTGTACCGCCGGTTCCGGCTCCGATTTCTAATATTCGAATCTTCGCCTCAGGCTCTTGCTTCAGACGTTCTTGCAGGTAGGCCGCTAACGTGTCCGCCAGCACATCATTAAAATAGTCAGCAACTTGGTTGTTTTTATAGACCCCTTCTACTAAATCCATAGATGAATTCGGAAACAGGATATCGGTGGCAGACGCCTTGCCGGTCAGAATATCCGGCAAGGCTTTCAGTGCTGTCTCCACCAATGTCACCATGGCTTTCATATTATTGTCTTGAAGCAGGTCAGATTTTTGTTCATTCCATTCTTTCCACAGCTCACTCATGGTGCCTATTGAGCGTGTTGGAACATGTCCGTTCTCCGTTCGCTTGAGAAATTGATGCCGTTCTAAAATCGATTGGCTTTCTTCAAACCATCTGCCATAGAAATTCTCCAATACCGGCTGGGATTTACTTTCTGTGAAAAACCCTATGGACTGTAATTGTGCGAAAAGCATTTTACAGAGAATGTCTTCTGTGTTCAGCATTGGCGCTTCCCCTCCTATAACAGTTGTTGAATCTTTGTGCTGTCACCCGGGTGATAGCTTCGCAGCTTTTGAATGGCGGAGCCGTGAGTTTCCGGGTAAACCTCAATAGTTTCTTCTGTCTGTTCCGCTTCATCATTCGTTTCGTTTGCCATTTTCATCATCACTAGCTGCTTCAGCGGTCCCCCGAGCAGCAATTCTAATGCTTCCATCGCTTCAGGGGCTTCAATAGAGCCAATGCCTGCCTGAGCCATTCTCTTCTGATAATCCGGTGAGGAAACCACACCGACGCTTCCCCAATAACTCCAATTCATCACGGCTACTGTACAAGGCCATACTTGAGAAAGCCGTTGTGCAAAAGCATCCTTAAAGCTGCAGCCGGCAGCGTAATTGCTTTGTCCGGAAGCTCTCGCAAACGATTGTACGGAAGAGAAAAATAAAACAAAGTCGAGTGGTTCATGCCGGAAAACTTGAGCCATTCGCACACTGACATCAACTTTTGCAGAAAGAACGTTCCTGAAACATTCCTCATTCATATTCATCAGGCTTCGGTCTTGCAAGACAATGGCCGAATGAATAATGCCGTTGATTTCTAGATGCATTTGTTTCGTTGTTTCATAAGCGCGCTCTAATTCCTCCCGGTTCGCCGCATCAGCTTGAATGTAAAACGGGGCAGGCCCCAGACGCCCAAGTCTGTCCAGCTTACTTTGAATAGCTGCATCCATTTTTCTTCTGCCAATCCAAACGATCTGCGCCTGGTATGTTCTGATCATATATTCGCTCCAGGCTTCGCCTATTCCGCCTGCGCCGCCTATCACGACATAAACGCCTCCATGTTTATACTTCGTGTGCACCGGTTGATTGTTGTGTACTGGAATCAAGCGCAGTTTATGCCAGAGCTGATTACGATAGGCCCAAGTATTCCCTTCTTGATCAGCAGGCAGGGAAAAGATCTCAGACACCGGCAAGTCCTCATGGTTCTTGACATCGATTAGCTTTGTCTGCCAATTTGGATATTCTTTTGCCATCGAACCGATCAGGCCGTGCACAGCGGCATCAGACGGGTCGACAACATCATCCTGATCAACACATTGTGTGTTCGCCGTCACGACCGTCCAGCTTATGGCTTTTTCACCATAGCCTAAAGAGAGCATTGCCTTAATGAGCCTGAACATTTGAATCACGCCTTGATCTTGGGCTTCAATCATGTCATCGCCGACTTCCCCTTCTGTCACACGAGAAGGAGACAGCCGCACAATATGGTCAAACGATCCGAGTGCTTCAAGCTGGTTTGCAATCTCATAATTCGATGCGTTCGGTTCAATGTGCAGCTCTTTGGCAAACGGGAACTGTCTTTGAATAGCTTTTCTGCTGTTGTCATCCCCTCCGAGGATGACAATACGCTCATCTGCAGGAGGAATGATGTTCTTCTCCTGTTTCACTTGATCCCATACCGGCGCCATAAGAAGCGATTCATCAAGAGATGCCTTGATATCTGGTGATGTCGGCTCATCTTGCGGCTGTATGTCTTCTTCCAGCACCCTTGAGGAAATACCCTTGATTCGTACACACACTCGACCTTGATCATCACACAGATCAATATCCAGTCTCTGTATTCTGTCCTCATTTGGACGAGATGTGATAGACACCCACATTTTGTCTGTACACGGACTACATATTTCAAGCTCTTGCAGCGCAAAAGGCAGGGAAAGCTGCTCGTCACCTGAATTCAGCTTCAGCCCGATCGACGCTTGTAACGCAGAGTCTGCCATACTTGGATGGAGAACGAATTCGTCCAGCGTGTGGGATACACCAGGAGGCAGTGAAAGTTCTGCCAAGGCCTGATTGCGGCCGATATAAAGCCGATTTATTCCTTGGAAACCAGGTCCGTAATCTATACCGATCGTCTTAAATAATTCATAGCATTGTTCGTGTGAAAGTGTGCTTAGGTTGCATTGGTCTTGAAGCACGCTGATATCCTGAACTTGAATGTCTCCTGCTTCGTTGATTGATGCACTGCCTTGACAGTGTATCTTTCGCCCATTGCGCGCATCCTCTGTAAAGATGGTAAAGGCAATCTCACCGTCCTGCTGAGGATCTAGACTGATATCGACTTGAACTGGCTGGCCGTCCGCCACAATCGGCTGTACCCACACAACATTTTTAATGTGAATAACAGATTGTGTATCTTTGATTCCTCTCACTGCTCTAGTAACGGCAGCATGAACCATCTCAAGATATGCAACACCCGGCATGACCGGGCTTCCCTTCACCTTATGATCGGTGAAAAAGAACTCAGCACCTGTAAAGGTTGAGCTGAAACGCTGCTCTGACAAATCGGATGTGTTTGACTGTACTAATGGGTGTAAAGCTGCTGTTTCGACAATAGTTGTTGCATGATGTGCGAATGCTTCCTCTTTCATGTCCGTTATCCAGTAGCGTTCTTTTGCAAATGGATAGGTTGGGAGGCTGATGCGTTTCGGCTGTTTGCCGCCATACAGTTTACTCCAATCTATTTCCATGCCTTTGATCCATAATTCAAGCAGTCTTTCATATATTCCGGGCTCCCAGCTGCTTTTGAGCGTTTTCTGTATTTCATCATCTAATCTCAATGTCTGTACGATCCCTCTGTTTGCTCTGCCTGACATGTACTTCGCACTTGCATGTCCAGCTATAAAGAGGTTCAGTTTTTCCAGCAAGTCCTCTGCCGAAACAGCGATAATCCCTAATCTCTCCTCCATTGCATCACGCCCGACTTGGAGTGTGTAGGCAATATCAGTGAGATCATGAGCTGTGGTAGATTGCTTGCTGATAAAGTCTGCTAATTGCCGGGCTTGGTCTTTCAGGCGATCTTCATCCTTTGCCGACAAGATAAAGATGCCCGGGTGTTGTGCTGTCACAGCTGGCGCTTGTGCAGGATCAGTTGTTTCTTTTGGAATATATTCCTCAATGACAACGTGGGCATTGACGCCTCCAATGCCAAATGAACTGACACCTGCGCGCCGCGGCAGCTCTCGGCCGGATTCATCTTGCAGCGTCTTCCACTCTCTCGGTTCCTGCACAATATAAAACGGGCTGTCTTCCAGTCTGATATATGGATTGATCGTTTCACTATGCAAACTTTTTACAAGCGTCTTATGCTTTAGCTGTAATAACACTTTAATGACTCCCGCCACACCGGCCGCCAGCGATAAGTGGCCGATGTTTGTCTTTGCAGATCCGAGTCCGCAATGGCGACCATGAACAGCTGGGTCTCCCGTTTTTTCATACAGCTCTTTAAATGCCGCTTTCAGGCCGTTGATTTCTACTGGGTCACCAAGCTCTGTTCCAGTTCCATGCGCTTCAATATAGGTCACAGTTCTTGGATCGATTCCCGCTTTTTCATATGCTGTTTTTACGACATCCGCCTGAGCCTTCGGATTAGGAGTCGTCAGAGAGTTTGCGCGGCCTCCGTGGTTTACCGCACTTCCTTTGATGACACCGTAAATATGATCTCCATCTCGTTCGGCCGCTGTCAGTTTTTTCAGGAAGAGAATGCCGGCACCTTCACTGACTGCGAACCCATCAGCTCTATCAGAAAATGTTTTGCATCTTCCTTCTTTGCTCAGCGCCCCGGCCTTATCATAGGCGATATGGCCTTGCGGTGTTACGACTGTGTTGACACCTCCTGCAATCGCCATTTCACAGTTTCCGTTTTCAATTGCGCAAACCGCATGATGAATGGCGACCAAAGAACTTGAACATGCAGTGTCAATCGGTTCGCTCGGTCCATGAATGTTCAGGAAATAACTAACCCTATTCGGCCCGGCGGAAGGACTCATATTCGCAGCTGCTGAGCCTTCTATATCTACATTTGACAGCAGCGAACTGTACCCCGTGTTTCCAGTCCCGATATAGATGCCCGTTTTGGTTCCTGACAGGCTTCTCGCTGAGTATCCCGCTTCTTCTATCGCCTTCCACGCATAAGTCATTAACAGGCGCTGCTGAGGCTCCATCTGCTCAGCCTCCAGCGGAGATATGCCGAAGAATAATGGATCAAAGTCAGCCACTTCATCAATAAAACCGCCCCATTTGACGTTTGTTTTATTCGCTTCTTTTAGAGGGTCTCCGTAATACTCCTGCCAATCCCAGCGGTCTTTTGGAACCTCTGTAATGCAATCTGCCCCCAATTTCAGATTCTTCCAGTATTCGTCGATGTCCTTTGCCTTCGGGAACACCCCGCTCATCCCGACAATCGCAACAGGCTCAGGCACGTGATCAGCTGCCTTTTGCACTGGCGGAACCGATGGTTTTACAAAGCGGTTCTCAGTTGAAAATGTCATGTTTTTTATATTTTGTTCGACAGGCTGTAAAGGCTGCTCAGCTTTGGCAGGCGTTTGGGCTGTAAATGCATTTGGATATTCTTTTGACAGATATGCTGCAAATGCATAAACAGTTGCGTGCTCAAAGAAGATCGTAGGCGTCAGATCCAGCTTGTGCTGCACATTCAGTGTATTTGCGAATTCAGTCAACGTAATCGAATCAAATCCATATTGATTAAACTCCATATCCGGGTCAATCTCTTCAGGTTTGATTTTGAGCAATTGAGAGATTGTTTGCTTTAATGTTTCTTGAATGTGGTCACACAAACTGTCTTGGCCCATTTTTTCCTCAGATGGCATCGGTGCTTGCGCTGTTTTCATTGGAGCATCATCAGAA
Organism: Bacillus sp. TSO22; assembly: GCF_020223595.1. Lineage (NCBI taxonomy): Bacteria > Bacillati > Bacillota > Bacilli > Caryophanales > Bacillaceae > Bacillus > Bacillus sp. TSO22. The sequence continues at coordinate 167,939 of NZ_JAHAWO010000009.1, forward strand.
GACGGCTTTTGAGTCATCTTTTCCCTCATCATGTCTTTGATGCCTTCCATGACGATGACTTGATCTTTGCCAAATGCCAAACCTTTATACAGTGCCTGAATGCCGGTCTCGGTCCGCATTGGAGTCACACCCGTGTTTTTCAAAGTCATGTTTTCAATTTCTTTATTCGCGCGCATGCCGCCTTCCTTCCAGAGCGGCCAATTGATCGACAATGTTTTTCCGTGCCTGTACATGGCGGTCACAAGCGCATTTCGATAAGCTGCATAACTGTCCATAAATGCGTTAGCCATCGCATAATCTGCCTGCCCCGCACTGCCGGCGACACTTGATATTGAAGAAAAGAGGATAAAGAAATCTAAAGCAAGATGCTCGGTTGCCTCATCCACATTCACAAGCCCTTTTACCTTAGGAGCGAGAACTTGTGTCAGCTCTTCATTGGTTTTGTTCATGAGATAATTATCTTTAATCAGCCCTGCGCTGTGAATGACGCCATGCAAGTCTCCATAATCAGACGTAATGCTTGTGATGAGCGCGGAGGCTGCTTCCGCTTGTGTCACATCAACCCGCCTGTATTCTGCGCGAGCCCCCAAGCGCTGAAGCTCGTTAAGCTGCGCCTGCCGATCCGCATTCAGCGCAGATCTGCCTGTCAGAATGAGCACAGGCTGTTCGGTTTGACGAGCAACCTCTTTTGCAAAAATAAATCCAAGTCCTCCTGCACCGCCCGTAATGAGGTATACACCCTTATCTCGCCACGGCAGGCTTATTTCCTGATCAGCCATTTGCATTTCGCGTAATTCATTGATATACCGTTTGCCCGTTTCATATTTGATGTGCTGATCTTCTGCGTTTCTTTTATTCTCGTTCAGTTTTTCTATCACACTTTCAATGTTTTCATTTGAATCAATTTCTATCGTCTGGCCTATTAGTTTTTTATTCTCCAGGCCGGCGGTTTTAAGGAGCGCCGATAGCCCTGAGAATGAGTACTGCTTTCTTTGTGCAGAGGTAAGCAGCTGGATCAGAACATTGCCCTGAGGTCTGCTTTTGAGAAGACCCTGGACCGTCTCAAGTGCTTGTTCGGCATAATCCTGGAACCTCTCTGCAAGTCCTTTGCGGTCAGACTTTAAAACGATGCATTCGGCGCCTTTCAGTCTTGATTCAAGACTGTCTTTTGAGAGTCCATTCATATTACAAAGTATGACAATGTGCCGTTCATAATGAGTCTCATGACTTTCTTTTTCACAATCCTTAGGAACCCATTTTTCTTCAAACATCAGGGTTTCCAGTGTTTGATCAGGTTCTGCCGATCCAGAGCCGCCTTCCGCTGCTCTGAAAGACAACCCCCTTATCCGTACGCAAACATTGCCATTCTCATCTAACATATCAATATCCCGCTTTTGTACCTTATCAGTTGCCTTGCTGTCTTGACTGTATCTTGCGTATACCCACATTTCTGACGAGCAAGCTCCGAAGACTTCAAGCTCTTGTACCGCAAAAGGCAGTGTCAGCTGGTTATCACCCGCGCCTGTCAAAATGCTTGACGCCTGCAAAGCAGAGTCCATCAGCCCCGGGTGCATTTTGTATTGGCTGAGCGTATCTAAAGCAGACGGATGCAATGACAATCTTGCCAAAACAAAATGTTCAGCTGTATAGATTTTTTCCACACCGCGATAAGCAGGACCATATTCAAAACCGATCATTTGATAGGTGTCATATACTTCGTTAACGCTGAAATGGCTTTCCTGACACTGCTCCCGCAAGGATTGCAAATCAACCACCGGGAGATTTTCAGCAGGATTCAATAACGCGCTGCCTTGACTGTAGACGATTGACTGTTCGCCTGCAGTGTCTGGATTACCGTAAATTTCATAAGAGATCTCACCATTTTCCTCCGGTAAAAGCCTGATGTGTACTTGCTGCGGCTGGTCCTCTACAACAATAGGCCGCACCCACACCGCGTTCTTTAGCTTCATGGTGCACGGAACATCTTGTAGCTCTGCAGCCTGTTCAACGGCAGCCCGCGCCAACTCAAGATGCGCCACCCCCGGCAAGATCCGTTGGCCTTTGACAACATGATCGGCAAGGAAAAACTCTTCTCCCGTATAGATGGAGCTAAACCTTTGTTCCGAGAGGTTCGATGTGTTTTGATGCATTAATGGATGCAGCACGGCTGCGCCAAGTCGGGATGCTGCTTTGTTTGCTTTAGAGCTGTCGCTTTTTTCAATATGATCAGAGATCCAATAACGGTCTTTTGCGAAAGGATACGTCGGCAAGCTGATGCGCTTTGGTAGATTCTCGCCATACAGTTTCGTCCAGTCTACATCAAGCCCCTTTACCCATAATTCAAGCAGTTTTGCGTACTTTCCCCGTTCCATCCATTTTTCGACGGCTTCTTGAATCTCTTCGTCCTCTGTCAGCATTTGCAGTGTGCCTTTATCAATCCTGCCTCTGAATACATCCTCCACATTGTTTTTGCCTGCAGCAAAGTCTTCTAATTTTTGCTGTAAATCCTCAATGGAACCGGAAATAATCCCAAGGCGTTCTTCCATCGCGTCTCGTCCAGCCTGCAGTGTATAGGCAATATGGGTCAGATTTGCATCTCTATATGTTTCCTTATCAAGCGCAGCTGCCAGCTGCTGTGCTTGCTCTTTTAGCCGCGCTTCATTTTTGGCTGATAAAACGAAGATACCCGGATGTTCAGGCGTGATGGACGGTATATTCTCATCGGCTGCTTCTGGAATATATTCCTCAATAATCACGTGGGCGTTTACGCCGCCGATTCCAAATGAACTGACACCTGCTCGGCGAGGCAGTTCTTCTCCCCGTTCATTTTTCAGCGCTTTCCATTCTTCCGTTTCCCGTACGATATAGAACGGACTGTTTTTCAGCTGAATGTACGGGTTCACGGTTTCGCAGTGAAGACTTTTCACTAAGGTTCTGTGCTTAAGCTGCAATAATATTTTAATGATCCCTGCTGCACCGGCTGCCAGCGATAAGTGGCCAATGTTTGTCTTCACAGACCCCAGTCCGCAATAAGGGTTGGCTGATGCATCCCCCTCATTCACACCCAGTGCTTTAAAGGCTGATTTCAATCCGTTAATTTCAACCGGGTCACCAAGCTCAGTCCCGGTTCCGTGCGCTTCAATGTAGGTCACGGTTTTCGGATCAATTCCCGCTTTTTTGTATGCCGACTGAATGACATCCGCCTGCGCCTTCGGATTAGGAGTTGTTAAAGATTGTGCACGGCCGCCGTGATTGATTGCGCTGCCTTTTATGACTCCGTAAATGTGGTCTCCCGCTTCTTCAGCCGCTTTTAATTTTTTCAGAAACAGTATGCCGGCCCCTTCCCCATGAGCGAAACCATCGGCTTGATTTGAAAACGTCTTGCATTTTCCTTCTTTACTTAGTGCACCCGCTTTATCAAAGCTGATATACACCTCAGGAAGGATAATCGTATTCACGCCGCCGGCTAATGCCATGTCACAAGTGCCTTCCTCAATTGAAGAGATCGCGTGGTGGATAGCCACCAATGAGCTTGAACACGCTGTATCAATCGGTTCGCTTGGCCCATGCAGATTCAGAAAATAACTGACCCGGTTCGGACCGACTGACGGGCTCGTATTGGCAGCCGCCGAGCCTTCTATTGCCGAGTTGGCTTTCGACAAAAGGGAGCTGTAACCAGTATTTCCCGTTCCGATGAAGACGCCTGTTTTTGTGCCAGATAGACTTTTCGCCGAATATCCTGCATCTTCGATCGCTTTCCAGGCGTAAGTCAATAGTAAGCGCTGCTGTGGTTCCATTTGTTCAGCTTCACGCGGGGAAATGCCGAAAAATAATGGATCAAAATCGGCAATTCCGTCAATAAAACCGCCCCATTTTACGTTCGTTTTATTGACTTCCTTCGTTGGATCACCTTCATATTCACGCCAATCCCAGCGGTCTTTCGGAATTTCCGTCATGCAGTCTTTGCCCTCTTTTAAGATCTTCCAGTACGCATCAACATCTTTCGCCATAGGGAAAATCCCGCTTATGCCCACAATGGCAATTGGCTCAGGCCCAGCATCACTCTGTGAGGCGTTTGGCAGCATGACTTGCTGCTTTCGGCGTCTTTTAGCATTGACATGCAAGGCTTGCTCCGGTTTGGCAGCAGGCTGAACCTGGGGCGATGCAGCGCGCACAGCAAATGTGTTCGCAAAAACCGCTTGATATTCTTCTGACAAATGCTTGCCAAACGCATGAATCGTCGGGTGGTCAAAAAAGACGGTTGGCGTCAGCTCTAGTTTATAGGTGCGGTTGATATGGTTCGTGAATTCCGTCATTGAGATAGAATCAAATCCATACACCGTCATCTCGGCATGATCATCAATCGTTTCAAGCTTGACCTTTAACAGCTTGGCGACCTCCCGCTTTAACATCGCCTTTACTTTATCAAGCAAACTGTCTGTATCAATGTTTTTTACTTGTTCAGTCATGCTTTCTGTTTCCTTCTTTTTTATAGGCGCTGAGGCGGTTTTTGCCAGCATGTGTTGTTTTATTTTCTGCACATCGCCTTCGATCACCATTACTTGGTTTGCCTCGGAATGAAACGCTTGATATAATGCCTGAATTCCTTTTTCTGCTGTCATAGGAACAATCCCGGCCATTTGCACAAGCCTTTTTTCTGTTTCTTGATCGGCCTTCATTCCGCCCTCTCTCCATAACGGCCAGTTTACAGAAAGCGTCTTCCCGTGCCGCTGGCTGAGATCGGCAAGCCTATTTCGATATCCTGCATACATATCCATAAATACATTGGCTGCCGCATAGTCAGACTGACCGATGCTTCCTAAACTTCCTGAAAGAGATGAAAAGAGGATAAAGAAGTCCAATGGCAAATCCTTGCTCGCTTCGTCTAGGTAAACAAGCCCTTTTACTTTAGGCGCCAGTACGTCGTGCAGGTCTTCGGCTGATTTATTGACCATGTAGCTATCTTTGATGATTCCCGCGCTATGAAGAATGCCGTCCAGACGGCCGTATGTTTTCTGAATTCCGTCAATGAGCTGGTAGACTTCAATTTTATCGGTAACATCTGTTTGCTGATAGGTGACCTCAGCCCCCTTGCCGTGAAGCTCTTTAAGCTTTTTGCTTTTGCTTTCGCTAAGAGGTGAGCGGCCCGTCAGAATGACTGTCGCATTCTTCGTTTGTTCCGCGATTTCTTTTGCAAAAATAAGACCTAAGCCTCCGGCACCTCCTGTAATGAGATAAACGCCATCGTCTTTCCACGGCTTGCTGATAGCAAATTTTTCCGTTTTGATATCACTCCAATCAGCAATGTACCGTTTACCGTTGTGATATTTGATATATGAATCGGGGCTCATTTGATTTTCTTTCAGTTTGCCAGCAATGCTTTCTCCGCTTTCTTCACTGCTGACTTCAATCATTTGGCCGGTTAGCTTGGCATTCTCCTGCTCAGCAGTTTTCAGCAGTCCAGTCAACCCTGAAAACAACTGCTGTTCTCCTTCTGCAGAGGTTACAATCTGAATGAGCATGCCGTCTTTCGGTTTCTTGCGAATGATCTCTTGTACCTTCTTAAACACTTGTTCCGTATAAGAATGGAAACGCCCATCCACTGAAGAAGGCCTTGCTTCCAGGCTGTATACATGGGCATCCTCTATTACTGCTTCAATCTGTTCTCTCGTCTCATTGTCATATTCACAGAGGAACACGAGATGCTCTGCATATTTTTTTGCTGCCGCGCCTTCAGCTTCTTTTTCTTGCCAAACGGGCTGAAGCAATAAAGTTTCAGTGTTCATTTTTAATGGTTCGGTTTGTATATCTGCCTCCATCACTCTCGTCGAAAATCCTTTCATCCGCACGCAAATCGTGCCATGCTCATCGCATAGATCAATATCGACTTTCTGTATCAAATCTCCCGGTTTGTTTTTCGAGTTGAATTGAACATAAACCCACATGTCAGAAACGCATTGATGAAAGACCTCAAGCTCCTCCAGGGCAAATGGCAGTGCGGCCTTAAAGTCTTCACTGTCTGAAAGCTCCGCCCTGATGACGTTTTGCAAATATTCAGCCGCCTGTAACGCCCCGTCCATTACACTTGGATGAAGAACATAATCGTCTGACGTATGCATCACAGATTCGGGCAGTGATAATTTGGCAAGCAGCTGGCCGTCGCCTTTATATACGGCCTCTACACTTTTGTAACCAGGACCGTAATCGGCTCCGATCATTCCTTCATAAAACGAGGCAGCGTCCATTCTGCTTTGATCACATCGGGTTTTGATCTCAGAAAGATCAAGCGATTTTTCTTGCTTTACCTGAATCAATTCCGCTATACCCTGGTTATATACAATTGGTTCTGCATCAACAGATTCCGGCTCACCATACATCCGATAAAGAATGTGTCCGCCGTCTTCATCATAAAGTCCGATGTTTACTTGAACCGGCTCATCCCCTGCTACAACCGGGCGAATCCACACGACATTTTTCAGCCTGATTCCAGTTTCATGATCCTCCAATCCGCCAATTCCTTGTTCTATAGCGGCTCTTGCCATTTCAAGCGTGACCGCCGCCGGCAAAATCGCCATGCCTTTAATGATATGCTCTGAAATAAAATACTCTTGTCCTGTGAAGATGGAGCTGAACCGCTGCTCAGACAGAACCGATGTATTATGGTGCACCAAGGGATGTAAACGCGATGGTTCAACTGTTCTTGGTTCGCTGGTGCTGCTTTCAGGCCAGTACCGTTCTTCAGCAAAAGGGTATGTCGGCAAACTGATGCGGCGCGGCTTCGTATTTTGATAAAGTCTGCGCCATTCAACATGAAAGCCTTTTGCCCACATCTCGGCAAGCTTTTTCAATTCTCCTTTTGACAGCCTTGATGCAGCCAGTTCTTCTGCTTCTGCGTTGCCAAGCAACTGTTCAGCGGAGGTCATTCTCGTTTTTTCTCCTTGGATACAGCCTTCTTCCAGCGGCTTTCCATCCACAAAAGCTTCCAGCTGCTGTTTCCATTCTTCCAGATCGTTCGCCATAAAAATGACCCTGCTGTCCATTGCTTCCCGGCCGATCTGGAAGGTGTATGCAAAATCTCTTAAAGAGAGAGACGCTTGCTCGGTTCGATTGATATAGATCAGCAATTCCTTCACGTATGCTTGGAGCCGCTCTCTGTTTTTTGCTGATACAGGAATGAGGCAGGGCAGATTTCCCTCGTTCTCGGCCCTCACATCAGAGTGGTTTTCATATTGCTCAAAAATAGCATGGGCGTTAGTGCCGCCAAGACCGAATGAGCTCAGAGCCGCCCGATGGACACCTTTACTTTTCTCTAACGGCTTTCGTTCCCGGACAACATAAAAGGGAGAGCTTTCAAAGTTAATATTCGGATTCGGCTCAGTGCAGTTGATGGTCGGTGCAAGTTCATTATGGTATAAACTCATCGCAACTTTAATGCATCCGGCTAACCCAGCAGCTGTATCTAAATGGCCGATATTCGTTTTCACCGAACCAATTCCACAAAATTGTGTTTTGTCAGTGTATTGCCTATACACTTTATTTAAAGCAGACATTTCAATAGGATCGCCTAATTTTGTTCCCGTTCCGTGCGCTTCAATATAACTGACCGTTTCGGGATGAATGTTGGTTTTATCCAATACTTGCTGTATCACTTCTGTTTGGCCTTTTACACTTGGCGCATAGAAGCCGGCCTTATCTGCGCCATCATTATTAATGTCTATTCCGCGCATAATGGCATAAATATGGTCTCCGTCTTTTACGGCATCCACAGCTTTTTTCAGCAGGATGACCGCTACGCCTTCACCTCCGGTCATTCCATCTGCTGAAGCATCGAACGCCTTAACATGTCCGTCGCTTGAAAAATTCAACCCGTTTTGGTGCATGTAGCCTATCGCTGATTGTGCGTGCAATGTTGCGCCTCCGACAAGCGCGTATTGAGATTCACCTGATGTCAGGCTTTTGTATGCCTGATACAAGCCGACTAGTGATGAAGAGCAGTTAGAATGAACAAAATAGCTTGGCCCCTTTAATCCGAGCTTATGCGAAATCATCGTCGGAATGGTTCCGCTTTGGGCTAAAACCCATGAGACATAGCCATCCGGTGATTCATGCCCTTCTGTTGCCTCCTTAGGCAATAACGTTCTGTATGAATTGCTGCTTGCAGACATATATACACTTGTGCCCGGAATCTCCTTTGCCACATATCCCGCATCCTCAATCGCTTTCCAGGAATGCAGCAATAAGAGGCGGAGCTGAGGGTCCATATACTCAGCATCTTTCGGAGAGATTTGAAAGAAACCGGGGTCGAATAAATCTTTCCCTTCGATCGCCGATTGCACAGGCACATAGTCAGGATGTTGAATCAAATCTTCCGGAACGCCGTTTTCGCGAAGCTCTTCTTCAGAGAAGAACTGAATGCTTTCTTTGCCTTCTTTGATGTGATTCCAAAAATCATGATGATTTTTCGCACCCGGAAACTGGCAGGATATCCCCACAATCGCAACACTGTCATCAAAATAAGGAGGAATCGTCTGCTGCGGGTATTTTCCATCTCTTTTGACATCATGATTGCCTTCATTTTGAGTCGCAGCTTGATCTGAGTTTTTCATCTCCAAAATGTATTGGCTGATCGCACGGATCGTAGAATACTCGAACAGCTCAGTGACACTAAACTCACAGTCCAGTTCTTTTTTGATTCGTTCAGCCACAGCTACAGCCAGAAGCGAATCGCCGCCCGCATCGAAAAATCCGTCTTCCGTCCCAAAGCCGCTGACCTTGAGCGTTTCCTCCCAAATACGAAGCACCTGATCCTCTATTTTCGTTAACTGCAAGTGATTTGGTTTCTTTCTATTGAAAACGATGTCTCGTTTTTCCAGTTCTTTACGGTTCACTTTCCCGCTAGGAGATAACGGCAGCTCATCTAAGCGGATAAAGTGTGAAGGTATCATATATTCAGGCAGACTGGATTTTAGATGACGGCGCAAATCTTTTGGGTCTGCAAGGGAATGTCCGCTTTCCTCTGTATAATAAGCAGCGAGCTGTTGATGGCCTTCCAGCTGCTTTACCACTACCGCCTGATCTAAAATGCCCGGATATTCACTCAGCTTTGTTTCTATTGCACCCAGCTCTACGCGAAAACCGCGTATTTTGACTTGGCTGTCAATCCGTCCTAAATATTCTATGTTGCCGTCAGGGAGCCATCTTGCTGAATCACCCGATTTATAAAGCTTCGTCCCTGGTTCAAACGGATTGTCAATAAATTTTTCAGCCGTAAGCCCTGGCTTATTATAGTAGCCTCTTGCCAAACCTGCTCCTGCGATGCAAAGTTCACCAGGCTGTCCGATTGGGGCAGGCTTCAAATGCTGGTCCACAATATAAATTTTCACGTTGGAGAGAGGCTTTCCAATCGGTGTATGGTGACTTGCGATATCTCCTTTTCTGCACCCAAAATACGCAGCGTAAATGGAGGCTTCGGTAGGTCCGTAAATATTGTCAACACAGCAGTTTTTAAAGATAGATACCGCCTTTTTCACTAATTCTTTAGGAAAAGCTTCACCTGCAACCATCATATACTTGAGCGGTCCATTATCAGTTAACTGCTTGTTGTCTTTCGCCGTTTCTAAAAAAACATGCAGCATAGCCGGCACAAAATTAATGTGGGTCACTTGATATGTTTCTATATAATCCATGCATTGCTGCGGTGATTTCTCTCCGTTTGGCGGAAGAATCACAAGGCGGCCGTTTCCGATAAACCATCCGAATAATTCCGAGATCGAAACATCGAAAACATAGTTTGTCTTCAATAAATATGCATCCTCAGCAGTCACGGGATAGTGAGATTCAAGAAAATTCAGGGTATTCATTATGCTACGATGTTCTACCATAACCCCTTTAGGCTGTCCGGTGCTTCCCGATGTGTAAATGATATAAGCGAGATGCTCCGGTTTTACTTTCCGCTTTAAACCGCTGCTTTGCAGATCTGTATAACCGTTTCGGCAAGCCAACTCGATATTGATTGCTTTTATATGGCTGCCAGTTAATCCGCTGATCCTATGATGAACGTTAGATTGAGTCAGGACAATGGACGCTTGACTGTCTTTGAGCATGTACTCCAACCGTTCTTGCGGGAAGCTTGGATCTAACGGCACATACGCTCCGCCGGCTTTCAGTATTCCTAAAATCCCGATAATCATATCAAACGAACGCTCTGCACAAATTGCAACGGGGTGTTCAGGTCCAACCCCCTGATGTTGAAGGTAGACTGCCACAGATGTGCTTTTTTCATCTACTTCTTTATATGTAAGAGACCTGTCTTCGAAAATCACAGCAACCGCATTTGGGGTTTGTTTCGCTTTTTCCTCAAACACTTCATGTATACACTTGTCATTTGGCGTATTTGTGCCTGTCGCATTCCATTGTTCCAGTAAACTGCTTTGCTCTTGATGTAACTGCAAAGAGTAGGTTTCAAGCGGCAAAGACGGGTCCTCCATCATGTGTTGCGCGAGCTTCATATAGTTCTCCATCATACTTTCAATGAAGGACAATTCATATAGATCAGGGTTATATAAAATATGAAGCACCGTTTCATTTTCTTGCTCGTATATTTCGAGTGCCAGCTCAAACTCTCCCTCTTGCCGAATATCCTCCATATATTCAATGCCAAGCGTTTGATATGATTCAAGCACTTTTTGCAAGCCTGTTGCCTGAAAGAAGTTTTGGTACAGAAAGGCTGTTTGAAAAACCGGCGAATCCGCAGCCGAGCGGTCTACATTGAGCTCTCTTACCAATGCAGGGAACGGATATGCCGCATGATCCAGACCGTCAGCCATTGTCAGCTGAAGCTCCCGAATAAATGCTGTGAATGGCTGGGATCCGATATTCTTGCTCCGAACAGCCATCATATTGATAAAGTATCCGATAATAGATTCAAAGCTATCTTCAGGCCGTCCCATTGTCGGAACGCCGACAATAATATCCTTTTGTTTTGTATAGTGATGCAGCAGTACCTTGTAAATGCAGAGAAACACAGCCGATTCATTCACATGATAGGTGCGGGCAAACGATTTGATTTGATTCCTCAGGTTATGAGGGAGCAAGCTTTTATAAGCTTGCCCCTTGAATTTTCGTGCTGAAGACCGCGGACGGTCAACAGGGAGATCAAGAACTGGCAGATTCCCAGACAACTGTTCTTTCCAGTAAGCGAGATGCTCTTCCCCTTCTCTGCTGTTCAGCATCCGGGTTTCCCATTCGACAAAATCGTAATAATCAGCTGTTAATGGCTGCAGCACGGGCTCAATCCCATTCAGCAATTGCTGATACGCCTCTAAAAGCGCCGATATCAATGTCAGCATCGACACACCGTCAAATATGATATGGTGAATCGTTATGAGCACAATGCATTCTTCTTTTGATCGATGAAAAAGATGTGTGCGGAATAACGGGCCAGCTTCCAAACGAAAAGGTTCTTTTGCTTTTTCTTTGAGAAAAGGCAATACCTCTTCTGATTTCATCGCTGATATATCCTCTTCCTCAAAATAAAGAGCCCCAGATGACTGAACCGTTTGAAATGGAATGCCATTCTCCTCTTGAATCACACTAGTTAAAACAGGATATTGTTTCTGTACAAACAGAAGGGCTTTCTTGAACGTCTCTGCATGTATTGGTTTGCTGTTGCGAAAGCATAAAGGAAGATTATATGCACTCATATCAGGAGACATTTTTTGAAGCATCCACAGCCCTTTTTGCCCTTCTGATAGCGGGCTTTTGAACTGCCGCTTCATGCCTTGAAGATGTTCTTCTACCTCAGTAATGGTTAATTCTCCTGATCTGAAGGCATCGAGAATTTCTTTATGATTCATACGATTTACTCCCTTCTATGATGTTTTGCACACTCTTAAAATCCAATTTTCCTTGCGCCACCTCTTGCATTAATCCGATGATCTGTTCGTCTGTATACGTGCCCTTTGTTTGATGTGCTGCCGCGCTTTGATTGTGTCTTTCCGCTTTCGAGGCCAAATGAGCGGATAGAGCTTGGACAGTCTGACATTCAAGGATTTCCCGGCCAGTCATCTTCATCTGCGTGGTTTTTTCGATATGACGCATCAATTTTCGGCCAAGAATTGAATCCATCCCATAATCCAGAAAGTTTCTTTTGAAATTGATTCGATCCTCAGATATGCCTAACTCTCGTGCTAAAAATTGAACAATGATCTTTTGAATGTGTGTCTCCCTATTTGGCTCGTCAATCTCTGTTTTCATGTCTTGTGTATGCGGTTTAACGGACTCTGATTGGTGATTGCCTGATGAAACCCAATATCGCTCCCTTGCAAATGGATAGCCAGGTAAAGGGAGCATCCGAACGTCATCACCTTCATGAAGGAGTTCCCAAGGGATCTGATATCCTTTCACCCAACATTCGGCAATGTTTTCCAAATTTCTCTCTTTTGCAAAAGCTTGCAGGAAAGCTTCATCTTGTTCTTCTAACATCCCTTCCGTATGTCCTGTATAAAGGAATGCCTGTTGGCCTGATACCCCACCATTCTTCATCGCTTCCGCATATTCCTTCAATTTTCGCACCAATTGCTCCTGATTGTTCACAACAATCGCGAGCCTTGCTTCCATGGCTTTTCTCCCTACCTGAAGCGTATATGCAACATCAGGTAAAGAAAGGTTATGATTCTGCTCAAGATACACAATCATGCGGCTGACAGCTTCCTGAAGCCGATCGTCATTTTGGGCTGAGAGCACGATGACCTGCGGGCATTCAGCCGGCTCTTTATGTGGCTGTGTGAACGGCTGCTCATCCGGGATGTATTCTTCAATGACTGCATGCGCATTGGTGCCGCTGATTCCTGTCGTGCTGATTGTTCCCATCCTCGGCTTCTGATTTTCCCTGATCCATGAACGGTTCTCTTTGCAAAGCACGAACGGGCTTTCTTTAAACTGAATATACGGGTTGTCCGATTCACAGTGATGAGTAGCCGGAATGGTCTGGTTTTTCATTGCCATCAGCATACTGATTAAAGCAACCACCCCTGATGCTGCAAATGTGTGTCCGATTAAAGGTTTAATCGAGCTCATCATGCAGAATTGCTTCTGCTTCGTATATTTGCTGAACACGCTCGTTAATGCTTGGACCTCAAGCGGATCTCCAAGATTTGAGCCGGTACTGTGTGCCATCACATATTGAATATCGAGCGGGTTGATTTCATTTTTTTCATAAATGTTTTCGATCAATTCCGCCTGGCTGAAAGGATTTGGTGCAGTAATGCCATTGGTTTTGCCATCGTAATTCACACCGCTGGCCTTTATGCAGCCATAAATATGATCTTTATCTTCAATTGCCTTTGATAATGGTTTCAGGAGAACAGCAGCTACTGCTTCACCTGGCACCAGACCATTGGCATCCTGGTCAAACACTTTGCATTGTCCGTTCGGAGAAAGCATTTCGGCTCTTGTCAGCGCCTCAAAAGACATTTGAGAAATATTCAGGCTGACGCCGCCGGCTAAAGCCATTTCACAATCTCCTTGACGCAGGGCTGAACACGCCTGATGAATCGCCACAAGTCCAGATGAACATGCTGCTGTCAACGCCATATTAGGCCCTTTTAAATCTAACGCGTATGCGATTCGCGCAGATAATGTGGCGTTTTGCGTTCCATTAATGTAATCCGTATCTCCGGTTAAATGCGCATATTCTCCTTCTTCCACACCTACATAAACACCACAGGATTTTCCTTTTATCCGATGTCCCATATAGCCAGCGTCTTCAAATGTGTGCCATGCTTCCTCTAGAAAAATGCGCTGGCGCGGATCCATGCTTTCAGCTTCTTTAGGCGATATTTGAAAAAACAGCGGATCAAACCGGTCTATGTCCTTCAAAAATGCGCCCCATCTCGGCACTGCTTTTTCTGGATCTCTGTTAGCTCTTCCCCAGTCCCAGCGTTCTTTCGGAATCTCAGAGATACAATCTTTCCCGTTTTTCAGATTGTCCCATAGCTCATGAACCGAATCAGCTTGAGGAAACCTGCCGCTCATGCCGATAATGGCGATTGGCTCAGCGTGAGACTGCCGGACGCTTTTTTTATTGGTTTCTGGTTCTACAGAAACCGGAGCATCAGCTTCAGAAGGCTTTTGTGCCTCAGATGCATCATCCCGGTAAAATGCTTCGATCAGCTCTTTGTGATCCGTTAAGAAGAAGCGGATCAATTCTTGTAAAGTCGAATAGCCAAAAAATAAAGCCGGTGGCACTTCAATGTTGAAATGCTTTGATAATACATTCGAGAATTTAGCCAAATAGATCGAATCAAATCCGAAGTCGGCCCAATTTTTGTTCAAATTCAGCTTGTCCTTTGAGATTTTAAGCAATGCGTGAATATGCTCTTTCAAATCGTGTTCTAAACGCTTTTCAATGCTTAGCGTTTTGATCTCGCCCCTTTTTTCTTGTACAGCAGGGGCTTGAATGGCCGGTTCCTGAATAGGTTCAGTCATTCCTAAAAAGCGGCTGACCCGGCTGGGCTGGCCGGCTATCACGAGATGCTGAGCATCCTGCTGAGACAGGATGTGTTCAAACATACGGATGCCTTCATCCTCTTCTAAGAAGCGCTGGCCGCTTGATTTCAGATACATATCAGTTGTTTCTTCATCACCGATCTTCATTCCGCCATCTTTCCATACAGGCCAGTTGATGACAAACGTTTTGCCGCTATGAAGCTCGTTTCTGTATTGCGCATAAGCCATTTGGAACCGATTCCCGATTGCATAATCACAACAGCCGAAATCTCCCAAAATTGCAGAAGATGAAGAAAAATAACAAATAAAATCAAGATTTTCATTTTTAAGCCATTCATCAAGCGCTATCGTACCGTTGATTTTCGGTTCAATGATGCGCTGGAAGGTTTCGATCTCTTTGTCAAAAATAGCAGAATCGCTCTCGACTCCGGCTGCATGAATAACGCCATTTATGGCGCCGAATCGGTCTTTCCCTCGTTTCACGCAGTCTCCCATCGCGATAGGATCAGAGACATCTGCTTCTGCATACATGGCTTCGCCGCCTAGATCCTTTACTTCTTTTATTTTCTTTTGCTTTTCTTCATTGAAAGGCGACCGCCCTGTTAAAATAACGTTTGCGGCATAGTGTTTAGCCAAATGTTTGGCGAATAAATAACCGAGCCCTCCTAAACCGCCTGTAATCAGGTAAGTACCGCCAGACTTCAATTTGCTGTTGTTCGGTTGTATCGCTGTCTGTTCAATGTGACTTACATATCGTTTGCCATTCTGATACAAAACAGTTTGTTCAGTTGAAGCCTGTAATTCCGTCCAGATCTTTCGAGCCCAATCATCCATTGATTTTTGTCCTGCCGGCTGAAAGATTCCAGTCACTTTTGTATGCGGGAGAACAAGCCCGAGTGAACGTTCGAAGCCAATCCATGATTCCAGATAGCTCCGGTCAAGACCATTTTCAAAACGTCCTGCCAGCAGAAGCCGTGAAGGATGAAGCTTTGCCGCGGACATACCTTGTAATAGATAGACAATCAAGGAATGGTCCTTTATACAGCTCGCGTCTTCCGCAGGCCACATATAAAGGACTGCATCTGGCTCTCCATGTTCGTCCTGAATGCTCTGGAAGGCTTTTTCAAAAGTGGCGGGTTGTTGCCGTACAATCTGATAGCTGTTTTGAGATTGTTTGACGTACACCTCACCCTGCGAAATAAAAATGACCTTGGTGTCTTGATCAACATTTTTCACAGATGCAGCGAATGCGTTTTGCTTTTCTCTATCAGTCAGAAAACAGATAAACGTTTTGAAGCGTTTCGATGTGAGAGACACTGGCTCTTCTTTCCACACTTCTTTAAAAGTCATCACCTCGAAATGTTCTTCTGTTTGCTGTTCATGATGCTGTTCTATAGGAGCTGGGGCCTTTGCCGTGCCTGGTGCCCAGTAACGTTCTTTTGCAAATGGATATGCCGGAAGACTGATCCGGATCGGCTTATGGGTTTCGTACAGCTTCCCCCAGTCAAAAGACAAGCCTTTCACCCAAAGATCCAGCAGTTTCGTGTATTTCCCTTTACTCATCCATGCCTCTATGATTTTTTCCGTATCTTCATCAGCTGATAAGACCGCTAATGCTTTTTTGTTATCATCAATGCGATCCAAGTAGAGGCTGTCTGTTTTGTTTTCGATAAAATCGTTTAGTTTTCTTTCAAGATCCTCTAATGATTCTGCTATAAAGCCCAGCCGTTCCTCCATTGCTTCACGGCCCGTTTGTAAGGTATAGGCGATCCGGATCAGATCTGTTTCGCTGTACCTTTTTTCTTGAATGGCTGTGAGCAGCTGCTCCGCTTTTTCCTGAAGCCGTTCCCTGTTTTTCGCTGACAGCACAATCAGCGCAGGAGGATGAGCTTCAGGAGTTTGCGCTTCTGTTCTCGGAATATATTCTTCCAGGATCATATGGGCATTGGACCCTCCGGCGCCAAAACTGCTCAATCCGGCACGTCTCGGCACCTCCTGCCCGTCAATCACCGGGCGCTTCCATTCACCAAGATCCTGCTGAACGACAAATGGCGTATGGTTGAATTCAATGTTTGGATTCAATCGCTGAGAATGCAATGATGGCGCAATTTGGCCGTATTTAAACTGAAAAAGTATTTTTGTCAGCCCTGCGATTCCAGCTGCACTTTCACAATGGCCGATATTTGACTTGCTGGAGCCAATCGCGCAAAACTGTTTCTCTTGCGTATCTTCCTCAAACGCTTTTGTTAATCCCGCTATCTCAATCGGATCTCCTAACGCGGTGCCTGTTCCGTGCGCTTCCACATAACTGATGGTTCGGGCAGGAATGTTGGCGCGCTCAATCGCTTCTTTAATCACCTGTGCCTGTGCATGAGGATTAGGAACGGTATAGCCATTCGTTTTTCCTCCACTGTTAATCGCACTGGCCTTTATCACACCGTAAATATGGTCGCCGTCTGCTATTGCTTGCTGCAACGGCTTTAACACAATAGCTCCTACTCCTTCTCCGTCGACAAATCCATCTGCGTCATCGCCGAATGATTTACATGTATCACTTGCAGAGAGCATATTCATGACAGATAAGTTCTGATAATGGACCGGATCGACAACTAAATTAACACCGCCGGCAATGGCGCAATCACTCGATCCGCTATAAATGCTTTCCAGCGCTAAATGAATCGCTGTCAGAGAGGATGAGCAGGCAGTATCGACGGCAAGGCTCGGGCCTTGGAAATTCAGCAAATAGGATATTCTGTTGGCGATAGACCAATAGCCGTAGCCGGTCGGATAATTTTTGTTCATCACTCCGGCAAAGACGCCGATTTTTCTGCTTGTACAGAGCGTGTCAGGCGTGTATCCCGCATCTTCTATACTTGCATAAGCGGTTTGCAGAAATAATCGCTCCTGAGGGTCCATTCTTTCTGCTTCGAGCGGAGAAATCTGAAAGAATAAAGGATCAAACTTGTCCATATCCTTGATAAATCCGCCCCATTTTGTATAAATCGACCCTTCTTTTCCTTTTTCTTTATCGTAATAGGCTTTCCAATCCCAGCGTTCTTTCGGAATTTCCTCAATACAATTTCTTCCTTCTTTTAGGTTGTTCCAAAAATCTTCTGCTGTTTCAGCCTGAGGATAACGTCCGGAAATGCCGATAACGGCAACGTCACGGCTGGCAAGAGCGTGTGTTGGCATTTCTTTCTCCCTGCTGAAGCCGAGCTTGCGAAAGTGCCGCGATCTTTTAGCGGCCTGTCCAGGCTTTTTTAAAGATTCATTCTTGCTTGCGGCTGGTGTCTTTTGTTGAACTTGACGGTCAAGACCAGTCAGTTTCATGAGCGCTTCTGATTTTGTTTTGATTAAGTGTTCCACTAACGCGTCAATGGTCTGATACTCGAAAAATAAAGTGCTGCTTACATGGTCAAATTCTTTACGCAATGTATTTGTCAACTGGACAACGACGATAGAATCAATACCGTACTTTTCAAGCGGTTCAGATGACTCAATCTTGCCTACAGGAATTTTCAATGTTTCTCCAATTAGTTTTTTCATATATTCTGTGCTTTTTTCTCTGAGAGCAGCAGTATTTGATTGTCCATCTTTCTGCGTATCTATGTTTTGTGTATAGGCTTGCTCTTTATTAGACGCGGGGGAAACATCCTTCTCTGGCGAGACCACACTTTTCATCATCATACGGCGAACCAGCCCATTGCTTGAGGCTGCGACGATCTGGTGACTGAGATCATGGGCCGCTTCGGCCGGAAAGAAGACAGATTCAAAGCCTTCGCTTTCTAGTGCCGATTTCCAGCTGTTAGGATATAAGCCTGGACATCCGGGAATCCGCACTGCAGGATCTTCATACAGCCACCAGCCTTCCAAGAGACCAAAGGTGATGTGAGGGAACAGGCTGTTTCCCGCCATTTCATTCAGCAGCAGCATTCCGTTGTTTTTCATCACTGCTTTTGTATGCCGCAGGGTTTGACGGATATTTTTTGTCGCGTGAAGGACATTAGCGGCAATGACGACATCATAGCCGCCAGCCTCGATCTCCTGCTGGTCAATCGGTTTTTCTACGTCAAAAAGCTGATACGTCAGATACGGATTTTCCACCCCATATTCCTTTTCTGCATGCAGCAAAAATGCTTTCGACAGATCTGTATAACAGTATTCTTTGATATGATTTTGATAGGCTTTCAGTTTTTGAAAGATTCCGGCACTCGTGCCGCCTGTGCCTGCGCCTATTTCCATAATGCGAATCGATGCCTCAGGATCATGCTTCAGCCGTTCATCCAGGTAAGCTGTTAACGTATCGGCAAGCACTTTATTAAAATAGTCTGCCACTTGGTTTTGCTTATAAATGCCTTCCACCAATTCCATTGAGGAATGCGGGAACATGATATCTGTGGCAGGCACTTCCCCTGTCAAAATATCCGGTAATCCTTTCAGCATAGTCTCTGCTAAAACAACCATCGCCTTGGTGTTGCTGTCTTTGAGCCATTTTTCTTTTTTCGCATTCCATTCTTGCCAAAGCAGCGCGATATCCTCTGCTCGATTCTTCCTTACCAATGAATCTCCATCTTTCTTAAGGTAATCATGCTGCAGAAGGAATTCACTGCTTTGCTGAAGCCATTTTTCATAAAATTCACGAGTCTTGTGTTGTTGAAGGCGCTCAACTGATAATCTATGACCATCAAACAGCCCGGCCGTTTGCAGCTGACCTAATAACAGCCTGTAAAGAAGATCGTCCAGCTCTTCATGTGTAGCTCTTTGTACTTGTCCTGTTTTCGGCAGTCGTTCTTTCAGGCTTTCAGCGTCTGCTGAAGGGTGCTCGGGATAAAGGGTGATGAATTCATTCTGATTCACACCTTCGACTGCGACAGGTTTTGTCGTATGAATGAAAGCCGTTTGGCTGACTGGCCCAGAAAGCAGTGCTTCCAGCGCCTTCATACCTTCCGCAGGTTCAATTAAACCTAAGCCAATTTGATTCATGAGCTGTACATATTGTTCATCCTCGGCCGCTTCACTGTTCCCCCAATATCCCCAGTTCATGACTTTTACAGGGCAAGCCCAGCTTTGGGAGAGCTGGTGAGCAAAAGCATCTGCAAATGCACAGCCAGAGGCATAATGGCTTTGCTTTACGTTTTTGATATGAGCTACAAGCGAAGAGAAGAATAGTACAAAATCCAAACGTTCATGTTGGAACACTTGAGCCGTACGGACACTGGCATCCACCTTGGCCGCCAGTCCGGTTTCAAATTCTTCCAGTGTCATATTTTCCAGGCTTTGCTCAAATAAAACCATTGCAGAGTGGACGATCCCGTGAATGTGAGGATGACGCTTTTTCACTTGATCATAAGCCTGCTGCAATGAATGCAAGTCCGCTGCATCGGCTGAAATATAGTAAGGCTCAGGGCCAAGCTCGGAAAGACGGTCTACTTTCGCCTGAATGGCATCATTGATTTGACTGCGTCCAATCCAAACGATTTGCGCCTGATAGCGGCGGATCATGTACTCACTCCATGCCTCCCCGATGTACCCGGCACCTCCGATGACCACATATACTCCGCCTGTTCGATATAGCGTGTCATTTGACGGTGAATGGCGATATGGGATCAGTTGCTGCTGATGCCATTGCTGATTCCGATAAGCCCAAGTGTGGCCAAGATGGTCAGCAGGGAGCGTAAACATTTGATGTACCGGCCATGTGCAGCCTTCTTCAAGATCAAGAAGACGGATGTTCCAATGCGGATATTCCTTAGCGATTGTGCCGGCGAGTCCATGAATGCTTGCATGAGCGGGATGTACTGTCTCGTGTTGAGTAACCGGCTGCGCTTGGACGGTCACAAAAGACCATTCTAGCTTTTTCTCACCATAGCCTAATTGAAGACATGCCTTCACAAGCTTAAATGCCTGAAGAACAGCCTCTCCTTGTCCCTCACCAACCATATTCTCCGGGTGTGACGGGGCAATCCACAATACATGGTCAATGTCTCCGCACGCTTGCAGCTTGTCCGCTATTGCAGCAATGTCATCTGCAGGCCGGATAACTACAAATGAAACCTGAGGATGATGCTGCTTTATTAACATCCGTTCACCTTCAGTACCGCCGCATAAAACAGCCTGCATCCCAACAAACGAAGCATTGTCTTTACCATTTGGAGAAACCGGTTCCCAGGCAGGGATCATCATTGTATGCCCTGTCAGCGGAGAATCAGCTGCTGCTTGAGGTTTGGTCTGCTGTTCTCCCTCAAGTGTTCGCATCGAAGCCCCCTTCATTCGAACACAAACGTTTCCGTTCTCATCGCATAAATCAATGTCGTACTTCCTGACCTTGTCCTCCGCTTTACTGTCTGAACTGTATCGAATATAAGACCAAATCTCCTCAGGACACGGGCTGAAAACGTCAAGCTGCTGCAATGCAAACGGGAGAGACAGCTGATGGGCTTGCGCTTCAGCATTGACTGAGCTAACGATAAAACCGACTGTGGCATGGAAGGCGGAATCCATCAAACTCGGGTGGAGCGTAAAATGCTGCTTGCCGTCTTTTAAAAAAGCGGGTAATGAGATTTTTGCAAGCAATCGATCTTGTCCGACAAGCACTTTTTCAATCCCTTGATAGCCCTTGCCATAGTCAAGCCCAATCTTTCGAAACGCTGTATAGCATTGTTCTGACGTCACTGTATCCAGGCTGCATTCTGTCTGTATTGATGCAAGGTCTAAAACAGGAGTGTCCGCTTCAGCTGAAATGACTGCACGACCTTGACTGTGTATCATCGGGGTTTCTTCTTTATTTTCAGAGCTGCTGTAAATGTCAAAGGAAATGTCCCCGTTATCCTCAGGATAAAGGCCAATATGTATTTCTTTTGGTTCACTTCCTATCGTGATAGGACGAATCCAGACGATGTCCTTAAGCGACACAACTCTTTGTTCACCTTCCGGATCTCCCGCAGCTTTTTCGGCTGCTTCCCTTGCCATTTCTAAATAGGCAACACCCGGCAAGATTTTTTGTCCCTGCACAACATGATCAGATAGGAAAAATTCCTTGCCTGTAAAAACAGAGCTAAAGCGCTGCTCAGTAAAGTCTGACGTATTGCGGTGCACCAGCGGATGTAAGGTATGATCTACTGTGCTGGTTTTTGTTTCAGGAGCCGGTATCCAGTAGCGCTCTTTAGCAAATGGATATGTCGGAACACTGATTTTAAGCGGCTTGCGATCACCGTATAGCTCGTCCCAAATGACCCGCTTTCCTTGAACCCATGATTCCGCCATTTTCTTCAATTGGCTGTCTGTTATCGTGCTGTTTCTCAGCGCATTCTCCGATGTTGGCCCGGCGGCCTCCTGATTCTCCTTGGCTTGTCCGGTCCAGCAGCCATCGAGCTCTTTGTCACCATTTGCAAACGCCCGAAGTTTAGCAGTTAAATCCTTTATGTCCTTCACGATGAAGGCTGCCCGTTCCTCCATTTCCACCCGTCCTGCCTGCAATGTATAAGCTAATGCTACAATATTGATATCCTCGCTAAGAAAATCAAGGAGTTTTAGAGCATAAGCCTGCAGACGGTCTTTGTTTCTCGCGGACAACGGAATCATTATTTGGTCATTTTTCGCTAAAACCGGCTCTGAAAAACTCTCTGCCGGAATATATTCCTCCAAAATAAGATGTGCATTTGATCCTGAAGCGCCAAACGAACTTAAACCGGCGCGGCGGGGATATGTGATGTCCATCCCGTTTTCTGTCAATGATGGCTGCTCCCATTTTTTCGTTTCATGCTGGACAAAAAACGGGGTTTGATCGAGCTGCAAATATGGATTCAACTCTTCTGAGTGTAATGACGGCACCAATGTTTTATGATGGA
This sequence comes from Bacillus sp. TSO22, assembly GCF_020223595.1. Classification (NCBI taxonomy): domain Bacteria; kingdom Bacillati; phylum Bacillota; class Bacilli; order Caryophanales; family Bacillaceae; genus Bacillus; species Bacillus sp. TSO22. The sequence goes on from NZ_JAHAWO010000009.1 coordinate 190,294, forward strand.
GCTGCAGGACAGTCTTCGTTAAACCGCTGATGCCGGCTGCAGATTCGGCATGGCCAATATTTGATTTCACAGAACCGATTGAGCAGAATTGCTTGTCCTGCGTATTGCTGCTGAAAGCCTTCACCAATCCTTGTATTTCAATCGGATCTCCTAATGAGGTGCCAGTGCCATGGGCTTCAACATAGCTGATGGTGCGCGGATCAATTCCTGTTTTCTCTAAGCACGCTTCGATAACATCAGCTTGAGCTACCGGGCTCGGAACTGTAATTCCGCTTACTTTTCCTACATGATTAATTGCACTGCCTTTGATGACAGCATAGATCCGGTCGCCGTCCTGTTCAGCTTTTCGCAGCGGCTTTAACAGCACTGTTCCGACACCTTCTCCGGATACGTAGCCATCCCCGCCTTTGCCGAATGTATGGCAATAGCCGTCACTTGAGTGCATCCCCACACTGCCGTAGCTGATATATTTAGCCGGATGCAGTGACAAATTGACGCCCCCGGCAAGCGCGGCCTCACATTCTCCATTCCGGATGCTCTCTATCGCCAGATGAACCGCAGTTAATGAAGAAGAGCAGACTGTATCCACCGCCATGCTTGGACCGTGGAAATTACAATAGTAAGAGACCCTGTTGGCAATTTGCGCATAATTCAGCGATAAAGGAAATGCATTTTGTTCTGATAGAGCCTCCGCTCCTAAAAGGGAGTAGTCCTTATGCATAACACCTGCAAATACGCCGACATGCTGCCTTTTATTTTCTCCCTGCGGTGAAGCAATTGTTTCTGGTGTATACCCCGCATCTTCAATAGCTTCCCAGCACGTCTCTAAAAATAAGCGTTCCTGAGGGTCCATGGTTTCCGCTTCACGGGGTGAAATCCTGAAAAATTGAGGATCAAAACAATCAGCATCCTCGATAAACCCGCCCCATTTTGACAATGGCTTGCCCGAAGGTGAATCCAGCCCATTGTTTTCCTTCCATTCCCAGCGCGAGTTTGGGATCTCCGTGATGCAGTCGGTACCTGCCTTAAGATTTTCCCAAAATTCCTGTATGTTTTTTGCCTTAGGATAACGGCCTGCCATTCCGATAATGGCGATATCTTCCCCGAATTCTCGTAAAGAGGGAGCGGCGTCTGAAGAATCCTGCATTGGTTTAGGAGACTGACGGACTGTTTCGTCCGCCTCTCCCATTAAATAGTGTTCAGCAAGATGCGCAGCTAGTTCTGCAATCGTTGTATATTCAAACAGCAGCGTTGGCGAAAGATCCGCTCCAATCTTAGCCCCTATCTCCTGAACTACTTTAAGCAAAGATGGTGAATCCAGCCCAAGCTCATAGTATCCGGCGTGGATATCCATTTGTTCTGCCGGCCTTTCAAGCTGTTCAGCAAGCAATTGTCGCAAATACGTTTCAAATGCAGTATAGTCCCGACCGGTATTCTGAGAGACAGCATGTCTTTCTTCTTGAATTTCTTTTGCCGAATGAAAGGCTGCCCCATCCCGTACAGACTTGCCTGCAAACTGTTTCAGCTCGGCCACTTTTTGTCCGGAGGAATTAAAATATTCAACCGTCATATAAGTGAGTTCTTTCTTCTGGCGCACAGATGAAGAGAGGATCCGGGCTGTACATCCTTTTTGTAATCGTTCTGAAGCTGAAAACGATTCATAACACAATGGCAGATACATCGTTTGTTCTGAGAGCAGGCAGCTTGAACCTATGCCGCTGCCGTCAATGAGAGTCGGGTGAAACAGAAACGCCTCAGAATGAAGCAATGCTTCCTGTCCGACAGATAGATCAATTAAAGCACCCTCTTTGTTTTCATAAATCTGCCCTTCCGCCTTCATCATGCCTGTATGAACTAATTGTTGAGAGCGGCATTGTTCATACAGATCATCTAAATTCAGAATCCTGTCAGCTGTACTTTTCCACTGATTAAGGTTTATGGTTTCGGCAAAAGCAGTCCGCTCTTTACGATGCATTTCAGCCGTCACATATTGTCTTTTGTCCGTTAGCGACTCGCCATGCTGTTTTTGTCCGTCGATGATGATGGACCATGTCCCCTCCTTGCTTTCAGACGCATGAATGGTCAGGGCGATGTCATGCGATTCGTCTGCGGTCAAAGGGTAAAAAATGGTCAGGTTTTTTAATTCAAGCTCTTGGTATGAGAAACCATGTTCTTGGAATACTTGATAGATCAAATCTATATAAGCAAGGCCGGGTAATAACGCTTGTCCATATACCTTATGGTTGGACATGATCGGATTATTTAATGAAATGTGCAGTTGTTCAGTTATCATTTTCCCACTCCTCTCTTATTTGAAAGTTTTCCAAAACATTTCTTTAGAAGCCCCCGTGCCTGAAAGCACTTTTTTCTGCACGGTCTGAGCCGATGGTTCTCTTAAAACGGGCTTCCGATTTAATTCCGGCAGAGGCAAAGGTTTTCTTCTGATTGCACGCTCGGTCGAGTCTTTCCAGCCTTCTACAATCAGATGGGCATTCGTTCCGCCATCTGCAAAACAATTGATTGCTGCAGCCGGCGTTGTCTCCTTCCACTCGTCTTGCGATTTACAGAAATACAAATCAGTCTCTTCTATATCAAAATGCGACATGTTTTCGTCACCTGACAGGAATGGAACCAATTGTCTATGTTTCAGCATCAAAGCGACTTTAATCAGGCTCGCTATTCCTTCTGCACATAAAGGGTGGCCGATGTTAGGTTTCACTGATCCCAGCCCTAATGGCACCTTTGAGCCTGAACGGTAAATGGCTTGAATCGCCTTCAGTTCAAGTAAATCTGTCACCGCTGATCCCGAGCCATTCGCTTCAAGATAACTGATCTCTTCAGGCTTTTTGCCGCTTTTTTCAAGCGCTGTCTGCATGACATCCTTTTGCGCTTCGAGATTCGGTGAAGATGGGCCTGCCGTTCTTCCGTCATTGTTGATAGCGGCGGCTTTAATGACAGCATATATGGAATCTCCGTCTTTGAGTGCCTGGCTGACGGTTTTGACGAGAACCATGCCCACGCCTTCTCCTAAAATGACACCGTCTGCCCGCTTATCAAAAATATGGAATGACGGCTTATCACATAAGAGTCCGCGCTCCTGAAACATTTGATGCGCATCAGCATCAAGCAAACTGACGCCGCCGACAACCGCTGCCTCAATATCTCCGCTCCGCAGAGCCTGAATGGCCATATTCAATCCGACCAGCGCAGAGGAACAAGCAGTATCCAGCACAATACTGGGGCCCCTTAAGTCAAAAAATTGCGAGATGTTAGCTGCTAAATAGTTTTGTCCGCTAGCGACAATCGGATTTCTTGCTTTTGAAAGACTGGACGGATCAGGCTTGTGCTGGCTGCGGCCTCCTATATAAACCCCAGCCCTCATGCGTTTCACTTCTTTCTCTGTATAACCGGCGTGATACCACAGTTTCAGGCTTTCCTCCAATACGGCCAAAGCTTGAGGGTCCATCGCTCTGACATCGTTCTCGGACATCATGAAGAAATCATGATCAAATCGATTTATATCATCAATGAGGCCCGCGTAATTAGTACTGGAGTGCCCGAATCGTTCAGGCAGTACAGGTTTAATTGCAGACTGACCATTACGTATTAAATCCCAGTATGCCTCAAGTGTTGCCGCTCCAGGGAACCTGCAAGTAAGACCGATGATGGCGATATCTTCTGCAAGACCCGCCGTTTTTTCATGACTTATTTGTTGTGGCTGCTGTTCTTGCATGGGCGCCTGTTTCACTGCCGATTGTGCCTTAGCAGGTATTTGTGTCTCAGGAACAGATGGATGCAAAACAGCTGACACGTCATATTTCGATATGAGCCAGTTTGCAAAGGATTCTATTGTCGGATATTCAAACAAAATCGATGGATCAATATCTCCATTTAATGTTTGGTTCATCTGCTGTACCAGCTGAGCCAATATAATTGAGTCGATTCCGTATTCTTGGAAAGGCTCGTCCGTTTCAAAGTCTTCAGCTGCTATCTTCAGTTCATCTGTAAAAAGAGTTACGAGCCAGTCAACTGTTTCAAGGAACAGGTTTTGAGGGCTGGCTTGCTCTTTAGTCTCAGGATGTGAGAGGGCTTCAACAGGCAGTGACTGTTGCATAAGCTTGTCAGGCTTCCATACATTTGTATCTGGAATCGCCGGCAGCACGACAGCACGCTGTGTATCTGATAAAATCTGATCCAGCAGTTGTAATCCCTCATCGTTTCTCAAGCTCACCAATCCAGTCTGCTCTAAAGCTTTGCTTCGAACCTCACCTAAACCGGTCTCCTTCCAGTTAGGCCACTGAATGCTGACAATTGGACATTCACCTTTATGGGCCTCTGCAAAATAATCCATAAAAGCATTCGCCATCGCGTAATCAGCTTGTCCGGCTGCAAGAACAGGAATGGCCGCTGATACTGATGAAAACAAGATAAAAAACGCCAATGGTTCGTCTTTAAGCAGGTCAAATAACGTTTGCAGGCCTTTGACTTTCGGTTCAAGCACCTGTTCGATCTCTTCTAGTGATTTTCTAATAAATGCCGGATTATGTTTGTTCACCTTCCCGGCACAGTGGATGACTCCGCCAATTGCCCCCATTGTTTCGTGTATTGTCTTCAGGCTCTGTTTGACAGCAAATGAATCGGTCAGGTCCAGAGACAGCACTTGAACTTGCGCACCCATGGCTTCTAGCTCTTGAATGGCTTTTATCTTCTCAAGTGAAGCATTTTTTACTAAATTCCACTGATCACGCGACGGCAGCTCTTCCCGGCCGATGAGCACCAGCCGCTTAACGCCGTATGTTTTCACAAAATGCCGCGCACACAACGAACCGAGACCTCTTGTCCCGCCTGTAATCAGCAGGACTTTGTCTGATGAAAACGATACTTGCTTAGGAGTAATCTCGGCTTCTGCTGGTTTCTCTGCCAAATATGCGCGATACCTCTGTCCGTTTCGATAACATACTTCTGATTCGGCACTATTAGCATAAAACTCGTCTGCGATCAGTCTGGCCAGCTCCTCATGAGAGGCTCCGCACTCCATGTCTGCATGTCTTGATGTAAGATGGCTGTACTCGTTTTGAAGCATGCGGTATAAGCCGGCCCGCGAAGCACCGGACAAATGAACAGCTTCATTTGCGTAAGCCTCCAGCCCCTTCGTTACACCCAAGATCATTAAATTGCGCTTGCTTGTACGTCCTTGCTCGATCAGCTTTTGGAGCCAGTTTATCCAGCTTGTAGACTGCTCATGGCTCGTTCCGCACCCGATCAGATCGATTGCTCCGTCAGCATCTTCATAGTCAGTGGCAGATACATGATCGAGCTCTTGACTGTTAAATATACGGTAATCCAAGAAATACTTCGAAAGCTCTGCCGCCAATGCCATAGTCTCCTCGTTTGCTAATATGGCTACGGCTTGATTCGTACGTACTGCTGGTTCAATCGGACAACGCTGCCACTGTTTATGCAGAATGCAATGCTTAGTAAGCGGTTCGGAGTGAGGCAGTGCTGAACCACTGTTTTCGGTGTTTTCTTCTAGATTTGGCAGCCAGTAATATTCTTCTGCAAACGGATAAGCAGGCAGACTGATTCTGCGAGGTCTGTGATCTCCATAAAGTCCGTTCCAATCGACCTGCAGCCCTTTCACCCATAATTCCGCAACTTTCTCCAGCCTTTTCTTCTCTATCCATGTTTGCAGCAATGCTTTGGCATCGTGATCTGTTTCAAACAACTTGATTTCGCTTTTCTTCGTTTTCACGTGAGCGGCATATAAGTTGCTGTTCGGTACATCTGCCAAATAATCATCCAAAGCTTTGATCAGCGATTCTCTTGAATCCGCCAAAAACGCCATGCGATAATCCATGGCTTCCCGGCCCGTCTGAAGTGTATATGCCATATCCTCCAGATTGATTTCTTCAATCGAATTTGTGAAATCTTTCATTGCTTTTGCATAGGCCTTCAGCTGCTGCTCTTTTTTCGCTGAGAGTACAAAGAGTGTTGAATGATGCTGCTTTGTTAATCGATCATGCCTCTTTTTCGGCTGATATTCTTCTATCACGATGTGGGCATTCGTCCCGCTATATCCGAAAGAGCTGACACAGGCTCTCCGCGGTTTTCCGTCAGCCGTTTCCCAAGGCTTGAGCTCCGTATTTACATATAAAGGAGAATGCTCAAATTGAAAATGCTCATTCGGCGTCGTGAAGTTCAATGTCGGCACCAACATTTTATGGTTCATACACAATAACACTTTTTGAACTCCGGCTACTCCGGCCGCCGCAGATGTATGGCCAATATTGCTTTTGACTGAACCGATAGCGCAAAACTGTTTTTTATCTGTTTTTTCTTGAAAAACGGTAGATAAGGCCTCTAATTCAATTGGATCGCCTTGTTTTGTTCCGGTGCCGTGCATTTCTACATAACTAATACTCTCAGGATCTATTCCGTATGTTTCATATATACCTCTTTCCAGATCCATTTGGCTTTTTGCACTCGGTGCCGTGATACCGTTTGTTTTCCCGTCCTGATTAATACCTGAGCCAATGATAATGCCGTAAATATGGTCACGGTCCGCTTCCGCATCTTTCAGCCTTTTCAGTACCAACGCACCCGCACCCTCGCCGGGCACAAAACCATTCGCGCCATTGTCAAATGCTTTACATTGTCCATCAGGTGAAAGCATGCCGGCCTCACACATACTGATGTAAGATTCCGGCGTCAGGTATAAGCTGACACCGCCAACCAGCGCCATATCAATTTCTTTGTTTATGAGTGCCTGTCGTGCTAAATGTGTGCCGACCAATGAAGATGAGCATGCGGTGTCAATAGGAATAGCAGGCCCTTTTAAATTAAGAAAATACGGAATACGCGCCGCAGCAATCGCAAAGCTGTTCCCGGTGGCGTTTGCTCTTGCCTTCCGATTCAGCATAACTCCATATTCATTGCTCATAATCCCGAGATAAACGCCGCATTTTTTCTCATTTAATGTTCGGGCGTTATATCCAGCGTCCTCAAAAGCTTTATAGCCTTCCTGCAAAAATATTCGATGCTGGGGATCCATCAGTTCAGCTTCTGACGGCGGAATATTAAAAAACAACGGATCAAAATGTTCAATATCATCAAGCATCCCCATTGATTTGCAATAGCTTTTTCCTTTTTGGTTCAGGGCAGGATCATAATATTTGTCAACGTCCCAACGTGATGTTGGAATGTCCCGAATCGCATTTCTCGCATGAACCAGGTTATCCCAATATTCTCTTACATTACTGGCGCCCGGGTACCTCCCCGACATCCCGACAATGGCTATCGCATCCTCTCGGTGATCTTGTTGAATAGGAGCCGGTTTCTGCTCATGCTCTTTCTTTATTGGGTATTGAACAGACTGAAGCGGACGGTCTGCCGGCTTTGCCTTAGGGAGTGCTGCCGGCTGTTTCACATGTTTAACAGCTTCAGAGACATCATGCTGATCTGTCATTTCTTGCTTTCTCTTAAAATGCGTTCCAAGCTCGGACTTTAGCATCTCGGCAAAATCACGTATCGTTGGATAATCATACACTCTGGTGACTGAAAAGGACGTGCCATATTGCTTATTCACCGCTTTTATCCATTCGAGCCCGGTAATCGAGTCCATTCCGATATCGATGAATGCTTCGTCAATATCCACCTCGTTGGGCTCCATGAATAACACGGCTGCTATGCTTTCCCTCAATTCTTCATGTAGCGTTTCAATTGCCCCAGTATATTGGCTTGATGCGGATATTTCTGCTGCTGCATATCGAATGGTTGCTGCAGGTTCCTCCTGCAGCGGCAGATGATTCTCTAACGGCTGCAGGGATATATTGTCCGGTTTTGGAGCGGGTGCTGCTGTTTTCTGTTTCATCGGCGCGTACGGCTCCGTTTGTTTTGAAAACTCGATTCCTGCTGTTTTTTCTCCAGATTGTGTGCTTAACTCTTGTGCTAAGTAAACAGCGAAATCACGTGTTGTCGGATAATCATAAACCTTGGTGACATTTAGTGATGTGCCATACTGTTTATTTATTGCTTTTATCCATTCGAGTCCGGTAATCGAGTCCATTCCGATATCAATGAATGCTTCGTCTGGATCAACCTCGTTTTGATCCATGTACAGCACTTCCGCTAAGCTCGCCGTTAGTTCATCGCACAAGGCTTCCGCCGCGATCGTCTTTGTTTCTGTATCAGATGGAAGCGGAGATGCCGCACGCTGCAAACGATCCTGATTGGCCATTAAAGGCTGTAACGTGATATTGGCAGGCTTACCGCTGGCTTCTTTGGCTATAGACGTTTTTTGAATGACGGGCTGTACCGAAGCGGCCGGTTCGTCTTTTCTTATTTCCTCAGCCTTTGCATTTACGTCTATCCAATAGCGATCTCGTGCAAAAGGATAGGCGGGTAAACTGATGCGCCGCGGTTTTTGATCTTGATAGAGCGTGCTCCAATCGATACGCAAGCCTCTTACCCAAAGGTCTAAAACCTTCGCATACTTTCCTTTTTGCATCCATGCCTCGATTGTTTTTGACATATCTTCATCAGCGGCAAAAGCGGCAATAGATTCTTTATTGCGTTTTACTTGTCCTTGATAGACATATTCTCGATTTTCTGTTCCAGAGATAAAGTCGTTGAGTTTTTCTTCAAGTTCCTCCATTGTTTCAGCAACGAACGCCAGACGCTCATTCATCGCTTCACGACCGACTTGCAGCGTATAGGCGATCCGGTGCAAATCTGCTTCTGCATATCTTTGTTCACGAATGGCATGCAGCAATCGCTCCGCCCGTTTCTGAAGTTTTTCCTCATTTTTTGCTGAGAGCACAATGACAGCCGGCTGTTTCCCCGCTGGCGAACGTTCCTGCTTAGATTCGGCAACATGCTCTTCTATTAAAATATGGGCGTTTACTCCCCCGGCGCCAAATGAAGAAATGCCTGCGATTCTCGGATATTCGATTTCTTTTCCATTGACAGAAATGATTGGTCTCTTCCATTCTTCTAGCTCTTGCTGTACTTTAAACGGTGAGTTAAGGAAATCAATATTCGGATTCAGCACGTTTGAATGCAGGGAAGGTGCAAGCTGCCTGTATTTCATTTGGAGCAGTACCTTCGTTAATCCTGCGATACCTGCCGCACTCTCACAGTGCCCGATATTTGATTTGGCCGAGCCTATTGCACAAAATTGTTTGTCATCCGTTTGTTGCGTAAACACTTTGGACAGCCCAGTCATTTCAATAGGATCTCCTAGAGAGGTTCCCGTGCCGTGCGCTTCTATATAACTGACTGCCCGCGGGTCAACCTCCGCTTCCACAAACGCCTTTTTGATCACATCAGCTTGGGCATTCGGGTTTGGAACTGAGTAACCATTTGTTTTTCCTCCGTGGTTAATAGCTGTCCCCTTAATGATTCCATAAATGTGATCGCCATCTTCAAGAGCTTTAGACAATGGCTTAAGAAGCACTGCTCCAACGCCTTCTCCCGGCACATAGCCGTCTCCGCCCTGTCCGAAGCTTTCACATCGGCCTTTGCTGGACATAAATTTGTTCTGCCCAAGCATCAAATATTTATTTGGGTGGATTGAAACATTCACGCCGCCCGCGAATGCCGCCTCACACTCTCCGCGCTGCAAGCTTTGACAGGCCAAATGAATAGCTGTTAAGGAAGAAGAACACATGGTGTCTAACGCAATACTCGGTCCATGAAAATCAAAATAATAAGATACTCGGTTTGCGATGGATGATGGATTTCCTGTTAAAGCCAGAGACCTGCCCCGCACCTGCTCTTGCGCTCCATACAGCTGGTATTCTTCGTACATGACACCTACGTAAACACCGACGCTTCCGCCAAGCTCCGAATCACGCTTACGGCCGAGATGCTCCCTTGTATATCCTGCGTCTTCCATCGTTTCATACACACACTGCAAAAATAAACGCTCTTGAGGGTCCATTAATTTTGCCTCACGAGGCGAAATATGGAAAAACTGCGGGTCAAACTTGTCTACATCCTTCATGAAGCCGCCCCACTTGCTGTAGGTTTTTCCAGGCTTGTCCTTATCTTCATCATAATAGAGACTATGATCCCAGCGGTCTTCAGGAATTTCCGTAATACAGTCTCGCCCGTCCCTCAGGTTTTCCCACAATTCATAGATGTTGTCTGCCTGTGGATAGCGCCCTGAGATACCGATGATTGCAATTTCCTCTATTCCCTTTTCTCTTAACTGTTGTTGCTCTTTTTCTTGCAAAGGAAAGAATCCAGACTTTCTTGGGGCAACAGAGATTTCTCTCTTTTCAGGCTCAGAATCAGTTTTTGTATTTTCCGCAGCAGAAGGTTTGTCTTTTTCAATTCCCAAAATGTCCAGCAGCTTTTCTCTGTGGGAATCAGTAAAATACCGGGTTAATGACCGAATATCCTGGTATTCAAAGAACAGCGTCTTGGACAAAGATCCAAATACTTTTTCTAATTGACCGGTTACATGCATGATCATAATAGAATCGATCCCGTAATCCTCAAGAGGAGCTTCAGCATCAATTTGGCTGGCCGGCAGCTTGATAACCGAAGAAAGCACTTGTTTCACATAGTTCTCTGCTTTTTCTCTCAATGTCTCTTCATCGGCTCCAAAGACAATGTCTGCTTTTTCCGTATCCTGATTGTCATTTGTATTTTTAATATTTTGGGATTGGCCTTGACCATGTCCCGTTTCATATAAAAATGCACGAATCCGATTGGCAACACCTGATGCCACCAACAGCTGCGGCTTTCCTGACGCCCAGCCATGGTATAATGCCTGAATCCCATGACCTGTTTCCATGGCCACCATGCCTGTTTCTTTTGTCAGCATCCTTGCAGTTTCAGCATCAATACGCATGCCCCCGTCTTTCCACAGCGGCCAGCACACCGAAAGCGTTTTTCCGTAACGTTTGCGGAGCGCTGCTTGGCCATTTCGATATTCGCTGAATGCATTCATAAATGCATTCGCCATTGCATAATCAGCCTGTCCCGCACTTCCCACTGCTCCCGCACCTGAGGAAAAAAGGATAAAGAAGTCGAGCGGAATATCTTTCGTTGCTTCGTCAAGATGAATCAGACCAGTTACCTTTGGAGCGAGCACGGTTTGAATTTCTTCTTTCTTTTTCTTAATAATGAAATTATCTTTTATCATACCGGCGCTATGGATGATGCCGTCCAAGCCGCCGTAAGCGTTTTGAATCTCTTCTATTAAGGCATCAACAGCTCGTTTCTCTGTCAGATCCGCTTTTCTGTAAACTGCTCGGACGCCAAGTTTCTGTAGCTCTTGAAGCATCTCCTGCTTCCTTTCATCGAGCGGAGAGCGTCCTGTCAGGATTACAACAGCATCATTCGTTTCGTTTGCGATTTCATTTGCAAAGATGAAGCCAAGACCGCCTGCACCGCCTGTAATCAGATAAACCCCTTTATCCTTCCACGGTATGTCAGCACTTAGGTGCTCACCAGACGTCTCTTTCCATTTGCTTACAAACCGTTTCCCTTGCCAATAGCGGATATGCGTGTCACGGGGACAGCGTCTGTTTTCTTCCAATGTTTCGAAGAGGTCACTAGCAGACACCCCAGTATCTAATTCAATCAGCTGTCCTGTCAGTTTTGGATTTTCCAACTCAGCCGTTTTGAGCAGTCCGGTTAAGCCGCTTAATAGCTGCGGCTCGTTCAATGCAGGCACCGCCACTTGAATGAGTGTATGTCCCCCAGTTTTTGAGTGCAGCAGCTGCTTGATTTCTTCAAATAACTGTACGGCATATCCTTCAAACCGTTCATCAATTGCCTCTGTATGATGCTGCAGTACTGTACAGTCAAGATGATTCCGAATACTTTCCATTTGTTCTCCAAAATCACAGACAATGATTTTATGTGTCTCATACCCTATAAGCTCTTGCTTTTCTGCAGGAGCATTTTCTTCCCAAACGTGTTCAAACAGCAGCGTGTCAATTGTCTCAGAAGGATTTTCTGCCTCTGTTTCTAACACTCTTGCAGAATAGCCTTTCATTCGCACGCAAACCTGCCCCTCTTCATTGCACAAATCGATATCAAGCTTCTGCATACGATCCCCAGCTGCACTGCCCTCGCTGTATGTGATCCATACCCACATAGACGCCTCGCAGCCTTTGAAGATTTGAACATCCTGTAACGCAAAAGGCAGCATTGCCTTTCTGTCTGTTAAACTCGCATCGCCTCCCAGCCTCAAACCGATAGATGCTTGAAATGCCGAATCTATCATGCTCGGATGCAGAACATAACGGTCTTGCGTATCAGAGATCACAGATGGCATCGCCAATTTAGCTAGAACTCCGCTTTTGCCGGCATATATGCTGTCGATGGCTCTGTGGCTGTCACCATAATGAATTCCCATGTCCGCATAAGCGTCGTAACAATCAGAAGGTGACAGAATCCGCTCCTTAGCATTTGCCTTCAGTTCTTCAATGTTTATTACCGGAGATTCATCAGCCTCACAAAGCACTGCACTCCCTTGTCCGTATACAACTGGCTCCTTCTCTGCGCTTTCCGGCTCCTGGCAGATTTCAAATGCAATCTCACCATTGTCTTCAGGATATAAACGTATGTGTATGTCTGCTTGCTGTTCTGTGACGGCAAACGGCCGAACCCAGACGATATTCCGGAGTCGGAATCCTGTCGGAAACTGATTGGCAGCTGCCTTTTCCACAGCAGCACGAACCATCTCCAATAAAGCTGCACCGGGTAAAACCCGCTCGCCCTTAATGACATGATCCTTCAGGAAAAATTCACGTCCCGTGAACGCTGAACGGAAGCGTATTCCCGACATGTCGGACACATTTTGATGCAGAAGAGGATGAAGGACATGACCTTCCCGTTTGGATCGATCAGTCGCTGCCTCCGCTTTCGGCACCCAATAACGCACCTTCTCAAAAGGATATGTCGGCAAGCTGATCCGCTTTGGTTTCTTTCCATCGTAAAGAAGTTTCCAGTCAATCGAAGCTCCGTTGACCCACTGCTCTGCAATCAGATCGAAATTTCTTTGTTCCAGCGATTTATGTACCGTTTCGGCAGAAAGCGATAAATCGCTTCCTCTTGACACTCGGCCCATCCAGCAATGCTGAACGGTTTCGTGCCCTTCTATAAAAGCCTTCAATTGACCGGTCAATTCTTGAATTCCATCTGCTACAAAAGCAGCCCGCTCTTCCATCGGTTCACGACCTACCTGCAATGTATAAGCCAAATCTCTAATCTGAATCCCATCATGAAGAAAATCCAAGAGACGTTTTGCATATACATGAAGACGTTCTTGATTACGGGCAGAAAGCGGGATAACAGCCGGCATTTCAGAATCTGACAGCAAAGTAACGTCCTGCTCCGCTGTTTGAGGAATATATTCCTCTACAATAATATGTGCGTTTGAACCGGTCGCCCCGAAGGAACTGATACCTGCACGGCGAGGATAAGGGAGGTCTTTCCCATTTTCCTTAATAACAGGCTGCTTCCACGTTTCTGCTTCATGCTGTACATAAAATGGTGACTTTTTAAAATCCACGTACGGATTCAGTTCTTCCGAATGCAAAGAAGGCACGAGAGTCTGATAGTGAAGCTGAAGGGCAACCTTGCTTAAACCGCTGATACCAGCTGCGGATTCAGCATGACCGATGTTCGATTTAACAGAACCGATTGAACAGAATTGCCGATCCTGTGTATATTGGCGGAATGCTTTCACCAACCCTTGTATTTCGATCGGATCTCCTAAGGACGTACCGGTTCCATGTGCTTCCACATAACTGATCGTCCGCGGGTCAATTCTCGTTTTCTCCAAGCATTTCTCAATCAGATCAGCTTGAGAAACCGGACTCGGCACTGAAATGCCGCTTACAGTGCCCACATGATTCACAGCACTTCCTTTAATCACGGCATAAATGCGATCTCCGTCTTCCTCCGCCTGGCGCAAAGGCTTTAATAAAACCGCACCAATTCCTTCGGCCGGCACATAACCGTCCCCATCCTTGCCAAATGTACGGCAGTGCCCGTCAGTGGAAAACATATCCCAGACCCCGTATGTCATATATTTATTAGGATGCAGGGACAGATTCACTCCGCCTGCTAACGCGACATCACACTCACCGTGGCGAATGCTTTCCAATGCCAGATGTACAGCAGTCAGAGACGAGGAGCATACCGTATCAACCGCCATACTCGGACCGTGGAAATTACAAAAGTAAGATACACGGTTGGCGATTTGCGCATAGTTGAGCGAGAGAGGAAACACATTTTCCGCTGATGCTTCTTCAGCGCCGACTAGTGTATAATCCTTGTGCATGACGCCCGCAAAAACTCCTACATGATGCCTTTTATTTCGTCCTTTAGGCTTAGCCAACGTCTTTGGTGTGTAGCCAGCATCCTCAATGGTTTCCCAGCAGGTTTCTAAAAACAGCCGCTCCTGAGGGTCCATTGTCTCTGCTTCTCTCGGCGTGATTCTGAAAAATTGAGGATCGAAGCAGTCTGGGTCATCAATAAATCCGCCCCATTTGGAAATATCCTTGCCTGAAGGAGATGTGATTCCTTCAAAGCGCCGCCAATCCCAGCGCGACTCAGGAATCTCGCTAATGCAATCCTTCCCCTCTTTCAGATTGTTCCAAAATTCATGAATATTGTTCGCCTTCGGATACCTGCACGCCATACCAATTATTGCAATGTCGCCTGCCGCCTCAGAAGGTATAACATTAGAAGATTCAGTACGTACGCTTTCAGCAGTCTTATCGTCGGTTATGCGATCAGAGACGTGTTCTCTTTCATTTTGAACAACGGAACCAGCGGCACTAAAATGCTCGGCATATTCCTCGGCAAGAAATGCTGACAACTCTGCAATGGTGGTATGCTCAAACAGGAGAGTCGGCGAAAGGCTCTCACCGATCTTGTCACTGATGGTTTCTACCACTTCAAGCAATCCTGATGAATTCAGTCCCATTTGGTAATAGCCGACCTGTTTTTCAATCTGTTCAATCGGTTTATTTATTTTGTCTGCGATTAATTGGCTGACGAACTGTTCAGCCCCGCCATAGGCTCCCATACTGCCGGTTGAAGATACGGTATCAGCAGCATGAGTATGCTCAGCTATGTCCTTACTCGTCTCTTGTTTCTCCTGTACATCCTGATGCTTTCCGCTAATCAGCTCTGCTTCACGCACTAGTTTGCTTGTGAAGTTCTTCAGTTCAGCCACTTTTTCTCCGGAAGCATTGAAAAATTCAAGTGTTACATAAATCAGCTCTTTTTCCTGACGGACGGAGGAGCGCTTAATTCTCGTCATACAATGTGTCTGCAAAAGTGCTGAAGCGGAAAAGGATTCATAGAACAGAGGCAAATACAGCCTCTGTTCTCCTTTAAGCAAAGATGTGAGCAAATTGTTGGCCCCCACCCCGCTCCCATCTATGAGAGTTGGATGAAACATAAAGCCTTCTGCGTGACGCATGGCTTCTGAGCCGAGAGAAAGATCAAGAAGGACGCCGTCTTCCTCTTCATAGATGCAGCCTTTGACTTTCATATATTCACTGTGCACCAATTCCTGACGTCTGCATTGTTCATATACATCATCAAGCTGAACAACGTTCCTCGCAGATGCTTTCATCTGACCGATCTCCAGTGTTTCTTCAAATACAACCGGGGAATGAGCGTGCATGTCAGCCTTCATATAGAGCTTTTCTTCTGAAGCTTCTTTCCCGCCACTTTTTTCAAAGCCTTTGGCTGTGATTTGCCACTTTCCTTCTTTTTTCTCCGTACATTGGATATTGAGAACAATCATCGCATCCTGTCCCACCGTCAGCGGCTGATAGATGGATAAATTTCGCAGCTGAAGCTCTGAGCAAGAGTAGCCATGTTCTCTGAATATCTGGTAGATCATATCGATATAGGCCAATCCCGGAAGGACATTTTGTCCGTAAACCACATGGTGATATATAAACGGATTTTTTAACGATAATGTGAGTTGTTTCGTTATATTTTTCACGTTAGACCTCCACCTCATAAGTATCCCATATGTTTGCCGCATCCATTTTTAAGGTCTCCGCTTCCGGCTTTGACTTGCCAGGCGAAAACGCCCGTTTCTTTAATTGAGGAGGCGATATTGGACTGCGCTTGATCGCGCGTTTTTCATCTTTTTCCCACGCCTCTACGATGACATGAGCATTCGTCCCCCCATCGGCAAAGCAGTTAATGGCCGCCGCAGGCCGCGAATCTGTCCATTTTTCCAGCGTTCGGGTGAACGTGATATTCGCTTTCTGTTGATCGAAATGCGCCATCTCTTTTTCACCTGATAAAAACGGGACAAAACTTCGCTCTTTCAGCATCAGCACAACCTTAATAAAGCTGGCGATCCCTTCTGCACATAGCGGATGCCCAATATTTGGCTTGATTGAGCCGAGAGAAAGAGGCGATGAGTGACCGGAACGGTACACCGATTGGATCGCTTTCAGTTCAAGCAGATCGGTTACCACTGAACCTGACCCGTTTGCTTCAAGATAGCTGATGTCCTCTGGTTTTTTTCCGCTTTTGGCAAGCGCATCTTTCATGACTTCCTTTTGCGCCTCCAGATTAGGTGTTGCCGGTCCTGCCGTTCTTCCGTCATTATTGACCGAGGCCGCTTTCACGACAGCATATATGGTATCTCCGTCTTCCAGCGCCTGTTTTACTGTTTTTAACATGACCATTCCGACGCCTTCACCTAAAACAACTCCGTCAGCACGTTCATCAAACACATGGAAGGATGAATGTTTACTTAAAATGCCGCGCCGGTCAAACAGCCTGTGAGAAGCATCTGAGCTTAGCAAGCTGACACCGCCGACTAAGGCAGATTGAATATCACTGCTACGCAGCGCCTGAATGGCCATATTCAGGCCGACCAAAGCTGACGAACATGCTGTATCAACTACAACACTCGGGCCGCGCACATCGAAAAATTGTGAAATATTAGCCGCTAAATAATTTTGGCCGACTGTCACGATCGGATTCTTAGCATGATGAAGACTCTCTTCATCAGGTTTGTGCTGGCTTCTGCCCCCAATATAAACGCCGACAGGCTTCCCCTTTATTTCCTCAGGTGTATATCCGGCGTGATACAAGAGTTTCAAACACTCTTCCAATACGAGTAATGCTTGCGGATCCATTGCCCTTACATCTTCTTCATGAAGCAGAAAGAAATCAGGATCAAAATGGCTGACATCATCAATCACGCCGGCATAATATGGCGTCTTGCAGCCCCAGCGCTCTGCCGGAACCGGACCGATTGACGAACGTCCCTCAGATAATAATGACCAATAGGCTTCCAGCTTATCTGCTCCCGGAAAGCGGCAAGACAGCCCGACAACAGCAATATCTTTTGCATGGGAGCCCGGCGAAATAGTCGCCGGCGCTTGTATCTGGGCGGCAGGAGTACGATCTTTCGCAGGGCCAGTAACACCTGCCTCCATTTTGCTCTCCATAGGTGCTGCTGTTTTCGAGATCCTGTCTCCGAATAAAGCGGACAGCGCTTCGGAATAAGAGCTGATCAGCCAATCTGCGAACCTTTGAATTGTCGGGTATTCATATAGAATAGATGGATCGAGCGCTACTTCTAATTTGCGGTTTATACGTTGGAGCACCTGCGCCAAAATGATCGAATCCACCCCATAATCTTGAAATAATCCGTCAATTTCGAAGTCTTCACGATTAATTCTCAGCTCTTCGGTAAACAGTTCAACAAGCCAGGACTGTGTTTCAGATAATAGCCCATCACTTTTGGAAATGTCATCAATCTCTTTGATGTCTGTGGCCAGCGGGCTCTGCAAAATTGCTTCCTGCTCATGACGTTTCCTCCGCTTCATCAGCAGCTCCGGCTCCCAATTTGTTTGATTCGCCACCGCAGGGAGAACAACCGGTTCGAGTGTTTTCGATAAGATTTGATCTAGAAAACGTAAGCCCTCTGAATTGGTAATGCTCAACAAGCCGCTTTCCCGATATGCATGATTTGTCACTTCACCCATACCGGTTTCTTTCCAATTCGGCCACTGAACACTGATGATCGGCGCATTTTTCTGATGTGCTTCCGCAAAATAATCCATATAGCTATTTGCCATCGCATAATCAGCTTGTCCCGCCGAAAGCTCAGGGATAATGGCTGAAACAGAAGAAAATAATACAAAAAACTGTAATGGCTCGTTACACACGTGGCGATATAGCGTTGTCAAGCCAGCCACTTTAGGCTCCAGCACCCGCTGAATATCATCAGGAGTTTTTCGGATGAATGCCAGCGTATCCATATCGGTCAGACCTGCACAATGAATAACACCGCCAATCGGCCCTATTGTTTGCCTGATATGTTGCAGCGTTTGTTCAACATGAGCATCATCAGATAAAGTAAGCGACAGCATTTGCACTTGCACACCCTGCGCTTCCAGCTCCCGCACTGCCTGGATTTTCTGTGCCGCGGATGTGTTTGATGTCTCAAAGCGAGCCCACTCCTCTCGCGGAGGAAGCTGCTCTCGTCCGGTCAGCACCAGCTTTTTCACTCCATAGCGCTCCACAAAATGCCGGGCGCATAATAGTCCGATGCCTCGTGTCCCGCCTGTAATGAAAAGCACATGCTCTTTAGGGAAGGACATGCTTTGTTTGACTCCCTTACCTGTTTCAGGACGCGCTTTTAGAAAAGCCTGATACCGCAAACCGTCTCTGTAGCAAACCTCCGTATCGTGAGAATCCGAATAGAACTCATCAGCGATCTGCTTCGCGAGACGATGATGATCAATGCCCCCCTCTGCATCCATATGCCTTGATGTAAGGTGACTGTACTCACTTTGAAGCATCCGATACAAACCAGCTCGTGAGGCTCCAGCCATCCGGACGGATGTGTTTTGAAACGATTCGAGCCCCTTCGTCACACAAAGCAGCCTGAGTCCCTCTTTATGCCCGAATTCAATAAGCCTTTGCATCCATTCAATCCAATCCAGCCGGTCTTCATCATGTTCACCACAGCCGATGACATCCACTAGACCGTCAAACTCTTTCCAATCGATGTCTGACTGATAACAGTCAGTCCGGCTCACATCTAATAAAAGGTGATTCGGAAAATACTTAGACACTTCAGCTGCCAAATCTGCTGTCTCTTGATTGCTCAGGATGGCAACCGTTCGTGTCCCCGGCACTTTTGAACCAATCGGACTCAAACTCCATTCTTTTGTCAAAAAACATGCGGTGCGCTTTTCACTAGTATCAACAAGTTCTGAATGTTCCTTTGCCGGTAGCCAGTAGTGATCCTTCGCAAATGGATATGAAGGAAGACTGATCAGGCTCGGTTTGGTCTCGCAATATAATGTATTCCACTGGATCACTACGCCTTTGACCCATAAATCCGCAAGTTTGGCGTATTTTCTTTTTCTGATCCAAGCATCAAGTGCCATTGCCATATCCTCATCTGCTGTAAAAATAGCCTGGGTTTCTTTATTGCGATTAGACTGCCCCCGGAAGAATTCACCAGTTTCTTCCTTACCGTCAACAAACGCTTGCAGTTTTTCTTCAAGTTCCTGCATTGTCCCCGCAATACACGACAGACGCTCATCCATCTCTTCGCGCCCAACTTGCAGGGTGTAAGCGATACGGTGCAAATCCTGATCTGTATATCTTTTCTTGCGAATCGCCTCCAGCAATTGTGAAGCACGATCTATTAGCCTATTTTTATTTTTAGCCGACAGCACAATTATGCTTGGCTGTTCTGGTGCCGTTTGTTCTGAATTCACTTTTGGAATATATTCTTCAATCACAATATGTGCGTTTACTCCGCCAATCCCAAACGAACTGATTCCGGCACGGCGCGGAAGCTCGTTTCCGTCACGATCTGTTACAGCCTTCCATTCCTGTTTTTCCTGAACGATGTAAAACGGACTGTCAGCCAGCTGAAGATAAGGATTAAGCGTCTCGCAATGCAAGCTTTTCACTAACGTTTTATGCTTCATTTGCAGCAGCACTTTGATCAGACCAGAAATACCTGCGGCAAGCTCTAAATGACCGATATTGCTTTTAACTGAGCCGATGCCGCAACGGTTCTCTGGAATGTCCGCCTGGCTGCCGCCTCTCTTATTGGATAGTTCCTTAAACGCGGCTTTCAGCCCGTTTATTTCAATCGGATCCCCCAATTCAGTCCCCGTTCCATGGGCTTCAATATATGTGACCGTGTTTGGGTCTATGCCTGCTTGGCGATATGCACGCACCAACAGATCAGCTTGGGCTTTCGGATTAGGTGATGTCAGGGTATTGGCTCTTCCGCCGTGATTTTCCGCCGTCCCCCGAATAACGCCGTATATATGATTCCCGTCACGCTCGGCATCTGCCAGCTTTTTCAGCATGACCATTCCGACACCTTCGCCTCTGACATAGCCATTTGCATCGGCGGAGAAGGTTTTACACCTGCCGTCTTTGCTGAGCATCCCCGCCTTGCTGTAGCTAATGTGCGCCTCTTCGGTCAGGATCGTGTTCACACCTCCTGCAATCGCCATCTCACAATTGCCGCTTTGCATAGCGGTTACAGCACGGTGGATGGCTACAAGAGAGCTGGAACAAGCTGTTTCGATTGGTTCGCTCGGACCGTGGATATTTAAAAAATAACTCATTCTATTCGGGCCAACCGAAGGGATCATATGACCTGTAGCCGCATGGCCTTCAATCGGAAGATTCGCTCTATGGAATAGATCTTTATAACCCGTGTTTCCTGTGCCGACAAAGATCCCCGTCCCTGTACCCGAAAGGCTTTGCGGCGAGCAACCCGCATCTTCCAGCGCCTTCCATACAAACGTCATTAAGAGACGCTGCTGAGGATCTACATAATTGGCTTCTCTCGGCGAAATACCAAAAAACAACGGATCAAACTCTGCGACACCATCAATAAACCCGCCCCATTTGATGTCGGTTTTATTGACATCAGTGTCAGGGTTTCCATAATGCTCCCGCCAATCCCATCGATCTTTTGGAACCTCTGTAATGCTGTCTTTGCCTTCCTCAAGATTTCTCCAAAATTCATCTATATCCTTAGCACCAGGGAATCGGCCGCTGATGCCGACAATCGCAATCGGCTCAAAATCGGCAGTCTGCTTTTTGCTTCTTTCTTCTTTTGCAATAACAGGCTGTTTGAAGCGGTGATTGCTTCGTGTTGTGATTTTCGGCACAGTAGAGGAGATTGTCTGTAACTCTTCTTGCCCCTCTGATTTTTCGATCTCCTGAACAAAAGTCGCCTCATGTTCATCTATCAAATATTCAGTCAGGCTTTGGATGCTTCCATATTCAAAGAAAATGGTCGGCGTAAGCTCCAATTGATATGCCTCATTGATCTTGTTTGTAAAGACTGTAAATGTTACCGAATCAAATCCGTATTCACTCAGCTCTGTATTGACATCAATATCTTCACTATCTACTTTTAAAATCGCACTGACCATGTTGCCTAATGATGCCCTCAGGCTGTTTAAACTGTGTAATG
Source organism: Bacillus sp. TSO22 (assembly GCF_020223595.1). Taxonomy (NCBI): domain Bacteria; kingdom Bacillati; phylum Bacillota; class Bacilli; order Caryophanales; family Bacillaceae; genus Bacillus; species Bacillus sp. TSO22. The sequence continues at coordinate 211,772 of NZ_JAHAWO010000009.1, forward strand.
AGCTTGACGTTTCATCTGTGTCATTAACAGCAGCATCTTGATTCAATTCTCCCGGATACGCCGCAATTACATATTCAGCCAAGCTTTGGATGCTTCCATATTCAAAGAAAATGGTCGGCGTTAATTCCAATTGGTACGCTTCGTTGATCTTGTTTGTAAAGACAGTAAATGTTACCGAATCGAATCCGTACTCACTCAGCTCTGTATTGACATCGATATCGTCAGTGTTTACTTTTAAAATCGCTCCAACCATTTCAATTAAAGACGCTTCTAATTTTTGAGTTTGACCGTGAGCCTGATCTGCGTTTTTCTGCCCCTTCCGTTTGGATGTCGTTTCTGCAGAAAGCAGTTTTTGCTTCATTTTCTGAAGCTGCCCTTCCATCACAAAAACTTGCGGCTTATCGGATGCTATCCCTTGATAAAATGCATTCAAGGCGCTATCTGTCTGCATCGGGACCATTCCCATGGTTTTCAGCATTCTCTTTTCATCTTCAGCGCCGACTTGCATACCGCCTTCTTCCCATAACGGCCAGTTGAAGGAAATGGTTGAACCGAATCGCTTCTTAGATGCAGCAAGAGAACTGCGGTATGCAGCAAATGCATCCATAAACGTATTGGCCGCAGCATAATCGGCTTGTCCAGCGTTTCCTAAACATCCTGAAACAGATGAGAATAAAATGAAAAAGTCCAATGGAAAATCCTTGCTGCATTCGTCTACATGTAACAACCCGCTCACTTTTGGCTGTAACACTTCTTGAAACTCTTCCTTCGTTTTATGAACGATGAAGTGATCTTTAATGCTGCCTGCACCATGGATAATTCCGTTGAGAGTGCCATACTTTTCTTTGATTTCCTCCATGAGACGCCGAACCGCCCTCTGATCACTTACATCAGCTTCTCGATAGACAACCTCCGCCCCCATGCTTCGAAGAGCCTTCAGTTCATTTTCCTTACGCTCACTTAAAACAGAGCGTCCCGTCAGCACAATGGTGGATCGAACAGTTCGATTGGCAATTTCCTTTGCAAACAGAAGGCCTAAGCTTCCGGCTCCGCCTGTAATCAGATAAATGCCTTCGTCTCTCCACGGCATATGAAGCTCATTAGCGGAAGGAAGCGCCATTTCCCGCCAGCCTTTCACAAAACGGTTTCCAGCCTCATATCGAATCTGTTTATCAGCAGGCCTCCGGCTATCATCTTTCAGCTTGAGATGAAGATCATTCATCTCTTCAGGCTTCTCAATCTCGATAACCTGAGCTGTAAGTTTGCTGAATTCTAATTCAGCTGTTTTAAACAAACCGGAAACACCGGCAAACAATTGTTTCTCTTTTTTCAGCGGAACGATAGCTTGAATGATGATACGGCCGGCAGAATGCTCACGGATCTTGCTTTGCATGAGTTCAAAAATGTGCTGCATGTAACATTGATAACGTTCAGCAATATGTCCTTCAGCTTCATTCAGTGTAATGACACGGGCATCCTTCATGTTTGATGCAATGCTGTCCGTGACGCTTCGTTCAGTTTCAAAGAGAACAACGATATGCTCTGCGAATGAAAGATCTTCGTCCTCATATCCGCCATTCTGTTCTCTCCATACCGGCTCAAGCATTAAGCGTTCATGCGGCTTGGATGAATGGACCTCTCCTTCCAATACTCTCGTTGAGAATCCTTTAATCCTGACACATACGTTTCCACTCTCATCAAGGACATCGATATCCGCTTTCTGAACAATCCCCCCGGAGAGATCACTGTCACTTAAGCGAGCATATGCCCACATAGCAGAGGAACATCCTTTGATCACCTCAAGCTCTTCAAGCGCAAATGGCAAAATCAGCTTTTGATCCGTCAATTCCTGCATGATGCATATTGTTGCCGTCTGCAAGGCGGAGTCCATGATACTTGGGTGCAGTACAAACTGTTCCTTCGTTCCAGAAACGATTTCTGGGAGCTTCAGCTGCGCCAGAACCTCTCTGTTTCCTATATCAACATTCTTAATTCCTTGGAAGGCCGGACCATGGAACATCCCTCTCCTTCTGCCTTCTTCGTAAAATTGACCAGGTGACATGTTTCCTTTGCCGCAGCGGCGTGAAATTTCAGCGAGATCAGTGACCGGCGTTTCGGCGGCAGATACCAGCTCCGCGCTGCCTTGACTATGAATAACCGGGTCAGCCCCGTCTTCCTGTGTACTGTAAATCTCAAAAGTGATTTTCCCATCTTCTTCAGGAAAGAGACCGATATCCACTTGAGCCGAATGTTCGTCAACCACAACAGGCTGAACCCAGACTGTATGATTCAATCTGATTCTGACCCCCTGGCCATTATTGCTTCCCGTCGCCTGCTTGATAGCCGCGTGCGCCATTTCAAGGTACGCAACACCAGGGAGCACCGGTTTTCCTCTTACCACATGGTCTCTCAGAAAGAATTCTTCACCAGTAAAAACAGAGCTGAATTTTTGTTCAGAAAAATCAGATGTATTCTGATGGACCAACGGATGGATGGAACCGATCTCTGTCTGATTTCCGGATATCTGACCCGACGGCTTGCGGTCATCCTGCGATGGCCAGTATCTTTCTTTTGCAAATGGATATGTCGGCAGACTCATTCTGTATGGGCGCTCACCTTTGTAAAGCTGCATCCAATCCATATGCGCTCCCTTGCTCCAAATCTCCGCAAGCTTGTTTACTTTTCCTTTGGCCATCCACTTACGGATCAGTTCCGCGCTGTCCTCGTCCTCCGTCAGCCATGAAATCTCCCTGTCATTGTGCTTACTTCCTTGAAAACAGCCTTCAATCGCTTTTTTCCCATTGATTAAATCTGTGAGCTTTTGTTTTAACTCGTTCACATGATCGGCAGTAAAGGCAACGCGATGCTCCATCTCTTCCCGCCCGACCTGTAGGGTATACGCAAAATCAGGCAGCTGTCCGTCCTCAAGTCCTGTTCTTTCCAAATAGGCCAGAATATCCTGCACATACTCTTGCAGCCTCTCTTTATTTTTTGCCGAGATCGGTATGATGCAGGTCCCGTCTATCTTTCTTTTGTCAGAATCTCTTTTGTATTGTTCGAAAATCGCATGAGTGTTTGTCCCGCCAAGCCCGAACGAGCTTAGTGCAGCCCTGTGCGTTTTGATCTCACCGCTTAACGTTTTCTTTTGATCGACGACGTAAAAAGGAGAGCTGGATAAGTCTGTATTTGGATTCGGCACCTTATAATTGAGGCTCGGTGCAAGCTCCTGATGGTAAAGACTCATCACGACCTTAATGCAGCCAGCCAGACCGGCGGCCGTATCTAAATGTCCGATATTGGTTTTCACCGACCCAATGCCGCAAAATTGCGTTTTATTTGTGTATTGCCTGTAAACGTTTGTTAAAGCTGCCAGCTCGATTGGATCTCCCAGCTTCGTTCCGGTTCCGTGCGCTTCCACATAGCAGATGGATTCAGGCTGAATCTTCGTTTGATTCATGACCTTTTGCACCACGTCAGCCTGCCCTTTGACACTCGGAGCATAAAAACCGACTTTGTCAGCGCCGTCGTTATTTACACCTATGCCTCTCAGCAAAGCATAGATATGATCCCCGTCCTTTACAGCATCCGCTGCTTTTTTCAGCAATACAACGGCAACACCCTCACCGCCTATCATTCCGTCAGCTGAAGCGTCAAAAGCTTTAATATGTCCGTCGCTCGAAAAGTTCAGTCCCGGCTGATGCATATATCCGATATTTGACTCGGTATGCAGTGTTGCACCACCTACTAAAGCATAAGCAGATTCCCCCGACTGCAGGCTTTTATAGGCAGAATGCAATCCAATCAGAGACGATGAGCAGTTGGCGTGGACGAAATAGCTTGGCCCTTTCAGCCCGAGCTTATGAGAAATCATTGTCGGAATCGTCCCGCTCTGCGCAAGCACCCACGAGACATAGCCGTCAGGCGTTTCCAGACTTTCTGTTGTATCGGACGGCAGCAGCGCGCGGTAAGAATTATTGCTTGCCGACATAAAAACACTGGTTTGCGGAATCTGTTTCGCAGCATAACCGGCATCTTCTATTGCTTTCCATGAATGAGTCAGCAGCATCCGAAGCTGCGGGTCCATAATTTCAGCGTCTTTAGGAGAGATTTGAAAGAAGCTTGGGTCAAATCTGTCTTTTCCATCAATTGAAGATTTAGCCGGGACGTATCCGGCATTCTCCGCGATCTCCTCTGAAATACCAAAGCGCTGAAGCTCTTCCTTACTGAAAAACGTAATGCTTTCCTTGCCGTCTCTGAGGTTCTCCCAAAACTCATCATGATTTTTCGCCCCTGGAAATTCACACGATATACCAATAATCGCTACACTATCCTCATAATAATCCGGGAGATCGTTCATCTGGGTGAACTGATCTATATGAGCAGCCGGTTCTGTCGGCATAGAGGCGCTTGTATCTCCCATTCGCTGTTCAGTGATGTATTGGCTGATATTTTTGATCGTTGAGTACTCAAACAGGTCTGTGACAGAAAACTCACAGGATAGCTCATGTTTGATGCGATCAGCCACAGTAACCGCGAGAAGCGAATCCCCGCCAACATCAAAAAATCCGTCTTCCCATTCAATGTCACTCATTTTCAATACATCCTGCCAAATGGCGAAAACAGCTTCCTGAATGTTCAAAGGAGAGATCTCCCTTTGCTTTGGCTGCTTTGCAGTTAATTCGTTATGCTTAAGACTGTTTCTGTCTATCTTTCCGTTCGGTGTCAACGGCATATGGTCAAGCTGAATAAAATAAGAAGGCACCATATAGGCAGGCAAAACGTCTTTCACATAATGACGCAGCTCCCTCGCCGCAAGAGATGCATTTGCATCTTTAGTTGTATAATAGGCAGCAAGCTTATCCATTCCATTCTCCTCAGCTGCGACAACGACGCAGTCCTGAATGCCGGGATACTCACTGAGCCTGCTTTCAATATCGCCAAGCTCAATACGGAATCCGCGTATTTTCACCTGATTATCGATACGGCCTATATATTCAATTCGTCCTCCCGGAAGCCAGCGCGCCATGTCTCCCGTTCGGTAAAGCTTTGTTCCAGGCTCAAAAGGGCTGTCAATGAATCTCGAATTCGTTAATTCTTGCTTTTTGTAATAGCCCTTCGCCACGCCGTCTCCTGCAATGCAAAGCTCACCCGGGACACCAGCCGGGACTGGAACAAGCTGAGAATCCGTAATGTACATTTGTGTATTGGCTATTGGCTTTCCTATTGTGGCATGTGAGCATTCTTCGTTAATGCGCTGAACCGCTGACCAGATGGTTGTTTCTGTTGGCCCGAACATATTCCAGGCCTCGCTGCCCGTATGTAAGAAATATCTTTTTAACGTCTCAGGCAAAGCTTCGCCTCCGCATAGAATTTTCACTCTCTCTTCATTTTCCCAGCCTGCATAAAAGAGCATCTTCCATGTAGCAGGGGTTGCCTGCATCACTGTCGGTTTGATCGTTTGGATGTCTCGTTTCAGTTTTTCAACGTCTTTTGTATGTTCCGTTTGACAAATATGGCAGTGTGCCCCCTTTATCAAAGGCAGATATAACTCCAGGGCAGCGATATCAAAACAGTAGGTTGTGACAGCGAGCATTTTATCCTCTGGCGAAAGACCCGGCGTTTCTCCCATTGAAACGAGAAAATTTGTCAAAGCTTTATGCGGTATCATGACACCTTTTGGCTTCCCTGTGCTGCCGGATGTATAAATGACATATGCCAAGTTTTCCGGCGTGACAGTGCGTGTAAGCCCTTTTCGATCAGAGGCAGTTTGAGCGATGTCATCCCAATCTTTATCTAACAGAGCAGTCTTGACACCGTTCCAGCGTAAAGTATTTACTAATTCTGATGTCGTCAGCGTAATGGAAACTTCACTGTCTTCCAGCATGTATTCCAGTCGCTCAGCCGGATAGGACGGGTCTAACGGCACATATGCTCCGCCAGCCTTGAGAATCGCCAATAATCCCACCAGCATGTCCAGCGATCGATCCACATAGATTCCCGCCAGACGGTCAGGCCCCACTCCATGCGTCTGCAAATAAATGGCCAGCTGTGTACTTCTTTCATCGAGCTCCCGATACGTCAATGTTTCATCTTCATAGCTGACAGCCGCTCTATCAGGCGTCTTTTTCGCCTGCTTCTCAAATAATTCATGAAAACATGTATATGGATACGTTTTGTCAGTGGCGTTCCATGTTTTGAGAATCATCTGCTCCTCTGCTTCAGGTAACAAAGAATACTCTTTTAACGGCTGAGAAGGATTCAACATCGCCTGTTCTGTTACATAAACAAAATGATCGAACATCGCGGATATAGAAGCCGCATCAAACAACGTAGTATCGTATTTGATATTCAGCTCCATTTTTTCTTCTGTTTCCCACAGTTCAAATACTAATTCGTATTCACCCTCCTGATGAATACGCTCAACGAAATCGACAGAAAAGAAGTCAGCATAACGGTTCAACAAGCTTTGATAGCTTCCAGATTGAAGAAAATTCTGATAGAAAAAAGCGGTTTGAAATACTGGTGAACCCGTTTGGCTGCGAGGAACATTCAAATCCCTCACCATTTTCGGAAAAGGATAAGCTGCATGATCAAGTCCATCCAACATGGTGAATTGCAATTTTGAAATAAATTCAGAAAAAGTGTCTGCCGGGTTCAACTCACTCCGAATCGGGAGCATATTGAGAAAATGTCCAATGGAAGCATCAAATCTTTCTTCCGGTCTCACCATCGCCGGCACGCCGACAATCTGTTCCTTTTGGCCGGTATAACGGCCCAGCAGCATCATATAGCAGCTCAAGAATACCGTCGAAACATTCACAGATTGCTCTTTCGCAAACGCCCTGACTCGATTCATGAAGCCACTGGACAGTTGCCGGGTGTATGTATCCTCTTCAAACTCAGAATCGGCTGAACTTGTACTGACCTTAGGCAGCTGAAGATTCGGCAAAGTTCCCGATAGCTGTTTCTGCCAGTATGAACGATGCTTCGTACCGTCTTTTCCGGCAAGCATATTCTGCTCCCATGCCGCGAAATCATGATAAATGGCAGGAGAAACTGATATTTCCGGCTGCTGCCCTTCTAAAAGAAGCTTATAGCTGTCAAACAGACTGCGTATAAATGTGACGGACGAAACCCCGTCAAAAATCATATGGTGAATGACAATAAGCAAAAAATGCTCTTGATCAGATTTGGAAAAACTCATAACACGCACTAACGGGCTGTTTTCCTTTACATACGGTTCCTTTACTTTCTTTCTAAGAAAAGCAGGAATATCAGACTTTTTCATACCTGAGATGTCTTCTGTCTGGATTTCAAGTGAAAGCGCTGGCTCATTTTTAAGAAATGGCACTCCGTCTTTCTCTTGGATGACGTGCTTTAAGATCGGATGCTGCTTCAATACAAGGCCGAAAGCCTCTTGTAATGTTTCAAGGTGAAGCCCTGACGAAAATCGAAAACAGAGAGGTACGTGATATGCACTTTTTTCAGGTGACATTTTCTGCAATGTCCATAATCCTTTTTGAACCTCAGAAAGAGGCTGAAAAGATGCCTGACTCCTTTCCTGTTCTATTTTGGATGTGCCAGTGTCCTCTCTGTCAGCAGACAAGCTGCTGATGTCTTCACGTTCAGATAGATAGCAAGCCAAGCGTTCAATCGTAGGATATTTATGTATCTCTCTGGCTGTGAGTTTGATGCGGTATTTTTTCTCGATCGACCGAATGAGCTTCATCATTTTGATAGAATTCACTCCAAGACTCTGGATAGTTGCAATTGGCTCTACCCAATCACGGGAAATGTGCAGCTCCTCAGTCAAACAGCTGAGCAGATGCTCCTGTATCTCTTCCCTCATTCTTTTCGCATGATCTGCTTGCTGCATCTCCCCATCCTGGACCGCATCGTTCATCCGGTTGGATTTATGAAGCAAGTAGTCTAACTCCCCATTTTCAAATGAAGTTTTCAGCTGGGTGCGCTGGATCTTCCCTATAGCCGTTTTCGGAATCTCTTCTTTTTGTACCGGCAGCAAATATTCTGGAGTAACTCCGATCGCCTGTGAGACATGGGATTGTATCTTTCTAAGAAGCTGAGACATCTGCTCATCATTCATTTTTGCGGAAGTAACAAAGAAGATTGCCAGCTGATCCGTTGAATTCTGACCCACGCGGACTCCGCAGGCAGCTGTATAAGAAGTTTCGATTTCCGGTAATTCTTCAACAGCAGACTCAATCGCATGACTGTAGTAATTAATCCCGTTAATGATAATGGCATCTTTCGTGCGCCCCGTAATGGTTAAGCGCCCGTTTCGCAAAAAGCCAAGATCTCCGGTTTCAAACCATCCATCTTCTGTAAACACACTCTCATTTAAATCTGGGCGCCGGTAATAACCGCTTGTAACGGAAAGTCCAGAGACTTGAAAACGGCCAATCTCCCCTTCCTCAACCACTTCATTCTGGTCATTCACAATCCTCATAGAGAATCCAGGAATCGGGGAACCTATTTCAACAAAATGATCGTCATCACTAGTTGCAGCCCGGGTAAACTCATGAGAGAAAATAACGCCGGATGAAGTTTCGGACATTCCCCATGCAGGTCGGATGGCATCAGCAGGCAGTCCATGAGGTTCTAAAAGCTCAAGCATTCTGCGCCCTACCTTGGCTACCATTGCTTCGCCGCCATTGAGCATGTAACGCATTGAGGACAGATCCCATTTCCGATCTTTCATTTCTTCTGCAAAGTCAGTGACAAGACCGAATGCAAAATTCGGCGCCCACGTAACAGAAGCACGGTAATGATCAATCCAATCCAGCCATTTCAGCGGCTCCATTAAGATCGTTTCACTTGAGACGTTAATTTCTTGGCAGCCAAGATAGACATCCCGCAAATGCAGCATCCCGATGCCCCCGACATGATCAAACGGCATCCAGTTAAATGTGATATCTTCTCTGGTGAAGCCTTGCATTTGAATAATCCCTTTCACCATGCTCATAATGTTTCGATGATTCAGCATAACCGCTTTGGGCGTTCCCGTACTGCCTGAAGTCAGCAATAAAAGCGCTAAGTCTTCAGGACTGGATTGATGCCAATCCGTCTCTGCTTCAGCACTGAGCAGATCCTCTACAGCAATTGCACGGAATCCTTGAAGGCCTTGCTCTCTTGCCCAATCGAGCATTTCCTGGTGCATGTCCTGATCAGTAATTACCGTCGGCTTGTCAAGAAGCGTCCATGCGTCTTTCAGCTTTTGAGTCCCGCTGCTCGATTCAGCGTACGTTGGCGGAACGGCTAACGGAGCCGGAACAATGCCTGCTAAAACACACCCCCAGAATGCAGGGAGAAGCTGTGAATTGTCGCCAAGCTGCAAAATCACGTTTTGTTTTGCTTTCAGGCCTGATTGGCGGAGCCCCTTCACGATACGCAGTGCATCATTCCACAATCGTCCATATGATTGGTACACTTCAGTTCCATCCGGCTGCAAATAAATGATTCCCTTTGTATCCCCAAGCTCCGCAGCCGTTCTGTATAAAACTTCAGGTATTGTTGCCGGCTGCTCTTCAGATATATGTAAAGGCTCACCATAGCTGACAGAAGGGTTAGCTAATATGCGGGTATTATCATTATTTCTCATCGCGCTGCCTCCATTTCACCTGCAAATTTTTATGTAGGTTCTCAGTTAATTTCCATACATACCTTTGATTCTCGTTTTGACTTCGTCATGATGAAATGTTTTCTCATGCATCATTAATTCCTGTTCTATGACGTGCGGCAGCTGCTCACGAAGCGGGGCCACCAAATGATCTTTTAATGTAATCAATGAGTTTCTTGGCTTTTCCGCCAGTTCATGCGCCAGCTCCACCGCATAATCTACTACTTCCGCACGGGGCAGCACTTTAAAGGGGACCCCTCTTTTTTCAAGATCAGCTCCGCGGTAGCTGCCCGCATTCATTAATACTTCCTGGGCCAGGCTGAATCCCAGTTTTTTAGGGACGATAAAGGTAGCGCCCATTCCAGGCGTAAATCCGTATTTCATAAAATTAGCCGTATACACGCTCTCTCTGCTTAGAATGACAATGTCAGCAAAGAGCCCCATGACAAAGCCGCCTCCAATTCCGTGGCCCTGCATGGCCGCAATGACTGGAATCTCGCAATCCAACGCCAGAGAATAAAGATTGTCATCCGTGAACTTGGTCAATCCCTGCTGAATACGAAGCAGTCCTTCTTGTGTTCCTCCTGAAGCAAAATAATTATCATATCCCGTCAAAATGACCGCTTTATAATCTGGTTTCTGCCGAATGAATTTAAACGCTTGAATTAAACCGTCTGTAAGTTCTTGTGAAAACGCGTTTTTATGAGTGCGGTCATGCATCTTTACCTGAATAATAGCGGGCTCAATTTCGATGAGCTCTACAACAGAATGCGTCATGATGTCCTCCTAACGGTTCTGATTGTCATCTTTTCAAATGATTACTGTTCCTCCCATGGAAATTGCCCTATCTCAACATACCTGATGATTCCCATTTGGTTTTGAGGATCAGAAAACATGTCTTGATTTGCAGTTAAAGCGATGGATTTCGAACGGCTGACTTGATGATCAAGTGAGCTGATATACTGTTTATAACGTGCGATTCCTTTTTTATTCAGCCTCCGCAAGCGCAATAAATGCTTTCTCAGCAGCACCTCACTTTGAGCATCAAAGGCATCTATTAACCCCCATTCACTGGCTTCCTGAATGGAAATCGGCTTTGTCATTAGCGTCATATAATGTGCTTTCTGCCAGCCGATCCGGCGGATCAGAAACGGTAAAACACAAGCCGGATACAGACCGAATAACAGCTCAGAGAGACTGAATGACGCCGTTTCATCCGCAATGGCAATATCTGTGGCAGATACGAATCCAAGGCCGCCGGCATTGACTTTTCCCCTGACATGCGAAATCGTGACATAAGGGCCAGTCTGCAGTTTCAGCCACAAATCATAGAGAGGCTCTTGGGAGCTTGCCTGTTTTTTGCCGCTTTTCATTTCCTGATAGATTTCTTGAAAATCCGCTCCGAAGCAAAACACCTCGGGAAGCCCTTCTAAAACGACAACCGTAACTGATGATGTTTCACATTGGTTTAACACTTGTAAACATTCTTCTATGAGTGTGTCATTTATCGTATTGTTCGCTTCAGGACGGTGAAATGTGATGTAGCAAACCGACTCATGAATGCGGACCTTTATTGTTTGATAGGTCACGAGATCCACCTGTACTTCCGATGAAACTCAGAAATTTCTTCTAAAAACAATCGAGGCTTCTCTTGAGTAAACTGCATGATGCCCGGTATCATCTCAAAATCCAGCTTTACATTGCGCGTCCCGAACCGCACCATCCCACTCCCCTTAAACAACAGCTCATACTCATCCATGGAGAGCTGATATCGGCGATCTAAATGCTTCTCAATGCCAAATGAGCGCTGGCGTTCCTGGCCTTGCGGAGTTGTAATTCCGCTGTAAAATTCAGAACAGCAGCCTGATCCGTAAGAAAAACAGCCGATTCGTTTAGGCGAATCAAACCGCCCTTGGTCTATCGTGCTGGCTAATGCCAGAAACAAGGCAGCCCCCATAATATTTCCAACCCTTTGGCAGTAGTTTAAACCTGGCTTTACCCGATTTAAAAAATCCGTTTCAATCTCAGCTGTTTTCACCTTCGCCACCTTACGCATCATTGTCCGGTGCGCACCTTTCACCATCCCGCCAAAAGGCGTATGGTAAGCAAGATATTGAAACGTGTCCTGATAATTGGCACCGGGTACACGTTTTTGATATTCCAGAAAGGTTTGTTCACAGCAATCCAGATATGACATTAAAGACAGGTCAGAATCTCCCGCTTCACTATCAGGAATGGGACGGCAGGTATCCATCACTTCATAGCCGTAATAGCCATTTGCTCCCGGATCTATCTGAAACACCTCGGGATTTTCGCCTACTAAAACGGCCACCGCTCCTGCTCCGGCACTCGGTTCGGCATAAGACCAGTCTTCACTTAAAGCGTCTCCGCCCTCAGCGATTAAAAAACGTGAAATATCACTGGCGATAACCAGTGCTTTGGCACCCGGAGAGGTCTGGGATAATATAAAATTCACCGCCATCTGAAATCCCGCTGTTCCTGAATAACATGCCTGTTTAATCTCAAACAAACGGCAGTTGCGGTTCAGCCCTAAATATTCATGGATATATGTACTTAACGATTTCCCAAAGTCGATCCCGGATTCAGAACAAGTGATTAACAATTCAATCCGGTCCTTCTCGGCTTCGGATAAAGCGTCAATAATCGGCTTAGCTGCATTGACTCCAAAGGTCACAGGATCTTCATAAGGCAGTGCTACCGCTTTTTCTTTCATTAATAAGTTTTCAAATCTTGCAGTATCTAAATGTCTGTATTTGGCCAGTTCCATGACATCAAGGTACGCCGTTCCGCCAAAGACATTCATCGCTTCTATTCCGGCTGAAACCATTTATGATTCGCCTCCACATTTCTCAATGTTTTGTATACAAACCGCGGTGTTCATTCCGCCAAAGCCCATGCTTAAGCTCAGCGCATTTTTGATGCGGTATGAAATCGATTTCTCATTTACCCAATGAAAGGAATCATCGATTGGATGATCCAAATTCCGGCTCGGGTGCAGGGCAGATTCTCTCATTTGCAGCAAAACAGAAACAATCTCTACGATTCCTGCCGCGCTGAGACCGTGCCCGGTTATCGATTTTGTTGCGTTGATATAAGCATGGGAAAGCCGGCATGCATGCAGCGCCTTTAATTCAATTTCGTCCCCAATAAAAGAACCTGTGCCATGGGGATTAATATAATCAATGTCTTCTGGTGAAAGACCGGCACGCTCCAGCGCCTCCTGGATGACATAAATCTCTCCTTCTAAAGAAGGATCGGGATTCCGGTTCCCGTCTAGTTTGATTGACCACCCAGACAATGCTCCATAAGGTTTGACACCTCGGCGGACAGCCGTCTCCTTTCGTTCTATCACCAGGGCGCCGCAAGATTCTCCATAAATAAACCCGTCTCTGTTCTGATCGAAGGGACGGCACGCTTTCTCAGGCTCATCAGCATATTTGTCCGTTCCCATAGCGCCTAAAGCCCTGAGCGCTCCGCATTCCATGTAAGAAAGATCCATTAATGCCCCCAGTGCTATGCAAACATCAACCTCGCCTGATAAGACTTGCTGAATCGCATGAATCACTGCTAACTGGCCGCTGGCGGAGGCTCCTCCCGCCGTATAAGCTAAGCCCGTGATGCCAAACTGATCTGTGCATAGCCCGCAAAGATCACTATCCATGAAAGACAGGCCATATGCCGGCGAAATAAAACCAGAGCGGTCTTGATAACTTTCATAAAGCTGTAAGGTTTCTCTCTGCTGAAAATTTGACCCGCCGACTACCAGTCCGATACGTACAGAATCGACATCATCTAATTCAGCCTCCTCCCAAGCCTCTGAGAGGGTCACCAATGCAGTACGGCTCGAAAATGACGCTTTTCGCAGCAATTTTTTAGAAAGGCGGTCGGGATAAGACAATGACGCAATTTCAGCGCCGATAAACCGGCTGTCTTTTTGTCTGCCCGGACGCTCCATGACACCAAAGGCATGCCTGCCGGACAGCAGCGAAGAAGCAAATGCCTCTTTCCCTTGACCGATGGCAGCCGTGACGCCTACACCGGTCACCACCACCTCAGACAGATTGCACTTTGTCATAAAGCACCTCAGCTAATTCGCCGATGTTTTTCACCCCAGACAGCTCAATCCGGGGAATCTTTAATGATAGAGCCTCAAGCACCATTGTGATAATTTCAGCTCTGTCTACAGAGTCAGCTCCTAACTCAACTAACTGATCTTCAGGCTCAAACCTGTGTCCGTCTAATTCAGGTAGCACCTCGCAAATATTGGTGACTAACACTTCAAAAATTTTCTGTTTATCCATAACGCGCTCTCTCCTTCAAGGGATCATTTTAGTGCTTTTTATAGGTATATTTTCATAATATTCGAACGATTAATCTTATGCTGTCTGTTTAATGCGACGGTTGATACATTGATTGCATCCGTTCATGAAGCAATGCTGCTGTTTCTGTCATTAATTTTTTTCCGATCTCATCCACATGGCGATTGCGCCAGTTTTCTAATTCCGACCCTTTGACCCATTGATTAAAGGCTCCCAGCGCCGGACCGCAGTGAATTTGGTAATCGACCTTCGAATGTTCGTTGCCGCTGATTGCCAAGTTGGAGCTGTATCTGAAGTACCACCGGAAAATCAAAGCCATTTTATGCTTCGGATTTTGTTCAGCCTTCTCAATTTCTGCTGCGGGATAATGTAATGTCATATCTTCATAGATGTCTTCTATACTGCGTTTGAAGTATTTCTCCTCAAGCTGAGTTAACGTTTTTGCATCCAGCTCACGTATTGACCCATATCGCTGGTACAGTTCATATAACTTGTTTGCCCGCGCCGGAAAGAACACGCCTTTCTTCAGCACTTGTACTTTGCTGCCAGATTCGAACATATCACCCGCAGGCGCATAGGCAGTATCTTGTACATTCATTTGCTGAAGCAAATCCTTTACTTTGTCACTTGTTGCCGCCTCAACTGTACATTGATTGATTGAGCCTGTAACAATAAAATCCGCACCAAGCATAAAAGCTGCCATCGCTGCATCAGGCGTTCCAATTCCTCCAGCTGCACCAACTCTTACTTTTTTCGGATATTGATATTTTTTCATCATTTCATCTCTTAATGATGTCATGGCCGGCATCAGGCTGTATGCCACACCGCTATCTGTATGACCTCCTGAATCAGCTTCAACACAAATATCGTCAGCCATCGGAATGCGCCGCAATAATTCAGCTTCGCTCACTGTGATTTTATTTTCTCCTAAAAGCTTTTGCAGCATATTCTCAGGCGCAGGACTCAGAAATGATTCTGCAACTTCCGGCCGTGATATTTTCGCTATGAGACGATTTGAGCATATGACGTCACCATTGGGGTTTCGTCTCACTCCTTTTGCGCGATACCTTACCAATGCGGGAGTGACACTTAAAAATGCTGAAGCTTCCACATTTCTCACTTGATGCTTTAATAAAAGGTCGATCATCTTTTCTTCTGATTCAGTATGTTTCATATTGTGGACGAGATTTATGCCGTAGGCTTGGCCTTCCCCTAGTTCAACTTGAATGGTGAGGATCGCATCTTCAACCTCATTCAAGCTCAGGCCGCCTGTGCCAAAGAACCCCATCATACCCGCTCTTGACAGCTTTACTACCATTTCTTTCGAAGCAATGCCGCGGTACATTCCTCCTGCAAGATAAGCATATGTAAGATGATAATCCCGTTTAAACTCAGCACTTCCTAAAGACTCTGCCGTAATCCCAGCTTGAACATTATGTGGATGGTCAGCAGCTTCTGGATGACTTGAAGCAAGGTTCTTTTCGGGTGCATGCGTTAACGGTTCTGCTTCATTTTTAATCCGATGGATGAGACTGGTCAATACAGTTCCAGGCCCGATCTCTTCAAACTCCATTTCTCCTCTTCCCATCAGAAAACGTATGCTGTCCGTCCATTTCACTGTGCTGTCCATTTGTTCAGATAATGTCTCCTTTAACCTGTCCTGATGATATGGCTCTGCATAGACATTGGAAATAACCGGGATAGCCAGAGGCTCAAAATGGAATGAGTCAATAAATTGCTTAAATTCCTGTTTTGCTTCATTCATATATCTGGAATGAAAAGCCCCGCTTACATTTAAAACATGAAACAGCTTTACATCCTTGGTGTTTTCAAAAACAAGTCGCGCTTTTTCAATCTCTTTTTTTTGGCCGGAAATCACAATTTGCCGGGGCGTATTTTC
Source organism: Bacillus sp. TSO22 (assembly GCF_020223595.1). NCBI lineage: Bacteria > Bacillati > Bacillota > Bacilli > Caryophanales > Bacillaceae > Bacillus > Bacillus sp. TSO22. The sequence continues at coordinate 227,649 of NZ_JAHAWO010000009.1, forward strand.
ATTTGCTACATCAATGGCATGAAGACGGTGCTCTTCTAAAACGGCTGTAACTTGTTCCTTATTCAGGCCAATCACAGCAGCCATTCCGCCTCCTGTAATCCGCCCCATCAGTTCGCCTCTTTTTTTGACAAGCCTTAATCCGGTTCCGAAATCAAATGCACCCGCTGCAAACAGCGCATTGTATTCTCCTAAGCTATGTCCGGCCGCAAAATCAGGTTTTCTGCCGGTCTCCTCCACTCTCTTCAAATAACTGAGTGCATTGACGACGTACAAAGCCGGCTGCGTGTATTGCGTATGATTTAAATCCAAATAGGATTCTTCGGTACAGAGCTTTTCTATTGAAAAGCCCAATATTTGATCTGCTTGATCTGTCAAATGCCGATATTGTTCAAACAGCCCTTGTCCCATTCCCTTTTGCTGGGAGCCTTGCCCTGGAAAAACATATGTAATCATCTTGTAAACTTCCTTTCTGGTCTACGGAAACACTCAACCGTATTCAGATTTTTCAGCTCCTGATGAAATGGTGTCATGATCGAGCAGCTGCGGTGAGCTGAATCTCCCGGGAGCAGCTGTTTCACAAAAGCAGCTAAGGTGCCGGATGGCCCCAAATCGATAAACCGGCATGCATGCTGACTTTCCAAATATCGAATCGCTTCGCGAAATCTCATTGGCTTTCTTACCGCATCCCAAAAGAAATGCTTGTCCATTTCGTGAAGGCAGCTTCCCGTTAAACTCGATACAACTGGTATTGACGGGTTTTTAAAAGATATTGACTTTAAATATTCTGCATAGGCACTTTCTGCCGGATCAATAAGTGAAGAATGAAAGGCATAGGACACAGGCAGCAGCTGGCAAAGAATCTGTTTCTCTTTTAAAACCTCCATGATCTGCTTTATGTTTTCTTCTTCACCAGAAATGACGAAGTGCGAATCAAAATTGATAGAAATGAGTTCACTGTTTTCAAACAGTTGCGGATGATCATTCAGTAATTGCGGTTTATCAAGAATGGCCAGCATTTTCCCTTTATCGCAGGATTTTTGGATGACAATAGCCTGTTCAAGTATGCAATCCAGTATATTCTCTGCGTCTGATACACCAGAAACAGCCGCTGATGCGAATTCTCCCAGACTTGATCCCAATACGTAATCAGGATAGATTCCCCTATCTTCCAAAACTTTGTATAAGGAATACTCAACCATAAAGATTGCAGGATGGGAAAAAAGAATGCTGTCAAACGGATCCGACACACGTTTAGCTGGATGATAGATTTCTTCAACAATCGATGCGCCAATGCGCCGTGCTGCAATGGCATCCATTTCAAGCATCGATTGGCGAAACACGATATTCTCCTTAAATAATTCCTTCCCCATATGATAGTACTGGGAACCTTGTCCGGAAAACATAAAAACGAGCGGTTCATTCATGTGCATACCTTCTTTTTTTATATTTATGACGGCTATTTTGATATCTCGACTCATTGTATGCAATACATAACAGCGATTGAGATCCGATTATTTAATCGGTAAGACATGATGTAAAAAAGAAATGAGAAGAATCAACTTTAGGAGGATTGCTATTAGTGCTCTGGATGCAACTCTTTTATGAAGTGGTCATAGATGTATGTTGTTAGTCTCAAAAATAGATATGACAGGATCAGCAAAGAACATCGACTCTAAATTTGGGTGCGGTTAAAAAGTAGGCCATCTTGATGTGAGAGCGATGGTCAGTCATGATATTCCGGCTGTCTGACATAGTTCAAATGTCTAATAGGGTGCGGATATGTTTGATCAGCCTCTTTATGTAACAGTATATAAAGTTATTCATTTAGAAACAGTGTCTATTGAACGATTGCGTCTCTAAAGCTTTATACCCTAAATAAAAGGAAATCTGTCCTTAGCCTTGCCTATGCGGCGCATGGTCTTAGGAACAATCATTTTCAGCGGGGCATTGGTTCCGCATCTTTCTTAATACGGTGAATCAACCCTGTTAAAACATTTCCTGGCCCTATTTCCTCAAACTCCATTTGGCCTTTTTTCATTAAGTAGCTTATGCTCTCAGTCCATTTCACTGAATGATTGATTTGATCGGCCAGCGTCTGCTTCATAAATTCGTATGTATACGGTTTGGCATACACATTAGAAATAACCGGGATAGACGGAGGCGAAAAATGGAAGGTATGAAGAAACTGCTCGAATTCTTCTTTTGCTTTATTCATGTATCTGGAATGAAACGCGCCGCTTACGTTTAAGAGGAGTACCATTGTAACTTCAGTCATCGTTTCAAAAAGAGATGCGGCTTTTTCGATATCATCTTTTCGGCCTGAAATCACTATTTGATATGGGGCGTTCACATTAGCGATATCAACATTGTGTAAATGGTATTTTTGCAGAGCCTTTGCAACCTGCTCTTCATTTAATCCCATAACAGCGGCCATACCGCCGTTGCTCACCATACTCATCAGCTCGCCTCTTTTTCTGACAAGCTTTAAACCTGTCTCAAAGTCAAAGGCCCCAGCTGCAAATAGCGCATTGTACTCACCCAAGCTGTGCCCGGCGACAAAGTCAGGCTTAGCTTCTGCTTCTCGGATTTTTTTCAGGTAGCTTAATGCGTTTACCACATATAAAGCCGGCTGAGTAAATTGCGTTTTGTTTAAATTAGAATAAGGATTTTCTAAGCAAAGACGTTTAATTGAATACCCTAAGATCTCATCTGCCTGAGCCGTCAGTTCTTTAAATTCAGTAAATAGATCGCTGCCCATTCCCTGTTTCTGTGAACCCTGACCCGGAAAAACATATGTGATCATTATCTCAAAGCCACCCTTCCGATAAGTAGATTTGTATCACTTCTGTATGATTTTATAAAAAAATAGTGATGACCGGATAAATAGTAGCATGTTCATGTTGATGGTAACCTCTGTCAATATGTCCGTCAAGTTAATTTTTCCTACAGTTTACTCGATTGCTTTCCTGCTTTTTTCAATTAAGGCATAAAGGATCAGGGCATATCACACAACATAAGAAAAATGACCTGCATCACATAAAGGTCGCCATATGCTGACAATGCGCTTCAACTTATCACCTGAGCCTTTTCGATACAAATTAAATCCTTCTATGTAATCATTTTAAAAAATACTAATTATTTAGATATTCGAAGAAAAATAGGATAATAGATTCAGAAGAATTATTTAAAATCAAAAATACCTTTTTGGTTTTTGCGGGTGCGAAATTTCACAAAATATTCTATCTTATCAATTTGAAAATAAATATTATACTGATAAAGATCCTTTATCGTATAGCCGGGCACTTTGCCAAATGAGTGACCAGGATAAACCCGTACATAGGGTGAAACCTCTGACTTAATCCTTTGAATGCTTCTGAACATCTCTTCCGCAGAACTGCCATCATCCTCACATATGCCGCACCCTTCTGTAAATACCGTATCTCCGGTAAAAATACTATTAGAAAACAAATAACACATTCCGCCGGCTGTATGCCCCGGCGTGAGAAGGCATTGCACACTTGTGTTTCCTATGCTGATCGTCTGATGATCATGAAGGCCAATTAAATTTCTGCATCGGAATTGATAATAATCAATTTCTTTTTGGGACATATAAACTTGAGCGTTAAACATCTTTGTCAGCGGCTCTACCAGGTTTACATGATCATAATGAGAGTGTGTCAATACAATTGCTGTTAATTCAGCTTCGAGTTCTGAAAGTTTAGTTGTTATTTTACTCAGTTCCCATGAGGGGTCAACAACAATTGCAGATTTACTTACAATATCTTCAATGATATAGCAATAATTCGTCCAGCCTTGATACCTTGTTTTAATTGGATGTACCTTATAAGTAAGATTCATTTACACCATTCCTATCATGTAAAGTTCTTAAATGAAAGTTAGACAAACTGTTCAACCCTCAGTCCGTCTTTCATTCCACTTTACCAAACGGCATGATTGTTTTCCATTTTTTTCAGAGGCCCTTGTTCTTTTTGCATATAAAAAAGCTATTCCTTTGGAAGCATGTCCAACAAGAATAGCTCTTCGTTTAGGTATTTCTTTCTTCTATCTCACATGTTTCTTCTATGCAAATTGATGCTACATGCTGCATAATGACACGTTTGATCCGGTCTTTATTCACTCGCACAGGGTCAAGCATCGCATGTAAAGCCAAGCCGTCAATTAGCGCGTAAAGTCTCTCAGCTTCAATGTCTTTATCAGCATTCTGCTTCAGTAAATCAAATTCATCTAAATAGGCAACCAGATTCCGCATGCCGCTGTAAATCCCGTCATGATTCGCATCAAACATATCCTTTTTATGTCTAGCGTAAACCGTAAAGGCGAACCACACCTCCATCTCTCTAATCGTTTCTTCATTCGTTGGGACAATTTCAAGCAAAATATGCAACACTTTTTCCTTAGGGGGCAAATCCTTCATTGCAATGTCCTTAATTCGGGCCATCGCCTTTTCCTGAACAAGTTTCATTGCAAAAACAAGCAGTTCATCTTGAGTAGAAAAATAATGGCGCAGCGCACCTAATGACAATCCTGCTTCCTTTGCAATGTTTCTGGCTGAGGCTCCCTCCATCCCCCGTTCTAAAATCACGCGCCACGTCGCTTCTGCAATTTGTTTTCTTCTTTTCTCATGGTCAATTTGTTTTGGCATAGTTTTATTGTAACAAGAAAAAAATAAGAGAGCAATTTTTATAATACAGTTGTGTTATAAAAATAAAGATGGTAAAATATTGTTTAAATAATACAACTGTATTGAAAAGAGGGGAATGGATTGAACGGTATCGCATGGATGATTGTCTTCTGTGAAATTGCATTTTGGGTTGTGATTGTTTTAGGGCTTGCTGTACGCTACCTATTCAAACAACGTACATTAGGACTGCTATTCCTTGCCTTAACCCCAGTGATCGATTTGATCTTATTAGCGGCAACTGCTGTGGACCTTTACCGCGGAGCCTCAGCGACTGCTGCCCACGGGATTGCGGGTGTTTACATCGGTATATCGATCGCTTACGGAAAGCAAATGATTCAATGGGCGGATGAAAAATTTCAATATTATGTGACAAAACAAGGAGCCAAACCGCTGAAGCGTTATGGAATGGATCATGCCAAGCACTATGCAAAAAGCTGGATAAGACACGTGCTGGCCTACCTTATTGGTGCGGGATTATTAGCAGGAATGATCTACTTCATCAATGATTCTGCCCGAACCGAGGCATTAAGCGGCATTCTTAAAACATGGACAGTCATTTTAGGCATTGATTTTCTCTTTACCGCCAGCTATTTTATTTGGCCGAAAAAAGAGAAAGCTTCGTCAACTCTCAAAAGTTAACATGATGAAGAAGAAGGTCCTTTCCGCTGGAAAAGGGCTTTTTAAGTTTTTGTCAAAATATGTTATACTGTTTTCCGGTGATCTACTGGGATCTCGACCCTTGCTGTTTTCATTAAAATAAGCTTAGGAGATTCATATTACAATGAGTAAGTAAGCATGTGAAAGGAGTGTCGCGCTTGAGCCAAAAAGAACAGAACGAGCAGTTTAAAGAGTTAAAGCTGAGCTCGAAATTAATCGTAATTGTATCTATCATTCTTATCGTTGCCATTGCACTAGCAATGATCTTTGGCGGCTATTTCTTCGGGATGAAAGGGTTATTCTCTATACTGGGCATCACATACGATTCCAATCAAACATTAGTTTTATTTATTTTAGTCTGTTTTGCTGCAGGCTTGATCATAGACCCACTCACAATGATTGTCTCTATGATTCTGGCAAAATCACTTTCATTGAAAAAGACTGCACTTTTTGCTTTTATCCTGTACTTTATCAGCAATTTCATAACGATCGGTTTTGCTGATTACTTTATGCAGTCTATATATATTCCAGATGTCTTGCTTTTTGTGATATCAGCATTGATGGCTTTCATTGAACTTGCATTTGATGAACAGCCTAATGAAGGAACTGTTAAAAACAGCCTGTGATATTTCAAGTGGTTTTTACTTTTACCCAGATTGAAATATGAGAGAACAAAAATACATTTCCATAACTAATACACTCAAACAACAGCTCACATCTTTTTGCTTTCTCATCACAAAAAAACTCCCTGTTCATAAAAACAGGAAGCAAAACAATGTTGATTTGATTTAGATTCTGCATTCATAAATAATTCCTTCCATCTCATGCTCAAGCTCATCCAAAAGGATAATTCTATTTGGATCGAATGTCATGTTCCCACCTCCCTACCTAAAATATACATTTATTTTAATTATTTGCAACATTTTATTATGGCAAGGGATATGTCCATAAACCCATTACGTAGAACATGGGCAAAATATGGGCAAAGTCATTTATTTGATCTTGCCCATTTCGCCATTAAAAAGTCTGCTTATTATTTTGATCAAGTTATTATATGAATTAAATTCTATGGTTGGATACATTTCATTTGCTATTCGATTTGCAAAATATTCTTTCCAAACCATAAGAGCTAGTGGAACTATTGCTAAATCTGTTCCTTTAGCATTAAAATCATTAACACTAAAGTTTACTGGATCATTTACGTGAGCTAATTCATGAAAAAAGACATTCAGACCTCTATTGTTTTCTGGATTATCTTTATCTATTGATCTAATATTAGATATCATCTCCGTTAAAATTTCAGAGTGATAAACAATAGTAGCTTTTTGTATTTTCTCGGCTCCTAAATACTTCACCATCATCGCACGACCTTTTCCAATACTATCATTTGTATATCTGAGAGGCTTGCCTTTTTCCTTGAGTACTGCAAATAAATCTTCTTCATAGCATTCACTAAACACTATTTTCTCTAACTTATCTGTCTTTAAAATTGTATTGGCTAGATTCTCTATAACTTTTTTAAATAGATCCATTTTATTATCACTTAAACTATATTGTTTATTATCTATTTCGATAGCATTTCTTATCTCTATTTCCAAAGTTCCACACCCCCTTTTCATTTAATACCCTATTTTTCTCAATTCCCCATATGTTTTATACTGTGCAACTCGTCGAACTGTGCCAACCCCTTGCCCTATCTGTTTTCAAGCTAAAACCCTAACATTAATTACACACCTGTTATCTTTTATGGAACTCAAAAAAATTAAAATAAAACGTTCACCATAGAGTTCTGGATGAGTCATTAAAAACAATGTTAAAAAATCTAAATGCTAAGTACACAGTTTAGCAAGTGATTAATCCCAATAAAAAACGCTCTCCCGATTTTAGGAAAGCGTCTATCGATTTGATTTATTGCTTATTACTTAAATATTTCTAGGGAAACACTATAAAGTGGTTTTCATGAAGCTTTTATCATAGGCCGTTACTGTCCATTTTAAGAATAACCAACCTTCTCTATTTAGGATAGAACGGAGTTGATCCTTTACTCACTTTATTTCTTTTTTGTTTGGTAATAGGTTTATTCACGTATTTTTCACCTGAATTAATTGTTTTATCAACTGCGTTACTCTTTTCTTGAGCAATTGCACTATCTCGTGTATCCTCGGCTGCATTACTTTCCTTCATAGCTATTGCTGCTCTCTTTACATTACTAATACTTGTAAGTTCAGGGTTTTGTTCTTGCGTTAAATAAAGATTAATGTTTATTTGAAGTGGTGTATCTTCTAATACTTCTTCTATTTTCTTTTTTATTTCTTTATTTAATAAATCGCTATCATTGATTTTAAAATTCCTGTCCACATGTCTTTCTGGTCTATTAAACATGGTGCTTTCACCTCTTTCTAATAAAAAGATACCACCCTACTACTGTTTAAGAATGTAGATAGGGTGGTGCCACTATTCCCTTTAAATAGCACTCAACTAATGTTTAGGAGTCCAGATTTTAGAACTCCCTTTATGCTTACCGTCATCTTTCTTATATTCAGTGTCTTTTTTACGTTTTTTATGCTTAACAGACTGATCAAAATCTGAATTTTCGGGATCACGAGATGCATTACTATGACCTTGAGCAACTGCGCTTTTCCTTGGGTTATCTGAAGCTTGACTATAATCTTGGGCAATTGCACTGCCGTCGTTATCCTCGGCTGCATTACTATTTCTAATAGCAATTGCAGTATCAGCAAAATCTCCAATCGAGATTAGTACCGGATTCTGTTTTTGATATTTTTTTGACTTTTTCTTATCTTTTTCTTTATCTTTTTCCTTATGATCTATATCTTTATATTTATCATCAAAAAACATATAATAACCTCCCTTATATTAATCCTTTTTGGTTTTTACAGATTGATCAAAATTACTGTCTTCAGGGTCCCTAGAAGCATTACTGTAATCTTGAGCAACTGCACTATCCATCGGGTTATCTGAAGCACTACTATGACCTTGGGCAACTGCACTGTCATCATTACACTCAGCAGCATTACTACCATCAATAGAAATTGCAGAGTCATTAAAGTTGATAATACTAATTAAAATAGGTTCCTGCTCTTGATCCGGCCGCTTTTTCTTTCTCTTTTCCACGAATTATTCACTCCTTCATATCAATAATTTTTATTCCATATAAGGTATAATCTTTTAACAATTTTGTTTGGACAAATAGTACAAGTTATGCTATTTCAAACATTTTCCTTAAGACCATTTTTTATATAAGGATTTAAGGATTTAGCAATTAATCAAATACTATATATTTGCCGATCACTTACCCTCTCTTTTTGAAGATATCTCATAAATGAATTCCATACCTTTTTATTAAGATTTAAAGAAAAGACTCATCCTTGTTGTTTTGGATGAGCCTGGTTATATTTTAAATTTCTTCATAGCGTTGTTCATGGCGCCTTAATTGATTCCGATGTATCGCAGGGTTGTCCGTTGGTCTGAGTGATTAAATATCTCCTGCAGCATAGCAACGTCCTTTGTTTGTAAAATTGATAGCCGAATGTTTTCCTCAATATATGCGTGCCAATGTCATCTAACCCCACATAGGCCTTAAATTCCCTTTGAAGGGCTGGCGTCATATCGATTCTCTTTTTTCTTTTTCGTTTTCTTCTCTATGAGATCGTTTAGCGTCTCTTGCTCTCAGCTGCAGAATATCCGATATGCGTAGCCCTGAGTTGATACTCGTCACGAATAGTATGTAATTCCTCATGTTTTGCTCTTTTAAAAAACTCTTGATGTAGAAGATACATTCCGGATCACGTATTCTCAAAGCTCCCCAACAACATTGTTGGTCAGTATTATACCTCACTGCTTCAGTTCCTTAAGCGACGTACTATAAAGCAAAGTCAATTCTAAATCAACTAGTTTTTCTAATGAAACAGCCAAGAAAACCACCCTTTTATAATTTATAATCATATTAAATCACAAAAAAGTGAAATTATATTTTTTAATCATAAAATCCCCTTATGAATCTAAATATCGGACAAATCTGCTTGCACAACAGTTGACTAATCCTTAAATTCTGTCCACCAGATTGGGAACCCCATGAGACCACTCTATACACGCCGGGTTCAGCAGCAAGCCAGCAACTGATTCGGTTCCTGTTTGAAAATAACTGAAACCGGTAATGTCTGATGGTTCCAATTCGGTCCTATTGGCCCCTTACAAACCCTGACCGTAAGTGTTGGCAACATCACTGTATCCACCAAAGAACGGCTGCCCTGACGATTTCATCCCCTAGTCACTTTAGTTAACGAATTAACAAAATATAAAGGCTGACAAGAAATAACAAGGAAACGTACGGCGAAAAATAAGATGACTCCCCTTTCTTTATTTCAACTCCAAAGGGGGAAGATTTTGGGCCTTACGCAATTAATAAAGTAATAGACGCAGTTCTAAATAAAACGGATTTGCATCATAAAACCCCACATGGCTAAGGCATACCCATGCAATCATGCTGTTAGAAAGTGGTGCAGATCTTAAATATGTAAGTGAACGACTTGGTCATACTACAGTCAAGATAACTGCAGATGTTTAAATTCATTTCACTGAAAAAACACAATAAAAAAAGCATTGATCAATTCGAAGAATATCTCAATGCTTGAAAAATGTATGGGCAAAATATGGGCAAAGGGGGTATTCCCCTCCGCCACCCCCCGCTACATCACGCGTTTGAACATCTTTTCCATTTCATATGTCGAATGGTGTATGATGATCGGCCGGCCGTGTGGGCATGTAAATGGGTCTGATGTGCTTCGGAGGTCGTCCAGAAGCGCTTTGATTTCGTCATTTCTGAGGTGGCGGTTCGCTTTGATGGAGCCCTTGCAGCTCATCATAATCGCCGCTTCCTCGCGCAGTTTTTTAATATCAATATGTTTGGAGTCGAGCACCTGCTGAATGATTTCTTCAATCAGCTCAGCTTCTTCCCCCTTTGGAAACCAGGCCGGGTGGCAGCGGACGATGTAGCTGTTTGAGCCAAATGACTCTAAAAAAACACCGACGCTTTCGAGTTCTTGTTTGTGCTGTTCAATAATCAATGCCTCGTTCGTGGAGTAGTGGAACGTCAGCGGCACGATCATATCCTGCACCTCAGGTTCAACCTCTCCCACCTTTTCACGGAAGTATTCGTACTTAATACGCTCTTGGGCGGCGTGCTGGTCGATAATATACAGGCCGTTTTCGTTTTGTGCCAATATATAAGTCCCATGCATTTGGCCGATCGGGTACATAATCGGAACCCGCTCAGACGTTGGCTCAGGCTGTTCTTCTTGATGGTATTCTTGCTCAAATGCTTCAGGCTGTTCTTCTGAAACATCAGGCACCTCAATGCTTTGTTCCTCATCAACGATAGGAGGAGCATTAAATTGGAGAGGAGGCAATTCTTCCTCCGCATCAACCGGCTCTTTCACGACTGAGCTGAGCTTCATTGGGGAATAAGATGGCGCAGGCGCTTTTTCCGGAACTTTTCTTTCCGCAGGCTTTTCATCAAAGGTTATGAACTGTTGCTCATTTTTGATGACAGGTGCCGATTTTTTCGGGAGTTGGGCACTCGGAATCAGCTGCTGCTGTTTAAATACATCTTTAATTCCGTCACGAATTAAGTCATGTAGCTCTGTTTCCTTGCTGAGACGAACCTCAAGCTTCGATGGGTGCACGTTGACATCGACTAAAATCGGGTCCATCGTAATTTCTATAAAGGTAATCGGATGACGCCCAATGGGCAGAAGGGTATGGTATCCTTCATGGACCGCTTTGACGAGCGGGAAATTTTTAATGTAACGGCCATTGATCACAGACGACATATAATTTCTCGACGCCCGTGTAATCTCTGGGAGAGCGATATATCCCTTTACTTCAAAATCCAAAGAGCTCACATGCAGCGGAAGCATTTTTTTGGCGACAGCCGTTCCGTAAATCGCTGCCAGGACATGACGCACATCTCCGTTTCCGTTCGTTTGAAGCAGGTTTTTCCCATGATGGCGCAGGCGGATTGATACCTCCGGATGCGCCAGTGCAATACGGTTGACTACATCAGTGATATTTCCAAGCTCTGTATGAACGGTTTTCATATATTTCAAGCGGGCCGGTGTGTTAAAAAACAGGTTAGAAACGACGATTTCAGTTCCCTTTCTGCTTGAGGAACGTGATTCAGAAATGACATTTCCTCCTTGGAGGACGAGCTTCGTCCCTGCTCCCTCACCGGTGCTTGTCGTAATCTCCAGATGAGAGACTGACGCGATACTCGGCAGTGCTTCTCCCCTAAAACCAAGCGTTCTCACCCTGAATAAATCATTTTCATCTTTAATTTTACTCGTTGCGTGGCGTCGAAAAGCACGCTTGCAATCTTCATTTTCCATTCCTTCGCCGTTATCCAACACTCGAATGGATGCAAGACCTGCTTCCTCAATATCGATTTCAATGACTGTGCTGTCAGCGTCGATCGCATTTTCCACCAATTCTTTGACGACTGAGGCGGGCCGTTCCACAACCTCGCCCGCCGCTATTTTATTTGAAAGCTCATCTGACAGCTGGATGACTTTTGCCACATTCATCACCCCGTTTTAATGTAATTTCTTTTGCAGCTTGTACATTTCATTCATCGCTTCAAGCGGTGTCATATCTAATATATTAAGTGATTTGAAGGCATCAAGCACTTGCTTTTCTTTTTTTGAAAGCTTCGGCGCTTCAGCAGGCTTTTCCGCTTCATCAAAAAAGGATAGCTGTGCCGGCTCTTCTTTCACCTCGGGCTTCTGCTTCTGCACTGGCACTTCCGGTTTGTTCCCTGAATGCTCAAGCTCTTTTAAAATATCTTGAGCGCGCGAAATGAGATCTTCCGGCAGCTCGGCAAGCTGGGCTACATGGATACCGTAGCTTTTGTCGGCTGCCCCTTCTTTTATTTGATGAAGAAAGACAACCGTTCCATTATATTCCTCTGCACGCACATGAACGTTTTTCAGCTGATGCAGCTTGTTCTCAAGAACGGTCAGCTCGTGATAGTGTGTGCTGAACAGCGTCTTGGCGCCGATATGATCGTGAACGTATTCGATAATCGCTTGTGCCAGCGCCATGCCGTCATAAGTGGACGTTCCCCGGCCGATTTCGTCAAACAGAATAAGGCTGTTTTTCGTCGCATTGACAATTGCATTTTTGGCTTCAAGCATTTCCACCATAAATGTACTTTGTCCGGAAATCAAATCATCTGCAGCGCCGATTCGAGTGAAGATTTGATCAAAAATCGGAAGCACCGCTTTCTTCGCGGGTACAAAGCAGCCGATTTGCGCCATGATGGAAATGAGCGCGATTTGTCTCATATACGTACTTTTCCCTGACATGTTTGGACCGGTAATGAGAAGCATTTGTCTGTTATCGCCCATCATACAATTGTTCGGGACATATTCCTGGCTATCCATGACTTTTTCAACAACTGGGTGTCTGCCTTCAATCACTTCGACTTCATCTTCAGAGAACTCCGGTTTCGTATAGTGACGATTTTCACTGATTGTCGCAAAGCACTGAAGTGCATCAAGCTCGCTCATCTGTTTGGCAAGCTGCTGCAGACGCGGAATATACCGCTTCACTTTCTCACGCAGTTCGGTGAACAGCTCGTATTCCAGTTCGCAGATGTTATTTTCCGCTTCTAAAATGAGCGCTTCTTTTTCTTTTAATTCAGGTGTGATGTAGCGCTCTGCATTCGTTAACGTCTGCTTCCTCTCATAGCGCCCTTCCTCAAGCAAGTGCAAATTCGCTTTTGTCACTTCAATATAATAACCGAAAACTTTATTGAAGCCGACCTTTAAAGAGCGAATGCCTGTGTATTCACGCTCCTGCTGTTCCAGGCGGGCAATCCAGTCCTTTCCGTTTCTGCTTGCATCACGGTATTCATCGAGCTTTTGATTGTATCCGTCTTTAATCAGGTTCCCTTCTTTTAACGATAAAGGAGGGTTAGCGTACAGCGCTTCTTCCAGCAATTCAAGCACATCCCCGCAAGGATCAATCCGTTCCGCACGTTCCTTAGCTTTGTCATGAGCCAGTGAAGCAACCAGCTGTTTGATACCAGGCACTTGCTTTAACGATTCCTTCAGCTGAATTAAATCCCGTGCATTGACATTTCCGAATGCAACACGGCCTGCAAGGCGTTCTAAGTCATATACTTCTTTTAAACGTTCACGCAGATCTTCCCGTTCAAAGAAATGGGATATCAATGTTTCCACCATTTCTTGGCGCTCTTCGATTTGATTGACTCTGATGAGCGGCCGGTCAATCCACTGTTTAAGCAGCCTGCCTCCCATGGCAGTTTTCGTTTCATCCAGCAGCCACAAAAGAGAGCCTTTTTTATTTTTCGAACGGATCGTTTCAGTGAGCTCCAGATTTCGCTTTGAGTACAAATCAATTTTCATCGCTTCCTCAAGCTCATACACCTGCACGGGCTGAAGATGATCAAGACTGCGCTTTTGGGTTCTTTTCAGGTACGTATATAAGCGCAAAAATGTTTTTGTTACATCTTCATTATTTAAGTGCTCAATGATCGTTACGTGTTCGTCTGTTTCTCCGTCTTCAATTGAGATCGTTGCACCGCACCGCTCTTTCAGCTGTACGACCTTATCGGGATCCATGCTTCCTGAAACGACGATTTCCCGTGCACCGACTGAATAAATTTCTGATATGACGTCTTCAAGCCGTTCAATCAAGACAGCCAAATTTTCTCCCGTTGTTAAATCAGACAGCGCCAGTCCGTATCCGTTCGAGCAGACGGAAACAGATGCGATAAAGTTGTTTTCTGATTCATGGATGCCTTTACCGTCCATTACTGTTCCGGGCGTAATAAGCTGAACCACTTCCCGTTTCACGACGCCCTTTGCGGCTTTCGGATCTTCCGTCTGTTCACAGATCGCCACTTTGTACCCTTTTTTAATAAGTTGCTCAATATACGCAGAAGCAGAATGATACGGCACACCGCACATCGGTATTTTTTCAGCCGCACCGCCATCTCTGCTCGTTAATGTAATTTCCAGCTCTTGTGACGCTTTTTTGGCGTCCTCAAAAAACATTTCGTAAAAATCACCAAGGCGAAAAAATAAAAAGGCATCCTGGTGCTCTGCCTTTATTTTTAAATATTGCTGTATCATAGGCGTATAACCGGCCATTGTTTAATCCCTCACTATGTATCAACGTTTCTATTTTCCAGCCTTCATTATAACATAAACAAAAAGTGATAAAAGAATGATATATCAATATAAAAAAGAGACTTGGGGGTACTGCCTCCCCTAGTCCCTTTTTTATTCTTCAGGATCTCCCACTAAAAATTCAGGATTGATGTCTTCCAGCTCTTCATCAAGCTCATCTTCCCAATCTTCTTCGTCCTCTTCTTCCCAGTCAGGATTAACCTCAACAACAACTTTTGTTTCTCCCACCACTTCCGCCAAAAACTCCCTTTCCGCCTGCACAACAATTTTATTTCCATTCGGTGAAATGGTCACTTCAAGACAGTTAGGCTGCTGAAGGACTTTTGCAATCACTTCATGCTCATCATCTAAGTAATTGTTGTCTCTGTATCTGAGTTTAATGACATCTACGTATTTCACCCGTTCTGTGACAACCTCTGTTTTTGTGTTGTCCGCGTAAGAGTACCATACGTTTATATCATAATACCCTTCAATTTCTACTGTTTTCCCGATTTTTTCAGCGTCATACTTGTGGTTAATGATCCAACCACCCAAAATGCTGCTCGGTTTTTTCTCAGGGGAGATGGTATTGGTGCATTGGGTGAATTTTCTGCCTTTCGCTACTACCGCCTTCGTAATAATTTCCCTGTATTCAGACATTCCGGCATGCCTCCTTGTTCTTCTTCGTGTTATCTTATGCTGGGCATTTGTCTAGTGTGCATTTTTATAATTAAAATATAAAAATACAAAGTTTCTGTTCCATTGTATGCAGGCGCGCCTAGAAACTTTACTTATAAGTGCGATAAAGTTTCTTCGCGGGTGAGAACCCCAAAAAACACTTTGAACATTTGGCACATAGATTTTTTAGTTCATTTTTAGCCGCATAAGTCTAAAAAAACACGGGCCTGTAAAGGCACCGTGTTTAGAAAGAACAGCTGTTATTTGAATGCTTCACCTTTGAACCGGTTTCCCCTTTCAGAAGGTTTCCTCCGGTTGACGTGATGATTTCATTTGTGACTTGGTTGGAAATGGTGTGTGCAACGAGCTGCAGAAGGTCATTTACCTCCATCTGCGAGTCTCTGAATTCCTGGATGACAGGAATCTCTTCAAGCTCTTCTTGCAGCGCGTCAATTTTTGCTTCTACTTGTTTGAGCGCTTCATGCTTTTCGTAATGCTTCAGATTGACAGCTTGCTTTTGCAGGGCTTTAATCTGATTAATGATTGCAGACACTTTGTCATTCTCATTGATTTGCGCTTCAGCCCGTTTGAAAAAATCAACCTCTTCTGTTTCAGAGATCATTTTTGCAAGGTTTCGTGCCTGCTGCACAATGTCTTTTTTTGAGTAGAGCGTCATCTTATTTCACCTCGATTGCTTCTCCTACCATCTCTCCGTCAAGCGACCATGTTTTCGCTTGCTGGATTTTCACGCGGACGATTTTGCCGATTGCTTCCTTCGGCCCTTTGAAATTGACAAGCTTGCTTTTTTCAGTGTAGCCGGCAAGAATATCAGGGTTATTTTTGCTTTCACCCTCAACTAATACTTCGACAACCTGGCCTTCGTATTCCTTCATTTTTTTAGCAGAAATTTCATTCACCAGTGCGTTCAAACGCTGCAGACGTTCTTTTTTCACGCGCATCGGAACATTATCTTTCATTTTGGCAGCCGGAGTGCCCTCACGCGGAGAGTAAATGAACGTATAGGCGCTGTCAAACTCCACTTCACGGTAAAGAGAAAGCGTTTCTTCAAACTGTTCGTCCGTTTCGTTCGGGAATCCGACGATAATGTCCGTTGTCAAAGATGCATTCGGCATTGCTTCCTTAATTTTTCGAACGAGCTCCATATAACGCTCTCTGTCATATTTGCGGGCCATCAGTTTCAGAACCTCTGAACTTCCTGATTGAACCGGAAGATGAATGTGATCAAGCAGGTTGCCGCCTTTTGCCAGCACTTCAATAAGGCGGTCGTCAAAGTCACGCGGATGACTCGTTGTAAAACGGATTCTCGGGATATCGATTTTTCTCAGTTCATCCATCAAATCACCGAGACCGTACGTCATATCTTCAAAGTCTTTTCCGTACGCGTTTACGTTTTGGCCTAATAGTGTAATTTCTTTGTAGCCTTCGCTTGCAAGCCTTCTCACTTCCTGAATGATCTCTTCAGGGCGGCGGCTTCTTTCTTTTCCGCGTGTGTAAGGCACAATGCAATACGTACAGAATTTGTCACAGCCGTACATGATATTGACCCAGCCCTTAATTTTTCCGTTCCGGACTTTCGGAAGGTTTTCAATAACGTCCCCTTCCTTGGACCAAACTTCTAAGACCATTTCTTTTGAAAGGTATGCTTCTGACAAAAGCTCTGGCAGGCGATGGATGTTATGCGTTCCGAAAATCATATCGACAAACGGATGTTTTTTCAAAATCCGGTTCACGACTGATTCCTCTTGGGACATACAGCCGCACACCCCTAAAATCAGATCGGGATTGTTTTTTTTCAGCGCTTTTAAATGCCCCAGCTCACCAAACACCTTGTTCTCGGCATTTTCGCGGATTGCGCATGTATTTAACAAAATGACATTGGCATCGTCAACAGAGTTTGTCGCTTCGTAACCGAGCGCCATAAAAATCCCTGCCATAACCTCTGTATCGTGTTCATTCATTTGGCAGCCGTACGTACGGATATAGAACTTCCTTCCGTCTCCCAGCCCTTTAAATTGTTCAGAAATTTTAAAGTCATTATGATAAGTAACGGCTTCCTTGCCTCGTTTTTTCGCATCTTTTAAGGAAGGCGGAATGTAAACAGCTTCAAAGTACTTGCTGTAATCCTTCTCGGATTTTTTGTCCGATGGATTAACTTGTCCGCTCTCTAATTTTTGTTTTTCATTCATGTCATGATTTCTCCTTTCAAACCAAACTTCCACCCTCCAGTATAAAGGTTATTGAAGCTCTGCACAACTGGCAACCTATCATTGTACACTTATTGAGAATAATAATCAATAAGGAATAAAAAGAGGAAGAGTATACTCTTCCTCTTACAATAGCTGGAGTTCTTCAGCCGTCTTTTTGATGACGTCAAGCGCCTCATTCAGTTCTTCTTTGGTATGCTCAGCGGTGATAATCGTGCGAATTCTGGCTTTCCCCTTTGCAACAGTCGGAAATACAATGCTTTGGGCAAAAACGCCGCGTGAAAGGAGCTGATCAGAAAATTGCTTTGCCACACCTTCATCACCTATTAAAATCGGAAGAATCGGCGTTTCACTCTGCGTGAGAGTCAAACCCATTTTCATAAGCATTGATTTAAAATAGGCCGTATTTTCCCATAAGCGCTCCATATGCTCCGGCTCCTCCAGCAAGACATCAATCGCTTCCATACAAGCTGCGGTGACAGCCGGCGGATGGGACGTGCTGAATAAAAACGGACGGCCTTTATGGCGCAAATAATCGATCAGCACCTTTGAACCGGCAGCGTAGCCGCCGAGCACTCCGATTGCCTTGCTTAGCGTTCCAACCTGAATATGGACTCTGCCATCAAGACCGAAGTGGTTCACCGTTCCCCTCCCGTTTTCGCCAAGCACTCCGGATGCATGGGCGTCATCCACCATCACAAATGCGTCATATTTCTCAGCGAGCGCTACAATATCAGGCAAAGGGGCTATGTTGCCATCCATGGAAAATACGCCGTCTGTCACAATCAGACGCATCCGATAATTCATTGACTTTCTCAGCACCCTCTCTAAATCACTCATATCAACATGCTGATACACTTTTTTATCCGCCTTTGTCAGCCTGATTCCGTCGATGATAGAGGCATGGTTTAATTCATCTGAGATGACAATATCTTCTTTTGAAAGAATACTTGAAAGTACGCCTTGGTTGGTTGTAAAACCTGATTGGAATACAAGTGCCGCCTCCGTTTTTTTAAAGGCTGCCAGCTTTTGCTCAAGCTCTTGATGCATTGTAAGTGTACCGGCAATCGTTCTCACTGATCCGGTGCCGGCTCCAAATTGCTGAACAGCCTCCTGCGCGGCTTTGATGAGTCTTGGGTGTGAAGTAAATCCGAGGTAGTTATTAGAAGAAAGCTGAATGACGTTTTTGTGATTTACTGTGACAGAAGGTCCCTGCATTGATTCAAGCTGTTTTATCTCTTGCCATGTATGGTTTTCTTTCATTCTATCAAGCTCTGCTTTTAAAAACTCAAATTCCTTCGTCATGTTTATCCCCCTATTATGGAATTAAAATCACTTTTCCGCACTGGCCGCTTCTCATCAGTTCGAATCCTTTCTCAAACTCCTCTAACGGAAACTGATGGGTAATAACAGGTGAAAGATCGAGCACGTTTGATCTGAGCAATTGAGACACCTGCCGCCATGTCGAAAACATTTTTCTTCCTGTGATTCCTTGGATCGTAAGTCCTTTAAATACCACTTTATTCGTCAAATCAATTGTCACTGGATGTTCCGGCAAGCTGAGAATATGAAATCTTCCGCCATTCGCAGCCATCGCAAGACCTTGGGCAATCGCTGAAGGATGGCCCGACATTTCACAAACGAGATCTGCTCCTTCCCCATCCGTTAAAGCGCTTACAATTTTGAGCGGATCTTCTTTTTCAATAGAAACAGTACGTGCAGCTCCCATTTGTTTGGCAAGCTTCAGCCTGTATTCATTTTTATCAATCGCAATCACCTGAGAAGCACCTGCTGCTTTTGCAACCGCAACAGCCATAAGACCAATCGGTCCGCATCCAATGACTGCAGTCGTCCCTCCTGCCGGCTGGCTCTCGAGTACTGTATGAACCGCATTTCCTAAAGGCTCTTGAATGGAAGCAACTGCTGGGTCCATATCGGCGGGATTCTTCCAAACGTTATCAGCGGGGACTTTTACATACTCCGCAAAACAGCCTGCTGTGTCCACCCCGATAATAGCAGTATTGGTACAAACATGAGATTTTCCGGTTACGCAAGGGACACATTCACCGCAGACAATATGCGTTTCAGCAGACACATACTCCCCCACTTTTACACTGCCGACATTCTCTCCTACAGCTTCAACAATGCCGCTGAACTCATGGCCGAAAACATAAGGTGTTTTGATTCTCTGACGTGCCCATTGATCCCAATTATAAATATGCACATCCGTGCCGCATATGGAAGCAGCTTTTACTTTTATGAGGACTTCATGTTTATCGATCTCAGGAATGGGAACTTCAGTCAGCACAGCACCAAACGCCCCGTCCTTTTTCATTAGAGCTTTCATCTTTCCACTCTGCATGTACAATCCTCCTTGAAAAATTCTTGTTACATTCGGATTGTACCATGATATGGAATAAGCGTAAATAGCACTGTCTTTCTGAGAAAGACAAAAGTATCCGTCTTGAAAAATGGGCGAAATTTTTTTCTGAAACGTTCTAGTTCATTTCTGACTTTTGTATTCCCGTCATTTATATGCCGAAAATACTATCGGAAGAAAATATCACAATAAATGAAAAACAACCTGTTTGCATGAGGCAAACAGGTTGAGAATGCTTTATTTGTTTTTAGCGAGGCTCCACGATTAATTTAATCGCCGTTCTTTCTTCACCATCGATTTGAATATCAGTAAAAGCCGGAATACAAATCAAATCTACGCCGCTAGGCGCCACAAATCCCCTGGCAATCGCCACAGCTTTTACAGCTTGGTTTAATGCACCCGCTCCAATTGCTTGAATCTCGGCGGCCCCTCGCTCTCTTAACACACCTGCAAGCGCACCTGCCACTGAATTTGGACTCGATTTTGCTGAAACTTTTAAGATTTCCATTTCTGCTCCCCCTTAGTTTTACAATGGATAAGTGAGTGTTCATTAGAACAATCATTATTAGATGTTGCTATCCAAAAAGCCATCCCCACAATGCTTTTCAAAAATAGCGGGCTACCTTCCATTTTTACTATATTCACTAAGGAGTTGCTATATTCCTGCTTTTCTTTTTAATATTTTTATAAAATAACCATATGTTCAATTATTCAAAGAACATGTGATCATCATTGATTAAAATACGTTCGATTTTAACGGCTTTTTTCGTTTGATCGTCGATGTCGATGACAACACCGCTCAGTGTTGTTTTTCCTTCAGCGACAGTAAAACGCACTGGAAGGTTTGTTTTGAAGCGCTTGATAATCGTCTCTCTGTCCATCCCCAGTATACCGTCATATGGGCCAGTCATTCCTACATCAGTAATATATGCTGTACCCTTCGGCAAAATGCGGTTATCCGCTGTTTGCACGTGTGTATGAGTTCCAACAACAGCTGATGCCCGTCCATCCGTGTACCAGCCAAGTGCGAGCTTCTCACTTGTCGCTTCAGCATGGAAGTCGATAAAAATGTACGGTGTTCTTTTCGCAGCTTCGGCAATCAATTCATCCACTTTTAAAAACGGATCATCAAGCGGCGGTAAAAACGTGCGTCCCTGTAAATTAATAACGGCAAGCTCTTTGCCGTTTGCTTTCACATAGGTTATCCCTTTTCCTGGTGTTCCCTCTGGAAAGTTTGCGGGACGAACCAAGTTCGGAACGTCATCTATAAAATCGAAAATTTCTTTTTTATCCCATGTGTGGTTCCCCATCGTGATTGCATCTGCACCGGCTTGGATTAAGCTGTGATAAATTTTTTCTGTCAGGCCTTTTCCATGTGCAGCATTTTCACCATTAATAATGGTAAAGTGAGGCTTATATTTTGTTTTTAGCTTTGGTACATATTCTTTGACCATGTCACGGCCCGGTGAACCGACAACATCTCCGATAAATAAAATTCTCATTTTGTAAATCCTTTCTTCTTGAAAATTCCTTGGCCGTCAAAAAAATAAAGTGATGCTTAGCGCATCACTTTATTTTGCATACTCTACGGCTCGAGTTTCTCTGATTACCGTCACTTTAATATGACCTGGATAATCGAGCTCGTCCTCAATTCGCTTACGGATATCTCGCGCCAGGCGATGAGCTTCAAGATCATTAATTGAATCCGGCTTCACCATAATACGCACTTCGCGTCCAGCCTGAATCGCAAATGATTTTTCTACACCTTCGTAGGACTCAGAAATTTCTTCGAGCTTTTCAAGTCTTCGAATATAATTCTCGAGCGTCTCACTTCTTGCGCCAGGTCTTGCAGCGGAAAGTGCATCTGCTGCAGCTACCAGTACAGCGATAATGGAAGTCGGCTCTTCATCCCCGTGGTGTGATGCAATACTATTAATCACGACTGGGTGCTCTTTATATTTGGTCGCAAGCTCTACCCCGATTTCAACGTGGCTTCCTTCTACTTCATGGTCAATTGCTTTTCCGATGTCGTGAAGAAGGCCCGCACGTTTAGCAAGCTTTGCGTCTTCTCCAAGCTCCGATGCCATTAGACCGGCCAAGAATGCGACTTCCATGGAATGCTTGAGCACATTTTGACCGTAGCTTGTACGGAACTTTAAGCGGCCGAGGATCTTGATGAGATCTGGGTGGAGGCCGTGAACGCCAACCTCAAATGTCGTTTGCTCACCCATCTCACGAATATAGTCATCGACCTCGCGGCGAGATTTTTCAACCATTTCTTCAATCCGTGCCGGATGAATACGGCCATCCTGAACGAGTTTATCAAGAGCAATCCTTGCTGTCTCACGTCTGATCGGATCAAATCCGGAAAGAATGACAGCTTCAGGTGTATCATCAATAATCAGGTCAATACCTGTCAGCGTTTCAAGCGTACGAATGTTACGCCCTTCCCGTCCGATGATACGTCCTTTCATCTCATCATTTGGAAGATTGACAACTGATACCGTTGTTTCGGCAACGTGGTCCGCTGCGCAGCGCTGTAAGGCGAGTGAAAGAATGTTTTTCGCTTTCTTATCCGCCTCTTCTTTCGCACGGTTTTCAGTTTCTTTTGTCATGATGGCGATGTCATGTGAAAGCTCGTTTTCAACCCGCTCAAGAATGATTTGTTTTGCTTCATCACGAGTCAGACTCGAAATTCGTTCCAACTCTGACTGCTGCATACGAATCATCTCATCCACTTTGCTTTCCATCTCTTCAATATGTTGTTGTCGTTCATTCAGAGAATGATCTTTCTTCTCCAACATCGCTTCCCGTTTATCAATTCCCTCATGTTTGCGATCAAGGTTTTCCTCCTTTTGGAGTAAACGGTTTTCTTGTTTTTGAAGCTCATTTCGTCTTTCACGAACTTCCTGTTCAGCATCTATTCGAAGTTTGTGGATTTCATCCTTTGCTTCAAGCAGAGCTTCTTTTTTCAGTGCTTCAGCATCACGCTTTGCATCTTCAAGAATTTGCTCGGCTGCACCGCGTGCGCCCGCAATTTTCGCTTCGGCAATGGTTTTACGAACAAAGTAGCCAACAACTAAACCGAGTAGAATCAGCAAAATGGAGATGAGAACCATCATAATTGGGGTCATACTTTCACCTCCTCTTGCTATGAACTTGGTTGTTGCTTAAATAAGTGTCGGCATGTACATTGTCTAGTTTTCTCAACATACAGAACCTTCACAGGGAATGAGTATTTTCATCGCCCTTGTCAAGTTTAAATGGTTTAACAATCATGTTAAAAAAACAAATGTTACAACTTCATTGTAAATGTGTCGGAAATACTTGTCAAGCTTGCCATCTTAACGATTGCGACCAGATGCCTTTTAGCGTGCCGAATGCAATCCTTCCAAAAGAAGATCATGAATTATTCTTGATTCAAAAGCTGGTATATTTTATTGTTCACTTGGCCGAGTTTAGCGTTATTTTGAATGTTTGAGAACAAAACTACAATCGTTTGCCCAGATTTGCTAAAGCTGTTCAAGATGTTGAAGCCCGGCATGACACCATGGTTTGAATAGCTTCCGGGAGCAACATAAAATCCCATACCGTATGTAGAGCTGCTCCCTGGTGTCAGCATCTTTTCGTAGCTTTTTTGGGAGTACAGTTTGCCGTCTATCAGCGCTTGGTCAAATTTGTACATATCTATAGCACTCATATATATATCACCGGCTCCATACAGCTGGGATAAATCGGGCATATACGGCGTAAACGCTCTGCCGCCCTTCAGCTTATACCCGACAGCAGGATAAGGTTCTTTATCATATGTTTTATAAAAGCCTGCATGCGTCATTCCCGCCGGTTTAAAAATATGATTCGTTATGTATTGTTCATAGGACTCGCCGCTCACTTCAGCAACAATATAAGCGAGAACAGAATAGTTGGAATCCTTATAGTCCCATACGCCCGGCTGGCGTTTGATTCCCTGACGTTCTATGTCTTTTACTAAATCTTCCGGAGTGATTGCGCCGTTTCCTTCAATATGTCCGTTTATTCCCGATGTATGTGTAAGCAGATTCTTCAAAGTAATCGTTTGTCCGTTAGGGAAATGAGGTAAATACGTGCTTACCGGATCGCTTGTCTGAAGTTTCCCCTTTTCCTCAAGCTGCAAAATTGCGGTTGCAATCAGCGCTTTTTGTGACGAACCGATATAAAAAGATGTCAACGGATTATTTTGAATGTGATGTTTACGGTCTGCATAACCAAAACCTTTACTTGTTACGATTTCTCCATTTCTGACAATCATGGCTGTTCCGCTGAAACCGATCTCATTTAAATAATTGCTTATTTTTTGATTACGATCGACTGTTTTGATTTGTTCCTCTGTTTTTTTGGCGGTTTTCTTTTTGACTTCTTTTTTCTGACTGGTATCTGAAACTGCTGAAGTTTCTTGAGATGGCTCGTTTTCTTCACTATTTCGATGAAGCGCATTCCAAATCGTAAAGCAAATCATCACTGCTAAAAGACCAAGCAAAAGTTTGCCTCTTTTATTTAGTTTTCTCCGTCTGCGTTTTGCAGTTCTCCTGCGGGTTGGGCTTGTCATTCATTTTTTCCTCCCAAAATAAATTCCATTTTGCACACGTTTTGTTAGACGAATAAAGCACTGAAAAAGTTGTCAAAAAAAGCAATATTTTTATCATTTTTTTGCAAAATACAAAAAGGCTGAGTTTTTCACTCAGCCTTTTCTATCATTTCAAACTTATTATATTTTTATTCTTCAAATTCGAGTTCTTCTTGTGCCTCTTCAGTTTGCTGCTGCACTACGCCGTGATTATCCAAGCCGTAATGTTCACGAATTTGCTCCTGGATCATCAGCATGATATCTTTATTTTCTTTCAGGAATTGTTTTGCATTTTCACGGCCTTGGCCAAGACGCTCTTCTTCATAAGAGTACCATGAACCGCTTTTTTGCACGATATCAAGTTCAGTTCCAAGATCAATGATTTCGCCTTCTTTTGAGATGCCTTCTCCGTACATAATGTCAACCTCGGCTGTACGGAACGGCGGAGCTACCTTGTTTTTTACGACCTTGATTTTCGTTTTGTTCCCCATTACGTCGTTGCCTTGTTTCAGCTGTTCAGCACGGCGCACTTCGAGACGCACGGAAGAGTAGAATTTCAGCGCACGGCCGCCAGGAGTTGTTTCCGGGTTTCCGAACATAACGCCGACTTTTTCACGAATTTGGTTAATGAAAATCGCAATTGTCTTCGATTTGTTAATGGCTCCTGAAAGCTTACGAAGCGCTTGAGACATTAAGCGTGCTTGTAAACCGACATGTGAATCTCCCATGTCGCCTTCAATTTCCGCTTTCGGAACGAGAGCTGCCACAGAGTCGACTACGACAATATCAACTGCACCGCTTCGAACCAGCGCTTCCGCAATTTCAAGCGCCTGCTCGCCTGTGTCAGGCTGAGACAGTAAGAGCTCTTCGATGTTGACTCCGAGCTTCTGCGCGTATACCGGATCTAACGCATGCTCCGCATCGATAAACGCGGCTTGTCCGCCTTGCTGCTGAACCTCAGCAATCGCATGGAGCGCAACAGTTGTTTTACCTGAGCTTTCAGGACCGTATACTTCAATAATCCGTCCGCGCGGATATCCGCCAATTCCCAGTGCCGTATCAAGAGCGAGGGAGCCGCTTGGGACAGTAGAAATTCTTGTATCTGTCTTTTCTCCCAGTTTCATAATGGAACCTTTACCGAACTGTTTTTCTATTTGTTTAAGAGCCATATCTAAGGCTGCCTGACGATCACTCATTCTATTTTTTCCTCCTTTATGTTACCAC
The DNA here is from genome assembly GCF_020223595.1 of Bacillus sp. TSO22. Taxonomy (NCBI): domain Bacteria; kingdom Bacillati; phylum Bacillota; class Bacilli; order Caryophanales; family Bacillaceae; genus Bacillus; species Bacillus sp. TSO22. The sequence continues at coordinate 253,330 of NZ_JAHAWO010000009.1, forward strand.
TACATATACTATACCCTGTTTGAAGGGATTTGCCAAGAAAAAAGCGAACGCATATTCGGATTTTTTACTGGCGTGATTTCTATCAAAATATCATAATGCATCAGAGAAATCATGTTTTCTTAGGAGGATAATGTGCTAAAAGTATTATTTTTGCTCTAAAAGCTTCAAGATTAAATGGCAGCCGTATTTAGCGCCTCGTTTTCTGATTCCCGTTCTGGAGCCGGCAAAGTGAAACTCGTGAACCTCTTCTTTTCCATTTGCTGAAATGCCGATAAACACATGTCCAGGCTCATGCCCTTCTTGAGTATCAGGTCCTGCTACACCGGTAAAGCTGATGCCGATATCGCTGCCAGTGAGCTTTTGAACACCCTTTGCCAGCTCTGATGCGCACTCCTTGCTGACCGCGCCAAAACGATCTAATGTTTCCTTCTTGACACCAAGCACATTCTGCTTCACGTCGTTTGTATAGCAAACGACGCCGCCGGCAAATAATTTTGAAGCACCGCTAAGATCCGTCAGCCATTCAGAAAATAGCCCGCCGGTAAAGCTTTCCGCCGCGGAAATCGTAATGCCTTTTTCCTTACATGCTTTAGAAAGCTCTTTTACAAGGGAAGTATCATCGTAGCCATAGAAAAATTCACCGACTCGTTCTAAGATAACAGCCTCTGTTTCTTTTAACAGACGCTCTGTTTCCTTTTCGTCAGCATGTTTGGCTGTCAGTCGCAGCGTCACCTCACCGTCAGCCGCCAAAGGAGCGATTGTCGGGTTCGTTTGTGCATCAATAATGTCTTCCAAATCGGCTTCAAGCTGAGATTCGCCGATACCGAAAAAGCGAAGAACAGTTGAAACAATTTTTTCATTTGAGCCCATCTTTTTCAGCAGAAGAGGCTTTGCTTCATTTTCAAACATTGGACGCAACTCGCTTGGCGGCCCAGGAAGAAGCATATAAAAGCGCGATTCATGCTCTGTGAGCATTCCCGGCGCCATTCCAAAGTGATTCGCCAGTACGTCAGATCCTTCGATCACAAGCGCCTGTTTGCGATTATTAGGTGACATCGTGCGTTTTGTTCGTTTGAAATAGTCCTCAATGGATTGGAACGCTTCATCATTTAATACGAGCGGACGTCCTAGCGCGTTTGCAATCGTTTCTTTCGTCAGATCATCTTTTGTCGGTCCGAGACCTCCTGAAAAAATAATGAAGTCAGAGCGTTCTTCAGCAATGCGGATGACTTGCTTCAGCCGCTCCGGATTATCTCCGACTGCTGTATGATAAAATACGTTAACTCCGATCTCAGCGAGCTGTTTGCTGATAAATTGAGCATTTGTATTGGCGATCTGGCCAAGCAACAGCTCTGAACCGACTGCAATAATTTCTGCTTTTTTTGGAAATTCCATGACGTAAGTCCTTCTTTCTTAGTTAGATGTTTTTAGCGCTTCCCAGTTTTTAGAGAAATATTCCCAGCCTGATACGACAGTAAAGAAGACAGCTACCCACAACGCTAAGTCAGCAAACGGGAATGACACAAGTTCAAACGGAAGATTATGAAGAAGCAATGCGGAAACCGCAATGATTTGTGCCCAGGTTTTAATTTTACCAAGCATATTAGCAGCTACTACTTCTCCTGTTCCGGCTAAGACAAGCCTTAAACCTGTCACGGCAAACTCCCGGCTGATAATCACAATGACCATCCAAGCTGGAGCAAGATCAAATTGAACAAGGATAATTAACGCTGCGGATACAAGCAGTTTATCAGCAAGCGGATCAAGAAATTTCCCGAAGTTTGTCACGAGATTCAGTTTTCGGGCATAATACCCGTCCACCCAGTCTGTTGTGGATGCAATAATAAATAAAATAGCGCCCGCCAAGTGTGCGACCGGGATCGATTCGTCTCCAAATTCGAGCCTGCCCCAGTCAAACGGCGCCAGCATGATAATCATGAAGATTGGGATTAATGCGATTCTAGCTAGTGTGATTTTATTTGGTAAGTTAAACATAAAGCCCCTCCAGTTTCATACTCGGACGTGAAGAAAAGTCATCTGGTAATTAAGATGACTTTTCTTCCTTTTTATTTACAATCTTAATGGTTTGTGCCATCACATCATTCGGATCAAGTTCATATGAAAGAACCTTACCGTTGATTTTTATTTTCAGATTAGGTGCATATCCTGTGCGGATTTCAACTTGTTTCTGATCAGTTATGTCTTTTTTATAGGTTTCGTCTTTTTTCAGCGTTCCTTCTTTTAACGAGCTGCTGTTTTCATCGCGCACTCGAATCCAAGAGCTGTCTGACGCCTTCAGTTCAAGCTCGATTTTATCAGCGCCGGACACTTCATAAGTCGTTAACGACCCTTCAGTGCCAGCCGCTTTAATCTCCAGTTTATCACTGTCACTTTCTTCTTTTTTATCTTCATTTTCTTTTGTTTCTTTTTTAGTGTCTGCCTCTTTTTCAGAGCTGTTATTTTGATTCTCTTTTAGTGTTGAATCTTTAGGGATTTCATACTTGCTTTCACTTTGCGTAATTGATTTTTCAGATGCCGCATTGTTATCATCGCTGTTTTTATGATTTGCAAATTGAATGATCGCGTACACAATCGCAATTACGACAATCACGCCGAGAATCACAAGTATTGTTGGCAGCAGCTCCAGCGCCTTAGATGCTGGCTTTGGCATTTCCTTTTGAAGATTCATGCCGGAGATCTTTTCAGACACATCGTCATGATACGTATTCGGGATATCTTTTTTATGCTCCTCAAACAGCTGATCCGCATCTAGCCCGACGGCTTCTGCATATTGCTTGATGAATGCCCGAACATAAAACTTCCCCGGAATAATGTCATAGTTTCCTTCCTCCAAGGCGGTTAAATACCTTTTTTGAATCTTTGTTGCCGCTTGGAGATCATCCAATGACATTGCTTTTTCCTCTCTGGCTTCTTTGAGCCGGATTCCTAGTTCAGTCACAACAAACACCTTCCAATTTTAAAAATCAAAGCTTGAAAACCCGGATTGATCAAACATTTGGGGTTCCTCGGCATGTTCATATGTAATAACCTCATCAGGGTCATTTCTCAGTTCAATAATATAATCAAAGTCATCTAGTGTATACTCTGTATTTTGAACGAATATGTCTGGATGTTCCACCACTTTTGTTGCAGGCAGCCTCATAATTTCTCTGACCAGCTGGAGATGGCGTTCTGACCCTCTTCGTGTTGACACAATTCCGTCAACGATAAAGACATTCTCAGTGCTGTATTCATCGGCAATCAGCTGACTTCTTATCGTCTGCTTCAGCAAGGTTGATGACACAAAAAGCCACCTTTTGCTTGCACACACGCTGGAGGCCACAATTGATTCTGTTTTCCCGACACGCGGCATACCACGAATTCCGATTAATTTATGGCCTTCTTTTTTGAACAGTTCGGCCATAAAATCGACTAATAAGCCTAGCTCGTCCCGTTCAAAGCGGAACGTTTTCTTGTCATCGGCATCCCTTTGAATGTAACGGCCGTGGCGTACGGCAAGACGGTCGCGAAGCCTCGGTTCTCTCAGCTTCGTTACTTTAATTGTTTCCATCGTTTTTAAGATTGATTCTAATCGTTTAATTTGATCTATATGGCGGCACCTGAGGAGCATTCCCCTTCTGGAAAGATCGACGCCGTTTATCGTTACGATGTTAATAGAAAGCATCCCAAGAAGAGATGAAATATCCCCGAGCAGTCCGGGGCGGTTCACTTGAATTTCATATTCAAAATACCATTCGAGCTTTGCCAAATGATATACCCCCTTCATTGTGGCAAAATTTTACCTTCCTTTATCATAAAGCATTTTTCTCTAATTAGAAAGAAGAATGTTGCTGTGATGAGGAAAACATAAAAAAGAGAGGAAAAATCCCCTCTCTTCCTAGTGAGTGCTGTTATTTTCAACAAGCTTAACCATCATATTGGCAATGGCGTGCTGTTCATCTTTTGATGCTACGCTCCAAAGATCTGCCAGCACTTTTTCCTGCTCGTTCTTAGATTCCACTTCATTAGCCAAGTAGCTGCCGATTTCTGTCGCAAGATCTGTAATAGTATCCTGGCTCATACCTTGATCTTGCGCATAGTTCAGACGGTCGCCAAGGAAGTTTTTCCAGCTATCCCAGTTTTCTAATACTGACATGCTTGTTTCCTCCATTTCATGTGAAGTTACAAGATTATTGTGTCCTTCGCAAAAGAAACTATACACCGAATATTTTCGGATCAGCAGTGCCAGCCGCCATTCACCGACAAAATTTGGCCAGTGATATATGACGCTTTTTCAGACAGGAGAAAAGCTGTTGCATCCGCAATTTCTTGCGGCCGGGCCAGCCGGCCGATCGGGATCTCATCAGCGATCTCTTCTTTTTCAGACGGGGTGAATTGATTCATCATATTTGTATCAACCGCGCCTGGCGCTACGGCGTTTACTCTGATTCCGCTTGGCGCCAGCTCCTTAGCCAGTCCTTTTACAAACGAGTGCTGAGCTCCCTTTGCCATGCTGTACAGCACTTCACAAGATGCTCCAGTCTCTCCCCAAATAGAGCTGACAGCCACAATTGCTCCTGATTTCTTCCGGATCATGCCTGGAAGAAGGTTTCTCGTCAGCATATAAGGACTCGCCACATGAAGCTGAACCATTTCCTGGACCGTTGCATTATCCACATCCGTAATCAGCCCAAAATGGCTTCTTCCGCTATTTAAAATAATCGCATCAATCGGCTGAACAATTGAACCTGTCAGCTTATCTGCTCCTTCTGGCGCGGACAGATCGGCTTGTAAAATTTCAGCATGCACGCCAAACGTCTCTCTTAGTTTTTCAGCAAGCTCCGCTGCCGCGTTTTGATTTGTATTGTAATGCAGCAGCAAATTATATCCATCTGCCGCAAGGGTTTCACTTATGCTTTTGCCAATGCCGCCGCTTGCTCCGGTGATTAGTGCTGTTTTGTTCATCCTCTTTCCTTCTTTCCGCAGAAAAACACCCCTCACACTGGAGGGATGTTTTGTTTATGATTTAGGAACAACCTTGCAGACGGTCAGTCTGTCTGCAGCAATTTCCTCTTGTATTACTTGCTGGACATCCTCGAGGGTAATTTGCTCGAGTACCGTTACGACGTCAAACAGGCTCATATCCAAGAAAGCATAACGGGTAAATTGATTGGCAATGTATTCAGGTGAATTCAGCGCCTTTAAGAATGAACCGATCTTTTTCTTTCTGGCAAGTTCAATCTTTTCAGCAGTAATCAGTTCACCGGCGCGCAGAAGCATGCTTGAAATGTCTTCAGCCAATTGATCAGGTTCCGGCGTATCGCCTCCGATCGCTGCAAAACCAAACCCATATTCTGCAGTAAAATCAAAGCTGAACGTTTCGTCAATATACCCTTTTTCATAAAGTGTTTCGTACTGGGCAGAGCTTTTGCCGAAAAGAGATTCAAGCAATAAGTTCATTGAAAGTTCATGCTTTAACAGCTCTTTGCCTAATTTAAAAGGGTTCTTTGATTTCAGCCCGACAAGGCATTTCGGTCCCTGCACGTTCATTTTGATCTCTTTTTCTTTTCGGAAAACCGCTTCTTGCTCCTGTACTTCCTCCCGTTTGATCTCCGGCTGATCAGTATACGGCTTTCTTTCCTGATTTTCTCTTACCTGAGAAATGATCGTTTCAGGATCTACTGGGCCAACAATGAAGAGGAGCATGTTGCTCGGGTGATAAAACGTTTCATAGCATTCATAAAGAAGGTCTTTTGTAATATGTGAAATGCTTTCCACTGTTCCCGCTATGTCAATTCTGACAGGATGTTCTTTGTACATGTTTTCAATGACCCCGAAGTAAAGCCTCCAATCAGGGTTGTCGTCATACATGTTAATCTCCTGCCCGATAATCCCTTTTTCTTTTTCAACCGTTTTTTCAGTAAAATATGGGTCCTGCACAAAATCGATCAGTGTCTCTAAATTACGTTCAACATTTGATGTGCTTGAAAAAAGGTAAGCCGTTCTTGTAAATGACGTAAACGCATTGGCAGAAGCGCCCTGTTTGCTGAAATCTTGAAAAACGTCTCCGTCCGCTTTTTCAAATAGCTTGTGCTCAAGAAAATGGGCAATGCCGTCCGGCACGTGGACCATCTCATTTTTACCTAAAGGGACAAACCGGTTATCTATAGAGCCGTACTTTGTTGTAAAGACCGCATATGTCTTGTTGAAGCCTTTTTTCGGCAAAACGTAAACGTCAAGGCCGTTTGGCATTTTTTCATGGTACAGCGTCTCCTGAAGCTGTTCATATTCAATTGGTTTGATCAAGATGCACCCTCCGTCCCTTTTAAGAAATAAGTCGTATCAAGCTGAATCTTTTCGCCGGCTTTCATGATATCCTCTTTTGTGACCTGCTCGATATTGGCAAGAAAGTCTTCGATTGGAATATCGACCTGAGCAGCGGCCTGCTGATATAAAAATTCAGATAAACCGTACGCAGTATCAATGGTTTCCAGCACTTGATTTCGAATGACAGCCTTTGTCTGAGCGATGTCCTGCTCACTGAAGTCGCCGTTTTTCATTGCCTGAAATTGCTCAGCAATAATAGAAACAGCCTGTTCGTAATTTTTCACTTCAATGCCCGACATCACCATTAACAAGCCTTTAAAACTTTCTATTCGAGAAGCGGCGTAGTAAGCAAGACTGGCTTTTTCCCGAACATTGATGAAAAGCTTGGAATGAGAGAACCCGCCGAACAGTCCGTTAAACACTTGTAAAGCAGGATAATCCTGATCCGTATAAGTGATACCGGTGCGGTAGCCTATGTTCAGCTTTCCTTGTTTGACATCTTCTTCATCAATCACTTCTTTAGGCTGGGCTTTTTGCTCAGCGTGATTGTTTTCAATCGCTGCGAGGGTGCGCTCTTCTGTTTGAAAATACTTGTCAATTGACGCTTGCACTTGGTTACTGTCCACATCGCCAACAACATAAAGATCAAGCTGGTCTTTTTGGATCGCGCTTTGGTATGTTTCATACAATTGATCAGCCGTAATGGCATCGACATCGTCGATTTCGCCATTGACATGGAGCGCGTAAGGCTCATTTTTGCACATTTCCTGTATCAGCCTTAAATTCGAGTAGCGCATTTTATCATCATAGACCGCTTGGATTCTTTGCTTGAGCGTCCGTTTTTCTTGAGTCACGTATTGTGATTGAAACACGCCTCCCTCTAGAGCAGGTGAAAAAACGATTTCTGCGAGAAGCTGCAGTCCTTTTTCAAGAAGCGGCGTTTGATCTTTTAAATATTTTTCATTCGGGATTTCAAGCCTGAGCGTAATGACGTGCCGCTCTCCTTTTTTCGAAAGATCCGCCGAAACTGACGTGCCGTACAGTTCATCTAAATAAGAGCGCAATTCTGCTGTTTTCGGATGGTTTTTTGTTCCGCGAAGAAGCACATGCGGAAGCAGTGCTCTTTTTGTGACTTGGTCCTTTGTCAGCGGCGCAAGCATTTTAAAAATAAGCGAGACGGTTTTGAATTTTTCTGTTTCTACAATGTGTGCGGTTAAACCGCCGTGCTTTGTTTTGACTTCATTTACATATGACATATGGAACCTCCTTCGTTCATTTCTTATTAGTATGTATTATGACCAATTTTCAGCATACGCAGAAACACTCTTTCATGTAATTATAGCAACTGTAGGATTTATAAGGAAACAATAACCTCCGCCTGACAAGACAGAGGCTGTATAGGTTAATCCTTTTTCATTCTGAAAAGCTGCTGTTTGAGCCTTACACAGAGAATGACTTTCCGCTAAATGACAGCATCCGGCCTTCACAGCAAAAAAAGACGGTTGGCTAGACCGTCCCTAAGTTTTTTTCTTCCTCTTCACTTTTTTTAGCATCGACAGTAAAGAGCACTAGAAATAAAGAAACAATGCTGCAAAATGCCGATAGAATGAAAATAAGCCAGCTTGCATTAGACATTAACGCCGCAAACACAGGAGGACCGAGAGCTACTCCTATAAAGCGCATGCTATTGTAAAAGGAGGAAATGGTTCCGCATTGCTCACTTTTAATGCCTTCGGTTATCAGTGCATCTAAAGCAGGGAGAGCCATTCCGATCCCAATCCCGCCAAAACTTAAAAAGGCAAATAAAAAATAAAAACTGTGGTTCCACCACAAAGCAATAAACGACAGGGTTAACATAACCATTCCCGTAACAACGCAAAATTTCATGCGCCCTTTATCTTTACCGATCTTTTTGCCAGCTATAAAAGAACTGGTTGACAGAAACAAAAGTGGGATTGCCAGTAATCCGCCTTTAGCCACTCCGTCAATGGCATACTTGTTCTCCAGCGTATCTGACAAATAAAATAATACGCCGAATAACAAAAACATAATCACACACCCGATAATAAAGACCGTATAAAGCCAGCGCCCGTCCTGTTTAAAGATTTTCCGCACACTCTTGACAAACTCAGAAACCGCTGGTGCATCTTCATCTTCTTCAGGCTTAGACACCAGAAACAACACGAGCAAAAAGCTGATTAAACAGAAAAACGGAATAAACCAAAACGGTACAAACCAGTACCAGGAAGCCAGTAAAGCGCCAAGTATGGGACTCAGTACCTTCCCAGATGTGTTGGCGGTTTCAATATCGCCAAGACCGGCACTGACCTTTTCATCGTCTCCTTCAAACAAATCGCCGATAAACGGCATGACGATAGGAGCTGCACCTGCAGAACCGATGCCTTGAAGAACCCGGCCCGCCAAAATCATAGCGTAAGGATTTTTCATATAGGTGGAGGCAAAAGCAGCGACCACCCCTCCTAATCCTGCAATGAGGAGGCATGGCAGCAATATTTTTTTTCTCCCGAATCGATCTGACAGATACCCCGCAATCGGAATGCAAATAATTGCCACGACCGAATATACAGTAATGATTAAAGACACTTGAAATGAAGTCACCGACAGCTTTTTCTCCATCATCGGCAGAACGGGAATCAGCATGGAGTTCCCGAGTGTCATCACAAGCGGTACGGAAGACAATGCAATAATATTTTTCATTCCATTTTTCTCTCTCAACATTTTCACCCATTCACTTTCTTGTCATCCCTTATATGTTGCGTTAACCCGAGTGAAAGTATGTAAAAAGACAAATAAAAAAACAGACACATCACAGGCGTCCGTTTTAGAATCGTTTACGCAAAACATGAAATCTGAATTTATCCGCTCTAAAATAATTTAATGAGTAAAGCACCGGTTGATCGTGCTGATCGTAATGGGTTTGTTTTAACAGCAGGAGAGCTGTTTCCGGATCGCATTCCAGCACTGGAGAAATTGTATCATGATAACCGATCGGTTCAATATCAGTAACTGCATAGCTGATCACGGAGCCTGAATTTTTCTCAAGCAAATCAAACATAGATTCTTGCTGATGAGAAAAAGAATTCGGCAAAATATCCATCGGAATTTTGTCTATACAATACACAATCGGCTGTCCGTTAGCTGTTCTGACTCGTTCGAGGTAAAAAAGTTCTTGCCCTTCTGCCAAATGAAATCTCTTGATATCATCTTCAGACGGCATAAGCACTTGCGATGATAGAAAAATCGTGCCAGGTGTCAAATTTGCCTGTTCTATCATCTTGGTTACACTGTTCAGCTGTTCAATGCCCGAAAGAAATAACGGCTTAGAATGGACAAAAGTGCCTACACCATGCCTTCTGATAATCACATGCTCTTCTTCCAGTATCCGCAAGGCTTCTCTTAGCGTCGCTCTGCTGACACCCAGCTTTTTGGAAAGCTCAAATTCAGAAGGCAGCTTTTCCTTCTCAGTGTAGATGCCATTTTTGATATCCTCTTTAATTCGTTCAATCACTTTTAAATACAAGTGCCGATTATCAGCTTTTGTAGACATGTTTCCCCTCCGTAAACCACTTTCGATAAAAATTATTGAACAATTGGGACAACTATATCATGTTTTGTCGAAAAAATAAATAGAAAGGTTGTTAGTTTACATAATGTTATTATTAATAACTGCAGAAAACTGAACTCCCTTCATTAAGAAGAGAGCTCATCATATTTCTCTTTTGATAATAAGACTTCCCTAGGTTTGCTGCCTTCATACGGCCCAACAACGCCTCTTTCCTCCATTGCATCAATCAGGCGCGCCGCTCGCGTATAACCGATTCTGAATCTTCTTTGCAGCATTGAAACAGATGCCGTCTGCATGCCGACGATTAATTCAACAGCTTCATCATAAAGCTCATCGGTAACCTCGGAATGTGTTTCCGTTGTCTCCTCCGGAATCATTTCTTCCTGGTATTGCGCTTTCTGCTGCGTAATCACATGGTCGACGATCTTCTCCACTTCGTCATCCGACATAAATGCTCCCTGCACCCGGACGGGTTTATTAGCCCCGACAGGCAAAAACAGCATATCGCCTCGTCCGAGCAGCTTCTCAGCGCCACCCATGTCAAGAATCGTCCTTGAATCCGTCTGTGAAGAAACACTGAACGCGATTCGTGACGGAATATTCGCCTTGATGACCCCTGTGATAACGTCAACCGACGGCCGCTGTGTCGCAATAATGAGATGGATGCCGGCAGCCCGCGCCATTTGGGACAATCTCGTAATCGAATCTTCCACATCAGATGAAGCGACCATCATGAGATCGGCAAGCTCGTCCACAATCACAACGATATACGGCAGCTCCGGCTGTTTCGCTCCTTCTTCATTGTTGGCGCGCTTTATATAATCATTGTAACCTTCAATATTTCTTGTACCCGTATGAGAAAATAATTCGTACCGCCGCTCCATTTCATTGACAACTTTTTTCAAAGCCTGTGACGCTTTTTTCGGATCGGTTACGACCGGAGCAAGCAAATGCGGAATCCCGTTGTAGACATTCAGCTCTACCATTTTAGGATCGATCATCATCATTTTCACTTCATGCGGTTTCGCTCGCATCAAAATGCTTGTAATGATGCCGTTGACACAAACGCTTTTCCCGCTTCCGGTTGCGCCTGCGACCAAAAGATGGGGCATCTTGTTTAACTCAGCCAATACAGCTTCACCTGAAATATTACGGCCGAGTCCAATTAGCAGTTTCGCATCCGGTCTGTCATTTAATTTAGACTCGAGCACTTCCTTCAGTGATACCATTGCCACTTCTGCGTTCGGAACCTCTATTCCGATTGCTGATTTGCCTGGTATAGGCGCCTCAATCCTGATATCCTTCGCAGCAAGTGCAAGCGCTAAGTCATCGCTTAAATTGACAATTTTGCTAACCTTCACTCCGACATCGGGATAAACTTCATATTTGGTTACGGCCGGCCCGAGATGAACCTGTGTAACTTTCGCCTTTACGCCAAAGCTTTGGAAGGTGCGTTCGAGCTTTCTTGCATTTTCATAAATATTCTTTTTATCAGCCTGCTGGCCGGTATGCTTTGGATCAGCCAGTAAATCCAGTGACGGCATCTCGTAATCCTTATTTTCAAGCTCCGTAAAGGTCATAGGAGGAGCAGAAACAGTTTCCTGATCACCTGTCTCAGTCTGGATGTCCTGAAGCGGCTCTGATACAGGTTCAGCTCGCTTTTCTAAGACTGGAGATTCTTCATCTTCATTACGATCTGAAAAGCTTGAGATAATCGGCTCTGAATGAATAAGAGGCGATGCCGTTTCCTGGTCCTCCTCTTCATTAGAAGGCTCTGGTTCCATTTGCTGTTTTTTGCGGGCCGGCTTTTGTTTTTTGCCAGGCGCCTTCGTTTTTTTCGATGACTTCATATTTGTTTTGACGGATTTCATATCATCAATAAATGCAAGCCATTGTTCTTTTATAAAGCGGCCAATCGGGCTCATCCACTTTTTCAGCGTTTCTTGAAGAGAGCGACCTGTAACTAAAATCATTCCGATCAAAATCATGACAATCGCCATGATCTGAGAACCAGTCGACGCAAACAAAAAGTGTGAAGCCGCAAACAGCAGCGCACCGATCATCCCTCCGCCCAAATCAGGTGAAGCGGAGCTGCCATTCATGTCCATCAAAAACAATTCCCACGTGTTGCGCACCACGCTTGCGGACTCAATAGACCCTTTGTGCGTCAAATTTTTAAACAGCTGCACATGGGAAAGCAGCAATATGCTTGCGATGATGCAGTACAACCCAGCCTTTCGTCTCGTTAATAGGCTTGGCGTTTTTTTCTTCCAAAACAGCGATACGCCTAACACCAATAAACCTAACAAACATAAAATAAACCACTCTCCAGCAAAAAAGCGGAACAAGTAAATAAAGGTTTGGCCGACTACCCCAAGCTGCAGAATCGCGATAATTGAAATGGCTATACACAGCAATCCGTTGAGTTCATATTTTATATTGAGCTGTTTCGCCTGTTTTTTTCTTGATTTTCGTTTTTTCTTTGCCACACTCATCACCTTACTGCGTTAAAAAATGTAAGTTCTTACATAATGAAGAAAGCAGCCGTTTACAGGCTGCGTTTTTTCTGTAGGATTCCCCTATTATAGCATATTTTGCCCTTAAAAAAGGGGTGGATCTTATACGTTTAATTTAAGCCTTTGTCCCGGAGAAATGTCTGGGTGCAGAAAATGCATTGGATTTGTGCTCATGATTTGAATGACTTCCGCTTCATTGCCTTTCATCTCGACAAGAAGCGGCACACCTTTATACTCAATTTGCTCATGAACGCTTGTCTCCTGGTTCTGTTCCGCAAACACAATTTCCTGCGGCATCACGGTATACAGAATCATTGAATCATCCGTCCTTCTTCTGCCCTTGCTTCCTCAATGAGCTCATTCAGCTTATTGATCGCCTGTCCAACACCGCCTGTGTGATCGATCAGCCCGTATTCAACTGCATCCTTCCCGACTACATTTGTTCCGATGTCTCGTGTTAAGTTTCCTTTTGAAAACATCAGCTCTTTAAACTTCTCTTCGGTTATATTGGAATGGCTTGTCACAAATTTCACAACTCTTTCTTGCATTTTATCCAGGTATTCAAACGTTTGCGGCACACCGATGACCAGTCCGGTCAGCCGAACGGGATGAATCGTCATTGTTGCTGTTTCAGCGATATAGCTGTAATCACAGGATACTGCAATCGGAACGCCGATAGAATGCCCGCCGCCAAGCACGATAGAAACGGTCGGTTTTGATAAAGATGCGAGCATTTCTGCTATCGCAAGACCCGCTTCAACATCTCCTCCGACAGTATTTAATATAATCAGCAGGCCTTCAATTTTGGGATTCTGTTCAATTGCGACAATTTGCGGGATGACATGCTCATATTTTGTTGTTTTGTTTTGCGGAGGAAGCTGAACATGGCCTTCTATTTGTCCGATAATGGTCAGACAATGAATATTTGTATCTTGGGACAGCTGCGGGAGCGTTGTTTCCCCAAGCTGCTGTATTTTATTCATAATGCTGTCTTTCGCATCATTTTTTTCAGAACGCTCTTCTTCTGTGTTTTCCATACGATGATCCATCTCGCTTTCACCCTTTCCGAGTTTCTCTTTGTATTATGAACAAAGATACTCAATTCAATCCCGGCTTGAAAGGCAAAAAAATAAAGACCGGAGCAGCTCCGGTCTTTATTCAGACATTATACTTCCATAATGATTGGGATGATCATCGGTTTACGTTTCGTTTTTTCATATAGGAATTGGTTCAAAGCATCCCGCATTGCCTGCTTCAGCGTTGACCATTCAACATTTGATGTTTCAGTCGCTTCTGTCACGATAGAACGGACAAGCTCAGTAGCCTGTACGATAAGGCCTTCAGACTCTCTTACATAAACAAAACCGCGCGTGATAATTTCTGGTCCTGATACAAGATGTTTCTTTTGTTTATCAAGTGTAATGACAACGATTAAAATCCCGTCCTGTGAAAGTAAGCGGCGGTCTCGCAATACGATATTGCCGATATCACCGACACCTAAACCATCAATTAAAATATTGCCGTACGGAACTTTATCCCCAATTTTTACGTTTTGGCCGCGGAATTCAACGACGTCTCCTTTTTCAATTAAGAAGATATCACTGCGCTTCATGCCGATTTCTTCAGCGATTTTTGAATGAGCTTTTTGCATTCTGTATTCGCCGTTTACAGGAATTAAATATTTCGGTTTAAGCAGATTGATCATCAGCTTTAACTCTTCTTGTGAGCCGTGGCCAGATACATGGACACGCTTTTGGGCAAAGATGACTTGTGCACCGGCTCTCGCGAGAAGATCTACTGTTTTAGAATAAATGAGTTCCTGCCCAGGGATTGGTGTGGACGCAATCACAACCGTATCCCCTTCTTCAATGTTCAGCTGTTTGTGAGCTTTGTTTGCCATTCTTGTCAGGGCAGCTAACGGTTCACCTTGGCTGCCGGCTGTAATAATGGCCACTTCGCGCTTCGGATATTTCTTGACATCCTGCACAGAAATAAACAGTTCATCATCTGCTTCAATATATCCGAGCTTTCTTGCCAGCTGCAAGACAGATTGAAGATTTTTTCCGGCAACGGCAATCTTTCTGCCATTTTGAGCCGCAGCATGAATGACTTGCTGAATCCGGTTAATATTGGATGCAAAAACAGCAATAATCACCCGGTTATCTGAATTATACAGCGCGTCCGAAATTTCGCCGCTGACAGCTGCTTCCGAAGGGGTATAACCCGGACGTTCCGCATTTGCACTGTCAGAAAGCAGGGCGAGCACGCCGCTATTGCCGATCTTGGCGATCTCGCCAATGTCGCACGTTTGATTAAGTGCAGGTGTTTGGTCAAATTTGAAGTCTCCCGTGCATACAATAGATCCAAGTGATGTTTTAAAACTTACACCTACAGAATCAGGGATGCTGTGAATCGTTCTAAAGAACGATACTTTTGTCGATTCAAATGTAATGACAGATTTGGAGTGAATTTCTCTTAAATCAGTTTTTCGGTTATGTCCGTATTGTTTTAATTTTTCTCTTAACAGTGCAAGCGTCAGCTTTGTTCCGTATACTGGAACGGACAGCTTGTTTAATAAGTAAAAAACGCCGCCGATATTTTCATCGTGCCCGTGCGTTAAAAAGATTGCCTTGACGCGGTCAGCCCGTTCAATCAAATATGATATGTCAGGAATCACAACATCAATACCGAGCATTTCATTTTCTGGATGCATAAGGCCGGCATCAACAACAAATATGTCTGAGTCAATTTCGATGACATAAAGGTTCTTCCCAATTTCTCCGACACCGCCAAGGGCGATAATTCTAACGTTTTCTGTATTTTTCTTTTTCAAAATCTATATCCTCCTAGTCTCATACCCGTCCATCATCACTTGTTCCTATTATAACTGAAAGTAAATTTAGAAAACAAGATAAAGCAGAAGGTTTAGGGAAAACCAATATGTATAAGAAACGGTCAAACTCAGCTGAATGTGAGAATGACCGCGTTTGTTTCACTGTATGAAATTTTTCTTACAGTTCGCTGATCGTGCTGCTTAAGCTCAGCCGTTCATCTTCGCTTAGCGGGATAAGAGGAAGTCGCACTGATCCGACATCAAGGCCTTTCAGCTGAAGAGCTGTTTTGACAGGAGCCGGGTTAGGCGCTTTAAACAGTTCCTTCATAATCGGCAGCAGTTTCTGATGAATTAGTGCCGCATTAGCTGTTTGCCCATTCGTATAATTTTTGATCATTTGCTGCATATCAGAGCCTACAATATGGCTCGCAACTGACACAACTCCTCTTCCTCCGACTGAGAGAATAGGAAGCGTCAGGGCGTCATCCCCTGAATAGACAGAGAAGTCTTCCGGCGTTTCTGCAACAATTTTTGTAATCGCTTCTAGGTCTCCGCTCGCTTCTTTAATCGCAACCACATTCGGGATGTCTGCCGCCAAACGGATCGTCGTTTCAGGAGCGAGAGAAGCTACCGTGCGGCCCGGCACATTATACAGCATAACAGGAAGAGACGTTTCTGCCGCAATTGCTTTAAAATGCTGGTACATTCCTTCTTGAGAAGGTTTATTGTAATACGGCGTAACGAGCATAACCGCGTCTACGCCCGCTTCCTCAGCTTTTTTTGTCAGCTTAATGGAATCTTTTGTGTTGTTGCTTCCAGTACCCGCAATAACCGGCACCCTTCCGTTCACTTCTTTTACCGTATATTCAAAAAGCGCAATTTTTTCTTCAGTTGAAAGGGTTGGAGATTCTCCAGTTGTTCCCGCTACTACTAAAGAATCCGTTCCGTTTTTCAACAAGTAATCAATCAGTGTAGACAGTTTTTGAAAGTCTACGTTCCCTTTATTGTCAAAGGGTGTAATCATCGCTGTAGACACATTTCCGAAATTCATTTTTTTCACCTCATCATGATTCAATCACATTTACTTGGAAAGTTCAAACACTTCATGCAAAGCGTTTACAGCAGGTACCATATCTGCTTCATGGACGAGCACCCATATCGTCGTATGGCTGTCAGCCGACTGAAGGATCGGTATTTCTTTTTCTGAAAGAGCCGAAACAATTTTGGACGTGACACCAGGAACACCCATAATGCCCGCTCCGACCGCCGATACCTTCGCGCAATTTCTCGTTACCATTGGATCATAGCCCATATCCATTAAAATACGCTGAGCTGTTTCTGTTTTATTCCCAGCTACTGTATATACGATTTCACTAGGTGTAATGTTAAAGAAATCGACGCTGATTCCCGCATTCGCCATCGCCTTGAACACTTCAGTCTGAACGTTATACTGGCCAATTTTCGAAGGAACTTTAAACTGCGTGACATCTTTGACATGGGCAATTCCCGTAATCAGCCTTTCAAAAACATCGCTTCCGACTTTAGAAGAGTGATGTGATGTCACCAATGTGCCTTTATCTTTCGAATAAGTCGAACGGACGCGGATCGGAACCTTGGCCTGCATCGCAATTTCCACAGCCCGAGGATGAATGACCTTCGCCCCTTGATACGCCAGGTTGCAAATTTCCGTATACGTCACGACAGGGAGCGGTTTCGCATTTTCCACCACTCTCGGGTCAGCAGTCATCACACCTTCAACATCTGTGAAAATATCGATGTATTCCGCGTCAACCGCTGCTCCGAGTGCGGCTGCTGACGTATCGCTGCCCCCTCTGCCGATCGTTGTTGTATCACCCTTTTCAGTTGCACCCTGGAACCCTGCGACGACTACAGCGTCATGATTCGCAAGCACACTGAATAAACGCTCCGTTCTCATTTCAACGATTTTCGCATTGGTATGCTGATCATTTGTTAAAAAGCCAGCCTGGGCCCCTGTCAGCGCAGCTGCTTTCACACCGTTATCAAGCAGCATGCTTGTAAAGACGACAGAGGAAATGGTCTCTCCGCAAGATAAAAGCAAATCCTGCTCTCTTGGAGAAATCGCTGATTGATCGCCGTAAAGCAGCCCCAGCAAAGAATCTGTTGCATACGGGTCTCCTTTCCGGCCCATCGCTGAAACGACAACGACAACCTTATATCCTTCACTGATTGCTTCTTTAATATGCCCTAAAGCCAGTTTACGGCCTTTATCATCTTTTACAGATGTTCCGCCGAACTTTTGAACAATTATCTTCACTGTTTTCACTCCAAATTATTCGGACGTAACAGAAGAGAGCAGGCTGATAGCGCCTTACTCTCTTCTATTCGTCTTT
Organism: Bacillus sp. TSO22; assembly: GCF_020223595.1. Taxonomy (NCBI): domain Bacteria; kingdom Bacillati; phylum Bacillota; class Bacilli; order Caryophanales; family Bacillaceae; genus Bacillus; species Bacillus sp. TSO22. The sequence goes on from NZ_JAHAWO010000009.1 coordinate 270,964, forward strand.
AGGAAATTCTCTCTTTTATACGAGGTTTAGTTTTTTCAGGCTTTCTGCAATTTGAACAGAGTTCCATGCCGCGCCTTTTAATAGGTTATCAGAAACAACCCATAAATGAAAACCGTTTGCTCTGTCCAAGTCTTTGCGGATGCGGCCTACAAATACATCGTTTTTGCCGACGGCATCAGCAGGCATCGGATAAAGCTGCTGGCTTGGGTCATCCTGAAGTGTCACGCCCGGAGCTTCTTTTAATAGATTTTTAATATCTTCAACTGTAGCGTTATCACGGTCTACCTCGATGTAGACGGACTCTGAGTGCCCAGTTTGAATTGGCAGTCTCACACATGTAGCCGCTACCTGAAGGTCAGGCATGTGCATGATTTTTTTCGTTTCATTTATCATTTTCATTTCCTCAAACGTATAGCCGTTATCTTGGAATTTATCAATTTGCGGAATCGCGTTGAAGGCGATTTGATAGTGTTTTTTGTCACCTTTGACCGGCATGATCGCAGGCTCAATTTCTTCTTGATTTAAAATCGCCTGTGTTTGGCTGTAAAGCTCTTTTACAGCTTCATTTCCCGCTCCTGATACCGCCTGGTAAGTTGATACGATGACTTTATTTAAGCCGTATGCTTTGCGGATCGGTTCAAGAGCCGCCACCATTTGGATTGTAGAGCAGTTAGGATTGGCAATAATGCCGTTGTGTTCATGCAAGTCTGCCTCATTCACTTCAGGCACAACTAGCGGTGTATTTTCGTCCATACGGAATGCACTCGTATTATCTATAACAATCGCGCCGCGTTTTACAGCTTCTGGTGCCAATGCTTGTGATACGCTTCCGCCGGCGCTGAACAAAGCAATATTTACCCCTTCAAAGCTCTCAGGAGAAGCTTCCTGAACAGTCAGCTCTTGGCCTTTAAACGTGACTTTTGTCCCCGCAGAGCGTTTTGAAGATAGCAATGTAAGTGTGTCCATTTCAAAGTTTCTGTCTTCAAGTGTTTTAAGCATTTGTTGTCCTACAGCTCCTGTCGCTCCGACAACAGCTACGTGTAAACCTCTTCCCATCTGTAAAACTCCTTCCGCCAATCAGCATCATTGAATTGATTTGACTATGATTTTACGTTTTATTTTACCATAGAATATGCGGGTGATGACCGAATTTTTTAGTTTGGGAAAGATTTTCTGTAAATTTAGTCATTTCCCTGATAATTCTCAACTAGAACCGGCTGAAGCTGCTGATACACCAATGCCTTTTCAATGGTTTGCGGTAACAGATCCATTTTGGCTACCATTGAATTCGGTTTTTTAAATGGATCGTCTTGCCCGAATGGAATAAAAAAGATATTTTTTGTTGACATGAGCCTCATTAAATTTGTTCCGTTTAATCCGAGAGCATCATTTGTGGAAATGCCAAGAACGACCGGCCGATTGTTTCGGATTGTCGCTTTTGCCGCCATCAGCACCGGACTGTCCGTCATGGCATTTGCCAGCTTGCTCATTGAATTGCCTGTTAAAGGAGCAATGACCATGCAGTCAAGGGGCAGCTTCGGCCCAAGGGGCTCTGCCTTTACAATCGAATCAATGGCCTCATATCCGGTCAGGTCTTCAATTTTTTTAACCCATTCTGCTCCCTCTCCAAATCGGGTATTTGTGGACTTCACGTTAAATGTGACAACCGGACGGACTTCAGCACCTTCGTTGACCAGCGCCTCAATTTGCGGAAAAACCGCTTCATATGTGCAATGCGAGCCGGTCAGCCCAAACCCGATTCTTTTTCCTTTTAATGACGACATGCTTATTTTCCCTCCTCAGCTTGTATTTCAGCCAAAAGCTTGCTCAAGACGTTTGCGAGGATTTGTCCGGCTGTTTTAGGAGCGACAATCCCTGGAAGACCTGGGGCAAGAAGTGCTTTAATCCCCTGTTTTTCGGCATATTTAAAATCCGTTCCCCCGGGACGTGAGGCCAGATCCAATATTAAGGTTTTTGGTGTCATGCTAGAAAGTACCGTTTGATTTAAAATCATACTTGGTATGGTATTAATACAAATATCTATATCTTTTACATGCTCTTTCAGCTCATCGGTATGAAAAGGAATGAGCCCCATTTCAGTGATACGTGCCAGATGCGCTGAACTTCTTGCCCCCACTTTTACATTCGCCCCGAGCGCGGCAAATGTACGGGCAATCGTCATCCCGGTGCGCCCCAGACCTAGAACGGCCACCTTAGACCCGTGTATCGTATAATCCGTGTGCTGAATAGCCAGCATGATCGTTCCTTCTACTGTCGGAATAGAATTGTATATCGCAATGTCATCCCGCTCAAACAGCTTAACAAGTTTTCTGTTTGCTTGAGCTGCAATGTTTTCTAAATAGGCGTTAGAAATTCCTGAGAAAATGACACAGTGTGCAGGCGTTTTGTCGAGATGCTCTTGTTTTAACACAACCTCTTCATTCGAAAATACAGTCGATACGACACCTTCCCCTGTTGTCGCAGACACTGGAAGAATGATGCTGTCTATTTGCTGAAAAGGAATTTCATCAATGTTGCATTTTACTGCTCCGGTAAAACCATGATCCAATTGGTCAAAACCGACAAGAAAGATGTCAGCCTGCTGTTCAGTGAGCTTTCTTATAATTTCGAGCTGTCTTGCGTCACCGCCGATAACTGCAATTTTCAATCCGGTTAACATTCTAAACGTTCACCTTCTTTGTATATACTGGATCTCTAGTTGTTAAGCTCCCCTTCATCTTATGATCAAAAGGAAATACCGGTGAATTAAAACATGCGCTTTTTTTATATAAAAAAACATCGGCTGCCGGAGCCGATGTTTCATGTTTACTTTAGAGCCCGCATCACAGTCATTTTGGGCTTTTTTCATTTACTCTTGTCGAGGAGACATTTCCTCAGGTACGTCTAATATGATCATATCTGATCCGATCTTTTGAATATGATGCCAGGGGACACGAATGTCTTGACCGTGTTTTCTCAAACCAAACCACTTAACTGTCGGAATGAGGAGTGCTGTAATCTGGCCATCCTGTTCATTGATTTCTAAATCGGTCTGGCCAAGCACTCCCAGCCGTTCAGCTCTTTTGATGTCTACAATTTCCTTTCCTGATAATTCACTGAGCCGCATGTCTGTCACCCCCTTGTACTATGTATGTTCAAAAGGATAAAAAAATGCCTGCTCCGTTATAGGGCAGGCATTTCCTTTTAAGACGGTATATTGCCGGAAGGGCTGATGAGTGCCAATGCATAGTCATCAGTAAACAATTGTCTGGCAAGACCGTTGACACGCTCTAAGTTCACGGCGTTTAATTCATTGATGATCTCATCTAATGTTTTATGTTTGCCGAGCAGCAGTTCATTTTTCCCGTTTCGGCTCATTTTGCTGTTTGTGCTCTCTAAGCTCAGCATCAAGCTTCCCTTCATTTGCTCTTTGCTGTTTTCCAGCTCTTTCGAGGTAATGCCGTCGCGTTTTAATGTCGCAAGGGTTTCTTGAATTGTTTCTGACAGCTGCTGAAGCTGATTTGCACCGGTTCCGCCATAAATGGTAAGCATTCCGCTGTCCTCATAAGAGCTGTGATAGCTGTAAACAGAGTAAGCGAGGCCTTTATCTTCGCGGACATCTTGGAACAGCCGGCTGCTCATACTGCCTCCGAGCACATTATTCAGGACGATTAAATCATAAATGCGTTCATGGCCAACCTCAAGGCCTTTAAATCCAAGGCACAAATGAGCCTGCTCTGTTTCTTTTTTTCTTGTCAGTTTTTCCGTGTAGAACTCGGGTTTCTCAAGACCTGTCGCTTTGCCCTTCGCCTCGTATGACCCGAACCATTTTTCTACATCTTTGATAAAACTGTCAGATATATTGCCCGCTACCGAAATCACCACTCTGTCCGGTGTATAATAATCATGCATGTATTGTCTGAGAGAGTCACCATTGAAAGAAGCAAGCGTTTCTTCCGTGCCAAGAATTGGGTAGCCTAAAGAATGATTGCCGTAAGTGGCTTTGCTCAGTAAATCATGCACAATGTCGTCCGGCGCATCTTCGTACATTTTAATTTCTTCATATACTACATTTTTTTCTTTTTTCAGCTCGTTTTCATCAAATGTTGAATGAAAGAACATATCTGCTAATACGTCCAGCGCGTAATTCGCATGCTCGTCAAGCACCTTTGCATAGTAGCAGGTATATTCCTTTGAGGTAAACGCATTGACCTGACCGCCAATACGATCAAAAGATTCTGCTATCTCGCGTGCAGATCTTGTGCTCGTCCCTTTAAAGAACATGTGCTCTAAAAAGTGAGAAATCCCGTTTATCTCCGGCGTTTCGTGCCGCGAACCTGTGCCGATCCACACGCCGATCGCAACAGAACGGACTGTCGGGTTATTTTCCAGCACAACTCTTACACCATTTTGACACGTATATCGTTTTATCAAATTTGTTCCTCCTATTCAAAGACAAGCTGCCTGCATCTGTTACTTCAACAGTCTGGTTTCATCCATTAGTTCAGTGACTGTTCCAAGCGCGTATCCTTTATCTTTTATCTTTGTAATCAGCGCTTCAAGACTTTCCGCCGTGGGTTCGGTCGGATGCATTAAAATCATGGCACCATTATGTATCTTGCTTAACACTCTCGTTTGGAGTACAGAAGGAGCCGGTTTTTGCCAATCAATCGTATCAACTGTCCACATTACTGTTCCCATCTGTTTCTCAGCTGCAATGTCGACAACCGCTTTTCTGAAACTTCCGCTCGGCGGAGCGAACCACTTCGGCTTATGGCCGATTGTTTGTTCTATTTGCTCATTTGTCTTGTCAAGCTGCTCGGAAATTCTTCCTGTAGTCAGTTTGCTCATATCCGGATGATTGTATGAATGATTTCCGATTTCATGTCCGTCTTCTGCAATCTTCTTAGCGAGCTGTTCATTGTTTCTCACCCAATTGCCTTCTAAAAAGAACGTAGCCTTGACTTGGTGCTTTTGCAGAATAGGGAGCATTTTTTCCAAATACTCATTTCCCCATGCCACATTAATTAAAAAAGCCACCATCGGTTTATCAGGATTTCCTTTATAAATAGGCTCAGGCTGAAGAGACTCAAGATGAACGCTTGGTTTTACTTGGCTGTATACCAGATCGTTTTCGCGAAACTCGCCGTGCTTTTTCATTTTTTTATATGATTTTTCAATATTGACCTTCAATCCATTATAGCCGGGAATGCTTTTCCACACTTTATCTATTCTGGCATCCTGGGGCTTGACTTCGTACTCTGGCGCTTTTTGAAGCAATTCTTCATATAACGGGTCTTTGGACGCCGTGACAGTTACCGTATCTTTTTTCATTGCCCCTATATAATCAAGTGCGTACGGATTTTTCATCATCTCAAATGAGACAAAAAAAAGAAATAGAAAAACGGCAAACGGTACAAATTTTTTGTACATGTTCTGTCCCCCCTCACCTCACATTATGAAGGAGAAGGACAAGGTAGAACCCGCCTGCGCTTTAAAAGCTTCAAAATAAAGAAGCCGGGTCTCCCAGGCTCCTTTTATGTTTTCATTTAAGATTGTTGTTCTTCTTTTTCTTTCTCTTCACGGAGCACCGCTTTACGAGACAAATTGACTCGTCCTTGTTTATCAATTTCAGTGACCTTGACAAGAATTTCGTCTCCGATTTTTACAACATCTTCAACTTTTCCTACGCGTTCAAGCGCAAGCTCTGAAATGTGCACCAAACCGTCTTTTCCGCTGAAAATTTCAACGAAAGCCCCGAATTTTTCGATTCGTTTTACTTTACCTAAGTAAAGCTGGCCAACTTCAACTTCTCTGACAAGGTCTTCGATGATTTTTTTCGCTTTTTGGTTGCTGCTTTCATCTGTTGAAGAAATAAAGATTGTGCCGTCCTGCTCAATATCAATTTTAACACCGGTTTCTTCGATGATCTTATTGATTTGTTTTCCGCTTGGCCCGATGACATCGCGGATTTTATCAGGATTAATGGCCATTGTTAAAATCTTAGGCGCATATCGAGAAAGCTCTTTTCTTGATTCGCTTAATGTCGCAAGCATGCTGTTAAGGATTTCCATTCTCCCTTTTTTCGCCTGCTGTAGCGCTTCTTCAAGAATCTCTCTGGAAAGGCCTTCGATTTTAATGTCCATTTGCAGCGCCGTTACGCCTTTTTCAGTCCCAGCTACTTTAAAGTCCATGTCTCCAAGCGCATCTTCCATGCCTTGAATGTCAGTCAGAACAGTGTAATGTTCGCCTGATTTGACGAGGCCCATCGCGATACCAGCAACTGGAGCTTTAATCGGTACACCGGCATCCATCATTGCAAGTGTGCTTGCGCAAATACTTGCTTGAGACGTAGAGCCGTTTGATTCAAGCACTTCTGATACAAGACGGACAGTGTAAGGGAAATCTTTTTCAGACGGAATAACTGGCTCAAGCGCACGCTCACCCAGTGCTCCGTGTCCGATTTCACGGCGTCCCGGTCCACGCATCGGTCCTGTTTCCCCAACGCTGAATTGCGGGAAGTTGTAGTGATGCATAAACCGTTTCGACTCTTCTACACCTAAGCCGTCAAGGATTTGCACATCTCCCAGAGCACCTAACGTACATACGCTGAGAGCCTGAGTTTGTCCCCTTGTAAACAGACCTGATCCGTGCGTTCTTGGCAAGAGGCCAACCTCTGAAGAAAGCGGGCGGATTTGATCGACACCGCGGCCGTCCGGTCTTACTTTTTCTTCAGTAATCAGGCGGCGCACTTCATTTTTCACCATCTTGGATAAAATCTGCTTCACTTGCTTGATTGTGTCTTCATCATGCTCTTCATCCTCGAATTTTGCCACAACTGCATTTTTCACTTCATTAATGGCATCTTCGCGGGCATGCTTTTCATGAACTTGGATGGCTTTCAGCAGATCGTCTTCTGCTAAAGCTTTTACTTTTTCACTAAGCTCTTCATCAACTTCATAGAGCGTAATTTCTGATTTCTCTTTGCCGACTGCTGCAACAATTTCTTCTTGGAATGCAATCAGGCGTTTAATCTCTTCATGGCCGAACATAATGGCTTCAAGCATGGTTTCCTCAGGAACCTCGTCCGCTCCCGCTTCTACCATGTTAATGGCATCTTTCGTGCCGGCAACGACAAGATTGATGTCGCTTTTCTCAAGCTGATCGACTGTTGGATTAATGATAAATTGATCATCAATGCGTCCGACAGTTACCCCTGCAATCGGTCCTTCAAACGGAATATCCGATACAGAAAGAGCAAGAGATGAACCGAACATAGCAGCCATTTCAGAAGAGCAGTCTTGGTCAACACTCATGACAATGCTGATGACTTGAACTTCATTACGGAATCCATCTGCAAACAAAGGACGGATCGGACGGTCGATTAAACGGCTGGCAAGAACCGCTTTTTCACTTGGGCGTCCTTCTCTTTTAATAAATCCGCCCGGAATTTTTCCTACCGCATATAATCTTTCCTCATAGTTTACAGTAAGCGGGAAGAAATCAAGCGGTTTTGGTTCTTTTGAAGCGGTTGCTGTACTAAGCACTGCTGTATCACCGTAGCGGATCATCACAGCACCGTTTGCCTGTTTGGCAAGCTGGCCGGTTTCAACTGTAAGCGTTCTTCCGGCCCAATCTATGGTAAAGACATGTTTTTCTTGTCCCATACGATTACGAACTCCTCTCTTCGTTGTGTGAAATAATCAATTACTCCTATTATGAACGAAATGAATTGAACATATCAATGTCAAAGTAGTATGTAAAAGGATTTCAATGATTTGTTATAAGAAATTTCGCTTTAATACGATAAAAAAGCGGGAATCCTCCCGCTTTTTACGATTATCGACGTAAGCCTAGTTTGTTAATTAACTCACGGTAACGAGTTACGTCTTTATTACGTAGATACGTAAGAAGATTACGACGCTTACCTACCATTTTAAGAAGACCGCGACGTGAATGGTGGTCTTTCTTGTGAGTACGTAAATGCTCGTTCAAGTTGTTAATTGAGTCAGTTAGGATAGCGATCTGAACTTCTGGAGATCCAGTATCAGATTCGTGTGTTTTGAACTCGCTGATGAGTTGGTTTTTACGCTCTTGAGTAATTGCCATCCTGTTTCACCTCCAAATCATATTTAGCCCCAGTTACCTAGCAACCGTTGGTGACTTCGGATTGCCAAGCAATGGTTTTAAGACTACGAAAACTATCATACTAAAAATCGGGCCTATATGCAAATATTTTAGAATAAAATTTGTGTGCGTTGCATGTTATTTCCGCAGATTGCTGAAATAACGGATGGCTTCCTGCTTATCTTTCTCAATTTGCTCTGTTAATTCTTTGATGCCATTGAATTTTCGCTCGCTCCGAATCCGTTTATACCATTCGATCTTTATAGCGGCTCCGTATACCTCCTGATCGAAATCAAACAGATTGACTTCAATTGAAGGCTGCTCCGGACGTTTTTCATAAAACGTCGGCTTATAGCCGATATTGCAAACGCCATTGTAGACTTCGCCGTTCACTTCCGCTTTTACGGCATATACACCCGTCGGCGGAACGATATAGCTGTTATTTAAACCGACATTTGCTGTCGGAAACCCGATGGTCCGCCCTCTTTTATCACCGTGAATGACAACTCCTTTAATAAAATAAGGCTGTCCGAGCAAGACATTCGCCAATTCAACGTCTCCGTTTTGAAGCGCGGTACGGATATACGAGGAACTGATTTTTTTATCCTGCTCCGTTAATTTTTCTACCATTGTGCACTCAGCTTTTCCTTCTAAATCATGCGGCATGGTCTCCATTGTTCCCTTGCCGTATTTCCCGTACGTAAAGTCAAAGCCCGCCACTGCGTGCTGCACATTAAGGCCGATAATATACTGGTCTGCAAACTGCTTAGGAGAAAGAGAAGCAAATACTTCATTAAATTTAACGACATACAGAATCTCTGTGCCTAATTGTTCAATTTGGTTTATTTTATCTTCCAGAGGCGTAATCAGATCCTTTGGCTCCTGATCCCTGCCCAATACATGAGAAGGATGAGGATGAAAGGTCATCACAGCTAATGCCAAGCCCTTTTCTTCAGCTATTTGCTTCGCTGTGCCGATTACCTTTTGATGTCCAAGATGAACGCCGTCAAAATACCCTAACGCCATCACAGACTTTGCCTGCTCCTCTTTGATTAAATGATGAGGATGTGTAATATGTATCGTCTTCACAGAACGGTCACCTTTTTTCTATTGTTCGCTTTTTTGCATCAATACTTTTGCCGGCTTTAACAGCCCATTTTTTGTAGGATGGGGGAAATAGATCGCCAAACAGCTTCCGGATTCAGTAAAGACGGCAATGCGGTCTTCGCTTGTCATTTCAGAAAACTGCTCGGGCGTCTCAAGCAAAGCCCCATTTTCTACTTTCTTAGCTAATGTATCACTTATGATCCATTTCGGCAAATGATTGAGCGCACGTTCAATAGGAACTGTATGCTCTCCCACGGTTCCGGACTGGACCTGTGCTTCCAGTTCTTCAAAGGTAAAGCATTCGTCAAGAGAAAAGTCTCCGGATGCCGTACGGATTAAATGAGACATATGAGCCGGAAATCCGAGCTTTTCTCCGATCATGACCGCCAGCGTCCTTACATAGGTCCCTTTGGAGCATGTCACTGTAAATCGGAAGCTTGCGGTTTCTCCGTTATGTTTAATCTCTGTAGTCAGGGCAATGTCTTCAATGGTAATCATGCGTTTCGGACGTTCTACTTCAATGCCTGCTCTTGCGTACTCGTATAATTTTTTGCCGTTTACTTTTACAGCGGAATACATGGGAGGAATTTGTTCCTGTTTACCCTTTAAACTGTTTAACACCTTTTCTACATCGGCTTTATCAATATCTTGACTGACAGGCTTTGTTTCAACTGTTTCTCCGGTTTGATCCTCTGTTGTCGTTGAAAAGCCAAGTGTTATTTCCGCATCATACGTTTTAGACTTTTCAGTTAAATATTCGACAATTTTTGTCGCCCTTCCCACACAAATCGGAAGCACGCCTGACACTTCTGGATCGAGCGTTCCCGTATGCCCTACTTTTTTTGTATTTAACAGTTTTCGGATCTTCATGACACAGTCATGCGATGTCATGCCAACTGGTTTATGTAAAAGGAGAACTCCGTTAACCATTTGTCCTTTCACTCCTTCTTTTGAGCTTTTCTCTTTAAAACGCAGAAAAGAGGACAGACGATATACGCCTATCCTCTCCATTTTTATTCAGATGGTTTCTCTGAATGTATTTCGTGAATCAATGTTTCGATACGATTTCCGTAATCGATTGATTCATCGAACTCAAATTCAATTTCAGGCGTTTTTCGAAGTCTGATACGGCTGCCAATTTCGGATCGGATAAATCCTTTCGCTTTAGCCAGCCCTTTCAGCGCTTCCTCCCGTTTTTTCTCGTCACCGAGAACCGAGATATACACCTTTGCAATTTGCAAATCACCTGATACACGTACATCCGTTACTGTCAGAAAACCAATTCTCGGGTCTTTCAGCTTGCGGCTGATAATATCACCGAGTTCTTTTTTCATTTGCTCGCCGACACGGTTTGCTCTCATACTCAATTCAATCACCTCTAAGTTAAAACCACTCTGTTCTAGTGATCGTCCGTTCAATTTCAGGAAAAGAATCGATAAACGCCAAAACGCGCTGCAGCTCTTTTTCTGTTTGAACGCGAGAGGAAGAAACAGCGGCGATTCCAAAGCTGGTTCTTTGCCAAGTGTCTTGAAAGCCAATCTCCGAAATCGAAACATTGAACTTATTTTGAACCCTGGTTACGATCCGCTTCAGAACGGCACGCTTTTCTTTTAGCGATCCTGCGTCATAAATGATGCATTCACACTCCGCAAATCCGATCACGTTCTTTCAATTTCTTGCATGACAAACGCTTCAAGGATGTCACCTTCACGAATGTCATTGTATTTCTTAATTGTAATACCACATTCATAGCCTTGTGAAACTTCTTTCACATCGTCTTTAAAGCGTTTCAGAACGTCTACTTCGCCTTCGAAGATGACGACGCCGTCACGAATTAAACGGAGGCCGCTGTCGCGCGTAATGGTTCCTTCAGTAACATATCCGCCGGCAATTGTACCGATTTTAGATACTTTGAATGTTTGGCGCACTTCTACTTGACCAATTACTTTTTCTTCATATTCAGGATCAAGCATACCTTTCATGGCAGCTTCAATCTCGTCGATTACTTTGTAAATGATACGGTGAAGTCGAATATCTACATTTTCAGCTTCAGCCGTACTCTTAGCATTTCCGTCCGGTCTCACATTAAACCCGATAACAATTGCATTGGAAGCAGATGCCAAGATAATGTCAGATTCAGTAATCGCACCAACGCCTGTATGGATGATTTTCACTTTAACGCCTTCTACTTCAATTTTTTGAAGTGCGGCCGTTAAAGCTTCAGCAGATCCTTGAACGTCAGCTTTTACGATGATGTTGATGTCTTTTACATCACCTTGTTTAATTTGCTCGAATAAGTCATCAAGACTGAGCTTCGCTTTATCGCTGCGCTGCTCTTCAAGCTGTTTCGAAGCACGGGCTTCCCCGACAGAACGAGCTGTTTTTTCATCTTTAAAGACAAGGAATTGGTCTCCCGCTTGAGGGACATCATTCAAACCGGTAATTTCAACCGGAGTTGACGGGCCGGCAGTTTTCACACGGCGTCCAATGTCGTTAACCATTGCACGGACACGGCCGAATGTGTTGCCGACTACGATTGGATCTCCGACATGCAGTGTTCCAGTCTGTACGAGCAATGTCGCAACTGATCCTCTGCCTTTATCGAGTTCCGCTTCAATAACCGTTCCTTTTGCCTGGCGATTCGGGTTCGCTTTCAGTTCCTCAACTTCACTGACAAGCAAAATCATTTCAACGAGTTCATCAATGCCTTTTCCAGTTAAAGCGGAAAGCGGAACAAAAATTGTTTCTCCGCCCCAAGCTTCAGGGACAAGCCCGTATTCCGTCAGTTCTTGCATCACACGGTCAGGATTTGCGGATTCTTTATCAATTTTATTCACAGCAACGATAATGGGAACCTCAGCTGCTTTTGCATGGTTAATCGCTTCTACTGTTTGCGGCATTACACCGTCATCAGCAGCAACAACGAGAATTGTAATATCAGTTACTTCTGCACCGCGTGCACGCATTGTTGTAAATGCAGCGTGACCCGGAGTATCCAAGAACGTAATTTTCTTGCCGTTCTCTTCAATTTGGTAAGCACCGATATGCTGAGTGATTCCGCCTGCTTCTCCTTCAACAACCTTCGTTTTACGGATGCTGTCAAGAAGCGTCGTTTTCCCATGGTCAACGTGACCCATGATCGTAACGACAGGAGGACGAATTTCGAGATCCTCTTCATTATCAGGCTCTTCGTATTTTTCCAGCTCTGTTTCTTCAAGCACAATGACTTCTTCTGTTTCAACACCATATTCTGATGCAATGAGTTCAATTGTATCTTTATCAAGCTCTTGGTTGATGGTTGCCATTACACCAAGAAGCATCAGCTTTTTAATGATTTCTGAAGGCTCTTTGCCAAGCTCTTCAGCCAGTGCGCCGACTGTTAAAGTACCGGAGAACGTAATTTTCTCAGGAAGCTCTTTTTTCGGCTTTACAGGCTTTTGCTGATATTGATTTTTATTGTTGTTGTTACGTTTATTTTTTTTGTTGTTGTTATTCTTCTTGTTTTTGTTAAATTGATTATTCTGCACGTCATTCTTCTTTCCGTCTCGAATTTTATTTGGTTGATTTCCAGCTGATTGCTGATTAACCCCTTGCGGCTGTTTGTTTTTGTTCGTTTCTGCAGGCTTTTGAGATTTAGCGGCTGCGCTTGCGCCGCCTTTTTTATATTTGGCATCAAGCTGTTTAATGGCCTTTTCTTCAAGCATGGCCATATGATTATTCACTTCTAAATCCATGTTTTTCAGTGCGGTCAAAATTTCCTTACTTGAAACATTTAACGCTTTTGCATATTCGTATACTCTCATTTTAGCCATTCGTTCACCCCCAAAAATATTAATCGAGCAAGCTGATCAGCTTATTCGCAAAACCTTGGTCAGTGACGGCGACAACGACACGGGCTTCTTTACCGATAGAGCGTCCAAGAACCGCGCGACTCTCGACTTTTTTATAAGGGACTTTATAATAATTGCACTTGTCGGTTACTTTTTTTGCTGTATTAGATGATGCATCCTCTGTAAGCAGGACAAGCTTTGCACGCGCATTCCTGATTTCTTTAATTACCAAGTCCTCGCCTGACACGACCTTACGAGCTCGATTGGCCAGACCCAGCAAGGGAAACCATTCCATTCCAGACATTTTATTTTTTCACCTTTTCCGCCAGCTCCAGCAATTCTTCGAAAATCTGGTCATCGATTTGTGATTGAAATTGATTTTGCAAAGTGTTTTTCTTTTTTGCTGCTAAGATGCACTCTTTATCCAGCGTTAAATAAGCACCCCGCCCGTTCTTTTTTCCGGTCGGGTCTACTGAGACTTCGCCTTCTTTCGAACGTACAACTCGGATCAGTTCCTTTTTAGGCTTCATTTCCCCAGTCACTACACATTTGCGTAACGGGATCTTCTTGTGTTTATTCACCTAAGGTCACCTCTTATTCATCCGATTCAGCAGTTTCAGGCTCCGTAAAGAGCGGCTCATCGTCTTCTTCTTCAAATTCTCTCGGATAGATTCCAAGTTCTCTTGCGTCCGTTTCGCTCTTAATATCAATCTTCCAGCCTGTCAGTTTAGCAGCTAAGCGTGCGTTTTGTCCTCTTTTGCCAATCGCCAGAGACAGCTGGTAATCAGGAACGATAACAGTTGTCGCTTTTTCTTCTTCATTAACGATGACATCCAGCACTTTCGAAGGGCTGAGCGCATTCGCGACAAATTCTACAGGATCACTGGACCAGTTGACAATGTCAATTTTTTCACCTTTTAATTCATTGACGATCGCCTGAACACGCTGGCCTTTAGGGCCTACGCATGAGCCGACAGGATCCACGTCAGGATCATCTGTGCGGACAGAAATTTTTGAACGGTCGCCGGCTTCTCTGGCAACAGATTTCAGCTCGACAGTTCCATCATAAATTTCGGGCACTTCAATTTCAAACAAACGCTTTAACAGGCCTGGATGTGTTCTTGACACATAAATCTGCGGACCCTTCGTCGTTTTTTCTACTTTTGTGATATATACCTTAATGCGGTCATGAGGCTTGTAGCTTTCATTCGGCATTTGCTCATTAACCGGCAGCAAGGCTTCAATTTTGCCTAAAGACACGTAGATAAACTTATTGTCCAGACGCTGGACAATACCCGTCATGATGTCTTCTTCACGGTCGATAAATTCAGAATAAATCACACCGCGCTCAGCTTCGCGCACACGCTGTGTGACGACCTGCTTCGCTGTTTGAGCAGCTATGCGCCCGAAATCCTTAGGTGTTACTTCGATTTCGACGACATCGCCGACCATATATTCCGGATGGATGCCCTGCGCCTCTTCAATAGAGATCTCCAGTCTTTGATCGTATACTTCGTCAACGACATCTTTTCTTGCAAATACACGGATGGAGCCTGTTTCACGGTTTAAATCCACTCGTACATTTTGCGCTTGATTAAAATTCCGCTTATAAGCAGAAATTAAGGCAGCTTCGATTGCTTCAATGATAATTTCTTTACTGATGCCTTTTTCTTTTTCAAGAATCGTGAGAGCATCTAATAATTCACTGCTCATTTAACGGTCTCCCCCCTTAAAACATTTGTATTCATTAGAATGTAACAGCTAATCTTGCATTAGCTATCTTTTCATACGGAATATTGATCCGTTTCTTTCTTGTTTTGATCGTGATCTCAACTGTCACTGTTTGTCCATCAAATTCAGCCAGTTCACCTTCAAACACTTTAACGCCCTCAATAGGCTCATACGTCTTAATGTACACATTTTTTCCAAGTGATTTTTCGAAATCGGCCTTTTTCTTTAGCGGACGCTCAGCTCCCGGAGATGAAACTTCAAGAAAGTAATTTTGGCTGATTGGATCTGCCTCATCAAGCTTTTCGCTTAAAGCTTCGCTTACTTTGGCACATTCCTCAATATCCACACCGTCATCGGAATCAATAAACACGCGAAGGAACCAGCTTTGACCCTCTTTGACAAATTCAATGTCAACGAGTTCAAGCTGAAGGCTGTCTACGATTGGCTGAGCCATTTCTTGAACGGTGTCAGTCACTTTTTTGCTCATGTTCTTCCTCCTTGTGCTGTCGATCTCATATTCGTCTCGTCACTCTGCATAAAAACCCTGCTTCAAAAGAGCAGGGGCTAAAAAGTAAACGATGAACATGTCGAGACAAAATTCTCTTGTTCAATACAAAAGAGCGGGTTTCCCCACTCTTTGCCTCGGTAATCGTTAGCATTTCCAATAAAACTATACCATAACCATATTTTTATTGCAAATGGATATACGCTTACCTTCATACCTAAGCAAATAACAGAGACTCTAATGTTACGATGGCACTTTTTACGCCTATGTATGCATAGAAGCAGAATTTCCAGAGAAATTCTGCTTTCCATGTTAGAACAGTGACAATTGGTTTTGATCAGGCAGTGATTCCAAGCAGCCATGACGATCTAAATACTCTAGAATCGTTTTTGACACTTTCCCTCTCTTTTGTAAATCTTCTTTCGAGAGGAATTCACCTTCTTCACGAGCCTTTACAATGTTCAGAGCGGCGTTCGTCCCTAATCCAGGAATGGAGTTAAACGGCGGGATAAGACTGTTGCCGTCAATAATAAACTCTGTAGCGCTGGAGCGATATAAATCGACTTTTTGGAATGAATAGCCTCTTTCACACATTTCAAGAGCTAATTCTAAAACAGTGAGAAGGTTTTTTTCCTTCGGTGAAGCATCAAGTCCTTTAGAGTTAATATCCTCCATTACAGCCTTGATTGCTGTAGAACCCTTGATCATTGTATCGATATCAAAATCGTCTGCACGAACGGTAAAATAAGCCGCATAATACAAAAGCGCGTGATGGACTTTAAAGTAAGCAATGCGGACTGCCATTAATACATAAGCTGCGGCGTGGGCTTTCGGGAACATGTATTTAATCTTTTTACAAGAATCAATATACCAGTCTGGGACATTGTTATTTTTCATTTCTTCTTCCCATTCAGGCGTTAATCCTTTTCCTTTACGCACAAATTCCATGATTTTAAAGGCAAGGGACGGCTCAAGGCCCTGATAGATTAAGTAAACCATAATGTCATCACGGCAGCCGATAACCTCACTCAGCTCACAAATATTATTGTGGATGAGCTCTTGCGCATTGCCGAGCCATACATCAGTTCCGTGAGACAAGCCCGAAATCTGAACGAGCTCGGAAAAAGTTGTCGGCTTTGTGTCTTCAAGCATCTGCCGGACAAATCGGGTTCCGAATTCAGGGATTCCAAGAGTGCCCGTTTTACAGCCGATCTGTTCTTCTGTAACACCGAGTGATTCGGTTCCCTGGAAGATCTTCATCACTTCAGGATCATCTGTTGGAATTGTTTTCGGATCAATTCCGCTTAAGTCCTGAAGCATCCGAATGACGGTCGGGTCATCGTGTCCGAGAATATCGAGTTTCAACAGGTTGTCATGAATGGAGTGGAAATCAAAATGAGTCGTTTTCCACTCCGAGCCCGTGGCATCTGCCGGGAACTGAATCGGTGAAAAATCATAAATATCCATATAATCCGGAACGACGATAATACCCCCAGGGTGCTGTCCAGTCGTCCGTTTAACACCTGTACATCCCTGTACGAGCCGATCTACTTCGGCCCCGCGCATGTGAAGGTTATTGTCTCCGGCATAGCCTTTTACATAACCATAAGCTGTTTTTTCTGCAACAGTGCCTATTGTTCCCGCACGATATACATTGTCTTCTCCGAACAATACTTTTGTGTAATTGTGTGCTTGCGGCTGATATTCCCCTGAGAAGTTCAAATCGATATCAGGTACTTTGTCCCCTTTAAATCCTAAGAACGTTTCAAACGGAATATCATGGCCGTCTTTTTTCAAAGGCGTTCCGCAATGAGGACATGTCTTGTCAGGCAGGTCAAAACCGGAACCGACAGAACCATCATTAAAGAACTCAGAATGCTGGCACTCAGAGCATACATAGTGCGGCGGCAGCGGGTTCACCTCAGTGATCTCAGTAAGCGTCGCAACTAATGAAGATCCTACAGAACCACGGGAACCTACGAGATACCCGTCATCTAGTGAACGTTTTACAAGTTTGTGAGAGATCAAATAAATAACAGCGAAGCCGTGGCCAATGATACTCTTTAATTCTTTTTCAATCCGCGCTTCTACAATTTCAGGCAGCTGTTCGCCGTAAATGCTTCTTGCACGCTGATAGCTCATTTCTCTGATCTCTTCATCAGCGCCTTCGATTTTCGGTGTATACAAATCATCTTTAATCGGCTTGATGTCATCAATTAAAGAAGCAACCTTTTGGGTATTGGTGACAACGATTTCCTTCGCTTTTTCTTCGCCTAAGAAAGAAAATGCTTCAAGCATTTCGTCTGTCGTTCTGAAATGCACTTTCGGCAGTTCATGCCTGTTCAGCGGATTGGCCCCGCCTTGAGAGGATATTAAAATCTTTCTGTAGATTTTATCCTCATCATTCAAGTAATGAACATTTCCCGTAGCAACAACCGGTTTATTAAGCTTTTCACCCAGTTTCGTGATATTCGCAATAATTTCTTTCAGCGACTTTTCATCACGGACCAGCTCAAGCTCTAGCAAGTGACGGTACACTTCAGGCGGCTGAACCTCAAGATAATCATAGAATGACGCGACATCTTCAACCTCTTCAGGCGATTTTTGCATCATTCCTTCAAAAACCTCTCCCCTGTCACAGGCCGAACCGATCAGAAGCCCTTCCCTGTATTTCTCAAGCTGAGATCTCGGAATACGAGGTACTCTGTAAAAATAATGAATATGAGAAAGTGACACAAGCTTAAATAAATTTTTAAGCCCCGTGCTGTTCACAGCAAGTAATGTTGCATGATACGGTCTTGATCTTTGATAAGCGTTGGACTGTCCCATATTTTCATTCAGCTCATCATGGTACTGAATGCCTTTTTCAGCTGCGTCCTTCAGCATTTTCAGGAGCAAATAAGCCGTCGCTTCAGTATCGTATATCGCACGGTGGTGCTGTGTGAGTTCGATATCAAACTTTTTACAGAGTGTGTTCAGACGGTGGTTCTTAAATTCCGGATAGAGGAAACGGCCTAGCTCAAGCGTATCAATGACTGGGTTTTTAGCTTTTTCGACTTCAAGAAGCTTTTTATAAGCTACATTTAAGAATCCCATATCAAAGCTTGCATTATGAGCGACAAGGATATCATCGCCGACCCACTCTCTAAACTCTCTAATTACATCTACAACATCCGGAGCGTCGCGAAGCATATCATCGGTGATGCCAGTAAGCTCTATGATTGTGGCTGAAAGCGGACGATGCGGGTTCGCAAACGCCTCAAATTTATCAATAATTTCTCCGCCTTTTACTTTTACTGCAGCCAGCTCAATAATGGTATCGTATACAGCAGACAGTCCTGTCGTCTCGACGTCAAAAACAACATATGTTTCTTCCTCAAGCAGACGATGTGCAGCGTTATAAGCAATTGGCACGCCGTCATCAACAAGATTCGCTTCCATCCCGTAGATCATTTTAATTCCATGCTTCTTGGCGGCAGAATACGCATCAGGGAAGGATTGAACGACAGCATGGTCAGTCAAAGCAATGGCCTCATGCCCCCACTTTTTCGCCTGTTCGACAAGCTTTCCAATCCCCGTCACAGCATCCATTTGGCTCATCGGGGAATGCAGGTGCAATTCCACTCTTTTTTCTCCTTCAGGAGCCGTATCTTCGCGGGTTTTCGCTTTCATTTCATTTACGTCATTTGCGATCATGACGAGATCTCTGACGAAAGTGTCATTTTGAATACTTCCGCGTGCTTTTACCCACATTCCTTTTTTCAGAGACTTCATCAGTGCCGCATCTTCTTTTTCACGTGCAAACATTTTGATTAAAATACTATTTGTGTAGTCTGTAATTTTGAAGATGCATAGCGTGCGCCCGCTTTTCAGCTCTCGGGTCTCCACATCAAACACATAACCCTGAACCGTAATTCTCCGTTCTTCGTCCATGATGCTGTCAAGTGTCCGGATTTCTTCGTTATCTTTAATTTGATAACCGATGACAAGAGGCCCAGATGGCGCTTGATCTTCATCACTTTCTTTGTCTTTCTTCTCCATTTCAATCAGCGCTTGCATGGCCCGCTCTTGGTCTTCTGCAAGCTTTTGTTCCCGAAACTTTTGAACTTCTTGCTCGGATACAAATATTTCGGCATCAAGTTGAAGGTCCGGGAAACCAAATTGACGGTAGCCTGCTTGAATCATGGAACTATATTTGTTCTTAAGAGCAGCCGCTTCCGTATCTGTTTTTGTTTTGACAATCAGTTTATTGCCCTTCAGCTTCGGTTTTTGCTGGTTTAATAGACTGATAATCGGCGGCGAAATGCCTTGCAATTCTTCAATGCAGCGTGACCAGTAGTCTTGTACAAGACTTTCGCTGACCTCTGCATCTTGCACTTCGATTGAAGATGTAACTTTTGCTATGTGGGCAAACGATTGCGTCAGCCTCATTGTTAATGTGTCATATATTTGAAAAGGCAGCAAAGATTTAAATTGAAAATGAAAATGCCAAGACTTAGAGGCTTTGTGTATCGTCAGCTTTTTAATCTCGCCATCTTCAAAGTATGTCATGAAGGTATCATCTGTCATATTAATCTGCTGCAGAAGAATTTGAAACTGCCTTCTGTTGACTGATAACTGTTCCATTCAGACAGTATCCCTCCCTAAAAACATCATAAGTGAAGGTACCTCAGGCAATGAGGTACCTTCTATTATTTCTATTTTAACATGTTTTTTGATAAATCGTTATGGTGATTACTGCTTGCTGATAAATGCAGATAATTCGTCTACTGAAATCTCAGTTGACTCACCCGTTTTGCGGATTTTCACTTCGACAATTCCTTCGTCAGCCCGTTTTCCGACTGTGATGCGGATTGGAAGGCCGATTAGATCTGAATCAGCAAATTTTACGCCTGCGCGCTCAGCACGATCGTCATAGAGCACTTCATAGCCTTCCGCTTTTAAATCAGCATACAGCTTTTCAGCAAGCTCTCTTTGCCCATCGTTTTTCATGTTCAAAGCAAGAATATGAAGATCGTACGGCGCAACGCTTTTTGGCCAAATTAATCCTTTTTCGTCATGATGCTGTTCAGCAATAGCAGACAGCGTTCTTGACACACCGATTCCGTAACAGCCCATCAGCATTGGCTGCGCGCGTCCGTTTTCATCTAAGTATGTGGCATTCATCGCTTCTGAATAGCGTGTTCCGAGCTTAAAGACTTGTCCGACTTCGATTCCTTCCGCAAAGCGGATTGTGCCTTTACCGTCCGGTGAAGGATCACCTTCTTTAATAAATCGAAGATCGGCAAATTCTTTAATTTGCGCATCACGGTTCACGTTGACATTTTGATAATGATGATCTCCTTCATTCGCACCGGCAACAGCATTGACCATTGCTTTCACAGCATGATCGGCATATACTTCAACATCTTGATTGACACCGACAGGGCCGACAAATCCTGGCTCTGTTCCGAGCTGTTGAATGACCTCTTCATGTGAGGCAAGCTCCACAACTTCTGCATGAAGCAAGTTTTTCACTTTAATATCGTTGACTTCATGGTCGCCTCTTACAAGCACTAAGACAAAACGGTCATCTGCTTTAAACAATACTGACTTAATGCAGGCTTCAGCGGAAACCTGTAAAAACGCAGTCAGTTCTTCGATTGTTTTCACGTTAGGCGTGTGAACTTTCTCTAAAGCTTTAGGCTCTTCATCAGAAGGGACTTCTTGATAAAGAACTTCAGCCATTTCGATATTCGCCGCATATTGTGATTCATCAGAATACGCAATTGTATCCTCTCCGATTGCAGAAAGTGCCATAAACTCGTGCGTATCCTTTCCTCCCATTGCGCCTGAATCGGCGATGACAGGTCTTACATTAATGCCGCAGCGGGCAAAAATATTAGAATAGGCCTCGTACATTTTTTGATACGTTTCATCTAAACTCTCTTCAGATGCATGGAAAGAATACGCATCCTTCATAATAAATTCGCGGCCTCTTAACAAACCAAAGCGAGGACGTTTTTCATCTCTGAACTTAGACTGAATTTGATACAGAGTCAGAGGGAGACGCTTATAGGATTTAACCTCATCGCGAACAAGTGAAGTGATAACTTCCTCATGCGTTGCTCCTAAAGCAAACTCACGGCCATGACGATCTTTTAGTCTCATCAGTTCAGGACCATACGTATACCATCTGCCTGATTCCTGCCATGTCTCAGCCTGCTGCAATGCGGGCATAAGCATTTCTACGGCATCAATTTTCTCCATTTCTTCACGAACAATCTGCTGAATGTTTTGAATCACCTTATACGCAAGAGGCATATAGCTGTATACCCCGCTCGTATTCTGTCTGATAAATCCTGCTCTCAGAAGAAGCTGATGACTTTTTGCTTCGGCATCAGCTGGAACTTCACGGAGCGTAGGAATAAGCGTCAAGCTTTGTCTCATTTCTTCGCACCTCTGATTGATTTACTTTTCATTTACAAGAACAGCCGCTGGATATCGTTCCATGTGACGACCAGCATAAGAAGCATTAAGAAAGCTACCCCGATAAACACAACAAATGCTTCTTTTTCTCTGTTAATCGGTTTGCCCCGAATCGCTTCAATAAATAGAAATAACAGCCTTCCTCCGTCAAGTGCCGGAATCGGAAGCAAGTTGACAATCCCAAGGTTAATGCTTAAAAACGCAGCAAACTGGAATAAGTTAACTAACCCCGTTTTCGCCACTTGGTCTGTCATATCATATATGCCGACAGGACCTGACAACATATCAAGTTTAAATTGGCCTGTTACTAATTTGCTTAAGTTGGTTAAAATGGCTTTGGTGACATCAACTGTTGATGTCGCGCCGTAAGCAACTGCTGAGAGAACGCCTTTTTCAGTCGGCGCATAGGAACCGAAACGTCCGATTGTCTTTTTGCTCTCATCTTTCACAGCTTCCGGAGTCACTGAAATATGAAGCGTTTTGTTATCTCTTTTTACTGCAACGTCCATTTCTTTTTCCGGGTTTTCTTTTACAGCGGAGACAATGTCAGTCCAAGACCTCATTTTCTCACCGTTAATGCTTTGAATGTAATCCCCTTCTTTTAGCCCTGCCTCGGCCGCCCTTCCATTGTCAGTCAGCTGCCCGAGCACAGGCTCATTTGAAGGCACGCCTTGAACAAGTCCAAGCATTACTAAAATGACGTAAGCTAAAATAAAGTTCATAATCGGTCCTGCAGCAATCGCTTTAATCCGCTGCCACACAGGTTTGGAACCAAATTGGCGATTATACGGCGCAATCTGTACTTCTTCTCCGTCTACAATGAAAAAGGATGTTTCGCTGACAGTAAAGCTGGAAAGCTCATCCTCTTTCCCCTGTTCATAGCCGGTGATCTTCATGTCATGCTCTAAATCCGCTGTTTCCACTTCAATGACTAAAGCATCCGGGTATTTTTCCTTTTGATTGATGATGACTTTCTCAACTTGATCTTCTTTATTAAAGAGAAGCCCGACCGTGTAACCGGGTTTCACCTCAATCATTTCCGGGTCTTCGCCTGCCATACGGACAAATCCGCCGACCGGAAGCAGCCTGATCGTATAAACTGTTTCATTTTTTTTGAAAGAAAAAATTTTTGGACCGAAGCCGATCGCAAATTCACGGCAGAGAATTCCCGCTCTTTGGGCTAGCAATAAATGGCCCAGTTCATGGAAGAAAACGAGCGTTCCGAAAATAATGATAAACGCTATAACTGTATTCACGAACATACCACCTTATGTGAGTATTGAATTGACGTATCCCCGGGTATCTTTGTCCACTTCTTGAATGTCCGCCAGCCTCGGTTTTTTCATTACCTGATGGCGGGATAGTGCCTTTTCGATACAGTCTTCAATAGCCAAAAACGGTATCTTGCCGGCTAAAAAGGCAGCTACAGCTACTTCATTTGCCGCATTTAGCACTGTCGGCATTGTTCCTCCTATTTTACCTGATTCAAAAGCAAATTGTAAGCATCGGAACCTGTCAAAATCAGCTTTCTCAAAATGGAGGCTGCCGATTTCCCATAATTCAAGCCTTTTCGCATCTGGTAATGGCAACCGGTCAGGATAAGTGAGCGCATATTGGATTGGAACTCTCATATCCGGAGTTCCGAGCTGTGCGATCACACTTTTGTCATGAAACTCAACCATTGAATGGATGATGCTCTCCTTATGTAAAACTACATCAATTTGTTCATATGGTATATCGAATAGCCAATGTGCCTCGATCACCTCTAATCCCTTATTCATCATTGTAGCCGAATCAATCGTAATTTTTGCACCCATTGACCAATTCGGGTGTTTTAACGCATCCTCAACTGTTACTGATTCGAGCTCCTCCCGCGTCTTGTCCCGAAAACTTCCGCCGGATGCCGTAATGATGAGGCGTTCAATGTTTTTAGCCTGTTCGCCTTGAAGGGCTTGAAAAATTGCCGAATGCTCACTGTCAACAGGCAGCAGCGGAACATCATATTTCTTAGCATGTTCTTTTACTATATGCCCTGCAGTGACAAGAGTTTCCTTATTTGCAAGCGCAATTGTTTTTTTCTGTTCAATTGCCTTTAACGTCGGGATAAGACCGACGCTTCCGAGCAAGGCGTTGACAACAATGTCAACCTCCTCCATCACTGCTGCTTCTATCAGTCCTTCTTCTCCCAGCCCGATTTGGCATTCAAAAGAAAAAGGCATTTGTTTTAATTTATGATATGTATCCAGATCACCGACAGAGACAAACTTCGGCTGAAAGGCCTCAATCATTGGTACGGCCTTATCAATATTTCTGCCAAACGACATAGATACCAGCTGAAATTGATCTTGATGCGTACGCAATACGTCAAGAGTCTGTTCGCCGATTGATCCTGTTGCTCCTAAAAGACAAATATTTTTCAAAGCTGCCACTACTCCTATTCTTTTTGCTGCATGATCAGTCTCATATTCATATTAGACTTTTTTATGAAAAAAGGGCAAGCAGAAAGTACAAGAAAGGCATGACAAACAAGAAACTGTCAAAACGGTCTAATATACCGCCATGCCCGGGAAGAATCTTCCCAGAATCCTTTACATCGTAATGTCTTTTCAAGGCGGATTCCACTAAATCTCCAAGTTGTCCGAAAACAGACAAAAACAGCGTGATCAAAAGCAGATAGATATACGGGATCGGAAGATGTGCAAAAAGCTGAAAAATCGTCGCCAGTACAAGTGCGATGACAATTCCGCCTGCAAAGCCTTCCACTGTTTTATTCGGACTGATTTCAGGCCACAGTTTTCGCTTACCAAGCGCTTTCCCGACAAAATATGCACCGGAATCAGTGGACCAAATCACAACACACGCGTAAAAAATGTATGTTAACCCGTATTGGTCAAGATTTCTGATTTCTATAAAATAATGAAAACACATTCCGATGTAAATTGCTGCAAGCGTAATAAACCCGACTTCATCAAAAGTAAAGGTGTTTTTCACCAACACTGTGTAAGTCAGCAAAAGCAGTACCGCAAACAAAGCGATTTCCATTTTTGAAATACCATTCGCTTCAAAAAACGAATACTGGCTTGGCAATAAGAACATCCACAATAATAAAAGACTGATCAAACCCGGCAGTGAAACCAGCTTCAGCTTTTTCATCCGTAAAAGCTCAAAAAGCGCCACACTGCCCATAGCATAAATTAATATGGTGAACGGCAATTTCCCGACAATAACCAAAAATAAAAATACAATTGCTGCCAGAACACCTGTCAAAATTCTTTGTTTCATGTCCACCATCCTCTAAATTCCGCCAAACCTCCGGCCCCTCTGCTGATATTCTCCTAACGCCTGTAAGAAGTGATCCTCTTTAAAGTCAGGCCATAAGACGTCAGTAAAGACAAATTCACTGTAGGCAACCTGCCATAGCATAAAATTGCTCAGTCTAATCTCGCCGCTCGTTCGAATTAAAAGTTCAGGATCCTGCAAAGATTCAGTCATTAAATAATTAGAAAAAAGCGATTCATCAATGTCTTCAATATCCAAAGAGCCTTCCTTCACTTTTTCCGCGAGTGCTTTTGCAGCAGTGACAATTTCAGTACGGCCTCCATAATTGAGAGCAAAATTAAGGATCATTCCGTCGTTTTGCGCCGTATCCTCTACAGCCTTTTCAATCGCACGTAATGTGTGCGCAGGCAAAGCCGTTTCATCTCCTATGATCCGAACCTGTACATTTTCCTCTACAAGCTCTGGAAGATACGTATTTAAAAATTCTTCTGGAAGCTTCATTAAAAAATCGACTTCCATTTTCGGCCTCTTCCAGTTTTCTGTTGAAAATGCATACAATGTCAATACTTTGACACCTAGTTCGTTCGCAAGCTTCGTTGTCCTTTTTACCACCTTCATTCCTTCATGGTGGCCTGCAATTCGGGGAAGAGAGCGTTTTTTAGCCCAACGGCCATTTCCATCCATGATAATGGCGATGTGTTCGGGAATTTCTCCCTTAAGTATGTCTTCTTTTGTATAACGTTCTAAGTTGGAAGCCGCAGTTTGCTGGTTCTTCCAATTTTTGAGTATGTTGAGCATGAGATTCCTCCGTCACCCAAAAAGGTTGCATTCCCTGCTGATAACCGATGTAATCAACAGTATTAACAAAAAAACCCCCTGTAAACATGAGAGGGTCTTTTCACTATTATCTATTGTACATAGTTTTTCATTAAACTTCCATGATTTCTTTTTCTTTGTCTTTTGTGACACTGTCAATTTTTGACACATATTCATCTGTCAGTTTTTGAACGTCTTCAGTTGAAGCACGCAGTTCATCCTCAGTAATGTCTCCGTTTTTCTCAAGTTTTTTGAGATCATCGTTAGCATCACGGCGAACGTTACGGACAGCTACTTTCGCTTCTTCAGCATATTTTTTCACAACTTTTACTAATTCCTTGCGTCTTTCTTCTGTTAATGCCGGAATCGCAATTCGAATCATGTTGCCGTCACTTGTTGGCGTAAGGCCTAAATCAGCTTTTAAAATCGCTTTTTCGATATCGCCGATTGCTGATTTATCATATGGCGTTACAACGAGCATACGAGCTTCAGGCACGTTAATAGAAGACAGCTGATTTAAAGGTGTCTGTGCTCCGTAATATTCAACCGTTACTTTATCTAATAAAGATGGATTTGCACGGCCTGCACGTACTGTAGCCAATTCGCGCTGATAAGCAGCAATTGCTTTTTCCATTTTTTCTTTTGTTTGAGTTAATACTTCTTTTGACACGTTATTTCCCCCTCACGATCGTTCCGATTGATTCACCGATAACGGCACGTTTGATATTTCCTTCTTCCATAATAGAAAAGACGATAAGCGGAATGTCATTATCCATGCATAAAGATGATGCTGTTGAATCCATGACTTCCAGGCCGTCTTTTAGAACGTCAAGATAAGAAAGTGATTCATACTTAACAGCTGATTCATCTTTTCTAGGATCAGCATTATACACACCGTCAACATTATTTTTCGCCATTAAAATAACGTCTGCTTCAATTTCAGCAGCCCGCAGTGCAGCTGTCGTATCAGTTGAGAAATATGGGTTTCCTGTGCCCGCAGCGAAAATAACGACACGTTTTTTCTCTAAGTGGCGTATCGCTTTTCTTCTTATGTACGGTTCAGCAACTTGTCTCATTTCAATGGATGTTTGCACTCTGGACTGGATTCCGAGTGTTTCCAAGCTGTCTTGAAGAGCAAGCGAATTCATAACTGTCGCCAGCATTCCCATATAGTCAGCAGTTGCACGGTCCATGCCCAGGTCACTTCCTGTTTTTCCGCGCCATAAGTTGCCGCCGCCTACTACAACAGCCACTTCGACATCAAGCTCAGCGATTTCTTTCACTTGCTTTGCAATGGATTGAATGACAGTCGGGTTAATTCCGTTACCCTGTTCTCCTGCCAATGCTTCCCCGCTAAGCTTTAATACGATTCGTTTGTATTTTGGTTTTTCCATGATAACCTCCAAGTGTAAACATTGCCGTTTTCTATTATGCAAGAGAAAAAAAGGTTTGTAAATATAGTTTTAAAAATAGGGAACACAAAGTGTGTCCCCTATACTGCCTGAAAAGACGCGACTTGGCCGCGAAATCTTTTCGCCATTATTTTTTCACTTGGTTCATTACTTCTTCAGCAAAGTTTTCTTGACGTTTTTCGATGCCTTCTCCAACTTCATAGCGGACATAAGTTTGAACAGTTGCGTTTTTCGCTGCAACAACTTGTTTCACTTTTTCATCTGGGTTTTTAACGAACGCCTGGTCTAAAAGACAAATTTCTTCGAAGAATTTGTTCAGACGGCCTTCAACCATTTTCGCTACGATGTTTTCAGGTTTGCCTTCTTGAAGGGCTTGCTGAGTTAAGATTTGACGCTCATGGTTTGCTTCTTCTTCAGATACTTGATCACGAGAAATGTAACGAGGGTTAACCGCGGCAACGTGCATTGCGATATCTTTCGCAGTTTCTTCGTCAGTTGTACCGTTCAGAACAGTTAATACGCCGATGCGGCCGCCCATGTGAAGGTAAGCACCGAATGCAGAGTTTTCGTCTTTTGTAAGAACTGTAAAGCGGCGAAGAGTGATTTTCTCACCGATTTTAGCAACTGCGCTTGTGATGTACTCTTCAACAGTAGAGCCGTTTTCCATTTTTTGACCCATTGCTTCTTCAACATCTGCTGGAGTATTTGCAAGAAGGTGATCAGCTAAAGTGTTAAGAAGCTCTTTAAAGCCTTCGTTTTTCGCAACGAAGTCAGTTTCAGAGTTTACTTCTAAAATAACACCTTTGTTGCCGTCAGTTTTAATAAGAGTAGAACCTTCTGCTGCGATACGGTCAGCTTTTTTCGCTGCTTTCGCAATCCCTTTTTCTCTTAAAAGGTCAATTGCTTTGTCCATATCTCCGTCAGTTTCAGTTAACGCTTTTTTACAATCCATCATGCCCGCGCCAGTTTTTTCACGCAGTTCTTTTACTTGCTGTGCAGTAATTGCCATTTGTATTCCTCCTTATATGTTAAACAAGAGTATGTATCTTACACATTTTTCTTGAAAAAAGGTGATAAAAGGCAGTCCCTCTTATCACCTTTTGAATAGGTTACGCAGTTGTTGTTTCTGTTTCTGGTGCAGTTTCTTCAGCAACTTCCGCTTCTTCTTCGCCTTGCTTCGCTTCTAAGATTGCATCTGCCATTTTAGAAGTTAGAAGTTTAACAGCGCGGATAGCGTCATCGTTCGCTGGGATTACAACATCGATTTCATCTGGATCACAGTTAGTATCTACGATACCGATGATAGGGATGTTTAATTTGCGAGCTTCCGCAACAGCGATGCGCTCTTTGCGAGGATCGATGATGAATAATGCATCAGGAAGATCCTTCATATCTTTAATTCCGCCTAGGAATTTTTCAAGACGCTCTAATTCTTTTTTCAATTGAACGACTTCTTTTTTAGGAAGTACATCAAACGTACCGTTTTCTTGCATTTTTTCAATGTCTTTAAGACGTTTAATACGTTTTTGGATTGTTTCAAAGTTTGTTAATGTACCGCCCAACCAGCGTTGGTTGACATAGTACATGCCAGAGCGCTGAGCTTCTTCTTTAACAGAATCTTGAGCTTGTTTTTTTGTTCCGACGAAAAGGATTTTTCCGCCTTCAGCAGCAAGATTTTTAGTGAAGTTGTAAGCTTCCTCTACTTTTTTGACTGTTTTTTGAAGGTCAATGATGTAGATTCCGTTACGCTCCGTGAAAATGTAACGCTTCATTTTTGGGTTCCAACGGCGTGTTTGGTGACCGAAGTGAACACCAGCTTCAAGCAATTGCTTCATAGAAATGACTGACATGTTATTTCCTCCTAATATAATGGTTTTTTTCCTCCGCTTAGGTCATTTTTGTGCAGAACTGCCGCCTGCAGCACCCTCTGCATAAATCGTTAAGCGTGTGTATTTAACACCAAGACATAATATAACACAGCTTTATCCGACAATCAAGAATCCTTTACACCTTTGGAGCGAAATTTTAAAAATAGCTCGATTTCTGTTTTTCCACTCTTCAGTTTCTGGGCAATTTGACTAGCCGAATACCCCTGCTCATATAATTCTATGACCTGGTCTTCAAATGATTGGACATCGCTGTTTACGCTCTCTTCCTGACGCTCAACCGCAGTAATCAGACCTTCAATATGTTCAGGAAGATTCTCTTCTTCTTGAACTGCATCCCGCTCTGAATATTTTTCAGAGTGCTGAAGGTCTGGCTTTTTGGTTTCTTCCTCAGTTTGACTTGAAGGTGGACCGGTATTTTCTATCAGTTTCTCATTTTCTTCTTTTAATTCAAGAAGAAATGCCGCCAAGGTGTTTTCCGTCTCTTCAAGTATCTTCTTTTGCTGTTTTTCTGTTTCTTTCACAGCCGCGAGCCTCGTATACAGAATAATGACAGCGTACAAAAGAGCGCCGTGGAGCGTAAAGCTTAAAAGCCATAATAGTGTTGACATGTTTTTCACTCGCTAACCATGAAATTCATTATTGAATCACTTTTTCCAGCAGATTTTTTAATTTAAATAGTGCCTTTGAATGGATCTGTGATATGCGGGACGTAGATAGATTTAATACTTGTCCGATTTCTGTCAATGTCAACTCCTCTTTGTAGAACAAACTGACCACCAGCTGTTCTTTTTCAGAGAGTTCGTGAATTTTTTCGGCAAGCTGTGCAATCAGTTCATCCTTCATAATCTTTTCTTCAGGCGGCACATTTTTGTCATCTCTGATCATGACCTGAATGTTTTCACCGTCATCTTGATCATGGAGCTTTTCATCAATTGACAGCAGATTTGCAAAAAAACCTTCATTCATTGTTGACACTACATCCTGTACCGTCATTCCGAGTTCCTCTGCAATTTCTGCGGGCGATACGTTCCGAAGATAGCGCTGTTCAAGCTTTTCAATTGCTGCTTCAACCTTCTTTGTTTTTTCACGTGAGGTTCTGGGCAGCCAATCTTCTTTACGAAGCCCGTCTATGATTGCGCCGCGAATTCTAAACGAGGCGTAGGTATCAAATTTTAAGTCCCGGCTGGGGTCAAATTTTTCAAGGGCATCATATAAACCAAGCATACCAAGGCTCATAAGATCGTCTTTATGCACTGATTTAGGCAGTCCGACAGAAATTCTGCCTACATGATATGTGACAAGCGGCATGTAACGGCGCATTAAATCGTCACCGGCTTTAGGATCTTTCCACTCTTTCCAGCGCGTCCAAAGCACCTGATCTTCATAATTCAAGGATTGCATTGTTATCCCCCTAATACCTTAATTAAATCGTTTTTTCACCTTGTTTAACAGTTCGAATATGCAGCATGCAGGACTTCGGTTCAAATTCTATCGTCCGGCCGCTTGAGCCGCCTGTATCTTCACTCATAATAGGAATATTATATAAAGACAGCTGTTCCTTTATCGCTAATACATTTCTCGGTCCGATCTTCATCAAATCATTTGTTGATTTAAACTTAAACATTTCTGACCCGCCCGCAAGCTTTGCTTTTAATGCAAATTTCCGGCAACCCGCTTCTACCAGCATATCAATCGTGGTCTTTACGGCGGTGTCAGCATATTTAGCCCGATTGAGTTCGGCAGTTTTAGATAACGTTGAATCCGGCAGCATAACATGGACAAGGCCCGCCGTTTGCTTTTCTTTATCATAAAGCACCAGCCCCACACATGATCCCAAACCAGATGTCCGGATGGTGTCCGGGAAGCGGGCGATCTTCACGTCAGCAATTCCTACCTTTACAACAACAGCCTCAGTTGTACTCATAATGATGCACCCAAGGCGACAAAGAGCTTTTCAAATGAATCATAGTCCGGCAGCATAAACATATGCGCTTTCAGCTCCTGCTGATGGCTTTGGTCAAAAATCGACGTGTCGACAACAATAGCGTGTTCTCCAACCTGACTGAGCTCCATCAGCCCTTCGCTGATCACAGCGCCGAACATATCCAATGAAACTTCAGGAACACTAGGATAAAGCTGTAGTTTCGTCAAATCCGCCAAGGCCGTTAAATATGATCCTGCTAAAATATTGCCCAGTTCATGCAAAGCGGATGAGCTCATATGGTCTTCACTTAAGTCCTCTATATCAAAATCGGGGTTTCCAATCAGCTCTCTGATAAACTGCTCCGCCTGATAAAAAGGCATTATAAAGAACATCGAACCCGTTAAATCGCCTTCCATTCTTAAAAAGATGCTGGCAACCGGGATATCAGCGCCTCCGAAAAAATCGACAAGCTCATCGAAAGACAGCAGCTTTGCAAACGGGACTTCCATATCTATCTTTCTATTTAACAGCTGGGCCATTGCAGAGGCGGAGTGGCCGGCGCCAATATTGCCGACTTCCCGCAAAATGTCCATCTGCTCTTCTTTGATTCCATTAAAAATACTCATGTCATAACCCCTTTAAGATTAAGCTTGATCGGGCACAGCGGACTGAGATGATTCTTTATCCAAAACCGCGTTCGCATCAATAATATTTAATAGCCTGTTCTCTTGCTTCACAATCTGTTTGATCGACACATCCGTATCTTTCTGGATGCTTTCTGGAGCGGATTCGATTTCACTTTCGTGTACGGTGATCACATCATTGGCTTCATCCACAATCCAGCCGACTTCAGTATCGCGATAAGCAATAATGATAATTCGTGTTTCATCCGTAATTTCATACTCTGGCAAATTCAGGCGCTTTCTTAAATCAATAACCGGAGTCACCACTCCGCGCAAATTGATTACCCCGCAAATATATGGTTCGACGCCAGGCACTCTCGTTGGTTTTTGCCATTTTTCAATTGATTTCACCTGAGTGACAGAAATGGCATATTCTTTGCCATTTACCACAAAGACAATCATTTTTTCGCCTGTTTTAATTTCTGCAGTCATGTGAGACACCTCCTCGAATGGTTAAATAATCAGTGCATTACAATCAATAATAAGCGCTACTTCTCCGTCTCCTAAAATAGTAGCTCCGGAAATTGCAAAGACGTTTGTTAAATAATCTCCGAGTGATTTCAGCACAACTTCCTGCTGGCCAATAAAGGAGTCCACCACAAATGCAGTAGGTTTGTCGCCTTTTTTCACGACAATGATATGGAGCTGTTCCGCATCTTGTCTTGAATCTTCTATTTTAAACTCTTCTTTTAAATAAACGACAGGGACAATGTGTCCTCTAAAGTCAATCACTTCACGGTCATGCGTTTGCAAAATGTCTTTTCTATCAATAACTGCTGTTTCAATGATTGAAGAAATCGGAATGGCAAATGTCTCTTCTTCCAATTTAATCAGCAGTACTGAAATAATGGACAATGTAAGCGGAAGCTGGATGCTGAACAAAGAGCCTTGACCTTCTACAGATTTCACACTGACTGAACCGCCAAGAGACTCCAGTTTATTTTTCACAACATCAAGTCCGACACCGCGTCCGGAAATATCAGAAATTTGATCAGCAGTTGAGAACCCTGGAGCAAAAATCAATTCGTAAATTTCATTGTCTTCTAAGGTTTCAGCTTCTTTTTCCGTAATGACCCCGCGCTCAAGCGCTTTTTCAAGAATTTTTTTGCGATTAAGGCCTGCACCGTCATCCTCTACTTCAATAAAGACATGGTTGCCGCTGTGATAGGCTTTAAGCACAACTTTTCCTGATTCTGGTTTTCCCTTTTGCAAACGTATTTCCGGCGACTCGATACCATGGTCAATACTGTTTCTGATCAAGTGAACGAGAGGATCTCCGATTTCATCAATTACTGTTCGATCCAGTTCAGTTTCCGCACCGATGATCGAGAGTTCGATTTTTTTATTCAGCTCTTTTTGAAGCTGGCGAATCATTCTCGGGAACCGGTTAAAAACGGTTTCAACCGGAACCATTCTCATATTAAGAATAATCGATTGCAAATCTCCGGAAATTCTCGTCATTCGTTCAACCGTTTCAGTCAATTCATTGTGCTCAAGCTCTTTTGCAATCTGCTCGAGACGCCCGCGGTCAATGACAAGCTCTTCAAATAAGTTCATTAAAGAATCAAGTCTGTCAATGTTGACACGAATTGTTTTAGATCCGCCGTGCTTCGCCTGTTCATCGTTTTTAGCAGGCTGTTTTTGTTTCTCCTGCTTCACAGGTACAGCTGCTGGTGAATCTGCCGGCTTAGATTCTTCCGGCTTTTCTGCTGATGTTAAAGGAGCCCCTTGAATGACTTCAACATGCTCAATTTCTGAAACGCCATTGATCAATTGTTCAATCTCTTCCGCTGATTGATGTGTTAAGAAGCAAACTTGAAAGTCAGTGCCGAAATCTTCGGTTTCAAGCACTTCCGCACTTGGGATTGTTTTCGCTACTTCTCCGACTTCATTAAGCTTTTCAAACACCATATATACACGAACTGCTTTTAACATACAGTTTTCGTTCAGAGAAATCTTGATTTCATATCGTTTGAAGCCTTGCTCCTCCGCTTCTTGTATGACAGTCCGTTCAAATTCGTCATATCCCCAATCAGATGCTAAATTTTCTGCTACTGCAGGTTCCGCAGAGGCAGCCGTTTCAGCGTGCGCACCATTTACATCAAGCTTTGCGCTCACTTCTGAGATATCTCTTTTACCATCCCCGCCGTCAATAATGGACTGAACCATAGCTTCCAGGTGATCCAGAGCTTCAAACAAGATATCCAGCCAGTCTGAGGTAACTGCCATATCTCCGTTTCGGATTGCATCCAGCACGTTTTCAAGCAGGTGGGTTAGATGTGCTAAATCCGTATAGCCCATCGTTGCGCTCATTCCTTTTAATGTATGGGCAGCCCTGAAAATATCATGAACGAGCTGAAGGTCAGTCGGGTCTTTCTCTAAAAGGAGAAGCTTTTCATTACATGTTTGTAAATGTTCTTTACTCTCATCAATAAAGACATCTAAATACTGATTCATATCCATTTGAATCACACCCTCTCTTTTTTCACACAGCTTGTGATGGATGCTGCGATATCTTCCACATGTTTAATCTCATGAATGAGGCCCGCTTTAACAGCAGCTTTCGGCATCCCATATACGACACAAGATTCTTCAGACTCCGCAATGGCTTTCACATTGCCGGCCGTAAGCATGTCCTTTAGGCCGGCAGTGCCGTCACTGCCCATTCCGGTCATGATGACCGCTACTTTTTCATAGTCTGCCAGTTTACCGACAGAACGGAATAAATAATCGGCTGATGGCTTATGACGGCTTGGCGTATCGAGATTATCAAGAACGATCTGGAGTCCTCCGCTATTTTTGATAACGGATATGTTTTTTCCGCCCGGTGCTATGTAAACACAGCCGTTAAGAGCTGTTTCGCCATCTTTTGCTTCTTTTACTTGAATGTCGGATAAATGATTCAGCCGCTCAGCCAAAGAAGCAGTAAAGCCTTCAGGCATGTGCTGAACAACAACCACTGGTGCGTTCAAATCCTTAGGGAGCTTCGGTATCACCTTTTGTAAAGCCCTTGGCCCGCCTGTTGATGTGCCGATGCATACAATTTGTCTGCCTGTGCCGGGTTTCGGTTTGCTTAATTCAGGCTTTACAGCACGTACTATAGGGTCAGGCCGAACTGCCTGTGAAGCAGGATGTTTCCGCTTGCCGGAAAGTCCAGCCGCGACGACACGCTCAACTAATTGTTCTTTAATTTTGTACAAATCCAGAGATATTGAGCCTGATGGCTTTGTGATAAAGTCAAAGGCACCGATCTCTAAACAATTAATTGTGCACTCTTTTCCTTTCTCGGTCTGGCTTGACACCATGATGACCGGCAAGTTATAAATCTCAATGATTTTGCGCAGTGTGTCTGTCCCATTCATGACCGGCATTTCAACATCAAGAGTAACAACATCCGGCTTTAGTAATTTAATTTTCTTAAGCGCTTCTTCTCCGTTTCTCGCAGTTCCGATTACTTCTATCTGCTTTTCCTCGGTTAGAAAATCACTTATCATTTTTCTCATGAAAGCTGAATCATCAACTACAAGCACACGAATCAAATTAAGCCCTCCTCATTAAAAAAGAAGATAACTTCTCAATAAATGTCTGTTTTTCTACTTTGTGTCTTGTTTCTTCTCTTTCAAACAAGGCATCCGCTAAAAGACGGACTGACCGGCTGGCTTTTGCCTGAGGACTTTGTATGAAAAAAGGAACCTGTTCGACAACTGCTTTGCTTACGATCGGATCTTCAGAAACAGAACCTGCAAACTGAACCTGAACATCCAAAAACATATGAATCGTGCGGGAAAGGCGGGTAAAAGCATCCAGCCCTTCTTGTTGATCACGGCACCGATTGACAGCGACCTTCATTGATAGCTTATTTTCTGTCAAAACCAAGTGCTTGACAGCGCTATATGCGTCCATGATGGCCGTAGGTTCGGGAGTTGTTATGATCAAAATATCTTCCGCCGATAAAATAAAAGGCAGCTGATCTTTTGATAAGCCCGCTCCCATGTCAAACAGTACATAATCGAACTGGCTTAACGCATGAGAAAGCTCATTGGCAAAAAACGCCCATTTTCTCTGATCCAGCTGAAATATCACATCAAGACCGGTTCCCCCTGATATGTACCGCAAACCCTTTAGCCCAACAGATAATGACTGCATCAAAGGCTTGCGATCGGTTAATACATCGATAATCGTGGAAGACGATGAATTTCCCATTAATATATCAATGTTCCCCATCCCGATATCAAGATCGATGAGCAGTACCTTCTTACCTTTATCCTGCAGCGCAAGAGCCATGTTTAAGGTAATATTGGATTTTCCGACACCGCCCTTGCCGCTGATGACAGCAAGTGTCTTCGCTTTTTGAGAATAAACCATTGGCAGAACACGCTGACGCTTTTCCATTTTCGCCCGTAAAGTTGCTGCTTGGTCAAATCTGTTCATCTGCACAGCATCCTTACAAAATCAAGAGGTGATACAGTCTGTATATCCTCCGGCACATTCTGGCCGTTTGTTATAAATCCGGCACCTATTTTTGATTCTGCCAGTATATTAAATACAGAACCTAAAGAAGAAGTCTCATCTATTTTTGTAAAAATGAACTGATTGACAGGGACAGATGAAAACCGTTTGACAATATGCTTCATATCTTCATATTTTGTAGTCGCGGATAAAACGAGAAATGACTGAATGCTGCTCTCAAAAGGAATCGTCTCTTTCAATTCATCAATGTATTGCTGCTCCTTGAAGTTTCTTCCGGCTGTATCAATAAACACATGATCATACTCAGAAAATAACTCTTTCGCCTGCTGGAATTCTTCTTTTGTATAGCAAACTTCCAGAGGAGCCTGCAGCAGTTCGGCGTATGTTTTCAACTGTTCAACAGCTGCAATCCGATACGTATCTGTTGTAATAAAAGCAATTTTTTTCTGTTTTTCAAGCATAGATATGGCTGCGAGCTTAGCAAGCGTTGTTGTTTTACCAGCCCCTGTTGAACCAAACAGCACGATATACTTTGAATGGATAGGCTCCTGCCACTTGTCTGCTGAAGGCAGCGTATCACATAGGATATCCTGAAGTTTACTGACCACGTTTTCTTCCGTAAGACCGCCCGCTTCCACAGAGCAGCCCAGCAGTTTTTTCAGAGCGCTCGTCTTCGTTGCCTCTTTAATCCCCGTTTCTTGCAAAAGCTTTTCTGCTTTTCGCAGCGGCTCAGGAAGTACAGATTGATAAGCTGAAAAATCAACGGGTTCATGTTGCGCCGGAAATTGAGGGGGGTATGTCCTCTCCTCTATTTTCGGACTGCTGACCGGAGTTTTTAATGTTTGTTTCGGCTCAGCTGCCTTCTGAGGCGTTTTTTTCTCAAGAAAGTCTTGATCCAATACGGCAATTACTTCAACAGCAGGCTTGTTGACGAGTCCAAACCATTTTCGCTTTTTAATTTTTTTCGAATTTAAGATGACCGCTTCATTACCCAACTCTTTTCTGATGAGAAGTGCCGCTTCTTGCATTGAAGCAGCAGTAAATTTTTTGATTTTCATTAAATATCCACCACTCCAATGCTTTGTACCTCAACATTCGCCTCAAGTTCGTTATAAGAGAGTACCGGAAGATCAGGGAAGTATCGTTCCAGAAGCTGTTTCACATACATTCTGACAGGCGGCGAGCAAAGAAGAATCGCAGTTTCCTGACGCAATGAGAGCTGTTCGGCTTCTTTAGCGACAGAGCGCACAATACTTTCTGAAATATCTGGTTCAAGCGACAAATAATTCCCGTGTTCCGTTTGCTGTACACCGTCTGCTATTGCCTTTTCTACACGGCCCGAACAAGTAACAACCTTCAACACTTCATTTTCTTTAGCAAACTGGGCTGTAATTTGTTTTGCCAGTGCCTGTCTTGTATACTCTGTCAAAAGATCAGAATCTGTTGTTAATTTTCCAT
Source organism: Bacillus sp. TSO22 (assembly GCF_020223595.1). Lineage (NCBI taxonomy): Bacteria > Bacillati > Bacillota > Bacilli > Caryophanales > Bacillaceae > Bacillus > Bacillus sp. TSO22. The sequence goes on from NZ_JAHAWO010000009.1 coordinate 308,663, forward strand.
AGTCAGCAAGCGTTTCGAAAATCGTTACTAAGTTTCGGATTGAAACTTTTTCTTTTAAAAGCTTAGCCAGCACCTTCTGAATATCACCAACAGACAACGGATTCGGCGTAACCTCTTCCACAAGGACTGGATACGTTTCTTTCAAGTGATCGATGAGCTGTTTCGTCTCCTGTCTTCCGATCAATTCGTGGGCATACTGCTTAATTTTCTCCGTAATATGGGTTGAAACGACTGAAGCAGGATCGACAACTGTATAACCAAGCATGTCAGCCTCATCCTTTACCGATTCGCCAATCCATTTGGCCGGCAGTCCGAATGACGGCTCCACTGTTTCAATCCCTTCTATGAGATCGTCTTCAGGCGTAGGCGACATCGCTAAATAATGATCAAGGAGCAGCTCGCCTTTTGCTACTTCGTTTCCTTTAATTTTCAATCGGTATTCATTAGGCTGCAGTGCTATATTATCTCTGATGCGCACGACAGGAATGACAAGCCCTAGTTCCAGAGCCAACTGGCGGCGAATCATAACAATCCGGTCTAATAAATCACCGCCTTGATTGGCATCAGCAAGCGGTATCAGACCATACCCAAACTCAAATTCTATCGGATCGATGTGCAGAAGCTGAACAACGCTTTCAGGGCTTTTAAGCTCGTCAACCTCAGCCTCTTCCTCAAGAATCTCATCCACTTCTTCTTTTTCCTTACCTGATTTAGATAGCGTATAAGCACCGAAAGCAAGCAGCCCTGCAAGCGGCCCCGTCAGAAAAATGCCAATCGGAGTGAAAATACCAAGAAGCAGAATCGTAGCTGCTGCGACGTATAAAAGCTTTGGATAAGCAAACAGCTGACCTGTAATGTCATGCCCTAAGTTTCCTTCAGAGGCAGCTCTTGTCACGACAATACCCGTAGCTGTAGAAATTAACAGCGCCGGAATTTGCGAAACAATTCCATCCCCTACAGTCAGCATCGTAAAGTGTGAAGCGGCCTCTTGAATAGACATGCCTTGCTGAAGCATTCCGATAACGATACCGAAAATAATATTGATCATCACAATGATGATTCCGGCAATCGCGTCGCCTTTTACAAATTTACTGGCACCGTCCATTGCTCCATAAAAGTCTGCTTCTCTTGCCACTTTTTCGCGGCGGTGCTTCGCTTCCTGTTCGGTAATCATCCCTGCGTTTAAATCAGCATCAATACTCATCTGCTTCCCCGGCATTGCGTCCAGCGTAAACCTTGCTGCAACCTCAGAAACACGTTCAGCACCTTTCGTAATGACGATAAACTGAATAATAATCAGGATGATAAATACAACGAGACCAACTAATACATTTCCGCCGACAACGAAATTTCCGAAAGTCTCGACGACTTTTCCTCCCTCACCATGTGAAAGAATTGAACGGGTAGTTGAGACGTTCAAGCCCAAACGAAATAGGGTTAAAAGCAGCAACAGTGACGGAAAAATCGAAAACTGGAGCGCTTCCTGCATATTCATTGTGGTGAGAAGCACGATCAACGCAAGAGAAATATTTATAATGATCAAAATACTTAACAGCCATGGAGGAAATGGAATCACCAGCATCGCCACAATGAGGACCACACTTATTAAAACGGATAAATCTCTTGTTGACATGCTGTTTTTTCTCTCCTTTTAAATCGAAAAGTTCAATATACTTTTTGTTTTGTTTTATATACGTAAGCCAGAATTTCTGCCAACACTTTAAAAAATTCTTCCGGCACTGCCTGGTCAATTTCTACCTGATCATATAACGCACGGGCAAGCGGTCTGTTTTCTACCATCATGACATCATGCTCTTTAGCAATTTTCCTGATTTTTAACGCCAGGTGGTCAACACCTTTTGCAACAATATAAGGAGCGTCCATTTTTTCTTCGTCATATTTCAGGGCAATCGCATAGTGAGTAGGGTTTGTGATAATGACATCCGCTTTTGGAACTTCCTGCATCATCCGCCTCATCGCCATTTCCCGCTGTCTTTGTTTAATTTTAGACTTGATAATCGGGTCTCCTTCAGATTTTTTGTACTCATCTTTTATATCCTGTTTTGACATTTTGATATTTTTCTCATAGTCAAATCTCTGATATAAATAATCGAGACCAGCAAGAATCAACAAAGCGCCTGCACCGCTCAGCCCCATCCACAGAGTGAGTTTTGAAACAAAAGAAAGGGCCTCTTCTGGTGTCAGGAGCGGGAGCCGGAGAATTTCTCCATAATGCAGCCAAAGAACAGCGAAGGCCGCAAAACCGACAACCGTGATTTTCAATATCGATTTAATCAGCTCTACAATCGCCCTCATACTGTATATTCGTTTAAATCCTTTGATCGGGTCCAGTTTTTCAAGCTTAGGCTGTATCACTTCAGCAGAAAACAAGAACCCAACCTGCATATAGTTGCTTACGACCCCTGCAACAAGAGCGACAAGCAAGATCGGTGCAAGTATGATGCCCGTATCCTCTAATAAGCTGATAAACAGTGTGTGCACATTTGATTCTGAGAGCTTCATTGTGAGCGACTCGGTATAAAAAGTTTCTATAAATGACAGCAGCCTGTCTCTCATAAACGGACCAATCGCAATAAGCGAAAGGAATACTACCAATAAAGAAATGGCGGTATTGACATCCGCGCTTTTTGCTACCTGCCCTTTTTTTCGCGTATCCTTCCGTTTTTTCGGAGTGGCTTTCTCTGTCTTTTCTCCCGCAAAAAACTGCAGGTCAATTCTAAGCTTCATTAAGAAACACCGACCAATGCTAAAAGATTCCGCATCGTTTCAATCGTTAAACTAAAGACATTCCGCACAACGACGAAGATAACGGACATACACACAATAAGCATGATGAAACTGACAGCGATCTTTAAAGGCAGACCGACCACAAATACATTTAATTGCGGAACAGTTCGAGCCACGATACCTAATGCTAAATCAACAAGAAACAAACTGGCCACAACCGGCGCTGACATTTGAAAAGCAATAATAAACATCGCATTAAAGCTTTTCGCGATAAAATAAGCAAACTTTTCATCGCCGAAATTCGGAAATGCCTGATCAACTGAAATATACTGAAAGCTGTAGTAAATACCGTCAAGCAGCAAATGGTGGGCATTGACACTCAGCATAAACAAAAGTGCCATCGTATAGATAAACTGGCCGATCAACGGACTTTGTGCACCAGTTTGCGGATCAATAACATTCGCAATTGAAAATCCCATTTGAAAATCAATAAAAGAGCCGGCAATTTGAACTGCGGCAATCATCATATAAGCAATTAAGCCTAGACAAAGACCAACCAAAGCTTCCTTAAACGCCAAGAGCATATATTGCCCATCTATCTCCAAAGAGGGAGGTTTATCAATGGTGCTGAAACAAATGACCGCGAGAAAAAAAGCAAATCCAATACGATGAACAGCTGGGACATTCCGGTGTCCGAATAGCGGAATCGTTACAAAAAAAGCAGAAATTCTAATAAAAACCAATAAGAAGGCAGGAAATAAATCAATAATCGAATTCATCTCTACATTACCCTGCAAAACGATTTAAATTAGAAAACAGTTCTGTTGTAAACGAAAGAATGGTCGACAGCATCCATGGACCAAAAAAAATCAAGGCCAGAAGAACCGCCACGATTTTGGGAATAAACGCCAAAGTCTGTTCCTGGATTTGGGTTGTCGCCTGAAATATGCTGACGATTAAACCGACCAGTAAAGCAATAGCCAGCAATGGCGCACTGATCATCAGCGTTACGTATACGGCTTTTTCCGCCATAGAAATTACAAATTCTGAACTCACGTTTAGCACCTACCCTAAAAGCTCTGAAGCAAAGATTTCACAATTAAATACCAGCCGTCTACTAAAACAAAAAGTAATATTTTAAAGGGCAGAGAAATCATAACTGGAGGGAGCATCATCATTCCCATTGACATTAAGACGCTCGCCACTACCATATCTATAATTAAAAATGGGATAAAAATCATAAAACCTATTTGAAACGCTGTTTTGAGCTCCGATATGGCAAAAGCGGGAACCATTGTTGTTAGCGGAATATCCTTTAATGATTCGGGTTTATCCATTTTGGCGTAATTCATAAACAGCGCCAGATCCTTCTGCCTTGTGTGTTTACTCATAAATTCTTTAATTGGTTCCTCAGCTTTCGTATACGCTTCGTCCAAGCTGATTTTGTTGTCCATCAATGGCGTCAGCGCTTCTTTATTAATCTCTGAAAAAGTAGGAGCCATAATAAAAAACGTTAAAAACAGCGCAAGCCCGATAAGAACCTGGTTTGGCGGCATAGATTGCGTCGCCAGTGAAGTTCTGACAAATGACAGAACAATGACGATGCGGGTAAAACAAGTCATAAGAATCAATATTCCAGGCGCCACTGAAAATACAGTTAACAATAATAATAATTTAACAGTTGAACTAACGTTTTCCGGATCGCTTGAATTGAAAATATTTATAAACTCATTCATGATGACGTGGGCCTTTCTTCTTTCCTTCAGAACGGTTTTGTTTTAACTCTTCAAGCTGCTCTTTTAAAGCTTTTGAAAATGAAGGCAGTTTTTGCTGCGGCTGATGTTCAGAGCTCTTCAACGGCTTCACAAACTTTTGCCACTCTATCTTGCTTGACATAGCCTCTTCATGCTGGCTGAGAATGACTTCAATCTCTTTTTCATCCTCAATTTCTTTCAGCAGCTGGATCGTCTCTCCAACACCGACGACGAGCACACTTTTTCCGACTTTGATCAATTGGATGGATCTGTTTTGGCCGACCGATGTGCCGCCAATATTTTCAACATATTGAAAAGGCTTTAGGAGCCGATTTCTTTTGTTCATGAGCTTAACCAGCCCGTAAATCAGCACGATAACAAACAGTAAAGCGAAAATCATCTTTACAAAATCAAAAGCTGAGACAGAAGGAGCCGCCGCTCCCTCCGTCTCATCAGCAGTTTGTGTTGTTTTTTCTTCCTTTTGCTCTGACTTATCTGCATTTTTTTCATCTTTCTTTTGAAACCATTCGTTTACAGTTGAATTATCAGAGTCTGCTGCGGCAGCAGCAATCGGATGTACACTGAATAAAACGAAAAAACAAATAAAAGCGATGAAATATTGACTCTTTTTCAACAGTCGTACACCCTTTAACTTAATGTTTTGTTGATTGCTTCAAGCACACGGTCTGCCTGGAAAGGTTTTACGATAAAATCCTTAGCGCCGGCCTGAATGGCATCGATAACCATTGATTGCTGTCCCATAGCAGAACACATAATGATTCTTGCCTGTGCATCAATTTGTTTAATTTCTTTTAATGCTGAAATCCCATCCATTTCTGGCATCGTGATATCCATAGTAACAAGATCAGGAGAATGCTCTTTATACTTTTCTACTGCTTGTGCTCCATTTTCAGCTTCCGCTACTACTTCAAAACCGTTTTTCACCAAAATATCTTTAATCATCATTCGCATAAATGCTGCGTCATCTACAATTAAAATTCTGTGTGCCATATTCAATCTCTCTCCTTGTGTTTCGTTATTTTAAATTATTAATGCGCTCTGCCTGGCTTAAAATGTCAGTGACTCTTACACCAAAGTTTTCTTCAATCACAACGACCTCGCCTTTGGCAACAATACGCTGATTAACTAAAATATCTACCGGCTCACCGGCTAATTTATCAAGCTCAATAATACTTCCGGCAGAAAGCTCCAAAATCTCTTTTACGCTTCTCTTTGTTCTGCCAAGCTCAACAGTAATCGAAAGCGGGATATCCAAAAGCATATCCAGGTTGTTTATAGGGGCTTGCGAAGCCTCATTTGGGTCAAACGCGGAAAATTCCACCGGTGAAACCTGAACTGGTGCTGTTTTTTTCGGCGTCCCCTGCCTTTTTGGCGGCTGTTGCTCCTGCGGTTCAATACGCGGCTCTGGTGCCACAGGCTCTTTCGGCTGCTCATATGTAACATCAGGCTGCGGCGATGTTTCTCCCTCTGCATTTCCTGTATTCATAAGGCTTGAAATTAAATCTTTCGCAAATGTCAGTGGGTAAAGCTGCATAATGCTGGAGTCTATTAATTCTCCCACCTTTAAGTTGAAAGAAACTTTCACCAGCATTTCATCATCAGGAATACGGTCTGTTCCCTTTTCTTCAGTTACATCGAGCAATTCAACCCGAGGCGGTGAAATATCAATTTTTTTACTGAATACAGTAGACATTGATGTGGCTGCCGATCCCATCATTTGGTTCATTGCTTCTTGAACCGCACTTAAATGGATTTCACCCAGTGAAGGGTCCGCACCTTTTCCGTCTCCCCCGATCATTAAGTCAGCAATGATCGCCGCGTCATTTTGTTCCACGACCAGCAGGTTGCTGCCGCTGAAGCCCTCCGTATAATTTACTTCAATCGCTACATACGGTTCAGGAAACGCATCGCTGATTTTACTTTTAGGTATGACAGTTACGCTCGGAGTCGTAATATCGACTTTTTGGTTTAAAAGCGTTGACAGCGCTGTTGCAGAACTGCCGAATGAAATATTTCCGATTTCACCGATCGCATCACGCTCCATTTCCGATAAGTCAAGTACTTCCGGAACCTCTGGCTCATCCGGCGTGCTGCCAGTGCCGTTAAGAAGCGCGTCAATCTCATCTTGAGATAATCTATTATTCTCCATCTTGTTCACCTCTTATGTCGTGATCTAAAATTTGCACTGCCTGTTTTCGATTCACCCGGCCGGCTTGTCCTAAAAATTTCGGCTTATCTCCGACCAATACAGTAAGAGGATCCGTGACTGATTTGTCCAAAGTTATGCAGTCTCCGACTTCTAAACTTAAAAACTCTTCTATTGTCAGTTCAGATGTGCCGAGCTCGGCCACGACAGGTATTTGTGCTGTCATGATACGTTTTTCAAGCGATTTTGTTTCCTCAGGCTTCGGCTCATTTCGATCTGATTGCATCCAATAGTGGACTGAAAGTTTCGGTATGAGCGGCTCGAGGACGATATGCGGGATACAGAGATTTATGACACCGCTGATTTCACCGATTTGAGTATTGAGTGAAATTACCACAACTGTTTCGTTAGGAGATACCATCTGAACGAATTGCGGATTTACTTCAAACTCAGTCATTTCCGGTTCAATATCAGCAATTGACTGCCAAGCTTCTTTATAATTTCCCAGTGCATTTTCAAATAAATTAGAAATGATTTTTGTTTCAATTTCTGTCAAGCTATCAACCTTATTATGACTGATTCCAATACCGCCCATTACCCGATCCATCATCGTATAAGCAATCGTCGGGTTAACCTCCATCATAATTCTGCCTTCCATCGGATGGACATCAAACAGATTCAGGATCGTCATGTTCGGTATAGATCTGATAAATTCCTCATACGGGACTTGGTCAACAGAACTGACAGATATGTGAATATAGGTTCTGAGCTGAGCAGAAAAGTGAGTAGTAAGAAGTCTTGCAAAATTGTCATGAATTCTCGTTAAACTGCGGATCTGATCCTTAGAAAACCGCAGCGCACGTTTGAAATCATAAACCTTCACTTTCTTCTCTTTTTCTTCTTTTTTCAGCTCTTCAGCGTCCATTTCACCAGTTGATATTGCAGAAAGCAGTGCATCTATTTCATTTTGGGAGAGAACTTCTCCTGACATTTTCCTCACCTCCGTATTCTGTCAAATTATGCTTTATTGCAGATTAAAGGAGGTAATATACACTTTTTCTACTTTTCCTTTTTGGAGGTAGCTATTTATTTTATCTTTTAGTTCCTTCTTAAAGGTTTCTTTTCCCTTGTCTCCCTCAATCTCATCAGCATTCGTATCAGCCAGCAGTGATATTACAGCGTCCTTCACTTGAAAATCACGTTTCTCAAGTTCTTCTTTTGATTTATCAGAGTCAGTTTCAAGTTTAATAGCAAGCCGGATAATGTTATCAGACTTTAAATTTGTTGTGATCTCTTCTACATCAACAGAAGATGCAACGATTTCATCAATACTTTTTTTCGCTTCACTTTTTTCGGACTTTCCGCCTAAAACAAAATAAGCCGCCGCCCCGAGAGCACCAATTATGATAAGAATAATTAGTAAAATGATCATTAATTTTTTCTTCATTCCGGTTCCTCTATTCCTTGATCCATTGAAAATATTTGTATTTTTCGGTAGAAAGATGCGATCTTTTCCAGAACAGCTTCTTCATCTTCTTTTACTACAAACTTCTTACCATTTGACAGAGTGATTGTAGTATCCGGAAAGCATTCAATCTGTTCAATAAACAGCGCATTCAGTGTAAAGGGCTGCCCATTCAAACGGGTTACTTTAATCATAAAACAGCGGAGAAGCGATTACTCACCTCCCCTCCCTCCTTAACGTTTAAGGTTAACCAGTTCTTGAAGGATTTCATCAGATGTTGTAATAATTTTCGAGTTTGATTGGAATCCGCGCTGGGCAACGATCATTTCAGTAAATTCGTCAGTTAAATCAACGTTAGACATTTCGAGAAAACCTGATTTAAGGGAACCTGTACCGCCATCACCAGGCTGGTTGGCTGCACTGGCAGTCCCAGAGTTTAAAGACTCACGGTATAAGTTGCTTCCGATTTTATCCAGACCGTCACTGTTTGCAAAAGTAACAATCCCGATTTGTCCGCCGTCTTGTGTTTGACCGCCCGCATCAACAATTGACACCTTTCCATCAGAACCAATGCTGAAGCTTTGTGCATCAAGAGGGATTTGAATTGTTCCACCAGTCATATTTAACACATGATAGCCATCACCGGTAACCAGTGTTCCGGTATTATCTAAATAGAAGTTTCCTGCTCTTGTATAAGCTGTTCCGTCGCCTGTATCAATTCTAAAGTAACCATCGCCGTCAATCGCTAAATCAAGTGTTCGCCCTGTGCTTTGTGTTGCGCTTGTTGAATGAATTGTATCAATTGTGCCAGAAGATGAACCTAAACCGATCTGCTTAGAGTTCGTACCGCCGATAGTTGCACCAGCCGCAGAACCGCCGGCAATTGTTTGGCTTACCATATCTTTAAAGGTAACACGGCTCTTTTTGAATCCTACTGTATTTACGTTGGCAATGTTGTTGCCGATAACGTCAAGCTTTGTTTGAAAGTTTTTCATACCGCTGATTCCAGAATAAAGTGAACGTAACATAATAAATTCCCCCAGATTTTTTATTTAGAAGACTGTGCTACAGACATTACATTCCACGGATTGATCTCGGTCCCATCATCAAGAATGAGATAATAGTTTCCTTGAGAATGTTTAACAGAGCTTACTGTGCCAGTTTTATTTGTTGTACTTTGACCATCAGTCCAAGATACTTCTTTTCCCAACCAATCAACATACGAAGTAAACGGATCTTGATTTTCAACAAATTGAGTCATGGTCTTATTCATGTTCATCATTTGCTCCAAGCTTGAAAAAGTCGCCATCTGACTGATAAATTCTTTGTCATCAACCGGGTTGAGCGGATCTTGGTTTTGGACTTGAGTCATTAATATCTTTAAGAACTCATCTTTCCCCAAGCTGCTATTGCTAGTCGTCACAGTGCTTGTTTTTTCAGGCAGTTTATATTCTGAACTTATAGAAGTCATTCTTCTTCCTCCATTTCAACCATCGACACTTCATCGAGCAGATCGCCGAAATCATTTGATTGCTTTTTCTGTCTTTGCTGTCTCTGCCCCTCTTGCTGCTGTTTCTGTTCATCAGCAAGCTGGCCGTATATCGGCTGATCTCCGGTTTGGACCGGGAGAGTAAAACGGTCAACTTGAACGGCCATATTCGGCAATGATTGCTTCAGCTGAGGAAGATGCTGTTCAAGCAGTTCCTTTGCTGATTGGCTCGATGCAATAATTTTACTCTGAAAGATCCCATTTTCATTTGTCAGCTTGATTGTGACAAATCCTAAATGTTCAGGGTTCAGCCGAATGGTGAAACTTCCCGTCGATCTGCCGAAAGGCGTATATTTCATCTGCTTCCATGCATTGATCACTTGATCAGCCACCGTTTTTGTTTCAGCAGTCGGTAAATCAGTTGAGAGCTGCTGCAGATCCAGTGTTTGAACTCCAGTGTTCCGGTATCCTGAAAACAGCATTTGGAGTCCTGATTTACTATCTACAGGCTGAATACTTCCAGAAGCATCCGGTCCACTTTTGCTGGATGAACTCTGTGAGAGCGGTGAGAGGGCACGCTTTCCAAAGTCTTGCGATGATTCGGATGATTTCGATAACAGGAAAGCTTTCAGCTGACTTTCAGCTAAATTCCATTCTTTGGTCCCTTTTTGAGGAAGCATAGACATTTGTTCCATTAAGCTTTGAAAGCTTTTCAGCTCTGACGCTGTCATCGAATAAAGTTTTGAACTAGACTCATCTTTAGTGAATATTTGCTGTTTAAGATCCTGAATGAGCTGTTGAGATACGCCCTTTTTTTCTAATGCAGAAAGAAATTGATCACCATTCTGGTAAATGACATGAGCTTCATTTCCCTTCCCGCGGTCAGACAGCTTATTCCCTTCTAGCAGCTGACTAATGAACATCTGGATAAGGATAAGTTCTTTATCATCCTCAGATCCTTCATTCTCCTGATTTGATTGCTCTGTATCAGACTTCAGTTCTCCATTAATGTCAGCAGCAGACTCATTGGTTGCCAAAGCCGTTTTACTTTCTGAAATGATTTTGTCTGCTTCTGCGAGTAATTGATTTGTCCCGCCGGACACTTTTGATTCAACTGCTTGCAACAGATTCTGCAGCATTCGCTGAGCAGTTTCATCCAACTGCTCCCCTGTTAGTTTGTTTAATGTTTGCAGAAGTTCCACTTTTTGTTTGTCTTGATCTTCAGGGCTTGCATTTAGCCAATCACTGATCTTTTTAAGCGCATCTGCCAAAAGCTGACCGGAAGTAGGAGTTCCCTTTCCTTGTTCTGAGATTTCCTTCAATCCGGCCTCAGACATCAGCCAGTTTTGAAAAACTCCCTGGTTACTTTTCATGGTTTTAGCAGCAGTACCCGCTGTGGTTTGCAGCAAAGGTCCCGCCAATTCAAGCAGCTTCACCTTCAATTCCCCCTATTCTTGGCTGGCAGCAATTTTTTCTGTATAGGTTGCTGCTTGCTCAGGAGTCATTTTTGCCAAGATGTCAGCAAGCTGCTTTTTGCTTAGACCATTCAATATTTTCAGCGCTTCTTGCTCCTTTAATTGGGCAATAATTTTAGCAGCCTTTCCGCTGTCCATGCTTTTATATACACTGATCACTTTGTCATCCTTAGAAGAAGAATTCGAACCTGATGTTTCTTCAGGATTATCTTCTGATGACTTTTTTTGATCCTCCGCCGTCTTTTCAAGTGAACGGATCTTTTGATTGAGCCTGTCGATTTCAGATTTACTTGTTTCTAAATCTTTATTCAATATACTGATTTCACTTTTTTGGTCCTTAATGGTCTTTTCCAGAGCTGCCGTATTACTGCTATCCTTATTTGATGCTGTGTCTTTTTTATTTTCGGTTTCAGGAACTAATTCTTTAAGAACCGGCGTTTTTGCCGCAGCTTCCTGTATCGGCTTTAAGACATTGACACCAGCAGCCCAAAGAACAATCCCCCCAGCGATTAGAAGAAACATCAACGGAAGGATAATGATAAGCAAAACCGAACGGAACTTACCTGATTCTTTCTTTTTGCCGGACATTACATTCGCTCCTAATGGCCTTGAATCATAAACTGCTTGATCGAAATATCGTCCATTTCTTTCATCTCTGCAGCTTTGTCTTCAAGAGCAAACATTTTAAACTGTTTTTCACGCATTTTTTCAAACTTTTTTACTTCTATATTTTTCTCTGTCAAAATTTCTTGTTTTTGATTCATTTGATTTCTTTTCATAATGACAAGCTTTTGATAGTGATAGATCGTGTTTTCAAGGTTTGAGACAAATTGCTGGTAATGCCTCATTTCTTGTACACTCATGCCGCTTTTCAATTTCTTTTCCTTATTTTGTTCAAGCAATTCCTTTTTGCTCATATTCTCATATAATTTTTCAGCAACATTTTCAAATTCAGAAACTGATTGCTGATACTCGGATAAGGATTGATCTTTCTCATTTTCTTTTAGTTCCAGCAGCTTTTGGAATCTAAATTGATAAGCCACGTTTATTCCTCATTTCCTATCAAACTAGTTAATGCAGCAATGCTTTCTTCCAATAATGCTGATTCGTCTGTTCCCTGTTTTAAAAATTGAATAAGCTGCGGATAAAATTGTATCGCTTCATCAATTTCTCTTGAGGATCCTCTTTTGTAAGCTCCGATATTAATGAGATCTTCCGAATTTTGATATGTTGATAAAAGTTCACGGAATTTATTTGCTGCTTCCAGATGTTGTCTTGTCGATATGTTTGACATCACCCTGCTGATGCTTTTTAGTACATTAACTGCAGGAAACTGGCCTTTATTGGCAAGCGCCCTGTCCAACACAATATGTCCGTCTAAAATTCCGCGAACAGTGTCCGCAATCGGCTCATTCATGTCATCCCCGTCTACCAATACTGTATAAAACGCCGTAATGGTTCCGTGCTCATTTGCACCTGTTCGCTCTAATAAACGAGGTAAAATAGCGAACACAGAAGGTGTATAGCCTTTTGTCGTCGGAGGTTCTCCGGCAGCCAGTCCAATCTCACGCTGTGCCATTGCCACCCTTGTAACAGAATCCATCATAAACATGACATTTTTGCCTTTATCGCGGAAATACTCGGCAATTGCCGTCGCTGTATATGCCGCTTTCAATCTCATTAATGCTGGCTGATCTGAGGTGGCAACGACCACAATCGATCGTTTAAGCCCCTCTTCCCCAAGATCTTTTTCAATAAACTCCCGAACCTCTCGCCCGCGTTCTCCGACAAGTGCAATGACGTTTAAGTCAGCCTCTGTCTGCTTGGCGATCATCCCCATTAATGTACTTTTTCCGACACCGCTTCCTGCAAAAATGCCAATCCGCTGGCCTTTACCGACTGTCAGCAAGCTGTCAATTGATCTGACTCCTACACCCATCTTTTCACGGATAGGCGGCCGTTTCATCGGGTTGGGCGGTGATTGCTCCGTCGATACAGGCGAGAGCCCTTTCGGCAGCAGTTTTCCGTCAAGCGGCTCGCCAAAAGCATCGATAACCTGTCCGATCAGTCCTGCTCCGACTTTAACCCGAAGAGATTCACCAGTGGCTTCTACAATACTGCCGGGCGCAATGCTTGCAGCCTCTAAATAAGGCATAAGCAAAATATTTTCTTCCTGGAAGCCGACAACCTCAGCTTTAATGACTTTACCAGATTGTCCTTTTGCATAAATCAGGCACACGTCGCCAATTGAGCTTGCAGGCCCTTTTGATTCAATCATCAGGCCGATCACCCGCTTGACTTTTCCGTACCGTTTATACGAGTCCGTCATTTCTATACAATCTATCAGACTCTGTGTCTTCATTCAGCTGCACCCGCTTCCAGCACTGTCAGAAGTTTATCTTTCAATTGCATTAGTTGTGTGTCAACACTCGCATCCACTCTGCCAAAAGGAGTTTCTATATAACAAGATCCTTTTTGAGCTTTTTCATCAGCATATATGCCAAGCCGGCATTCTTTATAAAGAAGCTGCAGAATTTCATCTTTTTGCTGAAAGACTGTCTCATAGTAATATGGGTCTACATATATTGAGATATCGTCATATTCCTTTACTTCGTTTACAACCTGTTTCACTAGCAGGAGAAAAGCCTCTTTATCATCAGATTTTTGCTGCCATACTTTTTTAGCCAGTGCAACGGCAAGCTCAACGATTTCTTCAGAAGCGTCTTCAAGCTTGTCCTCAACAGCTTTTCTGGACATTTCAGTTATGCTGTTTGCTTGGTCGATCAGCTCGGAATACTGTTGAAGCGCCTCCGCTTTGCCTAATGCCACACCTTGTTCAAAACCCTCGGCTTTTGCTTCCTCAATAAGCTTTTGTTTTTCAGCTGCCCAATCATTTTTTTCCTGCTCAATTTGACGGCGAATAGTTTCTATATGGCTGTTGGCCTGCTCTGAAATCCGGTCAGCTTCCTCTTTCACTCGGGCGATAAGCGCTTCCGGATTCTCTTCAGCCTGCAAAAGGTGAGAATGATCGATTCGCACCTCTTGTACAGAGAGTTTTCTTCTTTCCTTTTGTGGAGAAAAAGATGATTCTTGTTTAATGATATTAGACAATAATATCGTCCCCTCCGCCTCTTGCTATCACAATTTCACCGGCTTCTTCAAGCTTTCTGACGATGCTTACAATTCTTGATTGAGCTTCTTCTACATCTTTCAAGCGTACAGGGCCCATGAATTCCATTTCTTCTTTAAAGGTTTCAACCATACGCTGTGACATATTGTTGAATACAATTTCTTTGACTTCCTCGCTCGCAACCTTTAATGAAAGGAGCAGATCGTCGTTTTCAACATCGCGAATGACTCTCTGAATTGCGCGGTTATCAAGTGTAACAATATCTTCGAAGACAAACATCCGCTTTTTAATTTCTTCAGCAAGATCAGGATCCTGAATTTCCAATGAATCTAAGATCGTCTTCTCTGTTCCTCTGTCTACCCCGTTTAACACTTCAACAACAGCTTCAATTCCGCCTGTTTGTGTATAATCTTGAGTAAATGCAGAAGATAATTTTTGTTCCAGAATCCGTTCTACCTCATTAATAATTTCAGGTGACGTTCTGTCCATGACCGCGATTCTTCTTGCGACCTCAGCCTGTACCTCAGGATTCAGCTCGGATAAAATTTGCCCGGCTTGCACAGGATCTAAATAAGACAAGATTAAAGCCATCGTCTGCGGATGCTCTTGCTGTATAAAATTCAAAATTTGTTCTGGCTCCGCTTTTCTGGCAAAATCAAATGGTTTAACCTGTAAAGATGAAGTCAGCCTGTTTAGAATGTTTTCCGCCTTATCCTCTCCAAGCGCCTTCTCAAGAACTTGTCTTGCATAGCTTAGACCGCCCTGAGAAATATAATCTTGCGCAATGGCTATATTATGAAATTCTTCTATAATTTCATCCTTTTTTTGATGATCAACACTTCGAACACCCGATATTTCCAGGGTAAGCCTTTCAATTTCTTCATCGGTTAAGTGCTTATATACAGAAGCTGACACATCTAACCCCAAGGAAATCATGAGAATGGCTGCTTTTTGTTTTCCTGTAAGCTTATCTTGATCACGTCTCGCCATTTCTAATTCCTCCTAATCCTCGGCCAGCCAGCTTCTCAGCAATTTTGCAAAATCTTCTGGCTTGTCTTTCGCCATCTTTTCAAGCTGTTTTCGTCTGACTGTTTCCGCTGTTTCATTTTCCTCTTCGTTGATATCAGGCAGATTGATCGGTTCTTGAGGAACCTCATATTCATATTCCTCATATTCATCCTCTTGCGCCCGTTTCTTTCTCACTAGCATAATGATGAGAACAATGATCGCTGCGATTAAAACACCGCCTATGATGTATGCCCACAGCGGGATACCTGAGGATTTTTCCGTATTTGTATCCAAGTTGACTTTTCCGTCGAATGGCTGAACGGAAACCACAATTTTATTATTGATATCTTCATCAGAAAGGTTCTGGTTTTGTGTTGCATCCTTATCCAGTGATGTTCTGACAACAGTTGAAAGGATTTTTTGTATATCATCTTGTCTTTCAGTTGATAGCGACGCTGTGTTTTTGGCATCAGGCGGCTCTACCATGACTTGAATCCCTAAATCTCTGACCTTATAAGGGCTTTCAGCGATTTCTTTATGGATGCGGTTAACTTCGTAATTGATTTTATTACTGCTCTTTTCGTAGTTCCCGCTTTCGGTATTTTCGCCGTCAGCTTTATAGTTTGTTACATCTTCGTCGCCGGTTCCGGCAGTTCCGCCATTGGCTGCACCATCACCCTGGTATGTTTCAGAAACCTTTTCCGCGCTGACTGCAATACCTTCCATGTTTTCTTTATCAACAGGTTCAACAATGTCTTCTGTGCGATTTTCTTTTGTGAAATCAATGTCAGCTGTCACGGAGACAACGACTTTATCTTGTCCCATCATCGTTCCAAGCAATGACTGAACATGTTTTTGAATATCTTTTTCAACTTGGGACTTAATTCCTTGCTGAGAAGAATAACTATCCGCGTAGGACCCTGCATCGCTGTCTGACTTGTCGTAGTATGTAGAATTTTGGTCCATGATGACGATGTTATCTTCTTTTAAGTTCGGCACGCTTTTCGATACCAGATGATACAATCCGTTGATCTGGCTTTGATCAAGTGTATAGCCCGGTTGAATCTGCAGAACGATTGACGCAGATGCTGCAGACTGCTCCTCACCGACAAACACAGCGTCTTTCGGGAGGTTAATCATTACTTTTGAATTTTTGATACCGTCCATTTCATTGATCAAATTTGATAGTTCTGTCTGTGTTGCTTTCACTTTGACCATATCAAACTCATTGTCTGTCAAACCAAAACCGGCATTCTGCCCAAAAAACGAATAATCGATTGATCCGGTTTTAGGAAGTCCTTCTGCAGCCATCTGCACTTTCAATGAATCAACCTGATCCTCCGGAACGCTAATCACTGTACCGCCGTTTGAAAGTTCGTTTGGCACTTTTTTTGCATCGAGTTCTTCTTTGATTTGCCCTGCTTCTTCGGCAGACAAATCTTTGTATAGCGGCGCCATTTGTGTGCTGGAAGCAAAAACACTAATAATAATTCCAATAATAATAATTGCCGCTAAAGCACTAATCATTAAAATCTTTTGTAACTTAGATCTATTTTTCCAAAACTCACTCGTTTTGTTTTTCATTTGCATTAGAGTACGATTCATGTTAACCCCCGGTCATTCCACTCTTTCTCTTAATCGTCAGACCCCCTACATTTGCATTCTCATAATCTCCTGATAGGCTTCCACAGCTTTATTGCGGAACTCTGTTGCAGCAGTTAGAGAGATGCTTGCTTTTTGAGCGGCGATCATGACCTCATCAAGATTTACATCTTTTCCTGCTGCCAAGGCATTAGTCATGTTGTCAGAAGCTACTTGGGACTCATTTAACGAACTAATAGAGTTTTTTAAAAGCTCCGAAAAGCTTGTTTGATTTGAAGAATCTGTTTTTTGGCTATTGTTTACTTGATTTGTTGCATTTTGAGTGTTTTGAGTATTTTGAACCTGAAAAGGAGAAATTGCATTAATCACATTCATTCACCTTACTTTCCGATTTCTAACGCCTTCATCAGCATTCCCTTTGTGGCATTCATCGCTGTCACATTCGCCTCATATGATCTTGTGCTGCTGACAAGGTCAACCATTTCTTTCAATGGATCAACATTAGGCTTTTGTACATATCCTTCAGCGTTTGCATCAGGGTCTGTCGGATCATAGACAAGATTAAAATCCGAATCATCTTCCGTGATTTTCGAAACCTTTACACCGTTTCCTGCATTGCCGCTTCCGCTCATTTGTGAATTGAGAATGGAAGAGAACGATTCACCTTTTGACTGAAGGGAAACCATTTTTCTTCTGTAAGGCACCCACTCTCCATCCACTTGCTTAGCTCTTGTCGTATCCATATTAGCCAAGTTAGACGATACAACGTCCATTCTGACACGCTGAGCTGTTAAAGCTGATGCTGAAACATTTAAGCTATGAAAAGCTGTCATCATTTTCCTCCTGTTAATACGGTCTTCAGCGAATTAAATTTACCGTTCATTCTTTCAACTAAAGCTTGATAGTTGATTTGGTTTTGTGCTAATTCCGTCATCTCTTTGTCAACATCAACATTGTTTCCATTTTGCTGATACGATGTATTCCCGCTTGTTACAATTGAATAATTCGAATTAGTATCAGAAAAATCAATATGACGATAGTCTGTTTTTGTCGCATCAAGACGCGAGGATTCTTGATCTAATAAATTTTGGAAAGAGACTTTTTTTGCCTTATAGTTCGGTGTATCTATATTGGCGATATTATTAGTTATGACTTTTTGCTTAATATCCGCTCTGCTCAAGGCATTTTCAAGATTTTGTATCGTTCCAGAAAATAAGCTCAAATCCACTTACCTCCATTTCAGTTTTTTTCACCCTCAATATCCTTGTCGAGAATTGTAAAACTATATGCTTATTGTAAGAAATAACAGGCATAAAGTCTATGAAGTTCGTGTAAAAAAATGTCCTCACAATTATCTATTTTACAACTAGGCACATAGTCCTAGATTATTTGAACTATGTTTTCACTTTGATATAAGCCTGAAAATAGCAAAATTCCTGTTTTTTCTTCATTATTTTCGTCATTTTTATGTCCATTTGAAGAAAAATGTAAATTTTATTAAAATTATTACAACAAAAGACTTTCAACCCAGGAAATAAAGCTTATCAATTTCCTTTATTTGAGTATAAAAAAGAACCCCTTTTTAAGGGGTTCTTTCGGTGATTAATGAGATTTTAGATTTTCTAATTCAATTAGGAATTTGTTGTTAAGAACTTTGATATAAGTACCTTTCATTCCTAATGATCTTGACTCGATGACACCGGCGCTTTCTAGCTTTCTGAGTGCATTAACAATCACAGAGCGGGTAATGCCGACACGGTCTGCGATTTTACTTGCAACGAGAAGGCCTTCGTTTCCGTCAAGCTCTTCAAAAATGTGCTCAATTGCTTCAAGCTCACTGTAAGAAAGAGAGCTGATAGCCATTTGTACGACAGCTTTGCTTCTCGCTTCCTCTTCGATTTCTTCTGCTTTTTCTCTCAGAATTTCCATGCCGACAACTGTAGCGCCGTATTCAGCGAGTATTAAATCATCATCATGAAATTGATCCTGTAAACGTGAAAGAATGAGGGTTCCTAATCTTTCTCCGCCTCCGATGATCGGTACAATTGTTGTTAAACCAGCTTGGAACAGGTCTCTATTCTCAACAGGAAAAGCAGTATATTCACTATTAATGTCCAAGTTAGAAGATGTTTCAGGGACGTTAAACAGATTTTTCGTATATTCTTCAGGGAATTGACGATCCTCAAGCATTTTTTTCATACGATCATTTTCAATTTGCTGGTTAATAGAATATCCAAGGAGTTTGCCTCTGCGGCTCACAACGAAAATATTGGAATCAATTACATCCCGCAGCGTCTCCGCCATTTCCTTGAAGTTTACCGGTTTCCCTGCCGCAGCTTGCAGCATGGAGTTAATAATTCTTGTTTTTTGTAATAAAGCCATGATAAATAATCCTCCTAAACATTCCTCTTATTAAATTTTTCACAATATAAATTGACTTAAATCTTTATTTTTGGCTATCGTTCCGAGCTTTTCTTCGACATACTGTGGTGTAATCGTTATTTTCTCCATTGTTACATCAGGAGCCTCAAACGACAGATCTTCTAATAGGCGTTCGAGTATTGTATGAAGGCGTCTCGCACCGATATTATCTGTGTCCTGGTTCACATGATAAGCAACTTCAGCAATCTTATGAATAGCTTCGTCAGAAAATTCAAGAGATATACCTTCTGTCTGCAATAAAGCCTGATATTGTTTCAGCAGCGCATTATCCGGCTCAACCAAAATTCTCACGAAGTCGTCTACCGTGAGTTTGCTCAGTTCTACACGAATCGGGAAACGTCCCTGCAGCTCAGGAATTAAATCAGACGGTTTGGCCATATGAAACGCTCCTGCTGCAATAAATAACACATGGTCTGTTTTTACCGAACCATATTTAGTGACAACGGTAGAACCCTCAACGATTGGGAGGATATCCCGCTGAACGCCTTCTCTTGATACATCGGCAGATGATGACGCGCCTCCGTTTTTTGCAATTTTATCAATCTCATCGATAAAGATAATGCCGCTCTCTTCTGCTCTCTGAACAGCTTCCTGGCTGACTTCATCCATATCGATGAGTTTGCTTGCTTCTTCATTTGTCAGGACTTTTCTGGCTTCTCTGACTGTCATTTTGCGCCGTTTCTTTTTCTTTGGCATTAATCCGCTCAGCGCGTCCTGCATATTCATGCCCATCTGCTCCATACCCGAGCCTTGCAGCATGTCAAACATAGAAGGCTGCTGCTCTTCGACTTCTACTGTTACATAATAGTCTTCGAGCTCTCCTAAAGCCAGCTGATGCGCCATGCGTTTTCTTTTTTCTTCAATGTTTGCTTCTTCCTGGCTCTCCGCCTCATCTTCGCCATTCGGCTGGCTGCCGCCAAAAAACATTTCAAACGGATTTTTCACGCCTGATTGTTTTTTCTTCCCAGGAACTAACAGACGAACAATGCGTTTGTTTGCATTTTCTTCTGCCTGCTCCTTTACTTCATTCATTTTCTCTTCTTTTATAAGCCGAACAGAAGTTTCCACAAGGTCTCTGACCATTGATTCAACATCTCTGCCTACATAACCGACTTCGGTGAATTTTGTTGCTTCAATTTTAATAAATGGCGCACCTGAAAGCTTGGCGATACGTCTGGCAATTTCAGTTTTTCCAACGCCGGTAGGCCCCATCATTAAAATGTTTTTCGGAACGACCTCGTCCTTCAGCTTTTCATCCAGAAGACTTCTTCTATAGCGGTTTCTTAATGCCACGGCGACAGCTTTTTTAGCGTTTTGCTGACCGACAATATATTGGTCTAACCGATCTACTATCTGTCTAGGTGTTAACGGTTTTTTTTCCATGCGCCTCAAGTCCTTTCTATTCAAGCTCTTCCAGTATGATTTGATCGTTCGTGTAAACACAAATTTCGCCTGCTGTTTCTAACGCGGCTCTAGCAATCTCACTTGCAGACATGCTTTCACCGGCATGCTTTTTCAAAGCTCTTCCGGCTGCCAAAGCATAATTGCCTCCTGATCCAATCGCGAGAATGCCGTCATCTGGTTCGATCACCTCGCCTGTTCCCGATACGAGAAGCAAAGTATCCTGGTTCATCACAATCAGCATAGCTTCAAGCTTTCTAAGCACTTTATCGCTGCGCCATTCCTTTGCAAGCTCAACAGCTGCCCGTTTTAAGTTGCCGTTATACTCTTCAAGCTTAGCTTCAAACTTTTCGAATAAAGTGAAAGCGTCTGCAACAGAACCCGCAAACCCAGCAAGAACCTTGCCGTTAAACAGTTTTCTCACTTTTCTCGCAGTGTGTTTCATGACAACAGCCTGACCAAATGTCACTTGGCCGTCTCCGGACATTGCGCTTCGTCCCTTATGCTGGACGGCAAATATTGTGGTCGCATGAAAAGATGACATAAAGGGCCTCCTTTAATTTTTCTTAAAAGCTCTTGGATGGTGAGACATATATGTGTTTCTCAACATTTCCTTCGAAACGTGCGTGTATATCTGTGTCGAAGACAGATTGGAATGCCCGAGCAGTTCTTGAACGCTTCTCAAATCTGCTCCTTCGTTTAACAGATGAGTGGCGAACGTATGTCGAAGCATATGCGGATGGATATGTAAAGTGCCGGACGCTTTTTGAACAAGCCCGCTTAAAATATGTCTGATGCCTCGGGCTGTAAGCGGTCCGCCTCTTTGATTCACGAATAATAGATCATGAGGTTCTTTTGCTTTCATCAGCAAGCACTGTCTTCCGCTATTCATATATACCTTCAATGCTTCGCGGGCGTAAGACCCAAAGGGGATATAGCGCTGCTTCTTGCCTTTACCGTGAACAAGTACAGTGTCCATAAATAAATCGATATCGTTGACACTTATGGAACAACATTCACTGACCCTCATTCCGGTGGCATAGAGAAGCTCTAACAGCGCTTGATCCCTCATTCCGGCCGGCTGGCTTATATCTGAAACTTCAAACAGCTCCTCAAGCTCTTTTTGATATAGAAACTTCGGTATCCGTTTCTCTTGTTTCGGCAGATGAACAAGCTGAAACGGATTTTCTTCAACAAGCTTTTCCCGCATCAGAAACTTATAAAAGCTTCTCAATGCAGATATCTTTTTGCTTATTGTTCGTCTCGATAAACCTTTTTCATAGGCTTCTGTCAAAAAAATCCTAGTATCTTGATATGCAGCTTTTTCAAATCCATTTATACCTTGAACGCGCAGGAAAGTCTCGAATTCTTCAATTGAATCCACATAATTCACAATAGTATATTGTGAATAATTTTTTTCAATTTGTAAATATTCAACGAATAACTTTACGAAATTCTTAACATTCTCCATGCTTAGTACCTCCCCAGGAAGGGCTTTTAAATGGTATCACAAATCGCGTTCAAGTTGCAATCAATACCTATATTGTTTTCGAAATTGTTTGAATTGTCTCAATCGCGCGGTTCGCGTATTGCTCGTTCCGCTCTTTTTTATTTTTAATTTTAACAGGCAATTCTTTTAAAAGCCCAAAGTTTGCATTCATCGGCTGGAAGTTCTTTTGGTTTGTTGTTGTAATATAGTGAGCCATGCTGCCTATTGCTGTTTCCTGAGGGAAAGTGACAAGCTCTTCTCCTAAAACAAGTTTAGCCGCATTAATGCCTGCTACCAGTCCTGAGGCAGCTGATTCCACATATCCTTCTACTCCCGTCATTTGGCCTGCAAAGAACAGGTCATTGCGGTTTTTAAATTGATAAGTCGGCTTTAACAGGCTTGGAGAGTTAATGAATGTATTTCTGTGCATCACGCCGTATCTGACGATTTCTACATTTTCAAGCCCTGGAATCAACTTAAGAACTTCTTTTTGGTCTCCCCACTTTAAATGAGTCTGGAATCCTACAATATTGTAGAGTGTTCCTGCTGCATCATCCTGTCTGAGCTGAACGACAGCATAAGGACGTTTTCCTGTAACAGGATGCTCTAGACCAACCGGTTTCATCGGGCCGAAAAGCATTGTTTTCTTACCCCGTTTTGCCATGACTTCAATCGGCATGCAGCCTTCAAAGAAAATCTCTTTTTCAAATTCTTTTAACGGGACTGTTTCTGCTGATGTTAATGCTTCATGAAAACGGTCAAACTCTTCTTCTGTCATCGGGCAGTTCAAATACGCCGCTTCACCTTTATCATAACGGGATTTCAGGTATACTTTATCCATATCAAGGCTGTCTTTTTCTACAATCGGCGCCGCTGCATCATAAAAATATAAATAGTCCTCTCCAGTCAGCTCCTTCAGCTGGGCAGACAGCGATTCTGACGTTAATGGACCCGTTGCGATAATGGTAGGGCCTTGTGGGATTTCTGTCATTTCTTCATTAATAACAGTTACGTTTGGATGATTTTTTACCCGATTTGTCACACTTTCGGCAAATTCATGACGGTCAACTGCGAGAGCGCCCCCGGCAGGGACCGAACAGTCGTCAGCAGCCGCGATGATGGCTGAATCAAGCGCCCGCATTTCTTCCTTTAATACACCGACAGCGTTAGCAAGCGTGTTGGAGCGCAGAGAGTTGCTGCACACAAGCTCGGCAAATTTATCTGTATGGTGCGCAGGCGTTTGTTTAACAGGGCGCATTTCATATAATTTAACTTGAATTCCCCGTTTGGCAAGCTGCCATGCTGCTTCACTTCCTGCGAGTCCGGCTCCGATTACATTCACTGTTTGTTGGTTCATCTTTCACATCTCCTAGTTTATTATTCAAGGCCTTCTTTTAACACACAAAGAAGGTGAGCAAGACCCTGCTCACCGCTACTTCTGTGGTTCTTCCTTATAATCGCATTCCACGCATTGGACTTGTATGCCTTTTTTGAGTTTTTTCTCGACAAGCATTTTTCCGCATTTCGGGCATTTCCGTTCAATTGGTTTGTCCCAGGAAACGAATTCACAGTCCGGATAACGGTCACAGCCGTAAAAAACCCGTTTCTTTTTCGATTTTCGCTCCACAATATTTCCTTCACCGCAGCTCGGACACTTTACGCCGATTTGTTTCACAATCGGTTTTGTGTTCCGGCAGTCCGGGAAGTTGGAGCACGCTAAGAATTTACCGTACCGACCCATTTTATATACCATTGGAGAACTGCACAATTCACAATCTTCTCCTGCATATTCCGGTTCGATTTCAACTTCCTTCATTTCCGCTTCTGCTTTTTTAACCCGTTTTTCAAAATCGGTATAGAAGTTATCAATAATCTTAACCCATTCGGTATTGCCTTCTTCAACATGATCAAGGTCTTTTTCCATTTTCGCTGTAAACTCAACGTTAATAATTTCAGGGAAAAATTCCATAATCAAGTCAAGGACGATCTGTCCCAGTTCAGTCGGAACAAAGCGTTTATTATCCAAACCCACGTAGCCGCGCCGCTGAATGGTATCAAGCGTCGGAGCATATGTGGAAGGACGGCCGATACCGAGTTCTTCAAGGGTTTTAACGAGTCGTGCCTCAGTATAGCGCGGAGGCGGCTGGGTAAAATGCTGCTCCGGTTCTATATCTTTTGATAATACCGTGTCGCCTTCTTGTAAGTCAGGCAGCATCCGGTCTTTTTCTTCCATTTGGTCGTCTTTTCCTTCAACATACACCTTCATAAACCCGGAAAACTTGACTTTACTTCCATTTGCACGAAATGTCAAACCATTGTTTGTCAGGTCAACACTCATTGTATCGAGAACAGCAGGTGCCATTTGGCTGGCAACAAAGCGCTCCCAAATTAATTTATACAATCTCATTTGATCTCTACCAAGTACTGCTTTTAATTCACTTGGTTTTCTGAGAACTGATGTCGGGCGGATTGCTTCGTGAGCGTCCTGAGCATTTTCATTCTTTTTCGCAGGCTTTCGTTTGCCGCCTAAGAACTCTTTGCCGTATGCCTGATCAATAAATGCAGCTGCTTCATCAACAGCCGTATTTGAAATACGGGTTGAATCCGTTCTCATATACGTGATCAGACCGACAGTTCCTTCTCTTCCAAGATCGATTCCTTCATATAATTGCTGTGCAATCATCATCGTTTTCTTCGCTCTGAAATTGAGCTTACGCGCAGCTTCCTGCTGCAGGGTGGAAGTTGTAAAAGGCAAGGCCGGATTACGTTTGCGTTCCTTTTTCGTTACTTTTTCAACTGTATATTTATTGCCTTTGAGCTGAGAAAGAATGTCTTTTACGTCGGCTTCACTTTTTAAAGGAAGTTTTTTGCCGTTTTTTCCGAAAAAGCTCGCTTCGAACGTTTCCTGTCCTTTCAAGAACGTACCGTCAATTGTCCAATATTCCTCTGGCTTAAAGTCGTTAATCTCTTTTTCACGGTCAATAATCAAGCGGAGGGCAACGGATTGTACGCGGCCTGCGCTAAGGCCTTTTTTGACTTTTTTCCATAGGATTGGACTGATTTTATATCCGACAAGCCTGTCTAAAATACGTCTCGCCTGCTGTGCATCCACTAAATCCATATTGATCATGCGAGGATGCTTAAACGATTCCTTAATGGCGTCTTTTGTAATTTCGTTAAACACCACACGGCAGTCTGAATTGAGATCTAAATCAAGGCTGTGTGCCAAGTGCCATGCAATCGCTTCCCCTTCTCTGTCGGGGTCGGCTGCGAGATACACTTTTTTGGCTTTTTTTGCAGCCGTTTTCAGCTCTTTTAATACCGGCCCTTTACCTCGAATGGTAATGTATTTCGGCTCAAAATTCTGTTCTATGTCAACTCCCATTTGACTTTTTGGAAGATCCCGGACATGTCCCATTGATGCTTTTACTTTATATTTTTTACCTAAGTAACGTTCAATCGTTTTCGCCTTAGCGGGCGATTCCACGATGACTAGATAATCAGACATTTTCATCCCCCTCAAGAGGTGTTCTCTCTCTTCAAGTATTTCAATTTTGTTTTTGCAGCTGTCTTTATTTGGCTTTCAACATTTCATTCTTTATGATGAACGTCATTATTTAAATAGAAAACAATATGCAACTTTAAATCCTCACTATTATTAAATATTACAATGCCGTTTGTCAAACGATAATTCAAAAGGGTTCCGTATATTGAACGTTTCTCTCAGGAAGCTCCTCGAAAATATCCTCTGCTGACCATATGGCTTTAGCCCCCTGCTGGATTAGTTTTATAGGACCTCCGGCGTAAGGATCAAATAATGAACCGGGTACGGCAAAAACTTCTCTCCCTTGTTCCATTGCTTGATCTGCAGTAATCAGCGAACCGCTTTTTTCTTTGCCCTGCACGACAATAATGCCTTCACTTAATCCGCTGATGATACGGTTTCTCATAGGGAAATGCCATTTTTGGGGTTTGGTTGCTGGTGGATGCTCTGACAGAAGGATATGGTGTTTAGCCATGTGATCTGCTAACTGAAGGTTTTCCCGGGGATAAATGTGCTGAAATCCGCCTGCAATGACGCCGATTGTCCGCCCCTTCGCCTTAATACTTGCAGCATGGGACATTCCGTCTATCCCAGACGCCAGTCCGCTGACAATCACCCAATCTTTACGGCAAAGCTCTTTTGTAAGATGATTGACAACTTGTATACCATACGCTGTTGGATTTCTTGTACCTACAATTCCAATTTTCCTCCCTTTAGAAAGAAGGGTCATATCACCCTTTGCAAACAGGACAGCGGGGGGATCATAAATGGTTTTCAGCCAGAAAGGATATTGCTTTGAAGAAATCGGGATGATGTTAATGCCTTGCTCATGGTAAGCAGCAAGTACACGCTGAAGTTTTGGGTAATGTTCTTCTATTTTGTTTTTTAATGCAGCTGCCTTTACTTTACCGCGAGTAACAGTTTCGAACACGGGTGATGTCAGCGACATAGACGGATCAGCTTTCCACCATTTTAATAGAAGGGATGGGGATAATAATTGATTGATTCTGCAAATCATTAAACAGGCAGCGGCCTGGTCCAATATATTGACCTCCTTTTGACAGAAAAAGCAGGAACAGCCTTGACGGCTGTCCCTTCTTTATTAATGCGTTTTGCAAGTTTCGAACAAGTTCTTCTCTTTCAGCACCTTTATTAAGGTTTCACCCATTACAGAAGGTGTCTCTGCAACTTCGATTCCGCATGCATTAAGGGTTTTGATTTTTTCATCAGCTGTGCCTTTTCCGCCGGAAATAATGGCGCCTGCATGCCCCATGCGCTTCCCTGGTGGTGCTGTTTTCCCGCCGATAAAGCCGACTACCGGTTTTGTCATGTTGGCTTTTACCCACTCTGCCGCTTCCTCTTCGGCAGTACCGCCGATTTCGCCAATCATGATGACGGCGTGTGTATCAGGATCTTCGTTAAACGCTTTTAAAACGTCAATAAAGTTTGTTCCATTTACAGGGTCGCCGCCGATTCCAACAGCTGTAGATTGTCCTACACCCGCTTCTGACAGCTGGTGCACCGCTTCGTATGTTAAAGTTCCTGAACGCGATACAACGCCTACATGACCCTTTTTATGGATATATCCAGGCATAATGCCGATTTTACATTCTTCAGGCGTGATGACACCAGGGCAGTTCGGCCCTATCAGTCTCGTTTTCTTGCCTTCCATGAAGCGTTTGACCTTCACCATATCCAAAACCGGAATATGCTCAGTGATGCAAATCACGAGATCAAGCTCCGCATCTACCGCTTCCATAATCGCATCAGCTGCAAACGGTGCCGGCACATATATAACAGACGCGTTAGCTCCGGTCGTTTGGACTGCTTCAGCCACTGTATTAAATACAGGAACACCTTCCGCTTCAGTTCCGCCTTTTCCAGGTGTTACACCGCCTACGATATTTGTGCCGTATTCGAGCATCTGCTTCGTATGAAATAAAGCGGTAGAACCTGTAATCCCTTGCACAATAACTCTTGTATCTTTATTAATAAAAACACTCATTATCTGGTCCCCTGCCTTTCATTCTTTCCTAAACTAAGGATACGATTTTCTGCGCGCCGTCAGCCATTGATTCCGCAGATGTAATATTTAATCCTGATTCACTAAGGATTTTCTTCCCTAGATCCACGTTTGTGCCTTCAAGACGGACGACAAGCGGCAATGTCAAACCGACTTGTCTTGTCGCTTCAACAACCCCTTCTGCGATGACATCACATTTCATAATGCCGCCGAAAATGTTGACAAAAATCCCTTTAACGTTTTGATCAGAAAGAATGATTTTAAATGCTTCCGTGACTTTTTCTGCGGTTGCACCGCCGCCCACATCAAGGAAGTTGGCCGGTTCTCCTCCATAATGCTTGATAATATCCATTGTGGACATTGCAAGTCCCGCGCCGTTTACCATACAGCCGATATTTCCATCAAGGGAAATGTAGCTTAAATCATATTTGGATGCTTCGATTTCTTTCGGATCTTCTTCATCCAAATCTCTGTACTCCATAATGTCCTTTTGTCTGTACAACGCGTTGCTGTCGAAGTTCAATTTCGCATCAAGCGCCATCACATTTCCATCGCCGGTTACAACGAGCGGATTGATTTCGGCGATTGAGCAGTCTTTCTCAACAAACGCTTTATATAGTCCAAGCATAAACTTAGCAGCTTTTCCCACGAGCTCCTTTGGAATATTAATAGCGAATGCGATTTCTCTAGCTTGATAGCCTTGAAGGCCGACAGCCGGATCAATGACAGCTTTTTTGATTTTTTCCGGTGTTTTCTCCGCAACTTCTTCAATTTCCGTTCCGCCTTCTTCAGAAGCCATCAGAACGATTCTAGAAGTAGCGCGGTCAAGAACGAGCCCCACGTAGTATTCTTTTTTAATATCGCAGCCTTCTTCAATAAGTAAGCGTTTTATTACTTGGCCATCCGGACCCGTCTGATGTGTAACTAGGGTCTTCCCTAAGAGTTCTTCGGCATACGCTTTCACTTCGTCTAATGATTTTGCTATTTTTACCCCACCAGCTTTGCCTCGACCGCCAGCATGAATTTGAGCCTTTACGACATAAACCGAGCTGGATAAACTCTTTGCTTTCTCAACTGCTTCTTCTGCTGTAAAAGCCACTTTACCTTCAGGAACAGATACCCCATATTTTCTGAGGACTTCTTTTCCCTGGTACTCATGGATATTCATTTCCCATCCTCCTAACTTATGTAACAAAACTAAAATAGACTGCGCTTTCATTCTATAATAATACTGGAAGAATTGTCTAGAGTTCGATGCAAAATCTTAAAATCCTTCTAAACATTCAAACTTTTATTTTATTAAAAACATAAATTTCAAACAGAGGATGGGGAATATTTTAGCTATTTTTTGTTTTTTACGCTTTCGTCCAATCGGTAAATGAACGAAAAAATCTCAGCTACCGTTTCATAAAGAGCTTCCGGAATTTGATCATCTACAGTCAAATGGCGCATTAATTCGACAAGGGTCCGATCTTCTTGAATCGGGACCCCTGCCTTTTTTGCTTCTTTGATAATGTTGTCAGCTACATGGCCCTTACCTGTCGCAATCACTTTCGGCGCCTTGTCTTTTTGTTCATCATAATGGAGAGCCACAGCTTTTCTGATCGACGTCTGCTCTTTCATATTTTCACATCCACTTCCTGATCACTGATGCTTGTTATGTATTGATCGATTGCAGTCTTTTCTTCGGGGTGAATCCTTTTTTTAGCGTTTACCCCTGAAAGGCTGTACCCCATTTCCTTGAGGCCCTGTTTAAGCGCGGGCACCATCGGATCGATCGCAGCCTGAAGCTCGAAATCAGTCTCAATTGTAATGGTCATGACTTTTTGCTGTATCAAGCAGTCAACGACGGTTTCTTTTAACGTATCCAGCTGCAGTAAAAACAAAAGGCGGCAATGGGAAGGATCAAGCTTTCCATCCGCTTCTTTCTTACCTTTAAACAAAACAGTCATGTCCTGAGCCCCTAACTTCGAAAACAGCGGAAATGACATCACAATTTGGCTGTATGAGGGGTGATCCTGCTGCATGAAAAGCTGGCCGTTTAATTTATGAAAAAGCTGATCAGCTTCCTGTTTGACAGGCTCGGCTACCTCATGCGATGCTCTTGCGGCATGAAGAGCCAGCTTGATGGATTGTATATCGTCAGGTGTGACTGAGCTTCCTTGTTCAAATGCTTTAATAAATGCTAGCTCGTCCCTTGCGCCGATTGCCATTTTCACTTTGGATAAAAAAGAAAGGACATCTGCCTTATCCGCCAAACTAGGTGCTGTCTGCTGGGCAGCCTTTAAAAAAACTTCGGCTTCCTGATCTGTTACTCGCGCCTCCTGTAAAACAGCTGAAGCTGCAGGTGACTTACCATCACCCGATAAAGCAGCCGCTTTAATCCAATTTGCTGCTTCTTTCACAATTTGAATACTGTTTTTTTCAGCAGATTCCGTCAGCTTTGTCAGCAGCTGGCGGGCTTCTTTGATTGGAATGTCTGCTGCGTTTTTAATAGGCTCTTCTTGTATGCTTCTCTGTTCCGCTGTGTGGTTTACAGGCGGCAAATTGGCCTTTACGGGGGAGCCGGCTGGTGTGCTAAGCTCCCTGTTTCCAGCTGTATTGCCTGAAGAAGGTGCTTTTGTATTGTCCGTTAAAGAAATAAGCTTTTCGATCAGACGTTCTGCATGGATTTCGATTTCACTATTAAAAAGTGCCGTAACTGCTTCTTTCAGTTTTGCCATCATCTGGCTCTGCTGAGGGCTTTGGCTGATTGCCTGAAGCAGCTGGGATACGTGCTGATGCAGCGGAACAGGTGATTTTATAGCATGAACACCACTCAACACCTCGGGGTGAATGGGAAGATCACGTTTTAAGGCGAACAGAACCGTTTCAATCGCTTTTTTTGTGTCTTGCGCAGGCAGCGTATCCATCCAGCGGACAGCCGTTTTGATATCATTTTCTGTTACAGGTGTTTTGCTCTTCAGCATTGCTCCTGTCATCATGAGAGCAGTGTTTGACGGTTTCACTGATATGGCATTTAAAAGCTTGCCAGCTGCATCCTGAATGGTTTTTGGATTTTGGTCAAAGCTTTGAACGACCTGAAGACGGCCTGTCTGTTCTGTCGTTTTTTTTTCGTAGGAAAACCAATAGTACGCCTGAGGACGAAGCTGGGTTTCAAGTTTTCCCTGGACGGTTTGATTGCCGACTTGGATCAGTGCATGCTGGTCTCCTAATAAACGAAGCACTTTTCCTAAAAGGAGACGCTTCTCCCCGTTTAACGCTTCGCTGGCATTTGATGTTTCCTGCGGGACTGCTGTATTTCCCAAAAGGTGCTGCAGCGCCTTTTGCACATCATTTCGTATATTCATTTAAAAAAGGTGCCTCCTTGTCCATTGTTTTATCTGAAAGATTGAACAGGAGCGAAAGTTTTGCGGTGCAATTCAGTTGGGCCGTATGCGGCAAGAGCTTCAAGATGCTCTTTTGTCCCATAGCCTTTATTTTTTTCAAAGCCGTACATGGGATATGTTTCGGCATAGGCGCTCATCATCCGGTCTCTTGTGACTTTCGCGATACACGCACCTGCCGCAATAGACACACTTTTGGCATCACCTTTTATAATTGACGACTGAGCCGTGTCGAGCGGCAGCGTCATTGCGTCAACAAGCAAATAATCAGGTGTATCTGACAAATCGTGTATCGCTTTCACCATTGCCATCTTTGAAGCTTCATATATATTGATTTCATCAATGACAGAGGCTTCTACAATCCCTATTCCGACCGCCAATGCTTCTTTCATAATAAGCTCGTAATATTCCTCACGCTTTTTTTCTGAAAGCTTTTTGGAGTCTGTCAGCCCAAGCATTTCACATTCCTCTGGAAGGATAACTGCGCTGGCGACCACAGGTCCTGCCAATGGCCCTCGGCCGACCTCGTCAACACCTGCAATCAAGCGAAATCCTTTGTTTCTTGCCAGCCTTTCATAGGAAGTCATATTCACCCATTGTTCTTTCAGCGCTTTTTCTTTCGCCTGCTTTTTAAGCCATTGCTCTACAAGCGTTTGAACGCTTTTTCTCGGGTCGTTTTCGCATTGGGCAAGAAATGGGTCTTGTTCATCCTTCACTTGCTGCAAACGGTCTTTAATGTCCTTTACGGTTAATGTATTCACTTTCTCTTCTCCCTTACTGTATGTATCGGTTCGGTCAGGAAAAAATAAAGACCCGCATTTCTGCGCGCCTTTACATAGTCGGCTGTTCAAATGACAGCCTGCCGAACTTTTCAGTGCGGATATCACGAATGATGACTTCAGTCGTTTTATCGTAGTTAATGAGCCCTCCGCTCATGAGACAGCCGCGCTTTTCACCAATTGCATCAAACAGCTCCGCAATGTCCTCTGGGATCTCATCAAGGCCGTAACGCTCTTTAAGCCGTTCAGGATAGTGTTCTTCGAGAAAACGAAGACCAAACACGGCCACATCCTGCAGGTTGATAATCGAGTCTTTAATAGCCCCGGTGACTGCGAGTCTCAAGCCGACAAGCTCGTCCTCAAATTTAGGCCATAAAATCCCCGGTGTATCTAAGAGCTCTAATTCTTTTCCGACTTTGACCCACTGCTGAGATGTCGTAATACCAGGTCTGTCTCCCGTTTTCGCTATGTTTTTCTTTGCCAGCCGGTTGATGAGCGTTGATTTTCCGACGTTTGGAATGCCGATAATCAAAGCGCGAATTGCTCTCGGCTTCACACCTTTCGCCCTCATCCGGTCAAATTTTTCTTGGAGGATCTCTTTCGATGCCGGCACAATTTGATTTAAGCCTTGTCCGTTCACAGAGTTAATGGACAGAGAGCGGATACCCTCTTTCTCAAAGTGCTCTTTCCATTGCTGTGTTACTGCCGCATCTGCTTTGTCAGCCTTGTTTAACAGCATAATTCGCGGCTTATTTTTTAGAATGTCTTCAATCATTGGATTTCTTGATGACATAGGAATTCTGGCATCTACCAATTCATATACAATATCGATTAATTTTAGTTTTTCGGTTACTTCCCTTCTTGCTTTTGCCATATGGCCCGGGAACCATTGAATTGTCATGTGACACGAACACCGCCTTTATCTCTTCAGTATGTAAGATTCTTTGTTGTCCTTTATGTATTTTACGATGCCTGTCCGGCATTTTCAAATTCTGTATAAAAAAAGAGCTTGTTACAGGTAACAAGCTCTTTTCGTTCGTTATCATTATCGTCTGATCTCTTTAATACGAGCCGCTTTTCCGCGAAGTTCACGCAGGTAGTAAAGCTTAGCACGGCGTACTTTACCGTAACGTACAACTTCGATTTTCGCGATTTTTGGTGTGTGTACAGGGAAAGTACGTTCAACGCCAACACCGTAAGAAATCTTACGAACTGTGAACGTTTCGCTGATTCCACCACCACGACGCTTAATCACAACACCTTCAAAGATCTGGATACGCTCACGGTTACCCTCAACAACTTTAACGTGTACACGTAAAGTGTCACCAGGACGGAACGCAGGAAGATCAGTACGAAGCTGTTCTTTTGTGATATCTTCAATTAGTTTTTGCATCGTTTTCAACTCCTTCCAACAGATGCTCTTGGCCACAAAACCCGGCACAGCGGAACATCGTTTTCAAGCTTATAGCGGATAAGCCCGCTTAAGCCACAAGTAGTATCTTATCACAATTTCATAGCCTATGCAATAAAATCTATTCTTTTTCCCATTCAGAAATCCATTTTCTTTGCTGTTCTGTAAGCGGATAGTCTTTCAAAAGATCCGGACGTCTTACATAGGTCCTTCTGATTGATTCTTTATTCCGCCATTCTTTGATTTTTGCATGGTTTCCTGATAGAAGTGTTTCAGGCACTTTTAAACCTTTATAATCTGCCGGTCTTGTATAATGCGGGTGCTCTAAGAGGCCGGTGCTGAATGAATCCTCAATATGGGAAGCTTCTTTGCCCAGCACACCCGGAAGCAGTCTGACGACACTGTCTGCAATCATCATTGCAGGAAGCTCGCCGCCTGTCAGAACAAAATCGCCAATGGATATTTCATCCGTCACCAGATGCTCTCGAATGCGTTCATCATATCCTTCATAATGGCCGCAAATGAACAGCAAATGCTCTTCCTTTGCTAATTGTTCGGCTTTTTTTTGGGTGAAACGCTCACCTTGCGGGCATACGAGGATGATACGCGGAGCAGCGGCTGCCTTTGATGTCAGATCCTCGACCGCGTCAAAAACAGGCTGAGGCTTGAGAACCATGCCTGCGCCGCCGCCATAAGGATAATCATCAACAGTATTGTGCTTGTTATCAGAATACTCCCGGAAATTCACAACCTGAAACTGCACCGCATCTTTTTCCTGGGCTTTTTGAAGAATCGATGAACCGAGCACACCTTCAAACATTTCGGGAAACAGTGTCAAAAAGTCGATTTTCATTCGTCTATTAACCCTTCCATGAGTTCAATCTCAATTTTCTTTTCACTGACATCGATATGCTTGACCACTGATTCAATGTAAGGAATCAGCGCGTCTTTTTTCCCTTTTCGCGCGACGACCCATACATCATTAGCTCCAGGCGTCAAAATTTCTTTGATCTTTCCGATTAGTTCGCCGTCTTCTGTAAATACTTCGCACCCAATAATTTCGTGGAAATAAAACTCTCCCTCATTCAGCTCTCCTAAATCCTCTTCAGGAACTTTAATGATTGCGTTTTTCAGTTCCTCTACTTCATTCAGGCTTTGTCTTTCTTTAAACTGCAGCAGATGAAATTGCTTATGCAGTCTGTGCGTGTTTACCGTTACTTCCACGGGTTCGTTACGTCCGTCCATAAACAAATACAGCGTGTTGCCCGGCTTGTACCGTTCTTCGGCAAAATCTGTTTTCGAAATCACCCGAACTTCGCCTTTGATTCCGTGGGTATTTACGATTTTGCCTACATTAAACCATCGCGTTGTCATATGATCACCTCTGGCGAATTTCAATTACTTTTCCGTCTTTTATGACGATGGTGTTTGCTGCTGTTTTCTCCTGCCAGTCATCCCCGGCTTCAATTGTCAGCAGCGCATCGACTTCCTTTTCTTTCATCTCACTGCCGAGCGGCAATGTATGTACTTGACCGATTTGAAAATCGATTATTTTTATGTTATCTTTTCGCTTTTCTATTGCCTTTTTAAATTGTTCAATCATATCTGGGTTTTGCTGTTCTTTCTCATGTTTTCTAAGCTGAAAATAGAGCTGGCTGCATTCTCGTTCAAGCATTTGTTTCTTTTCGGCAAAAGAAGCTAAAAGCTTTTCTTTGCTGCGCTCGGTTAAGACTTGCATAACGGCTACACGGTGAATAATTTGCATCGCACCAAGCTCCCCGCTTTTAAAACTTTTTTTGGCTCAGGCTTTTCTATTTTGCCTAAGCTTCTATCAGTTTACCCTTTTTTTGCGTGTAAAAAAAGGGGAGGTGCCGGCCCTCTCCCTTTTAGTCAAATATCTCAAATTGAACTTTCTTAGAAGACTGTGCGCCAGCTGCAAATACAGCTGTTCGAATCGCTTTTGCAGTCCGGCCTTGCTTTCCGATAACTTTACCGGTATCTGACTTATGGACAGATAAGCGCAGCGCAATCTTTTGATCGGTTTCTTCTCTTATGACGCGAATGTCATCTGGATGATCAACAAGCGGCGTCACAATTTTGACAATCAAATCTTCCAAGTGTTGATCAGTCATTACTTGCCTTGTTTAGCGTTGTGGAATTTTTCCATGATTCCTTGGCTAGAGAACAAGTTGCGAACTGTATCAGATGGTTTCGCTCCAGTTTGAAGCCATTTAAGAGCAAGCTCTTCGTCGATTTTTACTTCCGCTGGTTTTGCAACCGGGTTGTAAGTTCCGACTGTTTCGATGAAACGGCCGTCACGCGGTGAACGAGAATCTGCTACAACAATACGATAGAAAGGAGATTTTTTTGCTCCCATACGTTTTAAACGAATTTTTACTGCCATTTTACTAGCACCTCCGAAAATATTTCAACAAGATAGTATATTAACAATGATAAAAGTGTTTGTAAAGTGTTTTTTCTTAACAACGGTTTTATCATGTATAACCGATTACATAAAAGGTAGCTTAAACCCTTTTTTCTTACCTTTTGACATGTTTGTCATCTGCTTCATCATTTTTTTCATTTCGTCAAACTGCTTAAGCAGACGGTTGACTTCCTGCACGGATGTCCCGCTTCCTTTCGCAATCCGCTTCCGCCGGCTGGCATTGATGATATCCGGCTGTTCTTTTTCAAGAACAGTCATGGATTTAATGATCGCTTCCACATGATTCAGCTGTTTTTCATCAACTTGGATGTTTTTCAGGCCTTTCATTTTGCCTGCACCCGGCATCATTTGCAGAAGCTCATCAAGCGGCCCCATGTTTCTGACCTGCCCGAGCTGCTCCAGAAAATCGTCCAATGTGAAGCTCATCGTCCTCATTTTTTGTTCGAGCTCTTTGGCCTTATCTTCATCGACGCTGGCCTGTGCTTTTTCAATCAATGTCAGCACGTCGCCCATGCCAAGAATCCTTGATGCCATGCGTTCAGGATGGAACGCTTCTAATGCGTCAAGCTTTTCGCCTAAACCAGCGAACTTAATCGGCGTGTTTGTGACCGCGCGAATAGAAAGCGCAGCACCGCCGCGTGTGTCTCCATCAAGCTTAGTTAACACAACACCCGTTAAACCGAGCTGTTCATTAAAGCTTTTGGCAACATTCACAGCGTCCTGACCGGTCATTGAATCGACAACCAGGAAGATTTCTTCTGGATTCGCGATTTCTTTCACGTTGGTCAGTTCATCCATCAGTTCATGGTCGATATGCAAGCGGCCTGCGGTATCCAAAATGACATAGTCATAATGTTCTTCCTTGGCTTTTTCAATAGCCTGTTTAGCTATTTCTACAGGACTGACCTGATCACCAAGAGAGAAAACAGGCATGTCAAGCTGTTTGCCGAGCGTTTCCAGCTGCTTAATTGCGGCTGGGCGGTAAATATCGGCAGCAACCAGCATCGGTTTGCGATTATGCTTTTTGCGCAGCAGATTCGCAAGCTTACCGCTTGTTGTCGTTTTACCGGCACCTTGGAGACCGACCATCATAATAACAGTCGGCGGTCTTTTTGCAACGGCGATTTTGCTCTCTTCGCCGCCCATCAGCTCAGTCAGTTCCTCTTTAACAACTTTAATGACCTGCTGGCCGGGCGTCAGACTTTTCATGACGTCTTGGCCTACAGCGCGTTCACTTACTTTTTTGACAAAATCCTTGACTACTTTAAAGTTAACGTCAGCCTCAAGCAGCGCAAGACGAACCTCACGCATCATATCTTTTACATCTTGTTCGCTGACTTTCCCTTTTCCGCGGATTTTAGAAATCGTCTGCTGCAGTCGGTCGGCTAATCCTTCAAATGCCATAGTTTGCCGCCTCCTAATCTAATTTCTCAAGCGCTTCAATCAGAGCTGTAATTTCTTCCTCTTCTTTTGAACCGGAAGCAAGCTCCTTCAGCTTATTAAACATCTCTTTACGCTCCTGAAACTTTTTCAAAAGGAGCAGCTTTTCTTCATATTGTTCAAGCATCGCTTCTGTTCGTTTGATGTTATCATAAACAGCTTGTCTTGAAACCTCATATTCTTCGGCTATTTCGCCTAGGGAGAAATCGTCCAAATAATAAAGCGACATGTAGCTCTTCTGTTTTGACGTCAACAACGACTGATAAAAATCAAACAGATAGTTCATTCTCGTTGTCTTTTCGAGTGACATTTGAGCTCTCCCCTTTGTTAAGTCAAATCCCTTTACGATAACTTAGTTTACACGGTTTCATTGAGACTGTCAAGTTTTTATCTTGTCAAAGCAATGATTACCTTTTTCCAAAATACGCTAAATAAAATCCAATTAATTCCGATATTGTATATGAACCCTATTTTAAAGGAGGATTTTTTATGAAAAAAATCGGTTTATTATTTATGCTGTGCTTGGCAACCGTGTTTACAATCATTTTCCCTGCACATCAAGCAGACGCTGCTGAAGCGCCTTATAAGGCTTCAATCACTAATATCAGCACAGATGGAGGGGTTTACGGAAAAATCAATTACGGCCAAGGTCAATTTTGGCGAGTCAAGTACAATATTACGATAAGCGGCAAATTACTCGACCAAAACGGACAGCCGGTGCCAAACGCTCCAGTAAGATTCGAAGCAGATACGAAAGTCGGAAATACAACACAAACAGCTTCAGGAACAACCGATGCAAACGGAACGTTTGAGGTTCCAATGTATTTGGGGCCAGCTGCAGGGTACTACACGTATTACACATCTGTTTCCGTTCATTACTATGACATCATCCCATTCAGAGTTTATTCAGGAGATTCAAGACTGGCATCCACTGATAACAGCCTTTATCATTTCGCCTATCAAGTGAGAAGATAAAAAAAGAAAAAGGCCCCCAAATGTGAGGGCCCTTTTTTAATCGTCGGCTTTTTCCACTAAATCTGAAAAGAGTCCGTACACATACGATTCAGGATCAAATTCCTGGAGATCATCAACTTTTTCACCTAACCCGACTAGTTTAACCGGGATGTGAAGTTCGTTGCGGATCGCAAGGACGATACCGCCTTTTGCCGTACCGTCAAGCTTCGTTAAAGCAATGCCGGTAACATTTGTTGCTTTAGAGAACTCTTTCGCCTGTGCCATAGCGTTTTGGCCGGTTGTGGCATCAAGGGCAAGCAGCACTTCATGCGGCGCTTCAGGCACTTCTCTTTCGATGACGCGCTTCACTTTTTCAAGCTCTTTCATTAAGTTTACTTTGTTTTGGAGACGCCCTGCCGTATCACAGATTAATACATCGGCATTTCTTGCTTTGGCAGCATGGACAGCATCGTAGATGACAGCCGCAGGGTCGCTACCGGCGGTCTGCTTAATGACAGGAACTCCCGTACGCTCTCCCCATACTTCAAGCTGTTCAATGGCGCCTGCTCTAAATGTGTCTCCGGCAGCAAGTACGACAGATTTTCCTTCTTGCTTTAGTTTATGGGCAAGCTTTCCGATCGTTGTCGTTTTGCCGACTCCGTTTACACCCACCAGAAGGATTACATTTAAACGGCCATCCTGGATGTTCAACTCAGAAATTTGCTCATCTCCGCTGTTATAAATCTCGACCAGCTTCTCAGAAATAACAGACTGGACTTCCATCGGATCTTGAATATTTCTGCGTTTCACTTCTTTTTTCAGCTCATCTATTAATTCCATAACGGTTGTAAAACCGACATCCGCGCTGATGAGAACCTCTTCAAGCTCTTCGAAGAAATCCTCATCCACTTTACGGTAACGGGACACAAGATCATTCACTTTGTTTTGAAAGGAGTTTCTTGTTTTTTCAAGGCCATCCTTAAACTTTTCAGATACGGAATCTGTCTGTTTTGTGATTTTCTCTTTTAATTTTTTAAAAAAGCTCATCTTTTAACCTCTTTCCTCGTTACTGAACGAATTCTTTTGTTTCTTCCAGCTTAACTGAGATTACCTTGGAAACACCGGATTCCTGCATTGTTACGCCGTATAGCACATCCGCTTCCTCCATCGTCCCTTTTCTGTGGGTAATCACGATAAACTGGGTATCGCTGCTGTATTTTTTTAAATACTGCGCAAAACGGAACACGTTCGCTTCGTCGAGCGCAGCTTCTACTTCGTCAAGGACACAAAACGGCACAGGACGAACCTTTAGGATTGAGAATAAGAGCGCTATTGCAGTAAGCGCACGCTCTCCGCCAGACAGAAGGTTTAAGTTTTGCAGTTTTTTCCCCGGCGGCTGTGCGATAATCTCGACTCCTGAGTGAAGCAGATCGTTAGGATCGGTGAGCCTCAGTTCAGCTCGTCCTCCTCCGAATAGGGAGCGGAAGACTTGATCAAAGTGTGAGCGGATTTGAACGAATGTGTCGTTAAAGCGTTTCGTCATTTCTTCATCCATTTCTTCAATCACTTGGAACAGAGTATTTTTCGCTTCTGTCAAATCTTCTTTTTGTTCTGACAGAAACTTATACCGTTCGTTGACCCTCTCAAACTCATCTATGCTTCCGAGGTTTACGGTGCCCAGCTCTTCGATTGCGAGTTTAATCAGCTTCACGCGCTTTCTGGCTTCCTCTGGATCAGTTTCAAGCTGATATTTCTCTTTTGCCCCCTCAAAGGACAAGCTGTATTCCTCCCGTAAGTACTGGAGTAAAGTATCAAGCTCTACTTCCATTCGGCCGAGTTTGACTTCTTCGTCTTTTAGGAGCGTTGTTTTTTGTTTATATAGGCGTTTCATTTCTTTCAGCTCACGCTCATACGTATCAAGCCCATGCTGAAGCTTGATACGCTGATCGCGTCTTAACGCAATCAGTTCGATCGTTTTCGTTTTGTCATTCAATTTATGTTTTGCGGCTTCTTCCAGCTTTTCTTCGCCGCTGGTGCTTGAAGACATCTCTGACGTTAAAAAGCTTAAGTCTTCTTTCGCCTCTTTTAACGCAAACTCTGTTTCTGTGAGCTCTTTCTTTAATCTGGCAAGGTTGTCCTCTTCACCCTTGCATGCCTGTTCTTTTTTGGCCGCTGTGATCTTCAGCTCAGTCAGCTCGTTGGAGAGAGACTCTTTCGTTGACGATTGTGTTTGTTTTTGTTTTGTCAGTCTGTCAATATCCTCTTCAAGCTGTTTCATCTTTTCTGATACGGAAGAAAGCTCTTCTTCCAGCTTGCGTTTGCGTGTTTTCTTCTCTTCATCGCTTTCTGACAGAGCAGATTTTTCTTGATCGTAGAGCTCTAAATGGGTGTTGATATTTTTCTCGGCAACTTGTAGTTCGTACAGCTGGCCTTTTACATCCTGCTGCTTTAATCTTAAGCCTTCCCCGGTTTCTCTTAAGTCAGCCAGTTTTTTCTCCATATCCTGAATGGATTGCTTAAGGGTTTTGACTTCTTGTTCAAGCAGTGCTGTTTTCTCTTCCATTTCAGCGAGCCGTTTGCTCACATCTTCAAGCTCCCGGCTTCTTCCAAGCAGGGAGTTATTTTTCTTTTTAACCGCGCCGCCCGTCATCGAACCACCCGGATTCACGACATCTCCCTCAAGGGTTACGATGCGGTACCGGTGACCGAGAAGCTTCGCAAGCTCGTTTGCTCCCTTTAAATCCTCTGTGATCAGCACGGTTCCAAGCAGGTTCTGGATGATGCGCCGATATGCAGGATCAAATGTGACCAGTTCACTGGCAACTCCGAGAAATGACGGGTGCTGTGCTGCTGTTTCCGCGTCACGGCTTTGAAGCTGGCGGTCTCTGATAACAGAAAGAGGCAGAAACGTCGCCCGGCCGAAGGAATTCTGTTTTAAATATTGAATCGCTTTACGGGCAGACTGTTCATCGTCGGTCACGACATGCTGGGCAGAAGCGCCGAGCGCAATTTCGATGGCCGTTTCATACTTCCGTTCTGTTGAGATCAGCTCAAGTACAGCTCCGCGAATTCCGCCAAGGCGCTCTTTCGCTTTCAGCACTTCTTTAACACCTTGATAAAAGCCGGAGAAATCACCCTGCATCGTCTCAAGCATGTCCTTTTTCGATCTCGCTTGCTGAACGTATTGGTATGCCTGATACAGAGCGGATTCATTTTTTTCGTATTGACGCTTTTTCTGCTCATATTTTGTCTGCATGTCACGATATGCACTGACTTGGCTGTGTATCTCCTGCTCAATTCGGGCAAACTCCGTTTCACATGCGGCTTTTCGCGCAGAAATATCGCGCCGTTCCTGAAGATGCTTTTCATTGTTGTCCGCAAGCCTCTGCAATATAACAGCGGATTGGGACATCTGGTCATCCAGCAGCTGGAGCTCATTACGAATCGAAGCCTGGCTGTTCAAAAGCTCAAAGTAATCGCTTTTCAGTTGCTCGATTTTCTCTTCGACATTTTCATTGTGAAGACTGAGAGCCTGCTGCTTTTCTTTTACCTGAGCTCTTAACTGTTTCACCTCTGTCTGAAGCGTTTCGAAGACAGCTTCCTGCTTCGCTAGCTCTTCTTTCAGCACCGTTTCTTTTTGCTGAAACTGAACGATGGCTTCTTCAAGCTGTTCTTGGTTCTGCACAGCGTTTTTCTTGCGTTCTTTCAGGACTTCTTTACGGCCTTCAAGCTTTTCCAGCTCTTCACTCGTTGCCAGTAAGACTTGCTGGAGCTCATCTACTGATTCATCAAGCGCTTGAATTTTGTCTCGCGTATCCTCAATCTTTGCTTCTTTCGCAGAAATCGCAGACGATTCAGCGAGCTCTTCTTCTTTGGCGAGCTGTACCTTCTCTTTAAGAGTTGACCATTTGCCATGCAGCTCTTCGATATCATAGGCTGTCAGCGCAATTTCAACATGCTCCAGCTCTTTCTTTTTCTCCAGGTAGTCTTTCGCTATTGAAGCTTGAATTTTAAGAGGTTCAACCTGTCCTTCTAGCTCATGTAATATATCTTCTACCCGGTTTAAATTGTCCTGTGTCTCAAACAATTTATTTTCTGCTTTTTTCTTTCTCGTTTTATATTTAAGCACTCCGGCCGCTTCTTCAAAGATACTGCGGCGATCCTCCGCTTTACTGCTCAGGATCTCTTCCACTTTCCCTTGGCTGATAATAGAAAATGCTTCTTTACCCAGGCCAGAGTCCATAAATAAATCAATAATATCTTTTAAGCGGCACGGCTGATTGTTAATCAGAAACTCACTCTCGCCTGATCTGTACACGCGTCTTGTGACACTGACCTCATGGAAGTCAATCGGCAAGAAATGATCATCATTATCAAGAGTAAGCGTAACTTCAGCTAGATTTAATCGCTTTCTCGAATCACTGCCGGCAAAAATGATATCTTCCATTTTTCCGCCGCGAAGAGACCGGGCTGATTGTTCTCCGAGAACCCAGCGAATGGCATCTGTGATGTTGCTTTTTCCGCTTCCGTTCGGTCCGACAACCGCTGTAACGCCTTTTACAAAATCTACGGAAATCCGTTCTGCAAATGATTTAAATCCTATAACGTCTAAACGTTTGAGGAACATAGCGATCCTCCTTATGTAATAAGTATTTCAATTCTATCATAAACATGGGTGAAATAAGACGGCATACATACTGAAATCCCCCTTACGACTCAGGGGGATTTTATTGTTTCGTATGGTGTTTTTGCAATTTAGCTAAAGCTTCCTGAGCAGCGTGCTGTTCGGCTTCTTTCTTTGAACGGCCATTTCCGACTCCGAGTGGTTCACCCTTTAGAGATACGATGGCTTCGAATTCACGATTGTGCGCAGGACCTTTTTCGTTGGAGATTTTATACTCCAGAGAGCCTTTGCCGTCCCGCTGCACATATTCCTGCAGCTGGCTTTTGAAATCCATCACATGAGAAAAAGCACCATCGTTAATTTTAGGGAACACATAGACTTTTAAGAAACTTTCGACCGGCTCTAACCCCTGGTCAAGATACAAGGCTCCGATAAATGCCTCAAAAACATCCGCCAATAGAGCAGGACGCTTTCTTCCGCCTGTCATTTCCTCACCTTTACCCAACAGGACAAGGTCGCCGAATGACAGTTCATGAGCCAATGAAACGAGAGACGGTTCGCATACAATCGCGGCTCTCAATTTCGTCAAATCTCCTTCACTCATAGCCGGGTACTTGGCAAATAAGAATCTGGAGATCGTCAGTTCCAAAACAGCGTCACCTAAAAATTCAAGCCTTTCATTATCTTCATACGGCTTTTTCCGATGCTCATTCACATAAGATGAATGTGTAAATGCTTGATACAAAAGCTTTTCATTTTGAAAGTGAACCGAAATCCGTTCTTGAAACTCTTTAAATTGTTCTACTTTTTTATAGAACTTTTTTTTATCTTTATAATGTGAGTGTTTTGACATAGTAACCTCCATAGGCACATCAGGTTCACCGCGCTTCTCTGACTAAACCGGATACAGCGCGCGTAAAAGCGGCATGCTGTAATAACTGCACGAATAAAGGGCTAAAGCCCCGCGTTTCGGCGGGACTTTTAGCATCAGCTTATTGCTGGTTTTGTATGTAGTTCACAGCGTCGCCGACTGTTGCAATCTTTTCAGCATCTTCGTCAGAAATTTCCATATCAAACTCGTCTTCAAGTTCCATAACAAGCTCAACTACATCTAGGGAATCAGCACCTAAGTCTTCCTTGAAAGAAGCTTCAAGTTTGACGTCTGCTTCATCAACGCCAAGGCGATCTACGATGATTTTCGTTACACGCTCTAATGTATCTGCCATAGCAATTCACCTCCCCTCAAGTATTATAGTGGATTCGTTTTTAAAAAACTAGAGAAACTATGATGAAATTTTTGAGAAAAAAACTTACATCACCATTCCGCCGTCAATATGAAGCGTTTGGCCTGTCATGTAACGGGCTCCCTCTGAAGCAAGGAACGTGACAACGCTGCTGACATCGCCAGGTTCGCCAAAGCGCGCGAGCGGAATTTGTTTCAGCATTTCGTCTTGAACGTCTTTTGAAAGCTTATCTGTCATATCAGTTGAGATAAATCCAGGCGCAATCGCATTTACCGTAATATTGCGGCTTGCGAGCTCCTTAGCAGAAGATTTTGTTAAACCGATCACACCGGCTTTTGCAGCCACGTAGTTGGCCTGTCCAGGATTTCCGCTGACGCCGACGATAGACGATACGTTAATAATCCGGCCTGAACGCTGTTTCATCATTTGTCTTGTAACAGCTTTCGTGCAGTTGAAAACACCCTTCAGGTTAATGTTAATGACATCATCCCATTCATCTTCTTTCATTCTCATGATGAGATTGTCTCTTGTAATTCCGGCATTATTAACAAGAATGTCAATCGTAGAAAAAACAGATAGCGTTTCTTTTATCATGTTTTGTACATCTTCGGGATTTGATACATCCGCTTTGACAGCAATTGCTTTTCTGCCCATTGATTTGATTTCATCTACGACTTCATTTGCTTTCGCTTCATTGCCGGAGTAGTTCACGACAACGTTTGCGCCGCTTTTTGCCAGGTCAAGGGCGATTGAGCGGCCGATTCCGCGGGATGCGCCAGTGACAATAGCTGTTTTGTCATTAAGCATTTTCATTCTCCTCCTTAAGCGTTTGAATTGCCAGCTCGATCGTTTCCGGATCTGATACAGCAATTGTTTTTAAGCGTCTGTTTACTTTTTTCACAAGGCCTGAAAGCACTTT
The DNA here is from genome assembly GCF_020223595.1 of Bacillus sp. TSO22. Taxonomy (NCBI): domain Bacteria; kingdom Bacillati; phylum Bacillota; class Bacilli; order Caryophanales; family Bacillaceae; genus Bacillus; species Bacillus sp. TSO22. The sequence goes on from NZ_JAHAWO010000009.1 coordinate 353,603, forward strand.
TCCGGGACCAATTTCAATAAAAGTCGTCACACCCTCTGCAATCAGCTTGTTAATGCTTTCCTCAAAACGAACCGGAGAGTATAGCTGCTCAATGAGTTTCTCTTTGATGTCTGCCTTATCAGTCATAACATCAGCAGAAACATTTGAGATGACCGGAACGTCAGCGTCTTTTACTTCACAGGAGTCCAGTACTTCTTTCAGTTTTTCAGCAGCAGGCTTCATCAGTTCGGAATGGAACGGACCGCTTACTTCAAGCGGGATTGCGCGTTTTGCACCGTTCTCTTTTGCCTGTTCAGACGCAAGCTCTACCCCTTTAGCTGTTCCGGAAATAACGATTTGTCCGGGACAGTTGAGATTCGCAAGCTGTACAAGGTGGCCTTCCTCCGTGACTTTATCGGTTACTTGCTTTAGTGCTTCAGCATCCATGCCGAGAATCGCAGCCATAGCTCCTTCGCCAGCCGGCACCGCTTCATTCATAAACTCGCCGCGTTTTCTGACGGTATAAACAGCATCTTTGAAAGACAGTGCGCCAGACGCAACCAGTGCGGAATATTCACCAAGGCTGTGTCCTGCTGTGAAATCAGGTGTAATGCCTGATTCTTTAAATTTCTCAAGAACAGCAATGCTTGTCGTCAGCAAGGCAGGCTGCGCATTGTATGTAAGTGTTAATTCTTCAGCATCACCTTCAAAAATCAGTGAGCTGAGTTTTGTTTCCAATGTTTCATCCGCTTCATCAAACAGACGTTTTGCAGCAGGCACCTGCTCATAAAGCTCTTTTCCCATGCCGATAAATTGTGATCCCTGACCCGGGAATAAAAATGCAATCTTACTCATGATGTAAAAACCTCCAGACTACTCATCTGTTTTTTCTTCTTTAACTTCTTTCTGAATGAGCGCAGCCACATTTTGGCTGACCATCTCTCTTGCTTGCCGAATCGCATGAAAAACAGCATTAGAATCTGAAGAGCCGTGCGCCTTGATCACAGGCGCTTTTAAGCCAAAAAGACTTGCTCCGCCATAATTCGAATACTCCATTTTCATTTTCATTTCTTTCAACTTTGGCTTCAGCACAGCTGCTGCAAGCTTTGATGTGAGATTAGACGTCATTACTTCTCTCATCATTTTAAAAATAGATAACGCAGAGCCTTCCAGTGTTTTGAGTGTAACATTCCCGGTAAAGCCGTCTGTTACTACAACATCCGCCACATCATCTAAAAGGTCTCGCGCTTCCACATTTCCGATAAAATTAATATTTGCTGTTTCTTTTAAAATTTGAAACGTCTGCTTCGTCAGTTCGTTTCCTTTTTTATCTTCTGTTCCGACATTTAAAAGCCCGACTCTCGGTGAAGTGACACCGCGCACTTGCTGAGAATAAACAGAACCCATGATGGCGTATTGAACGAGGTGCTCCGGTTTGGCATCGACATTGGCGCCAACATCAAGGAGAAGAAAACCGTCTCCTGAAACGGTCGGAAGTGTCGGGGCAAGCGCCGGGCGGTCAATTCCTTTAATTCTTCCGACAATAAACAGACCGGCTGTCATTAATGCACCGGTATTTCCTGCTGAAATGCAGGCGTCAGCTCTGTTTTCCGCAACTTCCTGCGCCATAAGGACCATAGATGAGTTCTTTTTTCTTCTCACGGCGCGGACCGGTTCATCCGTAGGCTCAATCACTTCATCTGCGTGCAGCACCGTGATGCGATCTGATGTTGTGGTTAAGTGTGATTCTATCGTTGTTTTGTCACCGACAAGTGTGATATGGAGATCATCAAATGCCTCTATCCCCTTTATAACTCCGTCAATAACAGCTTTGGGAGCGTGGTCTCCTCCCATTGCATCTACAGCTATTCTCATGCATGCTCCACCTTTATGAATGTTTTGAACGGTACATGTCAAAATGTCCAGAAAAAACAATTTCTTCGCCGACATAGCTGTTCACTTCGACGACCGTTCTTCCTTTTTCTTTTTCGACTGCCGTCACTTTCGCTTTCGCTACGACACGTTCACCCTGCTTTACCTGTCTTGTAAAGCGGATGTCTGCACTTGCAGTCAGCGCCAGCTCGTCATCAATGACTGCAACGGCCAAAGAATTCGCCTGCGCAAATAAATGGTGCCCTCTCGCAATCTGATTCCGGCTGAACACATGCTCCTGTTTTATTTCTAAAATGGATATCGCCTGATCATCCAGCTCAAGGTCAATAATTTCTCCGATAACTTCGTCCAGTGACAGAGATTTGACTTCATCTTCAAGCGTTTTCTCTGCCACATTCTTAATTCTTTCTCTCAGCTCCGGTATGGAAAGCTCTAAGCGGTCCAAACGTATCGTCTGGATGCTCACCCCAAATTTACCCGCTAATTCTTCGTCTGTAATAAAGGGGGTTATTTGAATCGTCTGCTGAAGTAATTCCTGGCGTTCTCTCTTATTTCTTCTCATATCTAAACACCATCCGGACAATTAAGACTAGGTACTAATAGTAGTATATAATTTCATAGATTGGAATGCAACGATTGTTTCTGACTGAACACCAAAAACTTCTGGTGCTCAGCTCAATTTTTCCCCGTCCATTACGCCGCTCTTCAGCAAATGCTCTCTCAGCGCACCGTATTCCGGCTCCTTCCAGAACGCGTCAGAAGCCACAAGATTCGAAGCATCCTGCCTTGCTGTTTCAAGCGCTCTGTAATCATGAACCATGTCCGCCACCTTGAATTCAGGCATACCGCTTTGTTTTTTCCCGAAGAAATCCCCGGGGCCTCTAAGTTCAAGGTCCTTTTCAGATAGCTCGAAGCCGTCATTGGTCTCGGACATGATTCTCATCCGTTCTTTTCCTGTTTCTGATTTAGGGTCGGCCATCAGAATGCAGAAAGATTGATGCTCCCCCCGTCCGACACGTCCGCGCAGCTGGTGAAGCTGTGACAGCCCGAAACGGTCGGCATCATAAATCACCATAATGGTTGCATTCGGAACATTCACGCCAACCTCAACAACAGTGGTTGATACGAGAATTTGACAGTGATTCGCGCTGAATTCTCTCATGACCTGATCTTTTTCATCAGAATGCAGCTTTCCGTGCATAAGACCGACGTTCCATTTCCCCCGGAAAATGTCAGAAAGCATATTGTACACGTCAATGGCGTTTTGCACATCAAGCTTGTCTGATTCTTCAATCAGCGGACAGATGATATAAGCCTGCCTGCCCTGCTTTAATTCTTTTTCGACGAATGCCAAAATACGGTCCAGCATGTCATGCTTTACCCAATAGGTTTCGATTTGTTTTCGTCCCGCCGGCATTTCATCAATGACAGATACATCCATTTCACCGAACACTGTAATGGCTAACGTTCTTGGGATTGGAGTGGCTGTCATAAAGAGAACATCGGGATCCTGCCCTTTGTTCCGAAGCTTTTTGCGCTGCTCAACTCCAAATCTATGCTGTTCATCTGTAATAACGAGACTCAGCGCCTTAAACTCCACTTCATCTTGGATTAAAGCGTGGGTTCCTACAAGAATATCAATCTCTCCCGCCGCAAGGCGCTCAAGCAGTTCTTTTCGCCGCTTTCCTTTGACAGAGCTTGTCAAAAGGGCGACGCTGACATCCCACTTTTCAAATAGTGAAACGAGCGAATCAGCATGCTGTTCGGCCAGAATTTCTGTCGGCACCATGAGCGCTCCCTGGTATCCGGACAGAATCGCGGCATACAGCGCAATGGCGGCGACTGCCGTTTTTCCTGATCCTACGTCCCCTTGAAGAAGACGGTTCATTCTGTATGGAGAAGACATGTCTGATGTTATTTCGCGAAGCACGCGCGACTGGGCGTTTGTGAGGGGAAACGGGAGGCTTTTGATAAATCTCATGAGTTCTTCGTTTGAAAAACGCTGCCGTATCCCTTGAGTCTGCTCTCTTTCCGCCTTTCGGAACGCCTGCATTTTCAACTGAAACAACAAAAATTCTTCGTAAACAAACCGGCGTCTGGCAAGCTTTAACGCTTCTCTTGTTTCAGGCTGGTGCATTGCTTTTAACGCCTGTTGATAGTCCGGCAGCTTATAGCTTGTTCTTAGCTTTTCCGGAAGAGGATCCGGAAGTGAGTCTGCATATTGGGTCAGCGCCTGTTGAATAAAGCGTCTCATCATTTTGACGGTTACATTTTCTTTCACAGAATACACTGGTTCAATGCTTTTATCCTCTTGATGCGGCCCGTTTTTTAACTCCTGAACAGAGATGGTTTGGCGGTGCTTGTCCCATTTACCGGAGACCGTCACAACAGAGCCAAGCGAAAGCTTTTTCTTCAAATAAGGCCGGTTAAAACATACGGCTGTGATTAAATAGTGGCCGACAAGAAGCCTGAATGTCAGCCTGTTTCGTTTCTTTCCGTAATAGGTAAGAGAAGGCTCTGAATGAACCTTCCCTTCGACGGTAACTCTTTCATCATGCTTCACTTCTTCTAAATCCCTCAGCTCGTAGTCATCATAGCGATAAGGGAAATAATTCAGAAGATCAGAAATGTCATAAATACCGAGTTCATTCAATGTTTTTTCTGTTTCCGGCCCAATACCCTTAATGTTAGCTATACTAGTTTGCTGATGTTGTTTCACGTGAACCTAGCGCTCCTCCGAAAATTTTTTTCTCTAATTCTCTTCCAGTCGGTGTTGCTGCTAAACCGCCCTGGCCTGTTTCTCTAAGTGCAGTGGGCATCGTTTGGCCAATTTTATACATTGCATCGATAACCTCATCACATGGGATGCGGCTTGTAATGCCTGCCAATGCCATATCAGCAGCAATCATCGCATTTGACGCGCCCATTGCATTCCGTTTCACGCAAGGCACTTCAACAAGCCCCGCAACAGGGTCGCACACAAGGCCGAGCATATTTTTTAATGTAATGGCCATGGCCTCTGCGCTTTGTTCGGGCGTTCCGCCTGCCATTTCAACAATCGCCGCAGCTGCCATGCCTGAGGCTGATCCAACCTCTGCCTGACATCCCCCGGCGGCGCCGGAAATACTTGCGTTGTTAGCCACAACAAATCCGAAAGCACCGGCCGTAAACAAAAAGCGGATCATTTGTTCTCTTGTTGGGTTCAGCTTTTCTTTTACAGCAAATAACGTGCCTGGCACCACACCAGCAGAACCTGCAGTCGGTGTCGCGCAGATCGTTCCCATGGCTGCATTTACTTCATTAGTTGCAACAGCTTTCGATACCGCATCTAAAATCAGCGGTCCAGACAGGCTTTTTCCTGATTGAATGTAGGCCTGCAATTTAACGGCATCCCCGCCTGTTAAGCCCGTTTGGCTCGTAACTCCCTCGAGTCCTTTCTGAACCGCCGCTTCCATAACAGTCAGATTGTGATCCATCTGCTGAAAAATCTCTTCTTTTGTTTTTTCTGTTACTTCCATCTCTTGTGCGATCATTACCTCAGAGATGGATATTTGCTTTTCTTTAGTAATCTCAATTAATTCCTTTACATTACGAAACATAACTGGCTCCTCCTGACCTTTCTCTAGTCAGCAATCTTTGTCACTTGAATAATATTCGGCAGCTTCGACAGCTCGTCGAGAACGTGGTCGTCAATATTTTGATCGACTTCTATTGTCATCAGCGCAAGCTGGCCGATATCTTTGCGGGCTACTTCCATATGGCCTACGTTGATTGAAAATTTCGCCAAAACATTGGCAACACCGGCAATCGTGCCAAACTTGTCATTATGAACAACCAATATGGCCGGATGATTTCCTGAAAGCCGGAGTTCAAAACCATTTAATTCTGTGATTTCAATCTTTCCTCCGCCAATTGAAATACCCGTCAGCTCAAGCTCTCCCTTTTCATCAGAAATGGTGATTTTGGCTGTGTTCGGATGGACCGGGACAGCATCTTCAACCCGAAACTCTATATCAATTCCTTTATCTTCTGCAATTTTTATAGCGGTTTTAATTCGTTCGTCGAATGTATCAAAATCAAGCAATCCGCCGATAATCGCGACATCTGTGCCGTGGCCCTTATACGTTTCCGCAAAAGAGCCGTAAAAGGATACGACGATGCTCTCAGGCTCTCTGCCAAATAAACTTCTGGCCACTCTCCCAATTCTCGCCGCTCCCGCTGTATGCGAGCTGGACGGACCGATCATAACCGGGCCGATAATATCAAAAACGCTTCTGTATTTCATGCTATTCCTCCTTATGAACAAGAGCTTATAAGCGCTTTGCTTCTAGACTAATTGATCACATATAAAATGGCAAGCGGGCGCGTTACAGCGCTGCCGCACTTAAAAGCAGACATAAGAATAGAAGGGCGAATCGCCCTTCTATTCTACAGAAACTATATACGAATACAGCGGCTGTTTTCCGTTGTGGATCTCAACCTCAATCTCCTCGTACTTTTCACTAAGAAACGCTTCAAGCTTCTCCGCTTCTTCCTGAGACGCATCCTCACCATATAGGATGGTGACAATTTCGTCGTCTTCTCCGATCATTTCTGACAGCAGCATTTTCGCGGCTGACAGCTGATCTTCAGCAGTGCCGATAATCGTTCCATTCAGAATTCCCATAAAGTCGCCTTTTTTAATATCTTTGCCGTCAATATGAGTGTCTCTGACTGAGTACGTCACCTGCCCGCTTTTTACTTGCTGAATGGCGCTGAGCATATTGGCTTCGTTCGCTTCAGTTTCTTGATCCGGATTAAATGCCAGCAGGGCTGACATCCCTTGCGGAACCGTTTTGGCAGGAATGACAAAAACCTGTTCACCCATTACGCTGGCCGCTTGATTAGCAGCCATGATGATGTTTGAGTTATTCGGTAGGATAAACACCGTTTCTGCATTTACAGATTTCACGGCCTCGACAATATCCTCAGTGCTCGGGTTCATGGTCTGCCCGCCTTCAATCACAACAGAAGCGCCGATGCTTTTGAATAAGTCAGAAATGCCTTCTCCCATCGCTACAGTCACAATGCCATACGGCTGCTTTGCCGGCGGTTTTTCGTTCTCAGCAGGCTTGCTTTCTTGGCTGATGATGGAGGTATGCTGTTCTCTCATATTTTCTATTTTAATTTTGATCAATTCACCGTAATGCTGGGCATAGTTTAATACATTTCCCGGCTCTTCCGCATGAATATGAACCTTTGCCAGCGATTCATCCGCAATGACTAACAGAGAATCACCGAACTGGCTTAGGTCTTGTCTGAACGTGCCTTCGTCGAATTCTCGTTTTGTCTGATCGAGCCTAACCATCACTTCGGTACAAAAACCAAATTCAATATCTTCGGTATTCATCATGCTTTGCGCGCTCTTGTGATGCTCTGCGCTGACCATGTCGTCAAGTGACGGAAGAACTGCTTTCTGAGGCACAATTTCACCTTTTAATGAAGCAAGAAAACCTTCATACACACAAAGCAGGCCTTTGCCGCCGCTGTCGACGACTCCTACTTCCTTCAGGACAGGAAGCAATTCAGGGGTCCTGTTTAAAGACGCCTCTGCTTCACCTGTCACAGCAGTCATCAGCGCTGTGATATCGGTTTCTTTTTCTGCCAGAGCCACCGCTTTTTTCGCAGCATCTTTTGCAACTGTTAAAATGGTGCCTTCTACAGGTTTCATGACAGCTTTATACGCCATATCAACACCTGCTTGCAGTGCTTGTGCAAACTCTAACGCATTAATTTCTTTTTTCGTTTCAATGCTTTTACTGAAGCCGCGGAACAATTGGGACAGGATAACTCCTGAATTTCCGCGTGCTCCCATGAGCAGTCCTTTAGATAACGCGGAGCCCACCTTACCGATATCATCCGTATCCATTTGCTCCACTTCTCTTGCTCCGGAAGTCATCGACAGGTTCATGTTTGTTCCCGTATCGCCGTCCGGCACCGGAAACACGTTCAGCGCATCAACCGCACTCGCGTTTTGAGACAGATTCTGCGCTCCCGCAAGAATCATCTCGGCAAAGGTTCTGCCGTCTAATGTTCTGATAGACAATCCTACTCCTCCTAACTACGGGTTCGTCACTCGTACGCCTTGGACATAAATATTGACAGAGTCCACTGCCAGTCCGATGGTTTGGTTTACTGTGTACTTTACTTTTGTTTGGACATTATGTGCCACTTCAGAAATTTTCGTGCCATAGCTGACAATGATATACATGTCAATATGTATCTGTTCTCCTTCTTGGCGAACTTGGACACCCCTGCTGAAATTCTCTTTCCGAAGGATTTCAGTCAGTCCGTCTTTAATCTGGTTTTTGGAGGCCATGCCGACAATGCCGTAACAGTCAATCGCCGCCCCTCCTGCAACCATCGCAATGACTTCATTAGATATATCAATCTGCCCGTACTTCGTTCTTAATTCAATGGACACACTAGTTCCTCCTTCGAATGCATAGAGTTACAGCTATTCTACTATATGGTTTCCATTATGAAAAGAAAAGACCCGGGTATTGCTGCCCGTCCCTCTACATATACTATAGCGCCGCTGTTTCTGCAAGATGTCAAGTGAATTTTCTTGAAAGATGATGAAACAATAGTTGCAAACGTTTTTTAGCTGTGGTAAATTATTTAAAGTATCCATATCGAAAGCATCTAAGATCATATGAATGTTTAAAAGTAGATGTTTTGTGCAAGTGAGGAGGGAAACAAATGGCACGTAAATGCGTTATCACAGGTAAAAAAACAACAGCTGGGAATAACCGTTCTCACGCAATGAACGCTTCTAAGCGCACTTGGGGCGCGAATCTTCAAAAGGTTCGTATCCTTGTGAACGGAAAACCTAAAAAAGTATATGTATCTGCTCGAGCTTTGAAATCCGGTAAAGTTGAGCGTGTATAACAAAATGAACGCCTGCCCCGATATGTGGCAGGCGTTTTTATGTGGTGAAAGAGGGCTTTGAACCCCTGGGCATTAATCTTTTCTAAATGAGCCCAGCATCGCCCGGACAATTCCTCCTAAAAACTTCGGCAATTTAATGGTGTAAAATTTCATTTTTGTCCCCTCCTATAACGTCCCGTAACCGCCTGTTCATTGATTTCAGCAAATGAATGAAAGCACATGCTAATCCGTGCTTCTTATCATTATTAATATGCCTTTTGTAAACGAAAAAGTACCTCGTGAATGAATGAGTTCGTTACTAATACATAGTGTTGAACCGAGCGTAATATGACACTTATTTAGCGGATATTTAAAACCGTCCAGGGTCAGCTCATGTATTTCTTCGGAAAACGGTATGAAGGAGATATATCGCTTGTTTTCATCCTTCTCAATATCATATTCACCGGGAGGGAACATTTGAATATGATTTTGTTTGTCTATCAGCCTAATTTTTATATTTGTTTTTACACCTCTGTACAGAAGCTGGATGTTTCCTAAAAAATGATCAGCTCTGCCGCCTGTAATGCCGAAAATCTGAATGATATCCGGCTGCTTTTCCAGCGCCCAGTCAATGGCGAGGTCTAAATCTGTTTGATCTTTTTCTGCTTGATACACATGGAGTGCGGGAGCGGCTTTTTCAATTCGGCGGCGTTCTTGCTCTGTTATGCTGTCAAAATCTCCAAAGGCTTCATCAGGAATGATCCCGGCATCTAAAAGAGTGACCGTGCCTTTGTCGACACCGATCCAGAGGATGTGTTCAGCCGTATAGCCGGTTAGATCGGGAATGAGATCTTTAGGGCCTCCCGCAACGATATTGATTGTTTTCATCTCTGATTCCTTTCTCTGCATACAGGAAAAAGAGCTTAGGCTCAGTATGCCCAGCTCTTTTTTGATTTGCTTATTTGCTTCCTCTGATTTCAGAAATCGCTTTTTTGCGGTCAGGCTGGCCATAAACAGCTGAGCCGGCAACGAGTAAATTTGCGCCCGCTTCAATGACTAGCGGAGCGGTTTCTTTGTTGACGCCGCCGTCTACTTCAATTAACAGATCTTTTTTTCCTCTTTCATCGGCCATTCGCTTAACCTCTTTTATTTTAGGAAGGACTGAATGAATAAATTTCTGCCCGCCAAATCCCGGGTTCACAGTCATTAAAAGAACAAGATCAAGGTCGTCAAAAACATGCTCGATGACTTGAACAGGCGTATGCGGGTTCAGAACAACACCGGCCTTCACGCCTTGCTCTTTAATGAGCTGGATGGTTCGGTGCAGATGCGGACATGCCTCAGCATGCACAGACAGGATATCTGCGCCCGCTTTCGCGAAAGCCGGGATATAACGATCCGGCTCCTCTATCATTAAATGAACATCAAGCGGCAGATCTGTTACTGGCCGGACAGCTTCTACAATCAGCGGACCGATCGTGATATTCGGGACAAAATGGCCGTCCATGACATCAATATGAATACAATCGGCTCCGCCCTTTTCTACATCTTTAATCTCATTGCCTAAAGCGGCAAAATCAGCGGAAAGAATAGATGGTGCAACCTTTATCATTATGCTAATACCTCGGCTTTCTGTCTTTAATCTCCGTCATAAATTCAACATAATGGTTATAGCGGTACTGCTTTAATTCCCCGTCTTCAACAGCTTGTTTCACCGCACATTTCGGCTCTTTTAAATGCAGACAGCCTCTAAATTTGCATGAAGAGTTTTTTTCTCTAATATCAGGGAAGGTATAGCCCAGCTCTTCTTCCTCAATGTCTGTGAATTCAAGCGAACTGAATCCCGGAGTATCCGCTACCAAGCCTCCGGACGTGTGAATCAGCTCCACGTGACGGGTTGTGTGTTTCCCGCGGCCCAAATGCTCGGAAATCTCGTTTGTTCTCAAACCGAGCTCCGGACTGATCGCGTTGAGAAGCGAGGATTTTCCAACACCGGACTGACCGGCAAACACCGTTGTTTTGTCCTTAAAATGCGGGATGATGTCCGTTAAACTGTCTTGGTCTTTAGAGGAGGTGAGGTACACGTCATAACCAATTTTCCGATAGTCTTCTGCATAGGCTTGAATCACATCTCGTGTATCTTGATCTTCAATCAGATCCATTTTTGTAATGCATATAATCGGCTGAATATCATTGGCCTCAACAAGAACCAAGAAGCGGTCGAGCAATGCCGTGCTGAAAGAAGGCTGAACCGCTGAGAATACAAGGACCGCTTGATCAACGTTGCAAATTGGCGGCCTGATAAGCTCATTGGTTCTTTCTTTAATTTCTAACAGATATCCCTCTTTATTATTTTCAGCCTGATACACAACGTAATCGCCGACGAGAGGGGTAATTTTGTTCTTTCTGAAAATACCTCTTCCTCTGCATTGTATCACTTTATCTGAATCCTCTGATTCATCCAGTACATAGTAAAAGCCGCTTAGCGCCTTAATAATTTTGCCCTCAGGCATATTTTCCCTCCTTGTTATTCATCTTTTGGATACTCAATGGTTTTGTAGCTGACGACTTTATTGTTTACCATCACTTGATAGTACCCTTTTTGACCGGGTTCAATCTTTAGTTCGATCGTCCGTTCAGTCGGCTCTTTTATCTTAAATTCTTCATAAGTGTCAGAGATGCTGTGATCCGCATCGTCAATTGCGATTTGCACTTCAACCTCGTCCCCTTCATTTTCTGGCTCGTAGGGGATCTGAACCTTTTCTTTCACTGTTTTCGCAGGTTTTTTCTCAGGTCCGAGAGAGAATGTCACTTCAACTTCGTTTCCCGGCTTTACTGCCGTTCCTGCTGCTGGTTTTTGTTTAACAACCTGTCCTTCTGGAACGTCATCCGAGTATGCTTCTTTTTCTATCAGCTTCAGCCCGTTGTCTTCCAGATATCCAGACGCTGCTTCTTTACTGTAAGTTTTCAAGTCTCTAAGCGTAATGTCTTCGGGTCCGATACTGACTGTGAGCTTGACTTGATCTTCACTCGGCACAAGCTCAGTCCCTGCTGACGGATTCTGGTCAATGACAGTGCCCGCGTTTTTCTCGTCATTCACTTCACTCACCGTTACATGTTTAAACCCCTGGTCCTTTAACGCTTTTTTTGCCTGATCGACCGTTTGGCCTGTCACATCACCGATCTCCGTTTTTGCTTTTCCGGTGCTCTTATAAAGAGTGACCGTTGCTCCTTCTTTGACTGTGGAATCCGCTTTAGGATCCGTTTTTACCATCAGGCCCTCGTCAATTTTCTCATCCGAGATTTCCAAAACCTCGGAATCAACCTGCAAACCTTCTTTTTCCAAAAGGCCTGCCGCCTTTTCGTATTCCATTCCGGAGACATCAGGTATTTTGACATCTTTAGGCATAAAAAGCGATGGGAAAACAGTGACAGCGAGAATTCCAGCCGTGATGAAAACGATGCATATCGTGAGCAAAACCCACGGCCACTTTTTTCTTTTGCCGTTTTTCTTTGTTTTATTCTCTTGGGCGGATGTCAATTCAGCTTCTTTTTCGCCAGCAGCTTTAGCGAGCTCTTCATCTTTAATGATAGGAATCGCTTTTGTCATTTCTTCATCTTCTTGAATGGTAAATCTCTTTTCATTGAGTCTGTCGGCGTCAAAAGCTGTTTGTATGTCTGCTTCCATGTCTTCAGCCGTTTCGTAGCGATGAAAAGGATCTTTGGCAGTTGCCTTTAGTATGATGTTTTCAACGCTTTGGGGTACTGACGGATTCCACCTTCTCGCCGAAGGAGTTTCCGCCTGAAGATGCTTTAAGGCGATGCTGACTGCCGATTCTCCATCAAACGGGATACGGCCGGTTAAAAGCTCAAATAAAACGATTCCAAGCGCATAAATATCCGATTTTTTTGTCGCCAAACCGCCTCGCGCCTGTTCAGGTGATAAGTAATGGACTGAGCCCAGGACAGAATTGGTATGGGTGATTGTGGTCGAACTCAGTGCCGTCGCAATTCCGAAATCCGTCACTTTGATATTTCCTATGTGGTCAATCAAAATGTTATGCGGCTTAATGTCTCTGTGAACAATCTGATTTTGATGGGCATGAGCAATAGCTGAGACAATTTGCACCATGATGTTCAGCGCTTCTTTAGGGTGAAGCGGCCCGTTTGCTGTTATGTATTCTTTGAGCGTCATGCCCTCAACGTATTCCATGACAATATAATAAATATCGCCTTCCTCGCCCAAATCGTAAATGCTGACAATATTCGGGTGATCAAGGCTTGATGCGGATTGGGCTTCTCTGCGGAAACGCCTGATAAATTCATTGTCATTCGCATAGTCAAACCGAAGGATTTTGATTGCGACTTCACGGTCTAGAATGATATCCTCAGCTAAATACACGTTGGCCATTCCCCCGCCGCCTATAACGCGGAGAATTTGGTAACGCCCGCTGATCCGCTTGCCGATTAGCACTGATCTTCACCCTCTTCAACATGTAAAGCAAGCTCAAGCAAAACTGCTGTAATGTTGTCTTCCCCGCCATTCTGATTGGCTTTGTCCACAAGCAGGTTTACTTTTTCCTGAGGAGCTGAATCGCTTTGCAGGATGTCTTTTAATTCAGTGCCTTCCACTTTATTCGTCAGTCCGTCAGAGCATAGAAGCAGTTTGTCCCCGGCTTCAATGTCAAAGGAACGTGTATCAATGCTGACTGACTGGTCTGTTCCAAGTGCCTTCGTCAACACATTTTTTCGCGGATGATGTTCGGCGTCTTCTCTGGAGATCTCTCCAGTGCGAACCAGTTCATTTACAAGCGAATGATCTTCTGTCACTTGAATGAAATCATCGTCCTGAAGCAAATAGCATCTGCTGTCACCTATATGGGCAACAGAAACCGTTTTCCCTGTAAAAAGCGCACATACAATCGTCGTCCCCATACCTTGGCATTCTTCGTGGGCCTGGGCGTGATCGTATATTTTGCTGTTTACCGCAAGAATCTGTTCAATAAGCCACTCTTCACATTCCGAGGGCGCAACTGGAATCGTTTCTGCCTCATTCCATTTTTCCCCCATGGCTTTCACAGCCATCTTGCTTGCAACATCTCCAGCAAGATGGCCGCCCATGCCATCAGCGACAACCGCTAATAAAAATTCATCTTTCCCCTTGAATATTCCCGCATCATCTTCATTATGCTGGCGGATTTTCCCTGTATCTGTTTTTAAGGCTGTTAACAACCCTCATCACCTCGTCTCGTCTTGACGCTCCTTCGCGCGAAGCTGACCGCAGGCTGCGTCAATGTCATGTCCTTGCTCTCTTCGGATTGTGACATTTACTCCGCGGGATTTCAGCGTTTTCTCAAAAGCAAAAATCTGATCACGTGGTGTACGCACATAGTCCCGTTCAGGAACGTAGTTTACCGGAATCAAGTTTACGTGGCATTTGACTCCTTCCAGCAAGTCGGCAAGTTCTTCAGCGTGCTCGACCTGGTCGTTTACGCCCCCAAACAGCCCGTATTCAAAGCTGATACGGCGTCCCGTTTTATTAATATAATATTTAACGGCTTCCATTAAATCAGGCAGTTTATAGGCTCTGTTAATCGGCATCAAACGGCTTCTGATTTCTGTATTCGGCGCGTGCAGAGAAATTGCAAAGTTAATCTGCATTTTCTGATCAGCGAATTCGTAAATTTTCGGGATGATGCCGCTTGTAGAAACCGTAATATGACGAGCACCAATATTCAGGCCCTTGTCATGGTTAATGATTTTCAAGAAAGCGAGCATTTCATTAAAGTTATCAAAAGGTTCACCAATTCCCATGATCACCACAGAGCTGACACGTTCATCCGTTTCATCCAGAGCCTTTTGAACTTTGAGTACTTGAGCGACAATTTCACCCGCTTCAAGGTTTCGTTTCAAACCTCCGAGTGTTGACGCGCAGAACGTACAGCCAATACGGCAGCCGACTTGTGTCGTTACACATACAGAATTGCCATACTCGTGTCTCATTAAAACGGTTTCGATTGTATAACCGTCATGCAGCTCGAACAAAAACTTCATCGTACCGTCTTGAGAGGTTTGTTTAACAGCCGTTTTCAGCGTCGTCATCTCAAAATGAGCGCTTAATTTCTCACGCAGATCCTTTGACAAGTTTGTCATTTCTTCAAAAGAAGACACGCGTTTTTCATATAGCCATTCAAAGATCTGTGCCGCGCGGAACGGTTTCTCTCCGTTGTCTGTCAGCCATTGTTTGATTTCATCTAATTCAAAAGAATAAATAGACGGGCGCTCTGTCCGCAATTCTTTTCTTACTTTTGTTTTTTTAAGTTCAGCCATTACTTATCCCTTCTTTCTCATGCTGCAAATAAAGAAACCATCTGTTCCGAAATAATGAGGAAGGATTTGCACCCTTCCATCCCGAACAAAGGGTCTCGCCTTTTCGGGCAGCCGCTTTTCAAGAGACAAATCGGGTTCAAAATCAGGATGTTCTTGTATAAACGCATGTATTACTTCTTCATTTTCTGTCCGGTCCATTGTACACGTACTGTAGACAAGAGTGCCACCTTTTTTTACTAATGGTGCGATTTCCCTCAAGATCGACAGCTGGATTTCAGCAAGCCGCGCGCTGTCATCAGGCTTTTTCGTGTATTTCATGTCCGGCTTTCTTCGGATGACACCAAAACCTGAGCACGGGGCATCGACCAATATCCGGTCAAACTGTCCATTTTCAAACGTTTCGCCTGCTTTTCTCGCATCCATCGTTTTCGCGTCAATGATTGTAAGTCCAAGCCGATCTGCAGCTTCTTTGATCAGCTTCACTTTATGCTTGTGAAGATCAAGTGATGTAACGCTTCCCTTGTTCTCCATCAATTCTCCGATATGAGCCGACTTTCCTCCAGGCGCGGCACACGCGTCAAGCACCGTTTCACCGGGCTTAGGATCAAGGGCGCGGGCGACGAGCATGGAGCTCTCATCCTGAATGGAAACTTCACCGTTTTGGAAGAAATGAGTTCCAGCGATTGATCCCTTTAGGAGCTTCACAGCGTCTTCAGCCAGATCGCCTTTTTCAACTTCGATTCCCTCAGCAGCCATTTGGTTAAGCAAATCCGCTCTGTCTATTTTCATTTGATTGACCCGCAGTGTCTGCTTCGGCGGAATGAGGTGGATGCGGCAAATCTTTTCAGCCGCATCAAATCCATATGCATCCGCCCACTCTTTCACAAGCCATTCCGGATGGCTTGTCTCTGTAGCCAGCCGGCGGACAGGATCTTCGATAGCGTCAAAGGATGGAACACCTTCGCGCTGAATGGAACGAAGCACGCCGTTGACAAATGAAGCAATGCCTTTGTGTCCGCGGATTTTAGCAATTTCGACCGCTTCATGAATGGCCGCCCTCTCTGGAATCTTCTCCAAATACTCCATTTGATACAAGGATAGGCGAAGAAGCTGAATCACCCACGGCTTTACTTTTTGAGGCTTATTAATAAACGGTTTGAGCATATAATCGAGCGCGATCTTGTTTTGCAATGTACCGTAGACAAGTTCAGTCAAAAGCCCTCTGTCCTGATCACTCAGTTCATTTGATTTAATGACCGATTTCAGTAGCAGGTTGCTGTATGCCTGGTTTTGTTCTAGTTTGACCAGCGCCTCTAGGGCGATATCACGAACACTATTTTTTTTCATTGTTTACTCCTAACATATCGCCGGCTTCAGCATGAGCGCCGCGCACAAAGTCCTCGCCTTTCATGCGTTTTTTGCCGGCCGGCTGAAGTTCGGTTAATAACAGGGCCGTATCGTTACCTGTGGCAACGATAATCCCTTCCTTTTCAACCGAAACGACTGTGCCGGGCTCAGCTTTTGTTTGTGCGGGTGTTTTTTTCGACGCCCACACTTTCAAGTTTTGTCCATTAAGAGTCGTATAGGCAACAGGCCAAGGGTTTAAGCCGCGGACTTGGTTGTAAAGCTCTTCACCTGTTCTAGACCAATCGATCAGCTCTTGCTCTCTTTTGATGTTAGGCGCGTATGTCGCTTTCTCTTCATCCTGCTTTTCAGGTGATATGCTGCCGGCAATGACGTTTGGAACTGTTTCAGACAATAGCTTCGCGCCAGCTACGCTTAATTTATCGTGCAGCGTTCCGACATTATCGGTTTCTTCAATGTCCACTTCCACTTTTGAGATCATATCGCCTGCATCCAATTTTTCTACCATATACATAATGGTAACACCGGTTTTTTTCTTTCCCTGCAGAATGGAATAATGGATCGGAGCCCCCCCGCGCAGTTCCGGTAAAAGTGACGCGTGAACGTTAATGCAGCCGTATTTCGGGCTGTCGAGAAGCTCCTTAGGCAAAATTTGTCCGAATGCTGCCGTTACAATAAGGTCTGGCTTTAAAGCCAGCACTTTCTCAATTTCTTCTTTCAATCTGACTTTTTCCGGCTGAAGAACCGGGATGCCGTGACGCAATGCCTCTTCCTTTACCGGAGGAGGTGTCAGCACTTTTTTTCTGCCCTTCGGACGGTCCGGCTGTGTGACGACCCCCACTACTTCATAACCATCCTCTATCAGGGTTCTTAAAACAGGAACTGAAAAATCCGGCGTCCCCATAAATACGATCCTCGTCATCAAATCATCCTTCCATATCCGCTAGTTCATCTTCTGTATAGTATTTGCTTATTTTAGATGTAAACAGCACACCGTCTAAGTGGTCCATTTCGTGCTGCACGGCTCTCGCTAAAAAGCCTCGCGCTTCCAGAATGAACGGTTTTCCCTGACGGTTAAACGCACGCACTTTGACATAATCGGCACGTGTGACATCACCATAGACGCCAGGAAAGCTCAGGCATCCTTCAATTCCGGTTTGCTCACCGCTTTTTTCTAAAATCTCAGGATTAACGAGATCAATTCTGCCGCTGTCATCTCCGATATCTACGACAGCCACTCTTTTTAAAATGCCGATCTGCGGCGCTGCCAGTCCGACTCCATCCATTTCAAGCATGGTGTCGTACATATCATCAAGCAGCTTTTTTACCTTTTTATCAAAAACAGTCACGGTTTCCGCAGATGTTTCCAACACCTCCGCAGGATGTGTGACAACCTTTTTCACTACCAATTTGTTACCCTCCAAGACGTGAGATCTTACATCATCATATAAGGATTCATATCAATTGAAATCATTACATGCTTTTGTTCAATTTCGCGTTTATAATGTTCCAGTATCTTCTTCAACAAAGCGGATAACTGGGTTTCCTGTTTGTATTTTATCACGCATTGATAGCGATATCTATCTTTGATCCTGGCTATCGGCGACGCGCTTGGCCCGAGAATTTTCGTGTCAGCTCCGCAGTTTGCTTTCAAAAAGTGAGCGATTTTTTCAGCAGTAACAGCTGCTTTCGCCACTTCCTCATGAGAAACAGTCACAAGAGCCAAAAAGTAATAGGGCGGATAGGATTGCTCTCTTCTGTGCGCCATTTCGTGCTGATAGAACGTTTCATAATCGTGCGTCTTCGTCAGCTGGATGCTGTAATGGGACGGTGTGTACGTTTGAATGATGACATGGCCGGGTTTTTCATGCCTGCCTGCCCGGCCGCTGACTTGCGTTAACAGCTGAAATGTTTTTTCGGCCGATCTGAAATCAGGAATATGAAGTGTGGTATCGGCACTTAACACTCCGACAAGTGTGACATTCGGAAAATCAAGCCCTTTCGCGATCATTTGCGTTCCGAGAAGAATATCCGCTTTTCCTTCTCCAAAAGCTGACAATAATTTTTCATGGGCGCCTTTCCGCGATGTCGTGTCAACATCCATCCGAATCACTCTCGCATTTGGCAGAACTTTTGTCAGCTCTTCCTCCACCCGCTGTGTTCCCGTTCCGAAAAAACGAATATGCTCGCTTGTGCATTCGGGACAAGTATGCGGAACAGGCTCTTCATGTCCGCAATAATGGCATTTCAGCCTTTGGCCGTAACGATGGTACGTCATGGAAATGTCGCAGTGCGGGCATTGCGGGACATATCCGCAATCCCTGCACATCACAAAGGAAGAATAGCCCCTTTTATTTAAAAACAGCACGGCCTGCTCACCCTTGGCAATCGTTTCTTCAAGCTTTTCCATCAATTCAATTGAAAACATCGAGCGATTGCCGTTTCTGAGCTCCTCTCTCATATCGACAAGGGAAACCTCAGGCATCACCTGGCGGTTAACGCGATGCTTCAGCGAAAGAAGCTCGTACACACCCTTTTGCGCCCGTGCATATGACTCTAATGTTGGGGTAGCACTGCCTAACACAACAGGACAGCTGTGATGCTCAGCCCGCTTGATTGCCACCTCTTTCGCATGATAGCGCGGCATTTCTTCTTGTTTATAAGAGGATTCATGCTCTTCATCGATGATAATCATGCCGAGATTTTCAAATGGAGCAAAAATAGCTGATCTGGCGCCGACGACAAGCCGCACTTCCTTCCGGTGGATTTTGCGCCACTCGTCATATTTTTCCCCTGTGGATAATCCGCTGTGCATGACTGCAACCTGAGAGCCGAAACGGCCCTTGAAGCGATTGACCATCTGCGGCGTCAGCGAGATTTCCGGTACGAGGACGATGGCTTCTTTTCCTTTCGCCAGTACTTTTTCAATCGATTGCAGATAAATTTCTGTTTTTCCGCTTCCTGTCACGCCGTGAAGAAGGAACACTTTATGCTCATCGTTGTCCAAGGTCTGACGTATTGGCTCAAAGGCAGCGCTCTGTTCGTCTGTCAGCGGGAGCGGTTCTGTTTTTTTGAACATTTTGTCCTGATAGGGATCTCTGTAAACCTCTTCATAGCTTTCCTTCAAAAGCCCCTTTTGGATCAGGGTTTTGATGGTCGCAGAGCTCGCATCCGTTTTGTTGCACAATTCCGCCGCAGGGATTTTCACCCCTTCCGGCTCAGCGATGAAAAAGTGAAGAATTGCCTGCTGCTTTGCTGCTTGGCGGGATAATCCCTCAGCCTGCTTGGCAAGCTCTTCTTTACTCGCATTTGCCTGAATGTGCCTGACCATTTTTTTATTGGCTTTTTGCGCGACTTTATACGTCACGTCAATGCTGCCTTTTTGAACATGCTTTTGAATCATTTTCAGCGTATCGTGATCGGGTATATCCGAATACAGCAGAGTCTTTGTTTCAGAAAACAGCCGTTCCACTTGAGGCGGAAGATCGGCGCCGTCTGCGATTTTTAATTCTTTCTCATATTTCGCCTTTAATGCAGCAGGCAGCATCGCTTGAAGCGCCGTTATTTTAAAAGACAGCGTTTTGTCGGACAGCCAAGATGACAGATTCATAAGCTCCTCTGTCAAAACAGGTGTAAGATCTAATAAATCCTCTACTTTCTTGACAGACTTCCCCGAGAGATCAGATGCTTCTTTGACAGCTGTCACAAATCCTTGAATTTTACGGGGGCCAAACGGAACAATGACCCGCATGCCCGTTTTGATCATGCCCTTGAGATGGTCTGGGATTTTGTAATCAAAAGGCCTGTCTATATTTTTGGTGCTGACATCAACGATGACTTCGGCAAAATTCATGGGCGCTCTCCGGTTTGTGTTAAGAGGGCTGCGATCTCCTGAAGGATTTCAAAAGAAACATCGAGCTTAGACATCATCGGCAGCTCGCGTTTGCGCCCGTCTTTGAAGAAGATTGTCACGATATTCGTATCAGCACCAAAACCGGCCCCATTTGCTTTCACGTCATTTGCCACAATCATATCAAGATTTTTGGCGGTGAGCTTTTTACGGGCATAGTGTTCAACGTCTTGTGTTTCAGCGGCAAATCCGACCAATAGCTGCTCCTGCTTTTTCTCGCCCAATTCTTTCAAAATATCAACCGTTCTTTTCAATTCAAGGGTCATCCCGCCGTCTTGTTTTTTCATTTTATGGTCAAACACTGTTTTCGGCGTAAAATCGGCTACTGCAGCTGTTTTGATGACAATATCGCTTGCGTCATACACAGAGAGCACCGCTTCGCGCATATCCGCAGCCGATTGAACAGGGATAAACTGAGAAAGGCCTTTCGGCTGATCCAGCGAAACAGGGCCAGAGATTAAGGTTACCTGTGCGCCGAGCTGGACAGCAGCCTCCGCTAATGCATATCCCATTTTGCCCGTTGATTTATTGGTGAAAAATCGGACAGGATCAACCGCTTCCCTTGTCGGACCAGCTGTAATGACCACACGTTTGCCCTCCAAAGGAGCGATTTTTTCGTCAGCAAAATGCTTTTCGGCTAGCTTCACGATATTTTCAGGCTCTTCCAATCTGCCTTTTCCTACATAACCGCATGCTAAATAGCCCTCGCTCGGCTCAATAAAACGAAAACCATCCTGATAAAGAACTGAAATATTTCGTTTGACTGCCGGGTGGTCGTACATGTGAACGTTCATCGCCGGCGCGATCCAAACGGGAGCCGTTGCTGCTAACAATGTTGTCGTCAGCATATCATCAGCAATGCCGTTTGCCAGTTTTCCAATCACATTAGCCGTAGCCGGCGCCACGATAACCAAGTCGGCCCAGTCTGCGGCATCAATATGAGAAATGACGCTTGGATTTTGTTCTTTAAATGTATCTGTATAGACTTCATGGCGGCTCAATGCCTGAAATGTCAGCGGTGAGACGAACCGACATGCTGATTCAGTCATAATCACTTTGACATTTGCACCTGCCTGAACCAGCTTACTCGTTAACGCACAGGCTTTATAAACAGCGATGCCTCCGCTCACGCAAAGTAACACATTTCGATTGTTAAGCAATGACTTCTCCCCCTCTGCACTTTACAAAAACCGCACGGAAAAAAATAACAACCTACATGATATAGGTTGCTACTTGTGCTACTATTCGCGGTCTTCCTTTTCAAACGAAAGCAGGCCTGCATCAATTTCTTCTAAAGCTTTGCCTACATATTTGTGTGAAATCGTATGTTCAATCATTTGGTCTTTTTTGATCTGCATTTCTCGGGCACGTCTCGCAGAAACAGTCACGAGCGTGTATTTGGAATCTAATTTATTCATTAAAGAATCAATTGACGGATCTAACATTGGTTATTCAACCTCCAGCATTTTCTTATATCTTGGCGCAACGCGCTCGCGCTTCAAATGTTCAGCGAGAACGATTGCTTTGATTTTATCGCAAGCCGTTTCGACATTATCGTTTTCAACGACATAATCATAAGCATCCATCATTTCGATCTCAGCTTTTGCGGCTTTCATTCGATTTTCAATCAGAGCGTCTGTTTCCGTTCCTCTTGTCACGATTCTGTTCTTCAGTTCAGAAAGGCTTGGAGGCGCAAGGAAAATAAACAGGCCTTCCGGGAAAGCATTTCTCACTTGAAGAGCGCCTTGAACTTCGATTTCTAAAAAGACGTCTTTTCCTTCTTGAAGCGTCTGTTCAACATAATCGACAGGCGTGCCGTAGTAATTGCCGACATACTCTGCCCATTCAAGCAGCTTGTTGTCTGCAATCATTTGCTCGAATTCATCTCTCGTTTTGAAAAAATAATCGACTCCGTTCACTTCGCCCTCTCGCGGGCTTCTTGTGGTTACTGAAATCGAATATTCAAATTTTGTGTCTTCCTGCGAAAAAATCGCTTGCCGAACCGTTCCTTTACCAACTCCTGAGGGACCTGAGAGAACGATTAATAACCCTCTTTCTTTCATGCGGCAATTATCCCTGCCCTTCATCCATAATTTCTTCTTTAACAGAAAGTCTGTGTGCAACTGTCTCAGGCTGGACGGCAGATAAGATAATGTGATCACTATCCATGACGACAACTGCACGGGTTCTTCGCCCGTATGTAGCGTCAATTAGCATTCCGCGGTCTCTTGCATCCTGGATCATTCGTTTGATTGGCGCAGACTCCGGGCTGACAATCGAAATCATCCGATTGGCGGAGATAATATTGCCAAATCCGATATTAATCAGTTTAATCGTCATCTTCTACGTTCCCCCTGTAAAATAGACGTCTCTAGTTTAGCCTAGTAAGACCGTCTGTAAACAATACGCACAGTCACTATTCTATATTTTGCACTTGTTCTTTTATTTTTTCAATAGAACTTTTCATTTCGACGACAAGCTTTGTGATCTGATGATCATTTGCTTTTGAGCCGATTGTATTTGCTTCCCGATTCAGCTCCTGAACGAGAAAGTCGAGTTTGCGCCCGACAGCTCCGCCTCCAGCTAATATATCACGAAACTGGGCGAAGTGGCTCTTCAGCCTGGTAATCTCTTCAGTGATATCAGAGCGGTCTGCAAAAATAGCGCATTCTGTTACAAGCCGGCTCTCGTCTAACACGTCTTCAGTCCATTCTTTTATTCTGGCGTACAGCCGTTCCCGGTAACGAGATACGACATCCGCTGCCAGCAATTCAGTCTCTTTCACCAGCTCTTCAAGCTGATCAATGTGCAGCAGGCAGTCTTTTGCTAAAAGCAGCCCCTCTTTTTCACGCATTTCACAGAGCCCTTTTACCGCTTCCTCTGCAGCAGCGGTGATTAACGCCTCCAGCTTGTCATTTTGCGTCTGTTCTTCATGAATCTGAACGACATGGTCAAGCTTGAAGAAATCCATTACATCAGGCTCTGCAGACAATTGATACCGCTTCTTCATATCTCTCGCAGCTGCGACAAACTCATCGAGCAGCGGCCAATCAATTTCAAGCCTTTTCTCAACAAGCATATCGCTGTCAACGGATACGAAAAGTTCAATTCTTCCGCGATGGATATGCTGCAGAATGGTCTGTTTCAGCTTATCTTCAAAATATAGCAAAGGCCTTGGCAAACGAGCGTTCACTTCTTTAAATCTGTAGTTCACAGATTTAAGTTCAACGCTTACAGAGAGATCATCTTGTGTTTTGCTTGCACTGCCGAAGCCTGTCATACTTCGTATCATTTTAAAACACCCAATTCTTCCCTGTTCTATAATAAAAGGGCAATAGACATGCTATTACCCCTAAGATTATATCATATGAATTTATTTTTTTCTTGTCAAAAGTGACCCAGCCAGCAAAAAAGTAGGAATGGCGGACATGCCGATGACGAGCATCCAGTCTCCCGGCGTGATGGCAACTGTATGGAAAATCGGCTGAAGCGGTGGATAGTAGATCACGACCAGCATCAGCAAAATTGATGACAATACTGCGCCGATTAAGTACAGATTTTCAAACGGATTTCTGGAAAAAACAGAGGTCTCGCTGCGACAGTCAAAAACGTGAATAAGCTGAGCCAGAACCAATGTGGCAAACGCGATCGTCTGGGCATAAGCCAAATTCTCCGGATTCCGGTGATACACAATGATAAACGCTAAAATGGTGGCAGCTCCGATCAAAAATCCTCTGGAGACGACCTTCCATCCAAGCTTGCGGGCAAACACTCCTTCTTTCGGATGACGCGGCTTCCGCTTCATCACATCTCCTTCCGGCTGATCCATGCCGAGCGCCATTGCCGGCAATCCGTCGGTCACCAAGTTGACCCACAAAATCTGAATCGGCACGAGCGGCAAAGGAAGGGCAAGCAGCATCGCAAACAGCATGACAAGAATTTCTCCGACGTTAGAAGCCAACAGGTATCTGATAAACTTTCTGATATTTTCATAGATGTTTCTGCCCTCTTTTATCGCTGATTTGATCGTCGCAAAATTATCATCCACGAGAACAAGGGATGACGCTTCTTTGGCCACATCTGTCCCGGTAATGCCCATAGAGACTCCAATGTCAGCCTGTTTAATGGCTGGGGCGTCATTGACGCCGTCTCCCGTCATCGCCACAATATGCCCGTTCTCCTGGTAGGCTTTCACGATTTTCAGTTTGTGCTCTGGAGAAACGCGGGCAAATACATACACATCCTCCACTACATGAGAAAGCTCTTCTTGAGAAAGTTCATTCAGCATCTTGCCATCCATGATTTTGCCGCTTTTCGGGAGGAGGCGCAAGTCTTTCGCTATCGCTTTAGCAGTCTCCACATGATCACCTGTAATCATGACGGTCTTAATTCCCGCTTCACGGCATTCTTTAATCGCCTGTCTGACTTCCGGCCGCGGCGGATCGATAATGCCCGAAAGACCGAGCATCGTCAAATCTTTTTCCGCCTGCTCCATAGACGGTGTTTCACCTGCTTTTAGCGGCCTGTAGGCAACCGCTATCGTTCTGAGCGCCTGGGATGCCAACTGTCTTAATACCGCCTCTGTTTCTGCTTTTCTCTCATTTGAGAAAAGCGCCGCTGAGCCGTCATAAAAAATACGGGAAGAGCGCTGCATCAGCACATCCGGTGCACCTTTTGTAATGATATACCGCTTTCTGTCCTGATCCTCGACAATGACAGTCATCATTTTCCGTGCAGAATCAAACGGAAACTCTTCAATCATCCGGTAATGAGATTCAACAAACTCCTTTGAAAAACCGCCTTTTCTTGCCGCGGTGAGCAGCGCTCCCTCCGTTGGATCTCCGTCAAGCACATATTCGCCGTCTCTTTTTTCAATATTGGAGTTGTTACAAAGCGCTCCGAACAGCAGCATCTGCTGAAGCGGCGTATGCTCATTCACACTGATCTCTTTATCGTTCAGTGTGAAGCTTCCTTTCGGTTCATAGCCGGCCCCGGTTACTCTCCATGTTTTTCCTCCGGACCAGACATGTGTCACCGTCATTTTGTTTTGCGTCATTGTCCCTGTCTTATCTGAACAAATGATAGACGCACACCCAAGCGTCTCCACCGCGGGAAGCTTTCGTACGATTGATTTTTGCTTAATCATCCGCTGTACGCCTAGCGACAGCGCCACTGTCACAATCGCCGGGAGCCCCTCTGGAATTGCAGCGACTGCTAACGACACACCCGCTAAAAACATGCTGTACAGATCGTGCCCCTGAATGACACCGACAGCGACGACAAGTACGGTCAAAAGCAAGGCAACAACAATTAAAATCTTCCCGAGCTGCTCAAGTCTTCTTTGCAGCGGGGTTGACAGTGTCCCTGCTGATTCAAGCATGTCGGCAATTTTCCCCATTGCCGTATTCATTCCTGTGCCGACAACGACCCCGACACCGCTGCCGCGGGTCACAATGGTTCCCATAAATGCCATATTCGTAATATCACCGAGGGAAACATCCGGTTTTTTCAATTTATCTGCATGCTTCACAACCGGGATTGATTCCCCGGTCAGCGCTGATTCTTCTATTTCAAGGCTTTTCGCTTCGACAATTCGAACGTCCGCACCAATCCTGTCCCCGCTTGTAAATTTCACAATATCACCCGGCACAAGTTCCTTAGAAGGAATCTTTGTCCAGCTTCCTTCCCTGAGCGCCATGACATGCGGTGTTGAAAGCTCTTTTAAAGCCTGAAGAGATTGCTCAGCACGCCTTTCTTGAAAGAAACCGAGTATGCCATTCACCAACACAATCGCAATAATCGCAACCGCGTCTACATATTCCCCAAGAAATCCTGAGATTAACGTTGCCGCCAAAAGCACAAGCACCATAAAATCTTTGAACTGCGCCAAAAACAAGAGAAGCGCTGATGTTTTTTTCCCTTCTTGCAGCTCGTTTGGTCCATGCTTGTCGAGGCGTTTTTTCACCTCTTTTTCTGTTAATCCTTGTTTCATGGACGTATTGGTTGCCTCTAGTAAATCTGTTTGTCCCATTTCATGAAACTTCATTCCGCTCGTCCACTCCCCTGCTCTCGTATAGAGATATCACTCTATAAGCATGCTTATTCTGACTCGTCCCATTTCATGCTATAATTATCGAATGCAGGAAGAATGAGAGGGTGTATTGCATATGTCGTTTGATGGCATGTTTACATACGGAATGACACACGAACTTAATGAGAAAATGATGGGCGGGCGAATTACGAAAGTCCATCAGCCATATAAGCACGATGTGATTTTTCACATCCGTGCTAATGGAAAAAACCAAAAACTATTACTATCCGCTCACCCGAGCTATTCACGGGTGCACATCACGACGCAAGCTTATGAAAACCCAAGCGAACCGCCAATGTTTTGCATGCTGCTGAGAAAGCATATCGAAGGCGGATTCATTGAGAAAATTGAACAAGCGGGCTTGGACCGCATTATGATTTTTCATATCAAAAGCCGGAACGAAATTGGCGATGAAACCGTTCGAAAGCTTTATGTAGAAATTATGGGCCGCCACAGCAATATCATTTTGACAGACGGAGCAGAAAATGTGATCATCGACGGACTTAAGCATTTATCGCCGTCAATGAACAGCTACCGTACCGTACTGCCCGGCTACGATTATAAGCTTCCGCCGGCCCAGGACAAAATCTCGCCGCTTGAGGCGACAGAAGACGATATTTTACGTCATCTCAGTTTTCAAGAAGGACGGCTGGACAAACAAATTGTCGACCACTTTTCAGGTGTGTCTCCACTCTTTGCTAAAGAAGCGGTTCACAGGGCGGGGCTTGCCAACAAAGTCACACTGCCAAAAGCGCTGCTGGAGCTGTTTACGGAAGTAAAAGAGCACCGCTTCATTCCCAACATTACAACTGTAAACGGAAAGGAATATTTTTATCTGCTGGAGCTGACTCATCTAAAAGGTGAAGCGCGCTGGTTTGATTCATTAAGCGAGCTGCTCGACCGTTTTTATTTCGGAAAAGCTGAACGAGACCGGGTTAAGCAGCAGGCTCAGGATCTTGAACGGTTTGTTGTCAATGAACGGAAGAAGAATGCCAACAAAATCAAAAAATTAGAGAAAACACTGGAGTATTCGGAAAACGCCAAGGAATTTCAGCTATACGGGGAGCTTTTAACTGCTAATTTATACATGCTGAAAAAAGGTGATAAACAGGCTGAGGTCATCAACTATTACGATGAAGAAAGTCCGACAATCACGATCCCGTTAAATCCGAACAAAACGCCCTCTGAAAACGCACAGGCCTACTTCACGAAGTATCAGAAAGCGAAAAATTCGGTCGCAGTTGTCGAAGAGCAAATCAGGCTGGCACAGGAGGAGATCGAATACTTTGATCAGCTGATTCAGCAGCTTTCGTCCGCTTCTCCTCGAGATATCAGCGAAATCAGGGAGGAGCTCGTGGAGGGCAAATATTTACGCCCTAAGCAGCAAAAAGGACAGAAAAAACAAAAACCGCACAACCCGGTTTTAGAAACATATGAATCCTCTTCGGGCTTGACGATTTTAGTGGGTAAAAACAACCGCCAAAATGAATATTTAACGACAAGAGCGGCAGCCAGAGACGATATTTGGCTTCACACGAAGGATATTCCAGGCTCCCACGTTGTGATCAGAAGCAGCGAACCGGATGAGCAAACAATCATTGAAGCCGCGACAATTGCAGCTTATTTTTCAAAAGCTAAAGATTCAAGTTCAGTGCCTGTAGATTATACAAAAATCAGGCATGTCAAAAAACCGAACGGCGCGAAGCCCGGCTTCGTCACCTATGACAGCCAGCACACCGTCTTTGTCACACCTGATGCTGATACTGTCATCAAGCTGAAAAAAAGCTGAGCCGCATAAAGAAAAGCCAGAGCATTGTATGCTCTGGCTTATTTCTTTCGTCTTACATGATAAAGCCTGTCAACTTCAGCGACAAAGTCGCCGTCAATCAGCTCATCCACTTTTTCAGACAGTTCCTTTGTATGCTTTGGACTGGCTCCGTTTGTAGAAACAGACACCGTAACATGCCCTCTTTTTACGATTTTCGGTATGTACACGTTGCCAAGCTCAGCTTCACTGACACAATTGACAAGCTGAAAAGGTGAAGCGGTTTGAGCAATTTCTTTGTTCACTGCCGCATTATCCGTCGCGGCAATAATCAAAAAAGCATCGAGATAGTCTTCTTTTTCAATCGTGCGGCTGGCCCATCTGATGCGGCGGTTGTCTGCCATCTTCTTGATTTCCGGTTCAACATCCGGACTGACAAGCGTAATATCAGCTCCCTCAGAAAGTACCGTTTTCAGCCTTCTGAGAGCAATGCTGCCGCCCCCCGCAATGACAACCTTTTTCTTTTCCAGGCTAATGTGCAGCGGAAGCATATGAACCTCCGTCAAAATCAAATTGCCCCTCATGGTTTGCGGCGGTTTCTCTCACACGGTTTAAAAATGCGTTTTTCACATGGGGGTGGAAACCGATATAGGAAGAGAGATAGACATTCGGATTTTCAGCTTTTAATTTCTGAACCTCTCGTTCTATTTCATTCATCAGCATACCGGTAAAGAGCAAATAGGGAACAATAAAGGTTGTCATGCCGTCATCTTTTTTAAGCTCTGAAAAAATCTCTTTGTAATTCGGGCCGCATGCTGTCAAAAAGCACGGGATGACTTCCTTGACCGGAAGCATATTTTGAAGAAGACTGGCAATACCGGTTACGTCTCTTTTTACATCGGGATCTGAACTTCCCCTTCCGATGAGCACGACTCTGGCATTTTCATACGGAACACCTATGTCTTTCATTCGGTGATATACTGCTTTGACTACTTCTTCGTCAATCCCGATCGGCTTTCCGTATGAAATGCGGACTGAAGGATATCGCGATGCTGCACGCGCAATTTCTTCCGGAATATCATGTTTTGCATGCGCAGCTGTTAAAAGAAGCAGAGGCACCACTGCGATATGAGTGGCGCCTTGCTTCACACATGCTTCAAACCCTGTCTCAATTGTCGGCTCCTGAAGCTCCAAAAAGCTGATTTCCTGTACAGGCGCAGAGACGTGCGCCTTGCATCCTTCCAAAAAGGCTGCGGCTTCTTGCTGCGCCTTTTTTACCCGGCTGCCGTGACCGACATATAAAATCGCTTGTTTCATTTTTACAACGCCTCGCTTAAATCTTGTTTTTTCAGTTCAGATTCAAACCAATCCAGCTTATAGTGATAATTTACAACATTTCCAATGACAATTAAACTCGGATTTTTAATATCTTCTTTTATCACCGTTTCTGAAAGGGTTTCAACTGTACAAAAAACAGATTTTTGCTTGTCCGTTGTTCCCCAGTGAATAAAGGCTGCCGGCGTAGAACCGTCCCGGCCGTTTTCAAGGAGTTTTCTTTCAATCTGCTGCACGTTTTTGATACCCATATAGATGACAAGTGTATCAATTCCTGTAGCCAGCGCTTTCCACTTTTCCTCAAAATCTTCTTCTTTTTTATAATGACCCGTTACAAAAGCGACGTTAGAGCCCGCATCCCGATGAGTAACAGGAATCCCGGCATAAGCGGCTGCCGCGATTCCTGACGTAATGCCGGGGATGATTTCAAACGGAATTCCGTTTTCAGAGAGGCATTCCGCTTCTTCCCCTCCTCTGCCGAACACAAATGGGTCTCCGCCCTTCAGTCTGACAACGGTTTTCCCTTTTTGTGCATACTTCACAAGAAATCGATTGATGGTTTCTTGCTTCATCGTATGAAAATCTGGAAGCTTCCCGCAGTAGATCAGGTCTGCTTGCTCTTTGGCATATTGTAAAATCTCTTTATTTACTAATCTGTCATATAAGATGACATCAGCTTTTTCAATGGCTTTCAGCGCTTTAATTGTCAGCAGATCAGGGTCTCCGGGACCCGCTCCTACAATATATACTTTCCCCATCGTATTTCCCCCGATCTATTCGAGTTCTTCCAGAACATTCGCTGTGATGTTGTTCTCGCTTGCATTCCGGCATCTGAGAAGAACACAGCAGATCATATTTAGCTCAATTTTTGTTTGACAAACTCGATCAGCTGGTTTTTACACTCTTCACGGTCATGCTGTCCTGAATCAAGAACGAGCTCCGGTGCTTCCGGCTCTTCATAAGGAGAATCAATTCCTGTAAAGAACGGAATTTCCCCGTTTCTTGCTTTTTTGTAGAGCCCTTTCGGATCTCTTTGTTCACAAATATCGAGGTCGCATTTAATGTATACCTCATTGAATTCGCCTGCTTCCACAAGCTGGCGAACCTGTTCTCTGTCCTCACGGAAAGGAGAGATAAAAGCAGTAATCACAATGGTGCCCTGCTGAACAAAAAGCTTTGCCACCTCTCCAATTCGGCGGATGTTTTCTTTTCGGTCTTCATCAGAAAAACCAAGGTCCTTATTTAAGCCGTGACGGATATTATCCCCGTCCAGCACAATCACTTGGTATCCCTGCTCAAACAATTCTCTCGCAGCTGCATTGGCAATCGTTGATTTACCTGAACCGCTTAACCCTGTCAGCCAGAGAATGGAGCTTTTGTGCTTGTTTTTTTGCTGATACTCTTCTTTTGTAATAGAGGCTTCATGCCATACGATATCGCGATTTGTCACTGCCAGTCCTCCTTAAGATACGCCTGCTTCTTCTTTTTTCTTCATACCTCTGATTAACACTTCTACGACTTCTGCCCGGCTGAATTCTGCAGGAGGCAGCACACCGTCTCTCAGCATGCCTCTTACCTTAGTGCCTGATAAGATGACGTGATGCTCTCTGCCATGAGGGCAAGTTTTCGCTGTTCCCATATTCCCGCATTTTTCGCAGAAGAAGCTGTGCTCGAATTTCAGCGGTGTAATTCCGAGTTCTTCAGGTTTAAATGTGTCAAACAGCTCCTGTGCCTCGTATGTTCCGTAATAGTCACCTACACCTGCGTGATCGCGGCCGACGATAAAATGCGTGCAGCCGTAGTTTTTTCTGACAAGCGCGTGGAAAATCGCTTCTCTTGGTCCTGCATAACGCATCGCCGCTAAGAAGACGCCAAGGAACACGCGGTCTTTCGGATAGTAATTGTCTAGAAGCACTTGGTAGCTTTCCATCCGCACATCAGCTGGGATGTCATCAGATTTTGTTTCGCCTACCAGCGGGTTTAAGAACAAGCCGTCTACTGTTTCAAGAGCCGTTTTTTGAATGTATTCATGCGCTCTGTGAACAGGATTTCTTGTTTGGAATCCGACAATGGTTTCCCAGCCTTTTTCCGCAAACTGGCGTCTTGTTTCCGCTGGTTCAAACGTAAACTCAGGGAACTGTTTTGAAGCTTTTTTAATCAATGTGATCGGTCCGCCGACATATGTATCGCCGCGGCTGAACAGCTTTTTAACACCTGGATGCTCCTGCTCATCCGTTTTGTACACTTTGACAGCTTCTTTTTGTTTGTCAGGCACGTACAGGTCTTCGATTTGGATCACGCCGTATGTTTCTCCTTCATACGTTAGCTTTACCGTTTCACCGACTGACAGTTCCGCTGCTTTTTGCGCATCGACCGGAAGTGTGATTGGAAGGGACCAGACAACGCCGGAAGAAAGACGCATGTTTTCGACAACAGATACGTAATCTTTTTCATTAAAGAAGCCTTCGATCGGGCTGTATGCGCCAATTCCGATTAATTCCAAATCCGCGAAAGAAATTAAATCAAGTTCAATTTCTTTTTGAATGCTGCTCACATCATATGATTCATCTACTCTGTTTACTAATGTTCCTCCGTGTGGTGCTAAACTCATAATATCCATTTCCTCCTAGTTAACATATAAAATAACTCAGATTAATGATCAGATTCCCCCGCCTTGTTCGTGGACAGAGCGTCTCTCTTTACGAATGGCCTTCGTCAGGCTGATGGCACCGCCCGCCGCTAAAAGCACGCTTACCATGATAAAGATTGAATAATAATCCTCTTTTAAAAACAAGGATACAAGCAGATAAGAAATCGATAAAGATAAAAACGGCGATACGATCCATACCTTCAGCATCGTTTGAACAACTTGTTTATGGAACACATTCGGACCGTTTTTTGCCATGCCTATTCCGATAATAGACGATGACGTGACTTGCGCCAGGGGCACCGGCATCCCAAATACAGAACTGATGATCACCAGTCCGGCTCCTGTACCGGATAAGAGAATGCCTTCTCCTTTTGAGAATCTCGTAATTTTCTTCCCGTTTGTTTCTAACACCCGCCGGCCTAATAACAGTGCGCCAAGGGAGACAAAAACTCCCCCGTACAAGGTTCCTTTCGCGACATCAAGCACACCGGCCGCTACTAATGGGCCAACGGCATTCGCTACGTTGTTCATGCCGGCAGAGAACGCTTCAAAAAATCCGGCAACTAACAAAACAATGCCAAGGATTTTTTGCTTTTTAGAAGACTTAATTTCAATCTTAAAATAGCTAAACAGCTTTGAAACAAAATAGGTGAAGCCGAAAGCAAACAGCGGGACAAAAACCCAAAACGCCACAATGACTAGAAGATTGTTCACAAACAATACTTTGTAAGCCACTCCCACTCCGACAACCGCGCCGACTGTTACTTCACTTGTCGACAATGGAATGCCGAGCAGATTAGCCGTAAAGAGCGACAGCGCAGCGGCTCCAATAATGATGCAAACAATCGTCAGTGTAATCGTCTGCTCGGGGATAATGCCGGAGCTGATGGTTTTTACAACCTCGCCCCCGCCAATGACCGCCCCGGCCAGCACACCGACTGCACATATGATCAAAGCGTAGGTTTTCTTTTTGATGGCTCCAGAGCCGTAAGCAACTCCCATCGAAGCTGCAGCGCCGCTTGCACCGATATTCATCGCGAAAAACAAGCTAAATAAAATAGCGGCTAATTCCATTTTGCAGCTCCTTATTCATGCAATCCGCATTCTGTTTTCGCCATACCATTCCATCTGCCTGAGCGTAAATCCTCTGCGGTAAAAGCAGGAGCCGTACAAGGTGCGCAGCCAATGCTTGGATATCCTTGGTCATGAAGCGGGTTGTAGTCCAGCTCATTCCGGGATGTGTATCTCCAAATGTCTTTCCAAGTCCAATGGATAAGCGGACATACTTTTACTGATTTGAATTTTTCATCTTTGTTTAAGAAATTCGTATTGGCACGGCTTGGCCCTTGATCGCGGCGCAGACCGGAAAGCCAGGCCGGATGCCCTGAAAGCGCCTCTCTTAAAGGAACAACCTTTCTAAGATAGCAGCACTGATTCGGCTCTCTTTCCCACAGTTTGTCACCATATTCTTCGGCTTGCTCCTCAAGGGTAAGATCTGGCTTTTTCAGGATGATATTAAGACCCGGATAACGCTCTTTCACTCGCTCAATCGTTTCATAGGTTTCTTTAAAATGAAGTCCTGTATCAAGAAACACAATCTCTGCGTCTTTTTTCACTTTATAAATTAAGTCAATCAGAACGATTCCCTCAATTCCGAAACTGCAGGCATAAACAAGCTGATTGCCGTAATGGCCGTATGCCCACTTTAAAACTGACAGCGCTCCTTTATAAGGATCGTCTTCCGGAAATGTAATCGTTGGTTCCTCCCAATTATCGTACGTTAACATTTCTTCTTTCCTCCTTTCGGAGACAAACAAACAGTAGCTTTCTGCCGGTTGTCTTTTCCCAATTGTAATGTGGTGCAGCTGCTGATATCGCAAACAGCCTTTTTTCCTCTTAAAATAAAAAACTTTCAATCCGGCGGAAAGAAAGACAGGAACAGCATGTAGCCCTTATCTTTCAAAATGGAATTCATTTTGCTGGAAGTAGCACCTTACACACTGTGCAGGTTGCCGGGCTTCATAGGTCCAGTCCCTCAGCCGCTCTTGATAAGTTTTTAGATTTGTAGTAAATTTTAGCACAATTCTAACATAAGTCAACCCGACTTTTTTTATAGGATTAATAAAAAAACAGGCCTCTAGGCCTGTTTTCACGCACAGCAAGGCTTTGAAGCCCCTGTGCATCACCGGAATTTATTTTTTATTTTTTAAACCAATCTTTTGACTCGGGATTTTGCTTCCACGTTTGCAGCTTTTTTAGATCGTCCGAATGAATATTTCCGTTTTCAAGCGCGACCTCTGTCAGCGTATCATAATCAGTTAATGAGTAGTATGGCAGTTCTGCCTTCGCAAACGCTTCCTGCGCTTTAGGAAGCCCGTACGTAAAGATTGAGACAACTCCAAGCACCTCACAGCCAGCCGCTTGTAAAGCTGCCGCAGCTTCAAGCACGCTGCCTCCTGTGGAGATTAAGTCTTCAATGACGACCGTTTTTTGGCCTTTTTGAACAGCTCCCTCAATCTGATTGCCTTTTCCGTGCGCTTTCGGCTTGCTTCTCACATAACACATCGGAAGATTCAAACGGTCAGCCGCCAGAGCAGCATGAGGAATACCGGCTGTTGCTGTTCCCGCAATCATTTCAGCTTCAGGAAAATGCTCTTCGACAAGCTTGCTGATGCCTGTGGCGACATCATTTCTGACCTCCGGGAAAGATAGTGTAAGGCGGTTGTCACAGTAGATTGGCGATAAAATGCCGCTTGCCCATGTAAATGGCTCGTTTGGGCGTAAAAATACAGCTTGGATGTCTAATAGATGTTTTGCGATGATTTGTTTCATTGTTTGATTCCCTCCCATTCGAGTCTGACAGCTTCATAGGCTTTTACCGGGTCTGCTGCTTTTGTAATCGAGCGTCCTACCACAATCGCTGATGAACCTTTCTCTCTTGCAATTGCAGGTGTTGCTACGCGGATTTGGTCATTCGCAGCGTCCTCTGACATCCTGATCCCCGGAGTGACAGTCAGAAATGAAGGCGAAACCGCTCGGTAAATGGCTTTTGCTTCATGAACAGAGCAGACCACTCCATCCAGTCCGCTTTCTTCCGCCAGTTTGCTGTAGTGCACAACCGTGTCGATCAGAGGCTTTTGGATCAGCAGTTCATCTTTCATCATTTGTTCAGATGTGCTTGTCAGCTGGGTTACCGCGATAAGTGACGGGCATTTTTTTCCAGCCGGCGTACCTTCTTCTAAACCTTCCAGAGCTGCTTGCATCATTTTTTTGCCCCCGGCCGCATGAACATTGACGAGGTCTACTCCGAGACCGGCAAGGCGCTTCATCGCTTTGTTTACAGTGGTCGGGATGTCATGAAGTTTTAAATCTAAAAACAGTTCGCAATTTCTTTCTTTTAGCTGTTTAACTATGGATGGCCCTTCTTGATAAAAAAGCTCCATTCCAACCTTTACAAATAACGGTTCTTGCTGAAAAGGCGCTAAGAATGCAAGTGTTTCTTCAACTGATGCAAAATCAAGCGCGATGATGGGCAGGTTGTTTTTCATGATTCCAGCTCCTTCCGATGCATTCTTCAATTGATTGATAGCCGTATTGGCGCAAAACAGCAGGGAGCTGTTCAATGATGTCTGGACATGCAAAAGGATTCACAAAGTTTGCTGTTCCGACTGCGACCGCGCTTGCTCCCGCGAGAAGAAACTCCAGTGCATCTTCAGCCGTCTGCACGCCTCCCATACCGATAATCGGGATATTGACAGCCTGGCTGACTTCATACACCATGCGAATGGCAACCGGCTTCACAGCAGGGCCGGAAAGTCCCCCTGTTTTATTCGCTAATATCGGCTTGCCTGATTTTAAATCGAGCCTCATGCCGATTAATGTGTTGATCATCGTAAGACCATCCGCTCCCGCCTCTTCGATCGCTGATGCAATTTCTGTGATATTTGCCACGTTCGGGGAAAGCTTCACATAAACGGGCACATCTGAAACCTCTTTAACCGCTTTCGTCAAACAGGCAGCCATTTCAGGGTTCGTGCCAAAAGCGATTCCGCCTGTTTTCACATTCGGGCAGGAAATGTTCAATTCAAGTGCATGAACATTAGGCGCTTTGCTGATATGCTTCGCGACTTCAACATAATCCTCGACTTGAGAGCCTGCGACATTGGCAATGATCGGCGTATCAAACTGCTCAAGCCACGGCAGCTCATTTTGCAAGACGCTTTCCAGCCCCGGATTTTGCAGACCGATCGCATTGAGCATTCCAGCGCCAGTCTCAGCTACCCTAGGGGTCGGATTCCCGAAGCGAGGCTCTTTTGTCGTAGCTTTGATCATGATTGCTCCGAGACAAGACAAATCATAAAAACGCGCAAACTCTTTTCCAAAACCGAAGCAGCCTGATGCAGGAATGATCGGGTTTTTCAAATCAAGCCCAGGTAATTTCACCTCTAGCATTACAGCGCCACCTCCTGAGCTTTAAATACAGGCCCGTCGAGACATACTTTTACGTAGGATGTCTCACTTTCGTTTGTATGGCACACACACGCGAAGCATGCGCCGATTCCGCAGCCCATTCGTTCCTCCATAGACAGGTAGACTTCTTTATGGGCATATTCCTGTTTTAACGCCTTCAGCATCGGTGTCGGCCCGCAGCTGAGGAGAATGTCAAACTCTAGATTTTTCTGTTTAATTACATTTGTAACAAACCCAGTTTCCCCATAGCTTCCGTCAGCTGTTGCCACATACGTGTCTCCGTACTGCCGGCACTCTTCTTCGTAAAAAACATCCTTTGCTGATTGAAATCCTAAAACGTGTATGACCTTGACCCCTTTTTCGTTCAAGCGTTTCGACAGCTCTTGGAGAGGCGGCACACCTACACCGCCTCCTACCAGCAAAGCCGTCTTTCCGGGTTGGACTTCATTGACCGGAAAGCCATTTCCCAAAGGCCCGAGGACATCTACAAGCTCTCCCTGCTGCTTTAGCGACAAGAGCCTTGTTCCTTCCCCATCTACTCGATAAATGATGGTAACTTCATTTTTTTCAAAGTTGACGTCGGCGATGCTGATCGGCCTTCTCAAAAGAGGCGTAACCGCTTCGCTCACTTTAAGATGAAGGAACTGTCCCGGGGTTGTAAACCCTTGGACAAGCTCCCCTTTCAGAACCATTTGATACACCCGGTCTGCAATTTGCTGGTTAGAACATACTGTCAAATACGCTTTTTTCATATAGTGACTGCCGCCTCCTGATTTGTATTGACTGCCGGCATTTGATCAGCACGGAATGTCATGCTTTCCAGTACTCGCAATATCGCTTCTGCCGTATCTAAAGATGTTAAGCAGGCAACACCGTTTTCTACTGATTCACGTCTGATTCTAAATCCGTCTCGTGCAGGCTGCTTTCCTTTTGTCAGCGTATTGATGACAAACTGCGCTTCTCCGTTTCTGATCACATCAAGCAAGTTCGGGCCGTCCTGGCCGATTTTTCCGACGACCTTCGCTGGAATTGAAGCTTCTTTCAGGTAACCTGCCGTTCCTTCCGTGGCTAAAATGTTGTAGCCGATCGCATGGAACCGCTTAGCGATGGCTAGCCCTTCTTCTTTGTCTTTGTCAGCCACTGTTAAAAGCACGGAACCGTAGTTAGGGATTTGAATGCCTGAAGCAATCAGGGCTTTATAGAGCGCCTTTTCAAGGGTAGAATCTTTACCCATGACCTCACCTGTTGATTTCATTTCAGGCCCTAACGTAATGTCCACTCTTCTCAGCTTAGCAAAGGAGAAGACCGGTGCTTTTACAAATACACCTTGCTGTTCAGGCTGAAGGCCCTCTGTATAGCCAAACGCAGACAGCTTTTGACCGAGAATGATTTTGGTTGCGAGATTCGCCATTGGGATACCTGTAATTTTGCTTAAGAACGGTACGGTTCTGCTTGATCTCGGATTCACTTCGAGCACGTACACTTCGCCTTTTGACAAGACGAATTGAATATTGAGCAAACCGACAATGTTCAGCCCTTTCGCTAGTGCAATCGTGTACTGTTCAATTTTTTTCTTAATGTCCTCTGTGAGAGACTGAGGCGGATAAACAGCGATTGAGTCTCCGGAGTGAACGCCCGCACGTTCAATGTGCTCCATAATTCCCGGGATTACAACTGTTTCACCATCAGATACTGCATCCACTTCAATTTCTTTCCCAGTTAAATATCTGTCAATTAATACTGGGTGCTGCGGATTGATTTTGACTGCGTTTTTCATGTAATGAAGCAGTTCTTCCTCATGATAAACAATCTCCATTGCCCGGCCGCCTAGTACATAGGAAGGGCGCACCAGTACCGGATAGCCGATGTCACTCGCGATGCTTACCGCCTGATCAACTGATGTCGCTGTTTTGCCAAGCGGCTGCGGAACGCCAAGTTCTCCAAGCGCTTGTTCAAATTTATCCCGGTCTTCAGCGCGGTCTAAATCTTCTAATGAAGTCCCAAGGATTTTGACTCCGCGTGCAGAAAGCTCGTCAGCCAGGTTAATGGCAGTTTGCCCGCCGAATTGTACGACAACGCCCACCGGCTGTTCGAGGTCAATGATATGCATGACATCTTCAATTGTAAGCGGCTCAAAGTACAGCTTGTCTGAGATGCTGAAATCTGTTGAAACGGTTTCCGGATTGTTATTGACAATAATGGCTTCATAGCCTGCTTGTTTAATGGCCCACACAGAGTGAACAGTCGCGTAGTCGAACTCAACACCCTGGCCGATTCGAATCGGACCGGAACCAAGCACGATCACACTTTTCTTATCCGTAACGACAGACTCATTTTCTTCTTCGTATGTGCTGTAGAAGTATGGCGTTTCTGATTCAAATTCTGCCGCACATGTATCTACCATTTTGAAAACCGGCGCAATTCCCGCTTGTTTTCTCAAGCTGTAAAGCTCCGATTCTTTCATTTCCCATTCACGGCTGATGTACTTATCAGAGAATCCGAGTTCTTTTGCCCGTCTCAGCACATCCGTATCACCAGCATGTGCTTTCAATTCTTTTTCAAACTGTACGATTCCGAACAGCTTATGCAGAAAGAAGACATCGATAGCGGAAAATTCATGGAGCTCTTCTACCGTGTAGCCTCTTCTGTATGCTTCAGCTAAGTAGAATAAGCGTTCGTCACCGGCCTTTTTAATTCGTTTTTCAAGAAGCTCATCGGAAATGTCAGCAGCGTCTTTCAATTCCAGATGATACACATCCGCTTCCAGGGAACGCACAGCCTTCAGCAATGACTCTTCAAGCGTGCGGCCGATCGCCATGACCTCTCCTGTCGCTTTCATTTGCGTGCCGAGCTTTCTGTTTGCTGATTCAAACTTATCAAACGGCCAGCGCGGAATTTTGGATACGACATAGTCAAGAGCCGGTTCAAATGCTGCATATGTTTTTCCTGTCACCGGGTTCATCATTTCATCTAATGAAAGGCCGACTGCGATTTTAGCAGCGAGTTTTGCAATCGGATATCCCGTCGCTTTTGATGCAAGAGCAGATGAACGGCTGACACGCGGGTTTACTTCAATAATGTAGTATTGGAAGCTGTCTGGATCTAAAGCGAGCTGTACGTTACATCCGCCTTCGATTCCAAGAGCGCGAATCAGTTTTAACGATACATTCCGCAAGAGCTGATATTCGCGGTCGCTGAGCGTTTGGCTCGGCGCGACTACAATACTGTCTCCAGTGTGGATTCCGACTGGATCAATATTCTCCATGTTACAAACGACAATGGCGTGATCCTGGCTGTCTCTCATGACTTCATACTCGATTTCTTTATAGCCGGCGATGCTTTTTTCAAGCAGACATTGATGCACCGGGCTTAATTTTAAGCCGTTCTCAACAATTTCTTTCAGTTCGGTTTCATTCGAGCAGATGCCTCCGCCTGTTCCGCCTAATGTATATGCCGGGCGGACAATGACAGGGAAACCAATTTGACTGACGAAGTTTTCAGCTTCTTCCAGAGAGTGGATGATCTCACTTTCAGGCACCGGTTCATTCAGCTCATTCATCAGTGTTCTGAACAAGTCGCGGTCTTCAGCCTGCTGAATCGCAGACAGCTTCGTGCCAAGCACTTCAACGCCGCATTCTGCCAGGACGCCTCTTTCTGAAAGCTCAACCGCAAGATTCAAACCGGTTTGGCCTCCGAGAGTGGGGAGAATGGCATCTGGGCGTTCTTTTCTGATAATTCGTGTCAGGAATTCCGGTGTGAGCGGTTCGATGTAAACCCGGTCAGCCATTTCTGTATCTGTCATGATCGTGGCAGGGTTTGAGTTGACAAGGATGACTTCATAGCCTTCTTCTTTCAAAGCAAGGCAGGCTTGCGTTCCCGCATAGTCAAATTCTGCTGCTTGGCCGATGATGATCGGTCCGGATCCGATTACTAAAATTTTGTTAATATCTACGCGTTTTGGCATACCGCTTCCCCTTCTTTCTCTGTTGTTTCGATCATTTCAATGAATCTGTCAAATAGATGGTTGGCATCCTCAGGACCAGGCGAGGCTTCAGGATGGTATTGAACTGTAAATGCCGGCAGTGTTTTATGCTTCAGCCCTTCAATCGTATCGTCATTAATTGCGATATGTGTCACTTCCAGTTCTGTTTCGTTGATGGATGACACTGTATAGCCATGGTTTTGAGATGTTAAGGCGACTTTTCCGGTAGCCAGCTCTTTTACCGGGTGGTTTGAGCCTCTGTGGCCGAATTTCATTTTCTCAGTATTCGCCCCGCACGCCAGCGCGAATAATTGGTGGCCAAGACATATTCCAAATAACGGCACTTTTCCAAGAACACCTTTAATCATTTCAATCGCTTCAGGCACATCTTTTGGATCCCCAGGTCCGTTAGAAAGCATGATGCCGTCCGGTTTCAGCTGAAGCACTTCTTCTGCTGTAATGTTGTAAGGCACAACGATAACGTCACATTTCCGTTTGTTCAGCTCTCTTAGAATCCCGTGCTTCATGCCGAAGTCAACCAAGACAATGCGTTTGCCTCTTCCCGGGCTCGGATATGCTGTTTTGGCTGATACTTGGGATACTTGATTTCTCGGCAGTTCAGTTTCGTTCAGTCTTTTCAGCACTGCCTCGATATCTTCATCTGGTGAAGTGAATGTTCCTTTTAGCGCGCCTGCCGTGCGAATCATTCTTGTCAGCTTTCTCGTATCAATTCCCTGCAATCCCGGAATGTTTTTCATTTTTAAATATTCGTCCAATGTGTATGCTGAACGCCAGTTTGAAGGCAGTTCACATAATTCTTTGATGATCAGCCCTTTCACAAAAGGGGTAATGGATTCAAAATCATCACGGTTAATGCCGTAATTTCCGATAAGCGGGTACGTTAATGTTACGATCTGCCCGCAGTAAGAAGGATCAGATAAAATTTCCTGATAGCCTGTCATCCCAGTGTTAAAAACGACTTCTCCCATGCTGTGCTCTAAGCTTCCGAAGGCTTCTCCCTCGAATACCGCCCCGTTTTCCAGTACTAATCGTCTCTTCATTTGACAAGTCTCCCTTCTTCATAAGCAAGCTTTCCTGCCGCAATTGTAGCGACCGGCCAGCCGGTGCAGCTGATGCCGTTGAATGGTGTATTTTTTCCTTTTGATAAAAATGTCTCTTTGTCTATAACTGCTTCTTTTTCCAAATCGATTAACGTAATGTCAGCGACTTGCCCCGTTTGTAATGTTCCGTATGGGAGACCGAACGCTTCGCATGGTTTGATTGTCATGTAGTCAATCAGCTGTTTCAGCGACCAGCTGCCTTTTTTGACAAAGTGTGTGTATAGAAGCGGAAACGCTGTTTCTAAGCCGACAATTCCGAATGGCGCCAGCTTCATGTCTGTGTTTTTCTCTTCTTCTGTATGCGGCGCATGGTCTGTTGCGATAAAATCAATTGTTCCGTCTAAAAGACCTTCGATTAAAGCGGCTCTGTCTTCTGCGCTGCGGAGCGGAGGATTCATTTTATAATTTGTGTCCAGCCCCGGGATGTCCTCATCACAAAGCAGCAAATGATGCGGTGATACTTCTGCTGTCACTCTGATTCCTGCTTTTTTCGCATCGCGTACGACTCTGACAGACTCTTTCGTGCTGATATGGCATACATGGTAATGGCAGTTTGCCGCTTCAGCCAGCAATACATCGCGGGCAATATGGACCGATTCACACACAGAAGGAATGCCATTGAGACCGTTCGCTTTGGAGAATGTCCCCTCATGAACGCTTCCTCCGTAAATTAAGGAGTTGTCTTCGCAATGCGCAACAATCGCTTTGTCAATTGCAGCTGCCCGTTTCATCGCTTCATACATCATTCCTGCTGTCTGTATACCGACGCCGTCATCTGTGAAGGCAAATGCCCCGGCTTCTTTTAAAGCTTCAAAGTTTGTCATTTCACTGCCGATTTGTCTGATCGTAATAGATGCATACGGAAGAACTCTGACGCATGATGTTTCTTTAATACGGTTTTGCACCCATTCCATCTGCTCCTTCGTATCAGGAACAGGCCGCGTATTCGGCATTGCTGCTACTGTTGTATAGCCGCCGCGCGCTGCTGCTTTTGCGCCGGTTTCAATGGTTTCTTTTTTCTCTCCGCCCGGCTCTCTGAAGTGTACGTGGAGATCAACAAATCCAGGTGAAACAAGCAATCCTTTTGCATCAATTACTGTTTCTGCATCCGCTGCATCAAGCTTGCCGATTTCAGAGATGATTTCTCCTGTCACTCGAATATCCGCTTCTGTTTTTTCACCATTTTTGTTAAGTATCCAGCCGTTTTTAATGAGATATGACATACGCTGCTTCTCCTCTTTTCACATTGGTTTGTAAGGCACGCTGTATCACTGCCATTCTGATAAATACGCCATTTTGCATTTGCTTGAAGATTCTTGATTTTTCGCTTTCGACTAAGCTGTCATCAATCTCGACTCCTCTGTTTACCGGAGCTGGATGCATAATGATCGCATGCTGCTTCATACGTTCAGCCCGTTCTGCAGTCAAACCGTACTTGTTTAAATAGCCGTCCTGGCTGACAGCGGACTGATGTCTTTCATTTTGAATGCGCAGCAGCATGACGACATCGGAAGACTCAACTGCTTCATCCATTGAGACATATGTGCCGAATGTATTTTCTTCATCCTGCCATTCCGAAGGACCGGAAAACAGGACTCGGGCACCTAGTCTAGTCAAAACTTCTGCATTAGACCTTGCCACTCTGCTGTGCTTGATATCGCCGTGAATGGAGACGGTAAGCCCTTTGAACGTATTGAACTCTTCATAAATCGTCATTAAATCAAGCAGTGATTGTGTCGGATGCTGGCCGCATCCGTCTCCCGCATTCAGAATCGGGATATTCACCTGGCTGACAAGCTCTTTATAGTACTCATCCTCACTGTGCCTGATGACGCACACGTCCGCACCAATTGATTCGAGCGTCCGGATGGTGTCGTATAAGGTTTCGCCTTTTTGCACGCTTGTGCTTGTTCCATCAAGGTTGAGCACATTCATACCCAGCTTTTTTTCTGCGACCTCAAAGCTGAACCGCGTTCTCGTGCTCGGTTCAAAAAACAGGTTCGCTGCAAATTTCCCCATAAGCCAATTGTCTGTTTTTCCGCCTTTTAGGTCTTGTGCTGTTTGAAGCAAATCTTTGATTTCCTCAATACTGAGTTCGCTCATCGTCGTTAAATGCTTCATGTTTTTTCCCCTCTCATTTCAACTTTAAGGCTGAAAAAAACCCCGGTCTTAGATAGACTCGGGGTATGGTTAAATAGAGGGCAGCATTGAAGCTTCCTTCTCTTCATAACCCTTCCAAGCCTCTCTGGACTTTCTTTAAAAGGTTTTAGATATGATGTTGTTCAGATGTATCTGCCTGCTCTTCCTTCGGCTGTGGAAGAATCAGGTTTAAGATGACACCGACTATTGCTGCAAGCGCCATTCCCGACACTTGGAATCCCCCTTGAGACACTTGGATAAATGCGCCTCCTACACCGATCACAAGGATAACTGATGTAATAATGAGGTTTCTGTTGTTTTCATAATCAATTTTGTTGTCAATCAGCATTCTCAGACCGCTCGAAGCGATGATTCCGAACAGCAGGAAGGAGACGCCTCCCATGACCGCTGACGGCACTGAACTGATCAGCGCTGAGATTTTGCCGATAAAGCCGAAGCAAAGGGCAATCACTGCCGCGCCGCCGATGACAAAGACGCTGAATACTCTTGTGATGGCCAGCACGCCAATGTTTTCCCCGTAAGTCGTTGTCGGCGGACCGCCGATCAGGGAAGCAAGGATTGTCGCCACGCTGTCCCCCATAATGGAGCGATGAAGCCCCGGCTTC
Organism: Bacillus sp. TSO22; assembly: GCF_020223595.1. Lineage (NCBI taxonomy): Bacteria > Bacillati > Bacillota > Bacilli > Caryophanales > Bacillaceae > Bacillus > Bacillus sp. TSO22. The sequence continues at coordinate 398,168 of NZ_JAHAWO010000009.1, forward strand.
TTAATGAAATCTTGTCCGACAACTTTGCTCAGCACCATTTGGTGGCCGATATGCTCTGACATTGTCACAAACGCGACGGGAACCATTGCCGCTGCGATGCCGAGTGTTACTGACGGTGAATAGTCTTTGAACGGGATGATAAATTCAGGCACTGCAAACCATTTCGCGTCAAGCACCGGCTGGAAGTTGACAATCCCTTGAGTAAGGGCAAACAAGTATCCGCCGATAATTCCGATCAAAACAGGGATCAGGCTTAAAAATCCTCGTAAGAAAATGGCGCAAATAATCGTGATGGCCAGCGTAACTCCTGCGACACTGAAGTGCTTTAAGCTGTAGACTAATTCACTTGCGTTCGGATCAGCGTACATCGCCATGTTTACCGCAGTACTTGCCAGACCCAGCCCGATGACGATAATAACAGGGCCTACGACTACAGGCGGGAGAATCTTCATCAGCCATCCTGTTCCAAGCTGCCTGATCAATAAGGCAATCAGCCCGTACACTAACCCTGCAAGAAACGCCCCAACCATTGCCGCTCCCGGCCCGCCGGTCGCTTTTACCAGTATGATTGGAGAAATAAAGGCGAAGGATGAACCGAGATACGCCGGAATTTGCCCTTTCGTTATAAGAAGGTAAGCAAGTGTCCCGATGCCGCTTGTCACCAATGCCACAGCAGGACTCATTCCGACCAGCTTCGGAACCAAAATCGTTGAGCCAAACATGGCAAACAAATGCTGCAGGCTGAATGAAACCCAAGAGAAAGGTGTCGGGACATCCCTGACTCCTAAATTTACTTTTTTCTTACTCATGATGAATTTCCCCCTGATTGTTGACTTTCATTTTAGGATGACTCAATGACTGTATAAAAAAACCTCTTTGCTATTTTTACGCAAAGAGGCATACAAAGACCTGCCGAATACTTCCGGGACTTTGTTGTGCACCTCTTTGCAACCTCTCTGGATTGCCTTTAAAAAGGTGATCTATTATTCATTTTCATAAATGGCGACGAGATCGTTTTGATCTACCTCATCAAGCTGAACCATAACCTTTTCAGCTTTTGATGTCGGGATGTTTTTCCCGATATAATCCGCTCGGATCGGCAGCTCCCGGTGTCCTCTGTCAACAAGCACAGCCAGCTGAATGGAGGAAGGTCTGCCTACATCAACAAGCGCATCCATACCTGCTCTGACCGTTCTTCCGGTGTACAGGACATCGTCAACGAGAATGACTTTTTGATCTGTGATGTCTACCGGAATATCTGCACCCTTCACAAGCGGTTCTTCGTTGCTCGTTTTTTTGGAAAGATCGTCTCTGTAAAGAGTAATATCAATTTCACCAACTGTTACAGGATTCCCTTCAATCTGTTCGATTCGTTCTGCAAGGCGTTTTGCCAAGTAAATCCCTCTTGTCTTGATGCCGACAAGGATGCAGTTATTCATTCCTTTATTGCGTTCGATCATTTCATGAGCAATCCTGGTCAGTGCCCGTCTGATTGCCTGTTCGTCGAGAATGACAGCTTTTTGATTCAATGTGTGACACCTCACAGTTCATATAGAAGAAAAAAACCCCTCCTGCCAGAGCATAGAGGGGTTTTAGGACAAGGTGCGCGCATATACACGCATCCCGTCTATCCGTTATCCTTCTCAGCCTCTCTGGACTGTTTTAAAGAATCTATTGAGCTTCATTTATTATTTCAGAAAAGAAACAGTCTGTCAACCGTTTTTTCTGAGGTTTTCGATTAATTCTGCCATATCCTCCGGGAGCGGCGCTTCAAATTCGACATATTCACCGGTACGAGGATGATCAAAACCTAAAATTCCGGCGTGAAGGGCCTGGCCGTTAAAATCGATCGTTTTTCTTGGACCGTATTTTGGATCGCCTGCTAATGGAAATCCGATATATTTCATATGAACACGAATTTGATGCGTTCTCCCTGTTTCAAGCTGGCATTCTACCAACGTAAAATCCTGAAAACGCTCAAGCACATGAAAATGAGTGACGGCGTTTTTGCCATCACGCGTCACAGTCATGCTTTGACGGTCTTTCTTGTCTCGTCCAATCGGTGCATCAATTGTGCCGTCATCGTGAGAAATAAGCCCGTGGACAACTGCCGTATATTTCCGCGTGACCGTTTTGTTGACCAATTGGTTCACGAGAGACTCATGCGCCATATCATTTTTCGCTACCATTAATAAGCCGGACGTGTCCTTATCGATTCTGTGAACGATCCCCGGACGCATCACGCCATTTATTCCGGAAAGGTCCGTACAATGAGCCATAAGACCGTTTACAAGCGTACCCGTAAGATGCCCAGGGGCTGGGTGCACAACCATTCCGCGAGGTTTATTGACGACCAGCACATCCTGGTCTTCATAATAAATATCCAGATCCATAGGTTCTGCCAGCACGTCGAGCGCTTCCGGCTCAGGTACGGTGACGGTCACCTGATCACCCGGCTGAATTTTATAATTCGATTTTACAGGGCTTCCGTTCACGACAACTTGTCCGTCTTTCACCCATTGCTGCACCTGGGTTCTCGACCAATCATTTTCAGTCGATGCCAGAAATTTATCAATCCGCTCACTTTTTTGTTCTTCTGAAGCGGTTATATCAATTTGATTCATGCTATTGCTCCTTTTTCTTTTTCCCGCTGTCCAACAGCATTTGTATAAATAAAAGCATTACGCCGACACATAGTGACGAGTCCGCGATGTTAAAAATCGGGTAATTATAATCCACAATAATGACATGGATAAAATCCACAACTTCCTGTCTGACAGCCCGGTCGATGAAGTTGCCGATGGCACCGCCAAGCATAAGTCCGAGGGCCACACCAAGAAGCCTTTGTCCTTTTGTATAACGCTGTATGTAATAAACAATGCCAATAATAACCGCGGTTGTAATGAGGTAGAAAAACCACATCTGACCGGCTAATATCCCCCATGCAGCACCCGTATTGCGATGGGAGGTGATATAGAATACCTGATCAATGATCGGAATGCTTTGTCCAAGCTCCATGTTTTTAACAACAAGCCATTTTGTCAATTGATCGGCTGCAATAATAAGTAGTGCAATCACATAATACAGCACAAACGTTCCTCCAGTTTACGGTTACTTTAATCCATTATGCATTTTATCAATAAAAAGCACTGGAGTAAAGAAATATCAGGCATATAAACTGGCCAGACACTGTTATTCATACAGTGCCTGACCATATTCGATATCGGTTGATTTCCACAGCGGAAGCGTTTTTTTTTCGAATTGGACAGAATAAAGAAAATCGTTTGCTGTTCGGGCAGTCGGCAACACCGCCAGTTTTGAAAGAGGAATGGGAGCCCCGGTTTCTTCACAGTATCCGAATGTGCCGTTTTCGATTTTGGACAATGCGAGGAGAACGTCTTGTAGCTCTTCTTTAATGTGATAGATCAGAGTTGCTTTTTGTTTATGATTGATTGCTGCTTGCGGGCTTGTTGAAACCTGAAAGCAAGAATACTCAAATAATCTCGACTGTAATTCTTCTTTCATCAGAAGAAGTTCCGTATAAATTGCGGTCAGTTGATCATTCATTCATCACAACTCCTGCTCTTAACGTAGTACCTATAGTGTTGCCTGTGAATGATGATCTAAAGCCCATAAGATTTTTCCTGCCGTTCTAAACGATGTCACTCTTGGCACAAAAAAAGCCCGGCTTTAACGCCGGACTATTTTTCATTATTTTTGATAGTATTTTTCAACGATTTCTGCGTTTCGCAGTGAAAGTGTAGGGTATTTCGGATTCGCGCCTACATCTTTTGAGATCACACGGGATCTCTCACACATTTCGCCTTCCGCTTTCTCGACAGCAATTTTGCCTGTCTCGAAGCTTTGCGCATCGTTCGGCGCTTCATTTTCTTCGCTGATTGTTAGTTCAGAAACAATAAACAGCTGAGAAAGATTTTCTTTAATGGAAGCCAAGAGCTCTTGGTTTTCTTTGTTTGGATACAATTTCAGGTTCGCTTCCAATGATTTACCGATAATTTTTTCATTCCGCGCAGTTTCTAACGCTTTTAGTACATCATCACGAATAGCCATAAAGCGGTCAAATTTATCTTCTGTCGCTTCGCTGTTTGGAACCGCAATTGTTTCCGGCATGTCTGCCAGCTGAACGCTTTGCTCTTCGACAAATGTTAAATGAGACCATAATTCGTCAGCCGTATGAGGAAGAATCGGCGCTGAAAGCTTCACTAATGCAAGAAGCGTTTCATGGAATACTGTCTGCATGCTGCGTCTATCCGGATGATCCGCATGCTCGATGTACACAATATCTTTTGCGAAATCAAGATAGAATGAGCTCAATTCGATTGTGCAGAAATTATGGATGCTGTGATACACAACCGCAAATTCGTACTCATCATACGCTTTTTTCACTTTATCAATCAGTTTGTTCAGCTTAATCAGCATATACTGATCCACTTCGCGAAGATCTTCGACAGCCACCGCATTCGTTTTTGGATCAAAATCGAATAGGTTGCCGTGAAGGAAACGGAACGTATTGCGGATTTTACGGTATACTTCAGCAACCTGCTTCAGAATTGCGTCAGACACACGAACGTCCGCCTGATAATCAACTGAAGACACCCATAATCTCAAGATGTCGGCACCGAGCTGTTTCATGACTTTAGCTGGAACAACGACGTTACCGATTGATTTACTCATCTTGCGTCCTTCTCCATCCAGTGCAAATCCATGGCTGAGCACACCTTTATATGGCGCTTTTCCTGTTACGGCTACTGCTGTAGAAAGAGATGAGTTAAACCAGCCGCGGTATTGGTCTGATCCTTCTAGATATAAATCAGCCGGGCGAACGAGGTCTTCACGTTCTTCAAGCACCGCTTGATGGGAAGAGCCTGAATCAAACCAAACATCCATGATGTCCTGTTCTTTTGTAAATATGCCGTTAGGGCTGCCAGGATGCGTAAAGCCTTCCGGAAGAAGATCCTTCGCTTCTTTTTCAAACCAAATGTTTGAGCCGTGCTGTCTGAACAATTCAGAAACATGTTCAATGGTTTCATCTGTAATAACCGGTTCTCCGTTTTCGGCATAAAATACCGGAATCGGAACACCCCACGCACGCTGTCTGGAAATACACCAGTCTCCGCGGTCACGCACCATGTTGTGCAAACGCTGCTCGCCCCATTCAGGAACCCATTTGGTTTCTTTAATGGCATCCAGCAGGTCTGATCTGAAATCTTTAATAGACGCAAACCATTGCGCTGTCGCTCTGAAAATGGTTGGTTTCTTTGTTCTCCAATCGTGCGGATAAGAGTGAGTAATGAATTCAAGCTTCACAAGCGCGCCTTTTTCATCAAGCTGCTGTGTGATCGCTTTGTTCGCATCATCATAGAACATGCCTTCAAAGCCAGGAGCTTCACTTGTCATTACACCTTTTTCATCAACTGGGCAAAGCACATCTAAACCGTATTTTTGACCGATGATAAAGTCATCTTCTCCGTGTCCGGGCGCTGTATGAACACAGCCTGTTCCGGCATCAGTTGTTACGTGCTCGCCTAGCATAACGAGTGAGTCTCTGCCATAGAGCGGGTGTTCAGCGATAATGTTCTCAAGGTCTTTCCCTTTAATCGTTCTTGTCACTTCATATTGATCAAATCCGCATGCAGATGCAACATTTTCGACTAAAGCACTTGCTACGACAAAGCGGTCTTCACCAACTGCAACCACGCTGTACTCAAGATCAGGGTGCACTGAAATTCCGAGGTTCGCCGGAATTGTCCAAGGCGTTGTTGTCCAAATGATGATACGCTCACCGTTTTCAAGAACGCCTTTTCCGTCTTTCACACCGAAAGCAACGTAAATAGATGCTGAACGTTTATCTTGATATTCAATCTCAGCTTCAGCCAAAGCAGACTCACTTGAAGGTGACCAGTTAACCGGTTTAAGGCCTTTATAAATGTAGCCTCGTTTTGCCATCTCACCAAATACGCGGATTTGTTGCGCTTCGTATTCCGGTTTTAATGTCACATACGGGTTTTCCCAGTCACCGCGGACACCAAGGCGTTTGAACTGCTCACGCTGCCCCTCGATTTGCTTCCAGGCGTACTCTTCACACAGCTTGCGGAATTCCGCTACTGACATTTCTTTGCGGTTGACTTTTTTGTTTTTTGTAAGAGCTGTTTCAATCGGCAATCCATGTGTATCCCAGCCTGGTACATACGGCGCGTTGTAACCGCTCATTGATTTGTAACGGACAATGAAATCCTTCAAGATCTTGTTAAGCGCGTGGCCCATATGGATGTCGCCGTTTGCATACGGAGGTCCGTCATGTAAAACAAATTTCGGGCGGTCTTTCGTCCGTTCCTGCACAAGACGGTAGATATCCTGTTCCTCCCATTTCTTTTGAATGTCAGGCTCACGGTTTGGCAAATTCCCTCGCATCGGGAAATCTGTTTTCGGCATTAAGAGCGTGTCTTTAAAATCCATTTTCATTCCTCCACTGCATTTTTTCAGAAAATAAAAAAAGCCCTCTCATCCCATAAGGGACGAGAAAGCTTATCTCGCGGTACCACCCTTTTAGAAAAAGCCAGCATACGCTTTTTCCTCTCGAGCATCGTAACGTGATGAACGTCCTAACCTACTGTGAGTTCAGAAAGGAAACTTAAGGGCTGATCTACATGATTCCGGCCATCCCGGGCTCTCACCATCTCCGGGTCGCTATGAAGGCCTGAAGGAAACATGACTGTCCCTTTCAACCGTCTTTTCATCTGAATTTATGAACGTATTATATTCGACAAGCTAAGATAATGTCAAGATAATCAGAGAATTTATTCCTTTTCCTCAAATACCGCGTCGACTTCATACTCAAGCAGATGATCCCAATCGTCATTTTTCAGAAGATCGAGCTGTGCTTCAATCAGCATTTGGAAACGTGTTCTGAAAACTTTAGACTGTTTTTTCAGCTCTTCAATTTCCATTGCAATTTTTCTTGATTTTGATAAAGATTCGTTGATAATGCGATCAGCGTTTTTCTCCGCTTCCCGAACGATCAGCTTTGCTTCTTTTTGAGAATTGCGTTTTACGTCTTCAGCCGCTTCTTGAGCAACTAAAATCGATTTATTCAGCGTTTCTTCAATATTGGCAAAGTGTCCGATTCTTTCATCAAGTTCATTGACTTTCGCTTCAAGCTCAGTTTTCTTACGGAGAACAATTTCATAATCTTTTCTGACTTGCGCTAGGAATTCATTTACTTCATCTTCATCATATCCGCGAAAGCTTTTTGTAAACGTCTTGTTGTGAATATCATTTGGCGTTAATGGCATTATGCCACCTCCATTTTTACATTTCAGTACGGTTATCTAGTTCACATTATAAAACAAATTTCGCACAGATGGAGAAAAAAACTGAAAAACCGACTATTTTTGTCGTTCAAACGTAACTCTCCATTTGTCTTTTTTGGTTTTTCCTTCGATTTTTGTTAAGCTGCATCGTCCAAAACCTCTGATAGAGAGCATGTCCCCTTCTGCTACCATATATGAAGGATCTTCAACTACCTTCCAGTTCACTTTCACGAGTCCGTTTTTCACGAGCGTCTGTGATTTCTGGCGGGATTGCCTGCTCATAGAGGCGCAGACGGCGTCAAGCCTTAAAGAAGAAACCGTGTCATCTCTTATTTCGACATCTATTGCCGGAATGTTAAGGTCTGACAAGTCAATTTTCTCTAGGCTGACCGCAGCTTTGCCTGCTTGGGTCAGCTGTGCAGCCACAAAATCAGCGGTATCGGCTGAGACAATCAATTGCACTGATGTCTCAGAAAACACGATGTCACCAAACTTTTGCCGCCTTAAGCCTATACCCATTAATGCACCTAGGAGAGAACGGTGGTCTACTGTGACAAACTTTTCAGCATAACGGACGTTAAACGCCTGCAGTTCAAAATCCGATTCTTCCGGAATGATGTACTCTGGATAGAGGATCGCCCGTTTCCGCTCCGCTCTGTCATAGCCGCCGGAAAAAGCAAGCCCAACATCTGCCTGTCCGGTAACAGCAGAGAGGATGACCTGCTCTCGGGGATCTAAAAAGTCAGTCAGTTTCATCCGGTACTGCTCCTGGACAATACTTTTCCATTCGAGCGCCTGATCAATAAAGGCCCGCTCGTCTTTTCTGAAGTGCTGATAGATATCGCTCATCGTCTTTCCCTTCTATGTAAAGAGGCTTGGCTGCTGCCAAGCCCCTATCAAACTGTCACTTTAAAACGCAATCATGCGATAAAGCCCCCACAAGCCGGTTGTCGCAAACCGAAGCACAAGTATAGCTACGATCGGTGAAATATCCAGCATTGCGATCGGAGGGATGATTTTTCTGAATGGTTCGAGATATGGTTCACAAATCGAAGCTAAAAAACGCCCGACTGCCGTTTCCCTCGTACTCGGCACCCATGACATAAAAATATATATGATCAGGGCAAATGAGTATATTGTAATTAATAAGCTTAAAACCGAAAAAACTTGATAAAGGATCATCTCGCTTTACCACCTCTGATGTTCGTCTTCAGATATGAGCTCAGAAATTGTGCCTGATACATCTACGTTGTCAGGCGTGCAGAGGAAAATATCCGAGCCGATTCTTTGAATATCGCCGCCGATGGCATAAACGGTTCCGCTTAAAAAGTCAACAATCCGCTTAGCCTGGTCATGCTGTATCCGTTGAAGATTGACGACGACTGCCCGCCGGTTTTTCAAATGGTCGGCTATTTCCTGCGCCTCCGCATAAACGCGCGGCTCACTCAACACCACTTTAGAGGATTTCTGAACACTTTGCAAGCTCACTACATTCTGTTTGCCCGCAGGTTTGTTTGCGGCATAAGCCGGCTTTTCTTTTTGCTCATGCTCTTCTTGAGACTCCCGCTCTGTCTCAATATATTCGTATTCGTATTCTTCCTCATCCATCGAGAAAAAGTTTTTCAGTTTATTTTTCATACTCATTGCTGTACACCCCCTGTTTCATTTCCGACTAACGATGAGCCGATTCTAATATAAGTAGCCCCTTCTTCAATTGCAATTTCAAAATCATTTGACATGCCCATCGACAGTTCAGTACACGGAGCGTTTGGCTGTTTCAGCTCCTGAACCTGGTCACGGAGTTCTCTCAGCGCCCGGAAACAGCTTCTGATCTGATCTTGATCATCAGTCAGCGGAGCCATTGTCATCAGTCCGGCCACAACGATGTGTTCGAAACCGGAAAGCTCCTGTATGAAGGGAATGACTTCTTCTTTTTTCATGCCGTGTTTAGAAGGCTCAAGAGAGGTATTGACCTGCACAAAGCATTGGACAGTACCTTCAGCCCGTTTTTCAATTTCTTTCGCTAATGAGAGCCGGTCTAAGGAATGGATATAGGAAACCGCATTGACGACAGCTTTTGCTTTTCTTGATTGAAGACTGCCGATAAAATGCCATTCAGGATTCCCTTTCATCATTTCCTGTTTGCGGAGCAGTTCCGCGTCCCGATTCTCTCCGAGGCAGGTGATGCCCGCATCCACTGCCTCCTGTGCTCTTTCAGGCGATACATATTTTGTGACAGCAATAACCGTAACTTCATCGGAGCTGCGGCCCGATCTGTTACATGCTTCGTTTATTCGTTCGTTTATATGTCGTAAATTATCAACAACACGCAAGATCTTTTATGCCTCCTTCATTCCGATAAAGGACATCATCCGTCCAGTTTTCCCCTGATCGCGGCGGTGAGAATAGAAAAGCGACTGCTCACTTTCCGTGCATAAACCGCTGACAGAAATCTGTTCATTTGCCAAACCGCTGTCGATCAGTATGAGGCGGTTCAGCTCTTTCAGATCAAGCTGATATTGTCCCTGTCCCGTCTGATTTACAGCACGTTCTGCTGTAATTGGCAATGCGCGGACAGCATCCATGACACGGTCGTCAACCGTATAGCATGCTCCGCTGATAGACGGTCCGATAACAGCATAAATATCTGAGAGCTTTGAACCTTCCTGCTCGGTCCATTGCTTCACCATTTCTCTGCCAATCTGTTTGACAGTGCCTTTCCACCCGGCATGGGCGACTCCGACAAGCGATTTAACCGGATCATAAAAGAAAAGAGGCACACAATCAGCAAAGCATAATGCCAAAAACACATTCTTTTCATTTGTGTAGAGCCCGTCCGTTGCTTTTAAAGCCGTGTGATACTCACGGGCGCCTTTTCCCCTATCCCTCTGCGTCACTTTCTGAACGCGATTATCATGTGTCTGATCAGCAAATACCCAAGACTGCAAATCAATATTAAACATATCGGCAATATATTCACGATTTTTAACTACATCTGCATCTTTGTCATGAACGTGCAATCCTGTATTTAACGATTCAAAAGGCTTTTGGCTGACACCGCCGTTTTTCGTAGTAAATCCGGCAATGACTTCTCTGTTGTTTTGATTCGTTTGTGTCCAGTCTTGTATCATGAGTGTCGAGGGTGTGGTAAGACTGAATGGGTGATATGTATTCATGATGATCCAACCTTTCGACAAACATTTAAAAAAGCGGAATTTCCCACTTATTTTACCACATCTTTCTGCATTCGTTGAGCGCCGATTTGCATATTTCTAAATGAAATGTGCCGGAAGAATCGAGACTTCCGGCATTTGCCAATCCGCGGCAGACAAAGCAGGTTATGCATGCGGTTCACTTAATCGGACCAAGATCACGTCTTCCCCGATTTTTACTATATTTCGCCATGGAATGACCAATTCCTCTTCCTTTCCAAAAAAACCGAGAACCTTCCCATTTCCTCCCAGTATGATCGCCTGAATTTTTCCAGTGGTCACATTGATATCTATATCACCAATGCTCCCCAGCTTTTTTCCGTTTGAGACATTGACGACATCCTTCACCTGAAATTCAGAAATGCTGATCATCCCATCACGTCCTTTTTCCGTCCTTTTTTCCAGTATATGAACGGGCGGGCTGAACCTTGTCAGCAAGAAGAAATTTTCATGATCACTGTTCTTTTTTACGGCTGCACCAGCTGATGATAAAATCGAGCATGATTTTTGTATAATCTACCAGCTGCTCAATCGATACCTCCTCGTTTACGGAGTGTGCATTGTGCAGATCGCCGGGACCGTATATCACGCATGGAATGCCGGCATTATACAGCCATCCCCCGTCTGTAACGGATTGAGAAACGTCCATAACTGGGCGCTCCCGTTTCACTTTCTCATGAGACACAGTAAGCGCTGAGACGCCTGGGTGGCCAGGATCAACTTCCAGTGCCGGAAAAATTTCTCCTCTGTCTTCAATCATAGATGAGCCTCCCCACTTAAAAACAGGGCGGTTTTCCCTAAGCCAAATATCACTGTCACTCAGCCGATTGATGTAATCTTCTATTTCCGCTGCCACTTGGTCATGGGTTTCATTCGGGTAAAAATGGACTGTGATCCACAGCCGGCACTCGTCCGCTATAAAAGCCGCATGTCTGCCGCCTTCAATGACAGCCGGGTTAATCGTATTTGTGCCTGGTTTAAAGCCGGGATAACTTTTCATAATGGACCAGTGGCGCTCAAGTTCACCGAGCCCCGCAATGATTTTTGCCATTTTTTCAATTGCGCTTGCCCCGAATGTTCCTCCGCCTGCATGAATCATATTCCGCCTCGTCCCATCATGAAACGTTTGACTGCTTTTGATTTCGATCCAGCCTGTAATGACACCGCCTTGGCCTTGAATATGCATATCGCTCGTATCTGCGACAACTGCAAAATCAGCGCGATAGCCCCTCTTACAGCACTCAAGCGTACCGGCTTCTCCAACTTCCTCCCCGATAACCGATTGCAGAATCAAATCACCGGGAAGTTCAATGCCGGCTTCACGAATCAATTTGACCGCAAACAGCACACACGCCATTCCGCCTTTCATATCAGAAGCACCCCGTCCGATTAAGAAACCGTTTTTTTCAATTGGATGAAACGGAGCATGCTCCCAATCCTCATCCTCTTTTACCTCTGCCACATCTACATGACCATTGATGATCAAGCTATGATAGTCTGCTGCATCTGTTCCCTTTAGCAGGCCTACAACATTGGGATCTCCCGGGTACACGTCCCATTTGTCGATCGAGAATCCCATTTCATTTAAAAACCGAGCAATCCATGACTGAATGCCGTCTGTATTTCTTGCAGGCGGTGCAGGTGTTTGATAAGAAATCAGCGTTTTTGCCAGCTGAATAAGCTCCTCCTTTTGATCTTCCACCTTTTTTAACAGAGAGTCTATTTGTTGATTCAATGTGATCCGCTCCTATTCTTAAAAATCAAAAAGCCGTTTCAAATGTTATGAAACGGCTTAGTAAAAACAAACAGAGTCCTATGTACTCCGCTATTTCACCGCTTCCCTCCGCTGGCATGATCCAGATCAGGTCAAAAGGGTTGAGACAATGTCTCTCTCAGCTTCGCAAAGCACCCCTAGGATGAATCTATATGTGTTTGTCAGGCATTCGTTATCGGCTCGGCTCTTGTTAAAAACGGCCGATCCTGATTCCATAATACATGGATTGGCGTATCAAAAAAAGCGGAAAGTATGTGATCAGTGAGCATTTCCTTTATTTCTCCTGAGCTAAAGACCTCTCCCTGTTTTAACAAAAGGGCTTTGTCAAAGACCGGTAAAATTTCTTCCGCATGATGTGTCACATAAAGGATCGATGGCGCTTTTTCTTTGTTTGCAATATATGTAATCGTGTCTAACAGCTTTTCCCGGGCAATAAAATCCAGCCCTGTGACCGGTTCGTCCAATATCAGCAGCTCCGGATCGGCCATTAGCGCTCTTGCAATCAAGGCTCTTTGTTTTTCTCCTTGAGAAAGGGTTTCATAGCGTCGGTCGGCATATTCTATTGCACCCAAATCCTCTAACAAACCAATCGCTTTTTCCCTGATTTCCGCACTTGGCGTTTCATATAATCCTATCGAAGCGTAAGCTCCGCTCAACGCAATCTCAAAGGCTGAATCTGCCGGATACAATTTTTGCTGAAGACCCGCTGAGACGAGGCCAATTTTCCGTCTGAGCTTCTCCCCAAGCTCGGTTTTTCCAAATTCATGGCCAAGCACCTGCATCTCGCCTGATGTTGGAAAGTAATATGAGCAAAGCATATTTAACAGCGCTGTCTTTCCGGCACCATTTAATCCGTAAAGGACCCAATTTTCCTTTTCCTCCACCTTCCAATGAATATCCCTCAGTATCCATTTTCCATTTCGTTTTAGTGAGACATTGTCAAGCTGCAAAATCATCGTGGTCCTCCTCTAAACTTCTATTATAATTGTTTTAATTTTCATAAAACTTCGTACGGACTAGGATACCTTATTTTTTCCAAAACGTAAACAACCCGCAATCAATAGAAAAGCCTTTAAAACATAAATTGTTTTAAAGGCTTTTCATTTCACTATTGATGAATATTCTTATTCATTTGTTTGATAGCCGCTTTTTCAAGCCTGGACACCTGGGCTTGGGAAATCCCGATTTCCTCGGCTACTTCCATTTGTGTTTTCCCTTGGAAGAAGCGCTTTCTCAAAATCATTTTTTCCCTATCATTCAGCCTTCTCATGCCCTCTTTTAAAGCCAGCTCTTCAATCCATTGTGAATCTGTATTGCGCTCATCACTGATTTGGTCCATCACATAGATCGGGTCTCCCCCGTCGTTATAGATCGGTTCAAATAGAGAAACCGGATCCTGGATGGCATCAAGCGCAAATACGATTTCCTCATGCGGTACCTCAAGAACTTTTGCGATGTCTTCTGCAGTCGGCTCCTTGCTTGTCTCACTGATTAACCGCTCTCTTACCTGAAGCGCCTTGTAAGCGATGTCCCGAAGCGATCTTGAAACACGGATCGGGTTATTATCGCGTAAATACCTGCGGATCTCTCCGATAATCATAGGTACAGCGTATGTTGAAAACTTAACATTGTGGCTTAGGTCAAAATTATCAATGGATTTCATTAGTCCGATGCAGCCGACCTGAAATAAGTCATCAACATACTCCCCTCTGTTATTAAATCTTTGAATGACACTTAAGACAAGACGCAAGTTCCCGTTTACAAGCTTTTCTCTGGCTGAATCATCGCCTTCATCCTGCAGCTGCCTAAACAGCTTTCTCATCTCTTCATTCTTGAGTACTGGTAATTTGGAGGTATCCACCCCGCAGATTTCGACTTTATTCCTAGACACTTTTTTCCCTCCCTACAGGAGCTGCTGTACAACGTTAAGTATCTCCTTGGGTGGGAAAAATATGCACTGCACTCAGACCGAAAAACAGTCGAAATCAGGAAATCCCTGTAAAATCAAGGGGTTATAACCATAAAAAATTTTACACCATTTTGTTGAACTCTTTTCTCAATCTTTTTATAATTCTTTTCTCAAGCCGCGAAATATAGGACTGTGAAATCCCCATCATATCCGCTACATCCTTTTGGGTTTTTTCTTCTTCACCGACAAGCCCAAACCGCAGCTCCATGATTTGCTTTTCTCTCTCATTGAGCTGTTCAAGCGCTTTTTTTAAGAGTTTTTTATCTACGTTGGCTTCTATATCTTTTGTGATGATGTCATCGTCAGTGCCGAGTACGTCAGAAAGCAAAAGCTCATTGCCATCCCAATCAATATTAAGCGGCTCATCAAAGGAAACCTCTGAACGAATTTTATTGTTTCTTCTTAAATACATCAGGATTTCATTTTCTATACACCGTGAGGCATAGGTCGCCAGCTTGATTTTCTTTTCTGGATTGAATGTATTCACAGCTTTAATTAATCCGATGGTGCCGATGCTGATTAAATCCTCTATATTAATTCCTGTATTTTCAAATTTCCGTGCGATATAGACGACCAGACGCAGATTGCGTTCAATCAAAATGGCGCGAGCCGCCTGATCACCGTTTGGGAGCTTCATTAACAGAACCTGCTCCTCATCTTTAGATAATGGCGGCGGCAGCGCTTCACTCCCGCCTATGTAATAGACTTCATCACTTTTCAATCCAAGTTTCATCAGCAGCTTATACCAGAGGTGCGTCAGTCGCAATTTCAGTTTTTTCATCTTCCTCTCCCTTCTAAATGTCACGTCGTTTGAGTATGATAAGTAACGGACATTTGCGAACATTATGAAACGTGTTTGATGGCCTTGCCCGAAAGCATTTTCGGATGAATAATCGCGTCAAACTCTCCATCTGCCGATAGCTTTGTTGTGCTGATGCCGATTAAGCATTTATCCGCAGAAACCATTTCTTCTTTTGTCATTATCGTTACGTGATCCGGTTTAATGCATAATAAAAATTGATTTTGCTGCCCTACCCCCCTGTATGGAATCAGCCTCATTTTATCTAAAAAACGAAATGAATCATCGAGCTGTTCAATCGCTTCCAATGGATCTGTGTTTCGAATGATCATCGTTTCAGCCGCTCCGAAAATCGGCTCCAGTTTATCAATGTAAATAATCATAACCGGCGTTTTTGTAAGAGGATCGTACAACTGATTACCGGAATCAATCAACCCTCTGACATGAAGCGTTTGACCGCCCAAATCCGCCTGTACGCTGACTCGTTCCTCATATTGAATGTTTTTTGTTTCAATGTCGTCAATTCTTCTCTTAGAAAAAAACCATAACGCTGGAAAGCCAGCAACAATAAACAACCAGCTGATTGGGTCTCCAAACCCTGTTTGATTGGTGATCATGACACCGTTTCGAACAACGGAATGTGACTGCAGCAAAGAATGAGCTCCGATAATTCCTCCCCCCATTAAAAAAGTGGCAAAATAAAAGGAAAACAAATTTTGAAAGAAATAACGAAATCTTTTAAATCCAAATGTCACCATCACAATCACAACTGAAAAAGCCAGCTTCCCGGCCGGATGTTCAACGATCGGCGAAAAAGGAGTAAACATCAAAAGGACAATACTTGAACCGATGAACGCTCCGCCTATCAGTCTTCTTTTTTTCACATGACGTTTTAAAATAAATGCCGTGAGCAAAAGTAAAAGTGCATCAAAACAAAAGTTTAACAGCCAAATGACATCTAAATAGATTTTCACATCTGACTCCTTTCTTTCTTGCATCACGCTGTTCCCCTTCTTGTTTCATAAGTATAAAGCAAGCTCTGTGGGAAAGTCTGTCAATTAATGTTGAGAGGAAAATACAATTTTTCAGGGATATCTGCTTAATTTGTCGAGGAAATAAATGAGAGTATATAAAAAAGCTGCCTGTGACGGCAGCTTTTTTACACTTAATTTTCAGTATTGATATAAAGTTTTCCATTCGCTGTTTTTCTAGTTTCATTTCCATACTCATCTCGTACAATCACTTCTACTTTTGCTCCGTTTGCTTTAATAGAAGAAGTGGCTGTCCAATAGCCTTCATATCTCCCCGGAGAAATTTCTCTTAGCGGGAGCTCGGTGGCGTTTTGCACACTCGCCCTTGCATTTGTCAGCGGCAGGCGAATGACAAACGTTGCATCCAAATCTTCAGCGCTTGAGAAAGCGATTTTCACAGATTCACCGGCTTTTAAGGTTTTGTCCTCTCCAGGGATCAATCCGGAAATGACAGGCTTGTCAAAGTTAACGTCAATGACTGCCTTTTTCGTCGTTTTGTTGCCCGCCAAGTCAGAGGCAGTCACCTTGACTTCATTGCTTCCGTTCTCCAAGAGAACACGGGCTGAGTATGAACCATCTGTAACCGTTGCTTTTTTGCCATTCACCTTGACTTCTTTCAGATTGTCATCGGATACAGCCCCTTTGACAGTCAGTGCTTCTTTATTTGTTTTCTCGCCATCCTTTGGATTGTCCAGCGTCAATTCAGGCTTGACTTGATCAAGCGTGACTGTAACAGGGCTGGAGGCATCCGTAGTTCCGTTGTCTGTTGATGCCGTGGCCGTCAGCTTATTTTCACCCTTGCTGAGTGAGATGCCTGCCTGGAAGGTGCCATCCGCAGCAGCTTTCGTTTCTCCTGCTTCTTTCTCTCCATTATAAATGTGTACTGTTGTACCAGGAGAGGCTTTTCCTTTTACAGTAACGTTCTCCTTGTTTGTGTACGATTTGTCTGCCGGTGAAGTAATTTCAGGTACAGCAGCTTCATAATCAACTAATGCGCGAATCATATAGTTGCCGTCCGCTTCGTCACCTGGCTGCCATTGTCCATCTATATACTGCCAGTTGCGGCCAGAATTCTGACCGGTTTCATCCATTGCCAGTCCAGGTGAATACGGATCAGGTTTTGACTGGATATACACGAGATAAAAGTCTTTATCGACCATAATCCCTTTTGAACTGAGATCTACCTTGGTCCATTCGCCATTGCGAAGGGCTTCGGCGTTAAATGGCCCGGCAATTTTTTTGCCTGGTGCTCCGTCTTCTCCTGTAGCATCGTATACCTCAACCTTAAACTCGGTGCCGCCAGGATCAGGGAACTCTGTATCCCAGAATCTGAACAGTCCTCCTGTAAGCATGCCTTTGTCCTTGCCGTCAGCCAACGTCATTTTTACCGCCCATCCGTTACCTGCTGCAAAATAGGAATTGGCATTTTCCGCCGTTCCGTCATCATATGCAATCTCACCCGGATAACCGACGAAAGGCTTCAGTACAGTTTCCTTCGTAACATCACCTTTTAAATCAACGGTAAATTCATCGCTGTAATAACCCGGTGCAGCGACTTTAATCGTATAGGCGCCTTCATAGGCCTCAAGCGTATATTCACCTTTGTCGTTTGTTGTAGCAGGTTCAACTGCAGCATCCTCTATAACATAGACGGTGGCGCCTTTTACCGGCTCTCCTGTCGTTTTATTAATGACTGTGCCTTTTAATGTCCCCTTCTTCATTTCCTCTAACGTAAAATTAGCTTGTGTCGTCTGATCTGCCTGCAGAGAAACTTTTTGGGTTTTCGATTGATAACCATACGCTTCTGCCTTAAGCGTATAATCTCCCGCTTTGTGTGTCAGCGTGTACTGCCCTGTGGATTGATCTGAATATGTTGATTTTCCTGTTTCCACGACACTGACTTGTGCCCTGATCGGCAAAACCTGAGGCTGTATATCTTTACTCTGATTTTTTACCGCTGTGTTTGCAGATGGCTTAGCCTTTTTCGGGTTCACTGGCTTTTTCTTTTGCTTTCCTGAAGGCTTTTCGACGCCCAGCTTATTCTTCTTGGCTGTTTTTCCGGCCGATTTGTCAGAAAGCTCTACATCATCAATGTACCAGCCCTCTTTTGCTATGCTTTCATCTGATTGAAGGTTAAACATCACTTGAATGTTTTGACCTTTATAAGCGGATAAATCAATTTCTTCATCCGTCCAGCTTGATGTCTTTCCATTATAGACACCAGCCTGCTCCCAATTCTTTTCGCCTTCCGGAAGAACAAAAACGTAACCGTAATCAAAATCATGCTCTAAATTGTGCCAGCTTTTAAATTGAAGAAACAGGTTTCCTGAATCCGGCACTTCAACGGGAGGCATCACGAGATTCATGTTTGCTGAATTATCATAGTTTCCTGCCAGGTTTGTTCCGTATACTTTTTCTCCCGATGCTGCTGTAGTTGGACCTGAAGACGGAACTCCCCATTCCCAGTTATTATTTGTTCCGCTTGCAATCCAGCCGCCGGGTGCAGCTTCAAAGTCCTGCTTGTATCCCACCGTGATGCTTGGCTTCACAGTTACATCGTATGTGTCAGACTCAACGACATGGCCGCCAAAATCCTGAACCATCCACTTATAGCTTAGTGCAGCTCCTTTAATGTTTGGAATCTCTGCCTGATACGTTCCTTTCAGGTGATCACCGCTGATTCGTTTAGCCGTTACTTCTGTCCATTCACCTTGATCCAGCTTATAGGACAGTTTTACAGACGTCACACTCACATTGTCTTCAGCTGTCAAAGTCAGCGGCAGGCTGGCGCCTTCATAGGCTTCTGTTACTTTCTCATGCTGATAGACAGGAGGCTCATGATCATCTCCCTCTACAGAAACTTGTCCTTCTGCTTTTCCTAAACCATCTGTAACAGCTGATACAGCATCAAAAGCGTTCACCAAACCATGACCGTATCCGTTATTCGGAGAATCAGGAAATGTTGAATCCGTCAGTGGTTCAGCCGTGCTCGTTAATATATCCTCCATCTCATCGACAGAAAGTGAGGCATCCGCCTGTTTCAGCAGTGCAGCAACAGCAGACACATGCGGTCCTGCCATTGATGTGCCGTTCCATCCGTCCTCATATGCCTGGCCGGGAACGGAAGACCGGATATTTACGCCCGGTGCAGAAATTTCCGGCTTTATTTCATCATATGGAGATGGCCCTTGAAGAGAAAAGTCAGCGAGCTTTTTGTTAATATCAGTCGCGCCAGTTGCAAACGATTCCGGATAGTTTGCCGGGTTTGCGATAGAACCAGGTCCGCCCGGAATAAAGAGATCCGTATTCCCCGCTGAAAACTCAGGGAAAATATCGGCCGCACGCCAGGCATTGACCATATCTCTGTACCATTCATCAAGTCCTGAGCCCCCGCCCCATGAGTTATTGACAACATCAGGAGCCATTTCCGGGTGAGGATTGCCCTCTGCATCCTTTGGAGCTAAAACCCATTCACCCGCCTCCAAAATGTCAGCATCAGTGCCGCCCTCTTCGGAGAACGCTTTTACAGCAATCCATTTTGCGCCAGGCGCTACACCGATTTGATTTGTTCCATCGGGTTCAGATCCCACCATCGTACCTGTCACGTGGGTCCCATGAGCCAGATCATCATAAGGGCTTGCTTCGCCTGCTACGGCATCATACCAGTTCATTTCATTATTAGGCTCATCAGGATTTTCCGGATTATATCCGCGATATTTCTCTTTTAATGCCGGATGGTTCCATTCCACACCAGTATCAATAGACGCGACAACTGTGCCAGTTCCATCGTATCCAAGTTCCCAAGCTTTCGGGGCGTCGATTTGGTCTATATTCCATTCCACACCGTCGGTTGCTTTGACTGCTTTTTGCGCTTTTTTCATATTAAATGGGGAGGATGACTTAAAAAGCTGCCGTTTCTCATTTGGAAGCACCTTTTCCACTTCGGGGAACTGCGCTACTTTTTCCATAACCTCTTTTGAGGCATGAACAGCGATCCCATTCACCACATAATAAGAGTGGATCTGGTCTGCATTTCCTTTATTTTTCTGGCTGTTCAAGTATGTTAAGACGTCTTGCTGTGATTCATTGGCTGTGACTTTTAAGGATGACACAACGGCAGAACGCTTTTGATATTCCGTCTTAGCGGCAGTCAGCTTCTTCGATTTTGCTTTTTTGACAGCTGCTTTTGCCGCTTTTTCTGTGTCAGCTTGATCCTTAAATTTAATCAGAAAGGTCGTTTTTTCTTTCTTTTTAAAGCTTTTCTTTAATGAACTTGAGATCTTGTTCTGAATGGATTCAGCAGATTGAAGCTCCTGTTTAACAGAAGTTGAGGCGCCTTTGCTGCTTGCCCCGGCTGCACCCGGAAACAGCAGTGAACCGATAACAACCGTACTTAAAACAGAGCTAACGAGTCTGTTTTTCGTTTTTTTCCTCATTTTTATCCCCCTTTTTTCAAAATGCTTTGTAAAAAAATGTCGTCCCTCCTTTTAAAAAGTGAATGGTTTGTCAGAACATCGCTGTACGTTAACTGTAGACAATCTGTATTACAGATATTGTCGTTTTATGTCATTCGATTTCCATATATATGAAAATGATAAAATCGTCATGAAATAAGAATAGGTCTAATAGGCTGATTTGTTATTCTGTGAAGGAAGACATAGGGAAAAAGACTTTACAAGAAGAAAAGTTTTGGAGAAAAACAAAAAGGACAAAATCGAAAACGATTTTGTCCTTTACATTAGCCGCGTTTATTACGGTTTCTTAAGAATGTCGGGATGTCAAGCGTATCATCAGCCGGCTGTGACGTGTGACGGCTTACTGTGTTTTGTTGCTGAGGCTCCTCACGTTTTGGTTCACGCTTTGGAACACTTGTGTTATGTGTTTTGATGCTTTGGTTTAAGCTTGGACGCTGGGGTTTCGTGACGTCCTTCTCTTGTTCGATAAAACCAGTTGCAATCACTGTCACCACAATCTCATCTTTTAGATTTTCATTAATAACAGAACCGAAAATCATGTTTACGTCTTGGTCAGACGCAGAAGCGACAATGTCTGCTGCTTCCTGAACTTCATATAAGCTGAGGTTTGTTCCCCCAGTGATGTTCATGAGGACACCTTGCGCACCGTCAATGGCCGCTTCAAGAAGCGGGCTGGAGATTGCTTTTTTCGCAGCCTCTGCCGCGCGGTTTTCTCCAGTCGCAATACCGATACCCATCAAAGCAGATCCTTTGTTTGACATGATTGTTTTCACATCAGCAAAGTCAAGGTTGATAAGACCAGGTGTAGCAATCAAGTCTGAAATACCTTGAACCCCTTGACGGAGTACGTTATCAGCTTCACGGAATGCTTCAAGCATCGGCGTGTTTTTATCAACAATTTCCAGAATTCGGTCGTTCGGGATCACGATCAGTGTATCCACCGCTTCTTTCATTGCTGAGATTCCGCCTGCAGCCTGAAGCTGTCTTTTGCGTCCTTCAAATGTAAACGGTCTTGTAACAACTCCGACTGTTAATGCGCCTAAGTCTTTCGCGATTTGTGCGATAACCGGTGCAGCACCTGTTCCTGTTCCGCCGCCCATACCAGCTGTCACGAATACCATGTCAGCGCCTTTTAACGCTTCTTCAATCTGCTCTTTGCTTTCTTCAGCGGCTTTTTTTCCGACTTCCGGATTCGCACCTGCTCCCAATCCTCTTGTCAGCTTTGCGCCGATTTGCATTTTCACTTCTGCTTTTGACAGGTTAAGAGCTTGAGCGTCCGTATTTACCGCGATGTACTCTACTCCTTGCACTTCATTTTCAATCATTCGGTTGACAGCGTTGTTACCGCCGCCTCCTACTCCGATTACTTTAATTGATGCTAAGCCGTCTATGTTTGTTTCGAACTCCAACATGCTAAATCCTCCTAATCTGCCGAATGACTATCTATCTATTCCCAAAACATGCTTAATAGTTTTTTCATTTTGCTCTGTTTATTATGTTCGGCTTGTGTTTTTTGTTTTCCTTTTGGCCGCTGCTGCACCTCATTCTGGTGGTGATGCTGCTCTTGTTCCTCTGATGATGAGACTGCAATTTCCTGTATCGCTTCTTCAGGCATCTTAAAGCCTATTTTTCTGCCTTGGATTCTTGCATTTCGGCAGGCGAATTGGATCAGACCCACTCCCGTCATATATTGAGGATCTCTTACACCGATATAATTCGGGCTTGCCACTCTGACATTGTTTTGCAGCACATCCTGTGCCAATGACATGACACCCGGCATTGCTGCTTGTCCCCCTGTCAGCACGAAGCCTCCCGGCAGATCGGTAATTCCCATACTGCGAAGCTCTTCTGAAACAATTTCAAGAATTTCTTCTACTCTTGCTTCAATGATATTCGCTGCTTCCTGCTGTGTAAATGTTTGTTTTTGATTGGTGCCTATAACGGTTACCTCAAATACTTCATCTTCCGAGGCTTCGTCATAGTAGGCATGTCCAAATTGCTTTTTCACGCGTTCTGCTTCTTCTGTTGACGTTCTCAATCCGATGGAGATATCTTTGGTGATATTTTCGCCTCCGAGAGGAATGACACGGGTAGAAGTGAGATGTCCGTTCTGGAACACGGCAATGGTTGTTGACCCTCCTCCTATATCAATGAGAGCCACACCAAGATTTTTCTCGTCCTTTGACAATGCAGCAGAACCGGCTGCCAGCGGCTGAAGACATATATCAGTTATTTCAATACCGGCTCTTTCAACACAGCGAAGCAAGTTATGTAAGATTGTTTTTGAACCGGTGATCAGGGTGCCTTCTACTTCTAAACGCACACCCAGCATTTTTTTCGGGTCGGTGATTTCATCTCTTCCATCTACGATAAACTGTTTAGGAATGACGTCGACAATCAGCTGTTCGTGCGGTACTGAAACAACCTGTGCCGCCTCCATGACACGGCGTACATCTTCAACTTGAATTTCTTTATTCTCACTGGAAACTGCTACAACACCGTTTGTATCTTGAATATTGATATAATTTCCATTAACGCCGACAATAGCTTTTCTAAGCGGAAAACCTACCATTCTTTCAGCTTGGTCAAACGCTTTTCTTATAGAATGAACGGTCTCATCTATATCAACGATTGAGCCTTTTTTCAACCCTTCAGACGGTACATTTCCCACACCGATAATATTAAGGGAATCATCTGTCATTTCTCCGACGATCACTTTTGTATTGGACGTACCGATGTCAAGACTGACGTAAAGTTCATTGTTGTTCATTCTATGGCACCTCCTCACATTTCGATCATTTCTATTCTATTATTTGCGGAACAACAATACAATGAATGTGGCTTTACAAGTGTGTAACAAAAAATATCACAACAGAATATTCCTTATGTGCTTTTCACATTTTATGTTTATTGAAAATATTCGTTATATCCTATGTATATCCTCTTTTATATCACATTTTTTTTATTTTTTTTAGAAAGAGTCCACTTTGTTAGTAGATTTCTTCTAATAACAGCTATATTCTGAAATAATCTGACTCCAAATGCAAATATACCTGCTAAATACAAGTCTACACCAAGATGGACTCCCAGAAAAGCTAAACTTATTGCCAATATAATATTAAAAAAGAAACCGGAAACAAATACCATTTCATCATATGTACCTTGTAAATGCGCCCTGATTCCGCCGATTAATGTATCAAGTGCGGCGAGCACCGCAAGCGATAAATAGTTTGAGTATTCACTCGGTATCGTTAAGTTTGTCATCAGTCCAATCGCTATTCCGAGCACCAGTCCCAGCACGGGCAGCCACATGACAATTCTCCTCCTTTTCAGTCTTTAAGCGGTTTCAGCTGTTGTACGTCCAATGGTCTGTCGTATGCTTTTAATGTCAGCTCGCTTTTAGATTTACCGGCTTTTAATGCTAAATTTTCAGATGCAAAAAGATCCTCAAGGCCGGACCCCTTCACTCTGCTGTACAGCATGTCCGGATCTTCGGCGAGCACTTTTACTGTTAAAGGATAATCGTCAAGGCCGTATCCGTCTATTTTTGTTGTGCCGTTTATATCCCTTATGACTGTATGATTCACAACTCTTCGCTCATTAATCGAGATATGCTCTGCACCAAAGGAGTTGAGTTCATTGATCAGCTTCTTCAGCAAATCCGGAGGAGGATTTTCGATCGGCTCTCCTGTTAAGCTTTCAGAAAAAAGCGGGGAAATGGTGATGACAATTCCGCTACCTGTTATATCGGTCATGCCTGCTGTTTTTTTTAAGGTTTGCAAGGTATTATTGAGCGCGGTTTCTTTTGTCATTTCTTTACTTTGCGAATAACTATTCAGCAGTTTATCATATTTGTTTATTTCAGCCAGCAGCTTTTCCTGCTTCTTCTGCTCTGATGTCAGCTCTTCTCTTATATCCCACATATCTCTTGTATCTCGGACTTTAGGATGCTTTAACGAGTTAAACTGAACAGATATCATGAGGCCGAAGATGACCATAAGCACACTGATGCTTATGAAGGAACGCTTTATTTTCAATCTGTTTCACCCGCTTTTTCAGTCATTCCTTCGTTTTCAGAATCGGTTTCATTTGTACGTTTTTCTCTTTTTCTGCGGTAACAGAAATATGATCCATTGACAGCTGATCGATCAGGCCTCCTGCTATATTTAACGAAGGCAGCAGAACATCAGGATCTCCAATAGCGGATATCGTAAACGGAGCCGGATGCTGTACCCCGTCTACCGTTACAACAGGACCGTTGCACTTGATATAGGAATCATGTGTCAAACGCTGGCCATTAACGGCGACGGCCGCCGCCCCCGAAATATACAGTTCGTTTACCACTTGAAAGATATGGCTTTCGTGAACGATGTAACTGTTCACATTCTCCCCTTCCGGTATGTACGACGCATCTTCCAAGGTCACCTCAACGCCTTCTCCCTGCACACCGACTTCCCCAATATACATTCTGTACTTTTCTGTATCTTCGAGGACGTTATAGTATTCCGTCTTTTCTTTCTTCAGCTTATTTTCCGCCTGACGGACTTTGTTTTGCTTTTGATACAATTCTTTTTCAAGATTCTTATTTTCTTTCTCCTGTTTCAGGAGTTCATCTCTCAGCGCATATTCTTTTTTCCATTCTTCCGTCTCAGCCGCGCTTTTGTTGTTTTCTTTTGTCATTTGAAAAGAAAATGAGATCAAAAAGCCTGCGATAAGCATAATCAAAGAAAGAAGGACTGCTGATTTGCCCCTCAATTTTCATCTTCCTTTTTAGCAGCTTTATTGTTTTTTCCAAACTCTTCAAAATAGGTGGCAACTTCTAAATGAATAATGCCTTTCTTATTGCTGCTAAGCTGTGAAATGATAGAAGGATACGTTTTCATTCGGTCTGCAAAGGTTTTAATAGACGCAGTGACAACATAACCGTCGTTCATATACAATTTAATACGGTTTTCATCCATTTTTACAGGCGTGTAATAAATTTCTGAAATTGACTGTTTTAAAGAATTTGACAAAGCATCGAGCTGCTTGGCCATTTGAGACCGCTTTTTCGCGTTTGTCCAATTGACCAAAATCGGTCCGGCATCCTCCGGCGTTACTTCGTTTGGCAGAACTGATCCGTTTTCAAGCACTTCATAGTACACATTGTCTTTTTCTAAATAAGCAATCGCTTTATACTCTTCGATCGCAATGTTGATTTTATTAGGAAGCGATTTGCTGATCTCCGCTTTTTTTACTAATTTATTTTGCTGAATCTTCTTTTCTGTTTTTTTCTTGTCCAAACTCCAAAACTCAGTATCTCCGCTGTTAATATCGGAAAGCTCGATAATTTCCTTTTTGGATACATTTTCATTCCCTGTAACAGAGATGGTTGATACTTTACTGATTGGCGTCTGCAGGTACACGATGATCAGCACCATAATAAAAAAGAGCATAATAAATGAAATGAGACGGCGGTTTGCCTTCTGTTTCCTCTGCTCTTTAATTTTAGGAATCCGTTCTTCAATGTTTACGATTTTTTCTCGGTCATGACCCGGGTTCATTGCCTGTTCACCTCATTCAAATGAAACAGCTGTTAAAAGTCTGTCTATTCCAAAACAAACGGCATACTACGATGCCGTTTGTCGTTTGCTTACAGTATATCATATGAACAGCTTCAGTCAGAACTTGAATCAGCGATTTTCGCCGATGATTTCAACCTCTGTGTGCATATCAATCTCGTATTTTTCACGGATTGTCTTTTTCACATGGTCAATGAGATCAAGCACATCTTTTGCTGATGCTCCGCCCGCATTGACGATGAAGTTTCCGTGCATCTCCGATATCTTTGCACCGCCGATTTGATATCCTTTCAAGCCTGCTTTTTCTACAAGGTTTCCGGCATGATTCGGAAGCGGATTTCTGAATATGCTTCCCGCACAAGGGCTTGAATACGGCTGTGTATTTTTTCTGTAATCTTTATTGCTTTGCATTTGCTGAACGATTGATTCCTTATCCTTCTGCTCCAGCTGCAGAACAGCTTCAAGGCAAACGCCCGGGCGTTTCTTTTGCAATACAGATGTTCTATAGCTGAAATCCATCTGCTCATTTGTCAGCCACTCAATCGTGCCGTCTTCAAATAAAATATGTGCTTTGACGAGGATTTCGCTCATATCAGAACCGTGGGCGCCGGCATTCATATAAACCGCTCCGCCGACTGATCCTGGAATACCGGCAGCAAATTCCAGCCCGGACAGGCCTTTTTTGCTCAATGATGTTGCAAGACGGACCACGGAATAACCGCCTCCGACTGTTACTTGTTCCCCGTCAAGCTCCAAATGGTCAAGACCTGCGCCCAGCTTAATCACTACGCCTCTGATTCCCTCATCTAAAACAAGAAGGTTTGATCCGCGGCCGATGACTGTCCACTTCACATCATATTTTTTAATAACGTCCATAATATCTTTGACAGCATCTACACTGCTTGGAATGACCAATACATCCGCAGGTCCGCCGATTTTCATCGTTGTATGATTCGCGAGCGGTTCATTTGCAAGAACCTTGCCGACTTCGCGTTCTTTTAATTCCTGTATCACTTTCTCCATCGTAAACCTCCGCATTCCATTTGCTTTTCTATTATTTTTTCAATTCTTCGAGTACGCTGTATAAACGGGCAGCCGCGTCAGGAACACCGAGTGACTTTGTCCGTTCGCTCATTTCCTTTAACGTTTTCTCATTCAGTACGATCCGGTCAAGCGCTTCAATCAGTTTTTCCCCGTTGAGCTCTGTTTCTTTCAGCACAATCGCCGCATCATGCTGGCCGAGAGATCTCGCATTGACCTCTTGGTGATTCGCTGTTACATATGGGCTTGGAATCAGTACACTTGGGATTCCGAGAGCAGTAATTTCAGCAATCGTCGTCGCACCAGCTCTGGCCACAATGACAGCAATGGCCTTCAAATACTCTGGCATTTGATGAAGAAACGGCTTTGTGACCATATTATCAGCTGCACCCTTGCTTTTCAGCTCATTCATCACTTTTTCATAGTGAACTTCACCGGTAATATACAGCACTTGGTAGTCTCTTGTTTTCAGCGCATCCTGCATGTCAATGACAGCACGGTTAATCGGTGCGGCGCCTCTGCTTCCGCCGAAGATTAAGACCGTTTTTTTCTCTTCAGAAAGCCCAAATTCAGCCATTGATCGGCCCGTCTCTATTGAGACGACTTCAGAGGCTCTCGGGTTTCCCGTAAATACAACTTTCTCGCTAGGAAAATGCGATTTTGCTTCTTCAAAACAAATTGCTACTTTATTAACATATTTTGAAAGAAACTTATTCGTGATGCCCGGCAGGCTGTTTTGTTCATGGACGATAGTCGGAATTCCCATCTTGGCAGCGGCATAGACAACCGGTCCGCATACGTAGCCGCCCGTTCCAATTACGGCATCAGGCTTAAATTCCGCTAAATACGATTTGCTCTTTTTTACACCCTTCAGAAAACGCATCACAGTCTTGACGTTTTCAAATGACAGCTTTCTTTTAAACCCTGTAATTTCAATTGAACGAAACGGTATATTCTCCCGTTCCACAATTTTTTTCTCCAGCCCGTTTTCTGTTCCGATATATAAAAATTCCACATTAGGATGACGGCGCTGCACTTCTTTAATAAAGGCAAGAGCGGGATAAATGTGTCCCCCTGTACCGCCTCCGCTTATTGCAATTCGCATATCTCTTCCCCCAGTCTAAGTTTCTCTATAACATAGCGATAACCCTGTTTTGTTGGACAGGGTTATCGCATCAATTGTTTCCCAGCTTCCTGTTTCACAGGGAGCTTTAGGCAAACATTCATTAATACCTCGAGTATCGGCTCACGTTCAGCAGCACACCGACGGCCATCAGCATCAGGGTCAATGAAGAACCTCCGTAGCTCAGAAACGGGAGCGTGATCCCTGTTACCGGAATAAGGCCCGTTACTACGCCGATATTAATCATGACTTGAATGGCAATCATTGAAATAATGCCGACTGCGACAAAGCTTCCGTACAGATCAGGTGCACCGAGTGCAATTCTGATTCCTCTCCACAGCAGGACGCTGAAGAGGAGCAAAATAAGTGTTCCCCCGATAAACCCAAGTTCCTCTGACAAGATGGCAAAAATAAAGTCTGTTTGCGGCTCAGGCAGATAAAAGAACTTCTGTCTGCTTTGTCCAAGTCCCATTCCGAACAATCCGCCGGGCCCCACTGCATAAAGCGATTGAATGATTTGAAAACCGCTGCCGAGCGGATCTTCCCACGGATTTAAATATGAAGTAATCCGCTTAATCCGATATGGGGCCGATAGTACGAGCCCAACAAATCCGCTGAGGCCGATCAGTCCGAGAAAGACGAAATGGGCGATTCGCGCGCCAGCTACAAAAATCATGACAATACAAGTTCCGACCATTACTGTCCCCGTTCCGAGGTCAGGCTGGCACATAATAATCAAAAATGCTGAAAATACAATGCCAAGTGCCGGGATGAATCCCCTTCTGAACGATGTTATGTTTTTTTGTTTTTCAGAGAGAAATTTAGCAAGGAATGCAATCATCGCAAGCTTCATAAACTCTGAAGGCTGTATGCTGAATGCCCCGACTCCGATCCAGCTTCTTGAGCCGTTCCGCACCATGCCGACGCCCGGTATCAAAACAAGAATCAAAAGAAAAAAACAGATAACCATCAGCAATTTGGACCATGTCCGCCATGTCCAATAATCAACATTCATGATAAAAAACATGGCTATGACGCCTATTCCCGCAAACAGCAGCTGCCGTTTCGCGAAAAAGAATGAGTCATCAAATTTATAATCCGCCCATACCGCACTCGCACTGTACACCATAATTAATCCGATTGTTAATAATAATAACGTAATGATGACCAATAACAAATCAGGCGATGTTTTTTTAGTAGTCAAAGCAATCGACACCCCAAGCTTAAAGTCATTAGGGCTGCCGATTTACTTCAAGACAAGCCCTTACTTAAGCATATGCACGGCATCTATAAACATGTCACCGCGTTCTTCAAATGTTTTGAATTGATCCCAGCTCGCACACGCAGGTGACAGCAAGATGACATCTCCTTCATTTGAGAGCGCAAACGCCGCAGATACTGCTTGTTCAACATTATCGACACGTTTGACATGTTGTATTCCCATCTCATTACCGAGCTTCTCGAGTTTCGGAGCAGTCTGGCCAAATGTCAGCACTGCTTTGACATGCTTCATATACGGTTTTAAGTCGTCAAAACCATTTCCGCGATCCAGTCCGCCCGCAAGCAGAATGACCGGTTTGTCAAAAGCTGAAAGCGCCTTGCTTGTCGCCAAAATGTTTGTCGCTTTACTGTCATTATAAAACTTGCGGTTTTTCACTGTTGTGACATATTGGAGACGGTGCTTCACGCCAGTAAAGCTTGTCAGCACCTTTTTTACTGCTTCGTTGGACGCTCCTGCCGTTTTCACAACTGCAATGGCAGCTAAAATGTTCTCCAGGTTATGAGCGCCGGGCAGCACAACCTCTTCCAGAGGAAGAATGACTTCGCCGTTGAACATAATCATACCGTCTTTTACATAAGCCCCCTGTTCAAGCGTTTTGCTGACTGAAAATGGAACGGTACCGGCTTTTCCGGCTTCAGCCAGACGCATGACGGTTTCATCATCCTGGTTGACAATGGCTTTATCTGAAGCAGTCTGATGAAGATACACTTTCTGTTTCGCTTTTTCATAGTTTTCTCGCGTATGGTGATAATCCAAATGAGCGTCAAATATGTTTAAAATCAAGCTGATTTCCGGTCTGAAAGCGTGTGTCCCCATCAGCTGAAACGAAGACAATTCAGTAACGATCCACTCATCCCCATCAGCATGATAGGCAACCTCACTTGCGAC
This sequence comes from Bacillus sp. TSO22, assembly GCF_020223595.1. Taxonomy (NCBI): domain Bacteria; kingdom Bacillati; phylum Bacillota; class Bacilli; order Caryophanales; family Bacillaceae; genus Bacillus; species Bacillus sp. TSO22. The sequence continues at coordinate 428,654 of NZ_JAHAWO010000009.1, forward strand.
TGTGCCGATATTTCCGGCAATCAGTGCTTTTTGCGAGTCAGCTTTGAGCATTTCATAAATCAGCGTTGTCGTGGTCGTTTTTCCGTTCGATCCGGTAATCCCGATAAACTTGGCGTTTGTCAGGTAATAAGCGAGCTCAATTTCCGTCCAAACCGGGATGCCTCTTTTTTCCGCTTCCTGAACCATAATATTTTCGTATGGAATTCCCGGGTTTTTGATCAGGACCGTGATTTGATGCTGATCAAACAGAGAAACTGGATGCTCTCCGCAAACAACCTCGAGTCCTTTTTTAGAAAGCTTCTGCGCTGGTTCATTTTCTTCAAAAGGCTTTTGGTCGTTGACTGCAACATAAATGCCTTTTTCGTGAAGAATGGATGCCGCCGCATACCCGCTTTTCGCGAGCCCAAGGATTAAAAAATGCTGATTCTGTAAAAATTGATCGTTTTCCACTTATAACCACACCTCGATGTAAATTCCTAAAACGGCAAGCAAAAGTCCCGCAGCCCAAAACGTCACGACTACTCTCCATTCAGACCAGCCGACAAGCTCATAATGGTGATGAAGCGGACTCATTTTAAAGATACGTTTACCTGTCGTTTTAAAGCTGATAACCTGCAGTATAACGGATAATGTCTCGATAACGAATACACCGCCGATGATAACCAGCAGGATCTCTAATTTCGTTAAAATGGCAATGGTAACGATGGCTCCTCCCAATGCAAGTGATCCCGTATCTCCCATAAAGACTTTGGCCGGATGAGCATTAAATACGAGGAAGCCCAGCACCGCACCCACAACGGCAACTGAGAAAATCGCTACGTCATATTGAGACTGATTCCATGCCAGGATGGCAAAAGCGCCAAAAGCAATCGCCGCAGTACCGGATAATAAGCCGTCAAGACCGTCAGTTAGGTTAACCGCATTTGATCCGCCGACAAGCATAAAGAGCACCAGGATAAAGTAAGCCCAGCCAAGATCAAATGATAAGTCAGTTCCAGGCACGCGAATATCTGTCGCGAAATTGTAGTAATGGTACACGGCATAAAATACAACCGCAATGATAATTTGTCCGATCAGCTTTTGCTTTGACGTCAATCCCAGATTGCGCTTCATGACGACCTTGATGTAATCATCTAAAAAGCCAAGCAAACCGTAGCCGAGCGTAACAAACAGAAGCAGCACCATTTCCGGGCTTATTTCTGAAAATTTCTGTGTCATAACAATTGTTGTCACAATGATAGAAAGTATGATCATGACCCCGCCCATTGTCGGCGTCCCTGATTTTTTCTGATGTGATTTCGGTCCTTCTTCTCTAATACTCTGGCCGAATTTTAATCTTCTTAAAAACGGAATAAGAATCGGAGAGAGCAGAACACTAATTAAAAACCCCATTAAAATTGTAAACAGAATGACTTGCTCAAGCATTGTCCTTTTCTCCTCCTGTTTCTTTCAAACGACATACGTAGTTATCATATTCATGATTTTTTCTCATATGAAAATTCTTTTCAAGCTCCATATTCAATAACATCTCTTTCCTATGAATTCGTCTTATTCTTATTGAGTTCGACAATGGCTCTCGCCGCCACTTCAGCATCGTCAAAATCGAAGGTTTCGCTTCCGATCTGCTGATAGGTTTCATGCCCTTTTCCGGCTATGAGAACTACATCTCCTTTTTTGGCATTGGCAATCGCGAAAAAGATTGCCTGCTCGCGGTTTGCAATGCTGTGGTAGTATTCGTTCTCTACTCCGGCTTCCATATCTCTTAAAATCGCGCGAGGATCTTCGCTTCGCGGGTTATCTGAAGTGAAAATCGGCTCATCAGCCAGCTCTACAGCGATTTTAGCCATTTTTGGGCGTTTCGTCTTATCTCTGTCTCCCCCGCAGCCGACAACGACAAAGAGCTTTCCTTCCGTCATGTCTCTGCATGTCTTCAGCACATTTTCAAGGCTGTCCGGTGTGTGCGCGTAATCTACAATAACCGGAAACTCCTGCTGCTGATTGACCAATTCAAAGCGGCCTCTTACGCCATGCAATTCTTCAACAGCTTCAGTGATGGTTTCAAACGGTATGCCTGCTGCAATACATGTTGCAACAGCTGCCAGCACATTATACACGTTAAATTGTCCGACGAGCGACATCGTGATATGTTTAGTGCCTTTGTTTGTCACAAGATCAAAGCTTGTGCCCTGTGCAGTGATCGTGATGTTCTTCGCCATCACATCAGCGTTGTTTTTAATTCCGTATGTAGAAATATGCGCTGCAGTCACCTTTTCAAAATAAGCACTCGCCTCATCATCAGCGTTCAGTACGGCACGCTTTGGATATTCATGGTTGAAAGCCCCGCCAAGCTGAGAAAAGAGCAGGCTTTTTGCCTGTCTGTACTCATCCATCGTTTTATGATAGTCCAGATGGTCCTGCGTTAAATTCGTAAACACGGCAATATCATAATCACAGCCATGAACACGCCCTAAAGATAAAGCGTGAGAAGAAACCTCCATGATAGCAGTGTCAACTTGCTTGTCATTCATTTTCTTAAACGTTTTCTGCAGCGTGACGCTTTCCGGAGTCGTGTTTTTAACGGGAAGTGTTTCATCGCCGATTTTCATGTACATTGTGCCGATCAAGCCTGTGCGTTTTCCCGCTTTTTTCAGAATCTCATCGACCATGTGGGTCGTTGATGTTTTGCCGTTTGTGCCTGTTATCCCGATCAGCTGAAGCTTCTTTGTCGGCTGTCCGTAAAACGCATCAGACAAAACGCTGAGCGCACGCAGTGACTGCCGGACAATAATGACGGGCACATCCACATCGAGCTCTCTTTCAGCCACAATAGCCGCTGCGCCGTTCTCTACTGCTTTTTGCGCAAAATCATGGCCATCTACCGTATACCCTTTTACACATACAAAAAGACTCCCTTTCTTTACTTCCCTGGAGTCCATCTCAATTGAAGTTATTTCAGGGTCTTGTGAGTCGTTTACAGAAGGTTCGGTTGTTAAGTATGTAAGCAGCTTTGTAAGTTTCATCGTATCAAACCTCTCAACATTCTAATTCGTTCTTTTTATCATTTGAAGTCACGTCAAATGATGTGATAATGATTTTAAGCATACAGTTCATATTTTAGCGTAAATAAAAGGATACATCCAGCTAATCTTGAAGATATGAGCATTTTTTCTGCAATAAAATAATAGGCAGCCCGAATTAATCGGCTGCCTCTTTTTCATCTTCTTCAGTCAAATAAACGCGTATCTTTGAGCCCTCTTTTACTTTCGTTCCGGCAGCTGGCGATTGTTTAACGATTTTGCTTCCTTTCCCGGAAGCATCCACATTGAGATTCACCAAAAGTGACTCAAGATCTGAGACAGACATCCCTACAACATTCGGAACTTCTATTGTTTTTGTGTCGTTCCATTGGTACTTTTTCTCGATTTGATTTTTCCGAGGCTTCACACCAATCTCCGGCAGGCTGTCTCTCATAATATTCCCGACAATAGGCGCTGCAACCGTTCCGCCAAACTGAATCGTGCCTTTCGGGTTATCCACCGCGACATAGACGACAAGACTCGGATCGTCAGCCGGCGCGAAACCGATAAATGATACAATATGGTTGTTTTCGAGGTATTTTCCATCCTTTACCTTTTGTGCGGTTCCCGTTTTTCCGCCGACACGATATCCTTCAACAAATGCGTTACGGCCGGTACCTTCTGCAACGACGCTTTCTAAAGCATAGCGGATTTGTTTGGATGTCTCCTCAGAAATGACTTGTTTCTTTGCGATTGGTGATTGTTTTTTAACCGTTTTTTTCGTTACAGGGTCGATCCATTCCTTTGCAATATAAGGTGTGTAGAGCGTTCCTCCATTTACAGCGGCAGATACGGCTGCAACCTGCTGAATCGGCGTGACAGATACCCCCTGTCCAAAAGCCGTAGTCGCTTGCTCGACCGGACCTACTCTATCAAGCGGGAATAAGATTCCTGTCCCCTCGCCCTGCAGATCAATTCCCGTTTTTTGGCCGAAACCAAAGTCTTTAATATATTTGAAAAGCTTATTCTTCCCTAAGCGCTCGCCTAATTCAACAAACCCCGGGTTGCAGGAGTTTTGTACAACCTCTAGATACGTCTGCAGCCCGTGTCCGCCTCTTTTCCAGCACCGCAGTCTCGCTCCGTCCACTTCCGCATGCCCTTTATCATAAAATTGATCACGTTTCAAATTTACTTTTTGTTCTTCAAGAGCTGCTGCAAGTGTAATAATTTTAAAGGTGGATCCCGGCTCATACGTGCTCCATACCGGCAGATTCCGATTGTAGACGGACGGATCGACTGATTGATAATCAGCCGGGTCAAAGTCAGGCCTGCTAGCCATCCCCAATATTTCTCCGTTTTTCGGATTCATCGCTACGGCAATCATACCGTCAGGGTGATATTTGGCCTCAGCGTTATCAAGCTCCCTTTCCATTATCGTCTGAACCTTCGAATCAACTGTCAGCTTCATATCAAGCCCGTCCTTAGGCGGTGTGTAGTCGTCCGCTTCATCAGGCATTTTCTTCCCTTTTGCATCTGTATAAAACTTAACAGAGCCCTTTTCCCCTTTCAGATCATCGTCGTAATAGGCTTCAAGTCCAAGGAGCCCTTGGTTGTCAATGCCGGCAAATCCAAGCACATGAGATAAAAAGCTGCCGAAAGGGTAATGGCGGATACTGTCCTCCGCAACATACACTCCCTTTAAATCAAGCGCTTTGATTTCTTTCGCCTTCTCATTTGAAATCTTTCTCCCTTCAGGAGTTATCTTTTCGATTGACGCTTTTTTTGTCACATGCTTATATACTTTTTCTTCTGACATGTTTAAAGCCGCCGCAAGCTGCTTGCTCGTTTTCATCGGATTTTGAACTTGGCGCGGGACGACGAATACGGTCGGCGCACTTTTGTTTGTTGCCAGCTTCACGCCGTTCCGATCCAGGATCTCGCCTCTCTCCGGCTCAAACGGCAAGTTCCGGCTCCAGGAATCTTTCGCCAGCGAAGTCAGTTTCTCGCCCATCACAAACTGAACATACCCCAGCCTTGTATCAATGATCAGAAACACGATCACGCCAAAAAGCAAAACAAATAATAAACGTTTTCTAACCGTTACATTCGAGACGCGCAAGAGACCGTCCACTCCTTATTTAGGCTTGTTTCATTTTATGCCTGAAATTGGACGGGTAGAACGATGCTCCTTTGAAGGTATAAAAAAAGAAAGCCTGCATAATGGGGAAAATCCCAGCAGGCTTTCTTTTTTTAATCTGGATTTTTAAACGTTACCTTGATGACGGTTTTGTCTTTTATTTCTTTGTCCTTCTTGACGCTTTGGCTGACAGCATAGCCTTGTCCGCTTACTTCAATATGAATACCCGCCAGCTCGCCGTATTGAAGAACCTCTCTTCTCGACCAGCCTGTCATATCAGGCATTTTGATTTTGCCGCCCGTTTTCAGGAAGACCTTCTGATTGGTCAGAACTTCCTCATCCGCTTTCGGATACTGTTCTTTTACAGCGATATCACTGCCGATGACAATCGGTGTGAGATTCTCTTCTTTTGCTTTCTTTTGAGCAGCAGTTACCGTTTGATCTGTTAAATCAGGCATCGTCTGCGCTTTTGTGTCTTCCTTATCTGAGTCAGACTTTTCAGTTGGCTCTATGTTTAGGTAGTGCAGGCTGTTTTTCATTGTTGGGTTGAAGATTTCAGAAACTGGATCTGAACTACTTTGTCCTGCCTTCAACTGCGGCTGCTGTACAGCAACATAAATTAAAAGCTCAGGATCATCTTTTGGAGCCATACCCATAAACGAAAAGATATAGTTATCTGTTCCGTCCAAATATCCGCCTTTACCTGCTATTTGCGCAGTACCTGTTTTCCCGGCAACATCAAATCCTTCGATTTTATAGGATTGTCCTGTTCCGATTTTCGACGTTACGACTTCTCCTAAAATATCTCGCACCTTTTTCGCAGTGCTTGCAGAAATTGGGGTTCCAGCTGATTCAGGCTTATTTTGATAAACGGTTTTATCTGTATCTGGATCAACAATATGGTCAATGACATAAGGCTTCATCATTTTGCCATCATTCGCAATTGCGGTTGCAGCCTGAAGCTGCTGAATCGGTGTAACAGCAGACGCTTGGCCATATGCGGTTGATGCTTTATCAAATTCATATTTATAGTTGATTTTACTTGAGACTTCTCCAGGCAAATCAATACCTGTTTTTTGATAAAAATTGAATTTGTGTAAATATTGATTGAGACGGTCGTATCCCAGCTTTTCTTTCGCCAGCTTCGCAAATGCGACATTTGACGATCTTAGGACGCCGTCATGATATGTTGTCGGTCCCCAGCCTACACCCCTATTATGGTCCTTCACAGGTTCCCCGCCAACTTCAAACGTACCGGATTTGTATTTTTCATTCGGATTAAACACGTTTTCCTGTATGGCAGCAGCGAGTGGAAAAATCTTCATCGTTGATCCTGGTTCATAAGCATATGAAATCAAATCATTATAGTAGTTCGTCACATCGCGTGTGTTCGGGTCAAAGCTTGGGCGCTGTCCCATCGCAAGGACTTTGCCCGTTTTCGGATCGACGACTGCGGCCATGATTTTTTTCGGATTATACTTTTTCGCCACTTTTGTCATGCTGTCTTCCAAAAAGGTTTGAATTTTTTGGTCAATGGTTAAATATACATTGTCACCATTTTTTGGCGCTGTAATTTTATTTTTGCTGTTCGGGAGCTCCCAGCCGGATTTGTCACTTTCATAAGTCACATATCCGTCCCGCTCCTTCAAATACTTATCCAGCACTTTTTCTAATCCCATCGCGCCGGAAATTTCATTTGTGTCTTGATCAACCTCGGCATAGCCGATTAAATTGGATGCAAAAACGCCGTTTGGATAGTAGCGTTTTGTATCCCGTAAAAATGAAATGCCCGGGAGTTTCAGCTTTTCGATCTTTTGCTTTTGTGAATACGTAATATCCCGGCCCGCTGAGCCGAACTCTACTTGTTTTGCATCCTTATTTAAGATATCAAGGATATCAGCCTTGTCTATGTTTATTACTTTAGACAGCGCTTCCGCCGTTTTTTCTTTGTCTTGGACATGCTGAGGATGCTTGACATCAGTGGTCATTTTTTTATCGAGAATCGCAATCAGCTTATACGTAGCTGTGTCCTCTGCAATCACTTTTCCGGTTCGGTCTAATATCGAGCCGCGGCTTGCTTCGATGGTCCGTTTCTTTTCATGCTGCTCTGTTGCTTTTGTCGCAAGCACTTCACCGTTCGCTTTTCCGGTTATTTGAATATATGCCATTCTCCCGAGGATGACAAAGAAAAAGAGAGCGAAACAAATACTTAGAATCGCTGCTCCTCTATTCATAAATTTATTCTTTTTTGGCATTTGAATCATTCCTGTATGTTTTTCACTTTTTTATCTTTTAAATTCAAGCCGTTCTTTTTCGCAATGTCCATAATGCGCTGCGGTTTGCTTAAATCAGCAACGCTTTTTTCGAGGTCACCAATTTGCTTATTTTCGGATGAAATTTGCTCCTCAAGCTTTTGTACCTCAATATTGGTTTGATATGCCGCATACGCCTTCGATACGATCAAAAGCGATACGCTGAGCACCACCGCAGCAAAGAGGACAAGAAGCACTTTTTCTCCGAGAGTAATGGAAGCCCTTTTCTTGACAATCACTTTTTTCTCAGGACTGATCGCATGCCGCTGCTGTTTCTCTGGTTGGTAAGCTAAATTGCTCATAGGCTGATGACCTCCTTTTAATTTTGCGTTCGTGTTTCGTTATTTTCTTTTTTCGGCAATCCGAAGCTTCGCAGAACGAGCCCGGTTGTTTTCTTCAAGCTCTTCATGAGATGCCGTAATCGGTTTTCGTGTGATGAGCTTCAGCTCCGGTTCAAACTCTTCCGGTATGACAGGAAGACCCGGTGGAAGTTCCGGAAGCGACGACTTTTCTTTAAAAGTGCTTTTGCAAATTCTGTCTTCAAGCGAGTGGAAGGTAATGACTGATACCCTTCCCCCTGGCTTAAGAACCTCAATTGCCTGCTCCAAAGCCTCTTCAAAAACCTTAAGTTCATCGTTCACGGCAATTCTGATTGCCTGAAACACGCGTTTAGCGGGATGTCCCCCGCTCCTTCTCGCTGGAGCGGGAATCGCGTCTTTTATTAGATCGACCAGTTGGCCCGTAGTTTGAATAGGAGATTTGATTCTTGCCTCCTCAATTTTTCTGGCGATCTGTTTGCTGAACTTCTCTTCGCCGTATTTAAAGAAAATACGTACGAGATCCTCATAGCGCCACTCATTTACGACTTCTTTCGCCGTAAGCGTGGCCGACTGGTCCATCCTCATGTCCAACGGAGCGTCATGATGGTAACTGAATCCGCGTTCCGGTGTATCCAGCTGCGGGGAGGACACCCCTAAATCAAATAAAATACCGTCTACTTCTGTAATGCCTTGTTCATTCAAACATTCTTTTAAATACCTGAAATTGCTTTTAATCAGAATGAGCTGCCCTTTATAATCGGACAACGCTTCTTTCGCATGCTGTAATGCCGTATCATCTTGGTCAAAAGCGATTAAACGCCCCTTCTCGGATAACTGCTGCAATAAGTATGTACTGTGCCCAGCTCCGCCGAGTGTGCAGTCTACATATGTACCGTCCGGTTTAATATTAAGCCCGTCTACGGTTTCATGAAGAAGTACTGTCTTGTGTTGAAACATATTGTGTTGGTCCCACCTTTTATCAGGATGAATTGAAATTGTTTTTAGAGTGTTATACACGAAGAATCATTATATATCAAACCCAATCATGTTTTCAGCAATTTCAGCAAATGAATCTTCTTGCTCTTCTGTGTATTGTTCCCAAATTACTTTACTCCACAATTCAATTCGATTAGAAACCCCGATAACAACACATTCTTTTTCCAGTTTGGCGTAATTCAATAGAGATGATGCAATATTTACCCTGCCTTGCTTGTCCAGTTCGCATTCGGTTGCCCCTGAAAAGAAAAAACGGGTAAACGCGCGGGCATCTTTCTTAGTGAGAGGAAGAGCTTTTAGTTTTTCTTCAATTTGTTTCCATTCGTGCATAGGGTAGCCGAAGAGACATTGGTCAAGCCCTCTAGTTAGCACAAACTGCTCACCGAGGCCTTCTCTGAATTTAGCGGGTACGATCATGCGGCCCTTCGCATCGATGGTATGCTGATATTCACCCATAAACATGATCTCTTGCCCCACTTTCTCTCCTTAACTCACCACTATCCACCACTTCTCTCCACAACTTCATTTTACACTGTTTACCCATAAAAAAAAACCCTGAACTATTCAGGGTTCTTTAAAACTTTATTTCAAAGTTTGACAACTTGATGTTGATTTTGAAAAGAAAATGGCAGATTCTTGAATGATGTGAAGAATTTTGGACCGTACCTGTTCAAATAATACATAATATTCCAAATTCGTTCTTGCGGCGCAAGCATCGGCTTAATGCTATTTTGGATTCTCTCATAATCCCTCAGAACGTAGCCTTCTTTCTCTTCAATTCGTTTCGTCACCGTACGCTCTAAAAACTGAAGCTGATCCTGGATAAAAGCGGCATTTTTCATGAGTAAAGGTTCCATGCTTTGATCAACCTTTAACGCCTCCTGCCGGACCGTTTTGTGAATCGCTTCAATTTGGCTCTTCGCCTGATCCATCACCGCGGTAAACTCTTCCGGAATCTGGCGCTCAAAGTATGTCTCTCTTTGATTCTCCGTTCCGCGTTCAATCGCGTCTTGTAACGAGATATTCCGTTCAAGCAGTTTTTTCTCAATATGCCGTTCAAGTATTGTAATGTTCAGCCTCGGCATAACAGGAGGCATTTTAAAGCCCATCACCGCAAAGGCCTGTTTGAGCTCACCCCAATAGTTGATTTCTCCAGGGCCTGCAATAAATGCTAAAGTCGGAATGAGGTATTCCTGCATTAACGGTCTCGTCACAACATTGTTGCTGAAGCGCTCAGGATGTTCTTCCATATGGGTATAAAGTTCATCCATCGTCCATCCGAGATCAAGCTCATTGATCACAAAACGGCCGTTATCTTTTTCAATTAAAAAACGTTCTTCTTCATATTCATAAAACAGATTCGCCTGCTCTTTTCCGGACTCGATAATCGGTTTGTAGCCTGCTTCACGCATGAAGGCCTGCTGATCTGAAACAGCGCGGGCGAGTTCATCATTTTCCCGAAGAATCTTTTGGAACATGGCCGTTTCCAGCTTTTTAATCCCCGGATCTCCAGAATTTAATAATACTAAGCCCTCCTCTTGGAACAGATCCGCAATCAGCAGTTCAAAGAAGTCAGTAAACGTAACAGATTCCCTTAAACATCGTTTTACATTGTCGAGAAGTGCATTCGTATGGTCTGTTTCTTCAAACGCGGCAAATACATCATCTATCCAGGCGGCACATTTTTCCTGATCAAGCGATGTGCTTGCTGCCGAAGACTTCTTCCAGTAAGACTGAGGCAGCTTTTTTTTCACAGGCCCATTCTCTTCTGACGTATGGACAAAATTAATCTCATCCAAATCGTGGTCTTCTCCGGCCACCCAAAAGATCGGTATGACAGGCACTTGCAGTTGCTTTTCTTGTTCCTTTGCTAACACAATGATTGAAATGATTTTATGTATAGTGTAAAGCGGTCCTGTTAAAAGTCCGGCCTGCTGTCCGCCGACAACAGCGGCACTTGACGGGTCCTTCAGCTTCTCAATGGCAGACTGCATGGCACTTGATCCGAATTTATGATGGTAAGAGGATAAGTACGCCGCCAATTCCTCTCTTGCGAAAAACCGGGAGGATAAATCTTTCAGTCTTTCGCGCCACATGTCCTTATGATGAATGCTGTAATCAAAAAAAGAAGACATTTCTTCTTTGCCATCTATATAGTGCTGTACAAACACATTTTGATTTTTGATGGAAAGTTCAGTTAGCTGCATCTTCTAGAACTTCCTTTCTCCAATAAATAGTTAGTTATCCGAAATGAGTATAGCATGTTACCGAAAAAGCTCAAAAGACTTTGTTTGTATTTCGCTCCAAAGCTTTAATGCTGCCGTATAAAAACTCCAGGTGGACGGCATCAAGGCCCTGAAGTCTTGCTTCCTTCAATAAATATCCGATAATGGCGTCAGCTTCTGTCTGCCGGCCTTCGATGACGTCAACCAGCATAGAAGAACGATTTTCTTTCGTTTGCCCGCAAACGGACCGAACCCGTTCCCAAGCCTCTTCTTCGTTTTCAAGCCTTAAAATACGGCACGCCTCCTGAAAAACCAGCTTCATAAAAGCCAGATAAGCTGGCGTTGTCAGCAGTTCTCCGTTCTTCACCTGCAATAACGCGGTCAACGGATTGATACAAGCATTTACAATCAGCTTGCCCGTCAGCAGGCGATACCAATCCGTCTCATAACGAATCGGAAAATCCGAATGGTTATGCGAAAGCAAGACATTCAGCCGATCTGGTTCAGCACCGTCGAACGCGCTCCATTTTATCGCACCTAAGCCTGTATGTTCAACAGCAGTATCTGATTTCCTTACAGCTCCGTGCTCAGCAATTCCAACATAAATGGAATGGCCAGCGCGCCAGTCTTTGAGATCATGGATATGCCCCATACCGTTTTGCAAAAATAAAATATTCGTTTTCCCGATCCGTTCAAGCGATGGAAAAACAGACTGAAGCTGATGCTGCTTCACTGTCACGACAAGAAGATCAAAATGCGAATTGATACTCATGTCCGCACTGCAATCAGCTCTGAATTCTTCTCCGCCTTTATAAAGCCGGATCCCTTCAGACTGAATGGCCGCAGCCTGTTCTTCCCGCCTCGTCACAACAGTCACCTCGTGATGAAGTGACAAATAATAGGCGCATAAAAGGCCGACGGAACCTCCGCCGATAATTCCAATTTTCATGATGTCACACCCAATTTAGCATTTACGTATTATCATAGCAGAAGTGCAAAGAAATTACTTCTCAAAGATCCCGTGTGCTTAAAATTAAAGTTTAAATATTTGGATTTTTTAAATAAAGCGTTTACAATATATGTAGAAACAACAAAGGGGGAGATTTGTTTGGTAAAGGTAGAACGTCTGCTTATCAACTATAAAACGCTTGATGAATTCAAGAAATTCAAAGAATACGGTATCCAGGAGCTTTCAATGCTTGAAGATCTTCAGGATAATATTATTGAAAATGACAGCACTTCGCCTTTTTACGGGATTTATTTTGGGGATAAACTTGTAGCGCGAATGAGTCTATATCAAGTTAACGGCAAATCGAATCCTTATTTCGACAATCGCCAGGATTATTTGGAGCTGTGGAAGCTTGAGGTTCTTCCGGGCTACCAGAACAGGGGTTACGGGACAGCATTGGTTGAATTCGCTAAATCATTCAAAATGCCGATCCGGACAAATCCACGAATGAAATCAGCGGAATTTTGGAATAAAATGAACTTTGAAACTGTTAAGTATGATATGGCGCGGGACAAAGGGGAAAACCCGCTCATCTGGCATCCTGACATGGATCACGAAATGACACCGGGAGAGTCTGCATAGAAATAAAAACAACCGGCCTCTTCTAAATATAGGGCCGGTTCATTTCAGACGTTCATTACGTTTCTTGAGCTGCTTTTTTCATTCTTCCGTCTTCCTTTGAAACAACCATTTTTCTGGCCCGATCCATGATATCGATCAGCGCCTTGTAATCCTCTTCTGTCATCTCTAGCTGGTTCCTCAATGTTTGATTTTCACTCCGTAAATCCTCAAGCTCTTTTTGTAGCGATTGGATTTGCTCCTTCAATTTTTCCCTTTCAAGCTGAAATTCTTGCGAAGACGGCGTTTCTTTGAATTGTTCAAGAAATTGAATCACATCCTGAATGGACAAATCTCGTTTTCCTTCTGGCGCTGCCGCGGCAGTCTGCTTCACGGAATTCGGCATATTGACTGAATGAACGCCGATTTGCTTTCTCAATTCTTTCCTCTGCTTTTTCGCAAGCTCTATGCCTGACTGGTATTGTTTTCTCACATACGAGTTCCACCTGAAACCACAGGCTGCCGCAGTTCTGGTCAGCGCCCTTCCAACCTCCTCAAAGGCGGAAAGCTGTGTTCCTCCCTCTCGAATATGACGAAGCACCACTTCCGCCAGCAGCAAATCCTCATCCTGAGTCCAAGCATCTTGTCTTGTAATGGTCAAATTTAATCTCCCTCCATGTCAGCTTATTTATCTCATACATATGCCAGTAATAGATTAGATAGACTATTTGCACTCACAATTTTTCCGCAAGCTGACAGGAAGAGAAAAAGAAAAAGCGCAGGGTTTTCACCCTGCGCTTTTCTTACTTAGTTACTTTTTACATTTATGTCTTTGCCGTTGTATGATCCGCATGCTTTGCATACACGGTGAGACAATTTCATCTCTCCGCATGACGGACATTCTGTCATACCAGGTACATTAAGTTTGAAATGTGTACGGCGCAATCTTTTCTTCATTTTAGAAGTTCTTCTAAAAGGTACAGCCATTATTCCCACCTCCTTAAAGAGTTAAGATTCATCATCTTGTTTTAAGAGCTTTTCGAGGGCTGCAAGTCTCGGATCAACTTGATTCTTCTTGTCTTCCTCCGAAATGACTTGCCAGTCCTTTCCTTCTTGAGGAGCAGCCCCTTTTTCTTGTTCAGATTCACAAAAGATTTGCATAGGGATTTCTAAAAGAATTTCTTCTTTCACGATCGGAGTTAAGTCGATAGTATCGTCCTCAACAATGTGAACGTCATCATCTTCTATATCATCCGTCTGATGAAATATAAACAGTTCTTTTGTTGAAATTTCAAATGGATACGGAACATCAACGAGTGTTCTTGAGCATGGCAAAATCATTTCGCCTGAAATTGTAAAATCAAACGAAACCTGTTTGGATTTGATATCCGCTCTGCCCTTCACCCGGACGGGAGAAATGCGGCGAATGTCAGAATTCAGTTTTGTCAGCTCATTTAACTCAACTGTTTCATCAAATTCAAAACTTTGTTTTGGCATTTGATGCAGCTGATAAATCGTCCATTTCATTTGTATCACCTCAGGAAAGCAACAAACATGATTATAGCTTTTAAGATTGTTTTTGTCAATATTTTTTCTTTACAGCATAATGCTGCCATTCAAGTATCGTTGACAGCGGAATGTGCTATGCATACACTTAAAACAAAAATAAGACATAAGAGTTTTCATTTGCAAATGTACCATACGTTTTTAAACATAGCAAGAAAGGCGGAAAAAATATGAAAGCTGTCGGATTGGTGGTTGAATATAATCCCTTTCATAACGGTCACCTTTATCATGCCCAAACAGCAAAGCGGCAAACCGGATGCGACGCGGCTGTCGCGGTAATGAGCGGGCATTTTTTACAGCGCGGAGAATCAGCTGTTGTGTCAAAATGGGCACGAACAAAAATGGCGCTGCAAAGCGGCGTCGATCTTGTGATTGAGCTGCCTTATCTGTATGCGGTGCAAAAAGCGGAGATTTTTGCACGCGGCAGTGTATCCAGCCTGAACAAACTCGGATGCGAGGCGCTGTTTTTCGGAAGCGAAAATGGTGATATTGAGCCGTTTTTAAAAACTGCAAAGCTTATTGATGATCATAAACATACATTTGATCAGCGTATTAAAGAAGAAATTAAAAAGGGTGCAAGCTACCCAGCAGCGGCAGCTATCGCCTTCAGCTCCATTTTACATACCGAAAATGCACTTGATTTGTCAAAACCAAACAACATTCTGGGATACCATTATGTGACTTCCATTCTTTCCGGGAGATATCCGATGAAACCTTATACCACAGCTCGAATTTCCTCGGACTATCATGATGCCGACCTTCCTGAAGGCGAACACCATATCGCAAGCGCCACAAGCATCAGAAAAGCGATGATTGAACAGAATCTTGAAAACTGCCTTCGGTTTCTTCCTGCTGCATCTGCATGTGAATTGGCAGATTACCGCAAATCTTTCGGACTGTGGCATACACCTGAAAGCTATTTTTCTTACTTAAAATACAGCCTTTCAACTGTAACAGCACAAGAATTACAGCAAATATACGAGGTGGAGGAGGGCTTAGAGCACAGAATTCTTCGTTCAATCAGAAAAGCCAGCTCCTATCAGGAATTTATGGAGCTGCTGAAAACAAAACGTTATACGTGGACAAGGCTTCAGCGGATGAACACGCACATTTTAACCAGAACGAAAAAACAGGATATACACAAGCTACTTGACGACAAAGAAGTGCCTTATATCAGGCTTCTCGGCATGACGAAAAAAGGACAGGCTTATTTATCGGAAAAGAAAAAAGCGCTGTCCGTTCCGCTTGTCAGCAAACTGTCTTCTTTCTCCCATCCCGCTCTAGATCTGGACATTAAAGCGAGCAGGATCTACAGCCTGCCGATAGAAGAGCCGCTGAGAACTGAGTTTGACCTGCAAGAATACGGACATGCACCGATTCAATATGACGAGGATGAACAACGTTTTTTAAACTTATAGAAAAAGCACCTGAGTATCAGGTGCTTTTTGCTTTCAGCTTATTCAAATAATCAATCGCATCCTGCATCGTATCAACAGGCACAATCTTCATGTCTGAATCGATATCTTTTGCTGTTTTTACTGCGTTTTTATAATCAGAATTGCTGGCACCATTTTGATTTGGCGCGAAGAAAATGTCTTTTCCGGCTTTGTCTGCGGCGACGACTTTTTGATCAATGCCGCCAATCGGGCCTACTTTTCCGTCAACATCAATTGTACCGGTTCCCGCAATATCGTAGCCTTTTGTTTCGTCTGTTTTTGTCAGCTGATTATAGATTTCAAGAGACATCATTAACCCTGCTGACGGTCCGCCGATATTTTCGATTTCAAAATCAATATCAGGCTCCACTTTCACGTTTCTGTCCGTATAGAGCGATACTCCGATTCCTGCCCGTTCCGGCTCATCAGGAAATTGTTTTAACGAAAGGGTGACACTCTTTTCTTTTTCTTCTCTTTCGATTTTTAACGTGACTTTATCTCCCGCTTTTTTGCTGCTGATATAATCAATCAGCTTTTCAGCAGACTGATAGTTTTTGCCGTCTGCGCTGATGATTTTATCACCGACTTCTATTTTCCCTTTTGCAGGCATGTTTTCTACAACTGAGCTTGCGTATATGCCGTTAAAGGAATAGCTGACTTTTTTTCCTGCCTTTTGATAGGCGGCTATGACGGCGTTTTCTTGCGAGCTTTCCATCATTTGGATCTGCCTTTTCATATACTCCTTATCTGATTCGCCTTCTTCCTTGATGCTTTCATCAGGAACAATCTCATAATAAGGGTGCATCTTTGCCCACACATATGTAAATGGATTAGCCGGTCCCACTTTGACAGTCATTAAGGACAGACTCCCTTTTTCCGGGTAGCCTCCCTCCACTTTTATCAGTGAAGCAAGCTCTGTCGCTTCTCCCGGTTTTGTAATATAAAATGGAAGTTTTATAAATGATAAAACGGCAATCAAAATGAGGATGACAAGCATCCAGCTAAAATGTTTTTTACGTAGCAAATTATAAGCCCTCCCAATTCTCTATTTCTTTTTTTATCTGGCTGATCATTCGGTTTGTCGCCTCCTCGCCTGCCGATATCATTGCTTCAATATTGGCAAACGAGCTGGAGCTGTATGTTTCAAGAGAAGGGCGAATCATGATATCCGCGGCGATCGTTTGATGTCGCACCAATTCATTTTGCAGTATATCCATACTTTGCATAATTACATCAAAAATATGCGACGCCGTTTCGGTTTTTCGAACCCTGGAGACATCAGAGGCGATGATGATATCAGCGCCCATGTCTTTTACAACAGAAACCGGAATTCGGTCTACGACCGCACCATCTACAAGAAGCCGTCCGTCCAGCTTCTGCGGAATAAAGATACCCGGTATGCTTATGCTGGCCCGCACCGCATCTGACACTGATCCTTTGCGGAACACAATCTTTTCTCCCGTCTGTAAATCACATGCAACAATGCCCAGCGGGATTTGAAGCTCTTCGATCGGTTTTCCGAATGTATAAGCATGCACAAGCTGCCTGACGCGGTCACCTTTTAAAAAACCGAGTCTGGGCACCGTATAATCAGCATAAAACCGCCGTTTAAAGGCTTTGGCGACTTTTTTCATCGTTGCCACGTCATGGCCGGCGGCATAGAAACTGCCCACCAAAGCGCCCATGCTGCTCCCCGCAATCATATCCACTTCAATTTGGTGCTTATGTAAACTGGAAAGCACACCGAGATGAGCGAGCCCTCTGGCCCCTCCCGATCCTAACGCTAACCCGATTTTAGGTTTGGCCAACGCGTTAACCTCCTGCCTGAATTCCCTGTATACCGAATTCTATGGTCTAAACTGAACCCCTATGCTCGTATATTAGTACAAAGAATCAAGAGGACAGGTACTGCTTGGCCGTTTCGTGTCATACATTATTTTATCATGATATACATGTCATTGGGCATTTTTAGCATCGGGGAGGTAAGAATGAACTTGTCGAAGATTAATACACTTTTGATTGCTTCGTTTTTTCTTTTTTTAACAGCGACTGTCATCTCACATCCGCAGGCTTCATTCGAAGCCTCTAAAACCGGGCTTTCTATGTGGTGGGAGGTTGTGTTTCCGTCATTGCTGCCATTTTTTATTCTGTCTGAACTCTTAATCGGTTTTGGCATTGTACGGTTTGTCGGTGTTTTGCTTGAGCCTTTTATGCGGCCGATCTTTCGTGTGCCGGGTGTCGGCGGCTTCGTACTTGCTATGGGAATGGCATCAGGAAACCCAGCGGGAGCAAAACTCACTGCCCGTCTGCGGCAGGAAAAACAGATTTCAAGAGTAGAAGCAGAACGGCTTGCGTCGTTTACCAATTCTTCAAACCCGCTCTTTATTTTCGGCGCTGTTGCCGTCGGTTTCTTTCAAAACGCGTCATTGGGCATTTTATTGGCTTCTGCACACTATTTGGGGAATCTGGCTGTCGGTTTAACGATGCGTTCCTACGGACGCAAGGAAGAGCAGCATCTCAGAAGGAGGAAAACGATACCTTTTCCTTCGATCAAAGATGCTTTACACGCTCTTCACACTGCCAGACTTGCGGAAAAACGGCCTCTGGGCAAAATTTTAGGCGACGCTGTGACGTCTTCAGTTCAAACGCTTCTTATGGTAGGCGGCTTTATTATTTTATTTTCTGTCTTTAACCGGCTGTTGTCTGTCATTCAGCTGACTGATATTCTGTCTGTTTTCACAAAAGGCGCGCTGACCTTGTTTCAGCTTCCGGCTAAATTGGACATTCCCCTTTTATCAGGGATGTTTGAAATCACGTTAGGAAGCAAGCTTGTCAGCGAGACAGATGTTTCTCTTCTGCAAAAAGCCATTATCGTCAGCTTTATTCTCGGGTTTAGCGGCTTTTCCGTTCAAGCTCAGGTGGCAGGTATTTTATCGGAAACCGATATCAGATTTAAACCATTCTTTATCGCACGTTTGCTGCAGGGCGTTTATGCGGCCGTGTTCGTCATGCTTTTATGGAAACCTCTTTACATAGCATGGCATGATCCATATCAGCATGTATTCAAACCTCTTAATAGCGGCGAAATGCCAACTGCATTTATAAACGGATGGAATCTGCTTGTGCAGATTGGGCCTGCTGTCACATTATGCGCGCTGTTTACGTACATTATCATTTTTTCTTACAGACTGACAAACGGAACAAAAAAAGGATGAGTCAAAACCCTCATCCTTGTCTGAATTTTTGCTGAAGCGCCAGCTCTACTTCCGGCGGCACAAACTCTGATACCGAGCCATTGTATCTTGCCACTTCTTTTACGATGCTTGAACTTAAAAACGAATATTGATTGTTTGTCATCATAAAAAACGTCTCAATGGATTCATCCAGCACACGGTTTACGGATGTCCCCTGCATCTCGTATTCAAAATCAGATACCGCTCTCAAGCCTCTTAAAATCGCTTTCGCATTTTTTCTTTTTGCATAATCGATCAACAGCCCTTGCGACGTTTCAACTGTTATGTTTGGAATGTCTTTTGTCACTTCTCTCAGAAGCTCACACCGTTCTTCCACACTGAACAAGGGCTTTTTTGAAGAATTATTCAGCACACATACATACACTTGTTCAAAAATATACGCCCCGCGTCTGATGATGTCCAAATGCCCGTAGGTCACCGGATCAAAACTGCCGGGACAGACAGCTATACTCGCCACATCACTACCCCCTCTTTTTATAAATCGCCACCCCTGTAAGCCCGTAGGTTTCTTTCCTTGTCCTCACAAGATCTCCTACGGTTTCGGGAAGCTCAACCTCTCTGTCATGCTCAGCAACGATAAAGCCGTCTTCTTCCAGCATTTGATATTCGTCAATCATCGTTAAGAGCGCTTTCAGCTTTTGTTCCTTATACGGCGGATCAAGAAAAATTCCGTGAAAGCCTGTTTCTCTTTTGGCAGCAGCATGCAAAGCCCGTTCCGCATCATTGCGGTATACCTGTGCATGTTTTGTAAGCTCCAGCGTTTTCAAATTTGATTTTACCGTTTGAATTGCTTTAAAATCACGGTCAACAAATATACAATGCTCAAATCCGCGTGAAAGCGCTTCGATTCCTAGGCCTCCGCTCCCCGCGAATAAGTCAAGTCCCCTGCCCCCGTCAAAATAAGGGCCGATCATATTGAAAATGGATTCCTTCACTTTGTCGGTTGTCGGTCTTGTTGATGTTCCCGGCACAGCCTTTAATGAACGGCCTTTTTTTGATCCAGAAATTACTCTCATGTTCCACACCACTTTTTCTAAAAGCTATTTTGTTTCTTTGTTCGGCCGGACGCCGCTATGTACATAGAAAAAAATCATCCCTATCTTAACATAAAGCATTCTTTCAAACAATGAACGCTAATCTTGATAAACAGGTGTATAGGCAGAATGATCCTTGTCCATACTATAAGCAACAGCATCTAGAGGATGTTGTTGCCAACCGCGGAGAAGACTTACGTTTCCCCATAAGTTCTTCCTCCGGTTTCTCCTCTCCCTTTGCCTTCTCCTTAACATGTTAAGGAATAGAAGGACCCCGCAGAAGCCTGCGGGGATTTTTTTATACAGCTATATTCCGATTTTATAATCGTATTCTTTTGCTTTATCAAGCTTTGACTCGAATTCCAATTTTAAAAACGGTTTATAAGAAGGCTCTACTTTTTTCACAAACGAGTACGATGCGATCTTGTCCATTGTTTTTTCAATTTGGTCCATATCGCAATACAGCACGACATATTTTAAGCGTTTTGATACATAGTGCACATTTCCGAACTTCCTCAGCATTTTGCTTTGCTTAAGGGAATGCAAATACACAACCATGCCCTGGCGCCTATTCTCCAATACAATCACCTGCCTGATTTCTCTTTTATGTAAAAGACGAGACGGCCAGTCTCGTCAGGATACTTTGCATCCGCAGCTTCCGCCTGAACCGCAGCCGCCTCCGCATGAAGACAAACCGTCAAAATAAGGGTTCCCAGTCGGAACTTTAACATGCTCTGAAACAGCAGTCCCAATCTCGACGCTAACCTCGTCAAGAATAGACTGGAGCTCATTTTCAGCTCTCTTGAAGTCAGCCACCTTATCGTTCAGGTCCAGCTCCCGCTTGATCTCCCTCATTTTCCGGGATATTTCTCTATAGTCAGGATGATATTTACCAAAACGCTGTACATCCTCATACTGCTCTTTTATTTTGATAAAAGAACGAATAATCCGCCCTGCCTCTTCATCTTCCTGGAGACGCTTGTAACAATTGCGGTAGTTCTCAGCCGTCTCCGACTGCAGAATCATCTCGGCAAGCTGCTGAGCTTCACTTTGAAGCCGCACGGATTCCATCGTCGCATACATAACACGCACCTCCAGTTGTTAGTTTACCATGAAACCAACCAATTGGAAAATGCTTAACCGCAGCCCGAAAACAATCTCACGAAAAAAGACCCTCTTTCGGGCCTTTTAATCTTTTGTCCGCATCGCTTGAAACATTTGCATCATCATTTGCGCCATTTGAACCCCGTTCGAAAACTGGTTCACCCGGTGCGGTATGGTTTTTTCATAAAAGTTCATCATCTCAAGCTGAAAGGAGGACAGATCATCCGGTTTTCTCGAAAGCCTGCGGTACCATATCGGCTGTTCTCTGATGAATCGTTTCCGTTCTTCGTTTGCTAAAATAAATTCCTGAACCTCTTTGCGCATATGAGCTCCCCTTTTTTAATCCTTTCGAAAAGAAAAAGGATGCTGTCCAGAGCCTGGCTGAGATTGCTTCTGGCCGTTTCCGGAAAATGTATGAAGAAGACTTTGCAACGATGAGATCGACTGGCTCATTTTATTGATTTGTTCGTTCATTTGATTGACATCCATCTTTTTCACCGCTATCACCATCTTAGAGACAAAATCATTTTTTTGCGGTGTTTCAGGCACATCTTCCGCAGCTTCTTCCGGTTCCCGATATGGATCCCAAATCGGGTCGCTCTCCCCAAAGAGAACCCAATTTTCATAAACGTCCTGCCAGCTTCTTTGTTCTTTACGCACTTCTTTTATCAGCTTGGGATGCTTTTTGACGAATTGTTTAAAGTCATTGATTGAATGATTGCCATGTTGATTCGCCACAATCCTCACCCCCTCCGAAAATCGATACCTACTACAATGTATCGTTTTGTGAGGCATTGTGTTCGCCTATATTCATTCAGGCATGAATTTTTAACCTTGCCTCCATACACATAAAAGCCGTAGCCTTAGAAGGAATGGGAATCTGCATCCTCTGTTACCATCAGTACTTGCACTATCAGCTTTTGCGGAATAGGAAAAGCCGCGGAACCATTCGTCCGCGGCTTTTCATTACCATCGTTTAATAAAATTTTGGGTGTAATATTTTCGGTCTACTCCGACACCAAGATGCGTATAATCTGAATTCAGAAGCGCCTTTCGATGGCCTTCACTATTCAGCCAGCCTTCTACAGCGGCCGGACCGTCCACATAATTGTATGCGATATTTTCTCCCGCTTGCTGAAAGTCAACATCCCCTTCTTCTAAGCGGTCTTTCAGTGAGCCGTATTTTTTAGAGACATGGGAGAAATAGTTATTGTCCTTCATATCCTCGCTATGTCCAAAAGCCACTTCCGCCGTCGGCTGATCCCACTCAAGCTTCGCAAGCCCATGTTTGACGCGTATGACATTCGTCAAATCAAGTATTTGCTTTTCGCTCGTTGTTTGGATCTTTTTCCACTTATCATCTGAAACAGCTTTCGGTTCAATCAATTCACCGCGGTACACAACCTCATAAGGTCTTTGCTTAACAAAGGTTTGCGCATCAAATGCCCTGATGCTGGATAGCTTCCCCTCAAATTTGTCCATATACAGCTGGACATACATCTTTCCTACTTTTACAGTCGGTCTTGTATTGATATCCTCTTCAGAAAACTCAAATCGATAGGAATTTCCTTTATACTCTACATTCACAAATGGTGCCACCTGGGTCGTCTTGAATACTTCTCCGGTCGATTCACCAATTTTGAAAGGCTTTGCGTTAATATCATTCCCAGCCGCATATAATGTGACCACTTTATTGTTTAATACCCCGATTTGGATATATTGGTCTTTTCCTTGATTGTATACCCACCAATCATAATCATAAGCTGAAGGGTCAATGCGTTCAGGTTCCCCCAGTTTTTTCGTTACATCATCGGCGGACTTGCCCATAAAGGACAATAACCCTGAAGTCGGCATATGTATTCGTTTGCCGCTTTGCGCTTCCTCATTAGACACTTGAGGCTCGCTGTCATTTGATTTTTTTTCAGGAACAGATCCATATTGAATAAACAGAACATAAGTTCCACAGATAATCAAGAGGATAACCAGTGCTCTCAATATATTTTTCAATCTATCACCCCCGTGGCGAATCACAATGTCTTGCCTTACATCTCATTACAATACAGCCTATTTAACATGTCAAAGATTTATGTGTTAATGAAAAAAGCCTTCTTCTCTATTATCACCCTCGGAAATATCCGATAAGGCACTGCCGGCACGTTCATTGGTTTGTTCAGATAAAGAAAGATCACCAAGCGTGACAATTCCAGTCAGCTTTTTGTTTTTTGTAACAGGTATCCTTCTGAGCTGATGGGATGCCATCAAATGAAGAACCTCATCGACTGAAGCATCTTCCTCCACACTGACAGGTTTTTCGGTCATCGCGTCAGTGATTTTTTGCGAGTTTGGTTTTTTTATGGCGATTCCTCTTAACACGAGATCACGGTCGGTTACGATGCCTACCAGTGTTTCTCCATCCTCATCAACTATCGGAATCGCACCTACATTCGCGTCTTTCATCTTTACCGCAGCTTCATATACATTATCTAATACCGTGCAATATTGCAAGTCGGCTGTCATCAGATCTTTTATTTTTGTCATCCGTATAACCTCCTTTAGTCTAGTGCTATTGTCGTCAAAATTTAATTTTTGCATACTTTCAAAAGAAGAAGATTCATTGAAAGTTTAACGCTTTCATACTATGATTGTCAGGAAAGGTAATTTTTATAAGGAGGGGTCAGTGTTGAAGTTTACTGAAAGCGGACTTGAAGGGGTAAAGGCTGAGCTAAGCTGGCTGGACGACTTGATGGAAAGCAAAGGCCTCGTCAGAGCGGGTCAATGGGATTACGAAAGAGTCACCTATGACAGGAAGTTTTCGACGATCGAGGGTACGTTTTATCTGCGGATACAAGGCATTGCGGCAGAGGGCGATGTTGGAAGCGGCCGCGCCGTGATTCAATTAATGTCCCCTCTCTTAGGCAAGCATTATTACCCGCATGGAGTAGAATATGGAGAAACGGAAGAGTTTCCCGTACAGGTTGTGACAAAAAGCAAGGCACTGATTCAGGACATCTCCGACTTGTTAAAAACAGTTCAAATGTAATGAAAAGGTACAGCATGTTTTGCTGTACCTTTTATGATATCGTTTGCTGAATATACGGCGGCTCCTCTTGCCCGTCCTTTTCCCTTTCTTTCTTCACCCATTGGAAAAAAATAATCGCCAAAAAAGTACCGTACACAATTTCCTGAATGATTTTCATCATAACCGCTCCGAGCTGCTGATCTTCTAACAAAGGCAGTGTATTGAATATCTCCGGTCCTGTTAATGGGACCTGCCCCATCATATCTGCAGGCACACAAAGCTTCATTGCCTCAGCCCACGCAGACGGATCTGTATAGGTGGCGTATAACGGCGCACCGCTGAACATGATCAGTGCGCAAGCAGGCGTGAGCAGTATACCGTCCGCCATAATATATCCCAGCTTCATCAAGCCGCTGAGCTGCCGAAGACGCTCTACCTTGTGAACAAGCGGCCACCACATCAAAAACGCAAGCACAAAGATAAGCCAAGTCATTAACGTATGGTAAAACGGATCCGTTTTGACAGCATCAAATATAAACGGAACATGATATAAAGAAAAAATGCCGTTAAATAAAAGCAAAGCAATTAAAGGCGTCGAGAAAAATGAAAAAACCGGTTTAATGGCAGGCTTGAAAATGATTTTCTCCCAGAGCCATGCAGGAATTCCCGCGATCAATAACGGCGGGACGACCAAGTACAGCACAGCCATCTGCACCATATGCGCGCTGAACATAATATGTCCGAGCAGATCAACCGGGCTTCCCTCGGCTGCATATAAAAACAGCATCGCCGACAGAAAGCACATCATCTCTTTACCTGTTATCCGTTCAGGCTTTGAAGACATTCGCCTGTAAAAAAAGAGATAAAGCACCGTAATGCCCAACAGGATACAAAAAAGATAAGGGCTCCACATCGCGCGAAACCCAAATACCTCTAACTGATTCATTCCTTCACCTCCGGCGGCTGTTCAAATTACCACCATATAATTGTGACAAACGCAAGCACAGTGATGAACGCGACAAACACCCCTGAATACAAAAACAGTGCCGGCGCCTCATGCCCTTTTTGATTCATATGCATGAAATAATACAGCTGGAAGATGACTTGAACTGCAGCAAGCAGAATAATGAAAGGAATCGTAAACCAGCTGCCGACACCGTCCGTTGCCACAGTCAGAAATGCAACAATCGTAAGACCGATCATTAAGCCAAAAGACAGAACCTGATATTTCATCTCCTGAGCATGCTTCTTTTTTTTAAATTCAAGGTCGCTGTTGATATGCCCTCTGCTTTTTTTACCGACCATGTTTATCCCACCATCCCCATTAAATATACAACGGTAAAGATGAAGACCCACACGACATCAATAAAGTGCCAATAAAGACTGGCAACATAAAACTTAGGCGCCGTATACAGGTTCAGACCCCTCTTTGCATTACGGATCATCAGCGCGCTGATCCACATAAGCCCAAATGCCACGTGGGCGCCGTGTGTACCGACAAGCGTGTAAAACGCGGAACCGAGCGCAGAGCTTGTGATGGTAAAGCCAAACTCATGGGTATAATGCTTAAACTCATAGATTTCCAGTCCTAAAAAGCCAGCCCCCAATAAGATCGTAATTCCCAGCCAAAGCTGCATTTTGCCGAAGGAAAAGTTCTTCATGTGGTACATCGCGTACACACTCGTTAAACTGCTCGTTAACAATAGCATTGTGGCGATAAAAACAAGTGTTACATCGAACATTTCCGTCGTAGGCGGATCACCGGCGTTTGAATTCCGGAGTGCAAGAAACGTTGCGAAGAGAGACGCGAACAAAACTGTCTCTCCCCCAAGAAAAAGCCAAAAGCCTAAAAATTTATTTTTCCCTTCCAGTGTTACTTTTTCGGGAGAAGCTGGAAAGGTTTCTGCGGTGAATTTTTCTTCAATTTGCATTATGCCTTCACCCCTTTATCATCATTCGGCAGTTCCTCTTTATGAATATGATAGCCGTGATCATCAATTACTGAGCGAAGCAGCATCGTAATAAATGTGATGCCGAGTCCGATAAAGATCACCGGCAGCCCCCAAGCGTGATCGGTTCTGTACAGCAGACCGAACGCTGCGACAAAGAGGCCGAAGGAAATGATGAACGGCAGGATTGAACCGTTCGGCATATGAATATCATCAACCGGTTCAGCCGGTGTCATTGATTTGTGTCCTGCCTGCTTCTCGATCCAAAACGGATCAAGCCCTCTGACAAAAGGAAGCTGTTTAAAGTTATACTCCGGCGGCGGTGAAGAAACGGTCCATTCAAGCGTACGTCCGTCCTGCCAAGGATCGGCTCCGACATATTCACCTTTTACTGATGTCCAAATGACATTGACCAGCAGAAGAATAACAGCTGCCGCCATAAAGAACGCTCCGATCGTACTGATCAAGTTGCCGGTTTCAAGACCCTGGCCTGGCAAAAACGTATAAACCCGGCGCGGCATCCCCATCAAACCGACAAAATGCTGAATGAAAAACGTGAGATGAAAGCCGATAAAAAACAATACAAATGAAATTTTCCCCATCGTTTCATGCAGAATCTTACCGAACATTTTCGGCCACCAGAAATGAACACCGGCTAAAAGGCCGAATACCACGCCGCCAATAATGACATAGTGGAAGTGCGCTACCACAAAATACGTATCATGGAACTGATAATCAGCTGCTGCTGCTGCCAGCATGACTCCCGTCACACCGCCGAGCACGAAGGACGGAATAAATGAGACGGCATACAGCATCGCTGTCGTATACTTTACATTTCCTCCCCAGATCGTCAAAAGCCAGTTAAAAATCTTAATCCCGGTCGGTATCGCGATAGCCATTGTGGCAACCGCAAAAATCGCATTTGCAATCGGGCCGAGACCTGTCGTAAACATGTGATGCACCCAAACCATAAAGCCCAAAAAGCCAATGAGCACGATGGCAAAAACCATTGATGAGTACCCAAACAAACGCTTTCTGGCAAACACAGGGATGACCTCTGAAAAAATACCGAATGCAGGCAAAATTAAGATATAAACCTCCGGATGGCCAAAGATCCAAAATAAATGCTCCCAAATGACCGTATTCCCGCCAAGCTCCGGATTAAAGAAATTGGTGCCGAACAGCCGATCCAGCATCATCAGTGCCAATCCGACCGTAAGCGGCGGAAATGCAAACAAAATCAATGCCGAAGCCACAAATGTCGTCCATGTAAACAAAGGCAGCCTCATGTATGTCATGCCCGGAGCCCTCATGTTGATAATCGTGGCCAAAAAGTTAATCCCGGCTATCAGCGTCCCAAGCCCCGATATTTGCAGTCCGAGGACGAAAAAGTCTATGCCGTGCCCTTCAGAATGAAGCGAAAGTGAGGCGTATGACGTCCAGCCCGCGTCTGGTGCTCCGCCCAAAAACCAGCTTAGATTTAAGAAAATGCCCCCGAAAAAGAAGAGCCAAAAACCGAGCGAGTTTAAAAATGGAAACGAAACGTCGCGAGCCCCAATCTGCAAAGGCACGACCGCATTCATCAAGGCAAATAAAAGCGGCATCGCAGCCAGAAAGATCATTGTCGTCCCGTGCATTGTCATTACTTCATTGTACGCTTGGGCACTGAGAAAAGCATTTTCAGGTTTTGCAAGCTGAATTCTGATAAACATCGCTTCAATTCCCCCGACAAGAAAGAAGAATCCCCCGGCGATTAAGTAAAGAATTGCGATTTTTTTATGGTCCACCGTCGTCAAATAATCCCAAAGTATAGATCCGCGCGTCCGTTTTTCTGTAAGCGCATTCAACATATGTGACCTCCCCCAATATCTCCCTTTCTTCCCTACTTGCTTTCCGTTTTTAAGCCTTTTAAGTATTCATAAAGCGCATCTGTTTCACTGTCTGACAGCTTCGGATATGTTCCTGTCATTTTGTTACCCGGTTTTATGCTCTCAGGATCCTTCAGCCAAGCCTTCACATTTTCTTCGTTGGCGTCTTTCACCCCTGCCACTTTTGCCCTTTCACCGAAGGTCGCTAAGTTAGGTGCCGTTCTTGCTGCTTCTGCACGTTTATCATTCGGCTCTACCGCATGGCAGCTTAGACAGTTCTTCTCTTTAAACAGTTCTTCGCCCTGCTTAGCCAAATCACTTTCTGTTGTAGACTTATAGTTTTTCATTTCTTTTGTCCAGCCCTGGAATTCTTTTGCAGACATCGTCTTTACCTTAAAATCCATCAGCGCGTGTGAAGGGCCGCAAAGCTCTGCACACTTCCCAAAAAACATATCTCCTGCTTCTTTGCTTCGTTTTGAATCAAATGTCAGGAAAAACTTATTTTCATTATCTGTATTCGTATCAAGTTTTCCTCCGACTGAAGGAATCCAGAAGGAATGTTTGACATCGGAAGCTTTTAAATTAAAATATACCCGCTGGTCTGTCGGCACAATCAGCTCCTGGCTTGTGATAATGCCGTAATCAGGATATTCAAACTCCCACCAATATAAATTTGCCCGGACATTGACTACAAGCGCATCCTCAGCTTTGCGGCTTTTCTTATCCATTGGTGATGTATCTGCTAGCTCAAGCGTATATAATACGACAGGGATCACAAGAATGATGAGCAGCAAAATCGGGATCACGGTCCATGTGATTTCTAAAAATTTGTTCCCCTCTACCTGTTTCGGTATCGTGTTCTCACCGACCCGTGATCTTCTGAATCTCACAATCACATAAAAGAAGATAACAGATACTACTGCAACAACAACCACCATAATCAATGTGCTGAGCACTGTCAGATCATACTGTTTATCAGCCACCTCGCCAGCAGGCTTGAGTGTGGATAAAAAAGGTTTTCCACATCCGCTTAATAGAAGCGGCACTAAGGCTAATAATGAAATAAGACGCCAATGCTTTACCATTTCACCCAACCCCTTTTCTGGTCAATACAAGGCGGAAAGCAGACTCGAAATTCATCGCAATCCAGCCTACCACCAATAAAGCACTTACATTTCCTCTTCTCTTAAATTATGAGTTTTTTTACTCAAAATGCCATCTATGTATAAAAGTAAAGCCGCCTGATTAAACAAAAGGTCAAGGCGGCATTTACTAGTTGTCATCGTTTATTTTGAAGCGATAAAACAAGCAATGTATCTATTTTTTTAGAAAAGAGTCAAGACAACCATGGCAACGAAATAGATTGTCATGTAATTGAGCGAGTAAACGAACATCTGTGTTGCCCACTTCATGATATTCTTGGAGCGGAAGCCCATCAAGCCGAGAATCAGCCAGCCGATATTTAACAGCAAGCCGAGGATGACAATCGGAAGGCCAAGGCTTCCAAGGAAAAACGGTAGCGGCATCAGACACGCAACCCAGACAATAATTTGTCTTTTTGTCACTTCAAATCCGTATACGACAGGAAGCATCGGAATATTTGCAGCTCTGTAATCCTCCGTTTTCTTAATAGCCAATGCTAAGAAATGAGGAATCTGCCAAATAAATAAAATCATGAATAATACCCATGCCACGACACCGATATTGCCTTCTACTGCCGTCCATCCAATAAGCGGCGGCACTGCACCGGAAACACTTCCTACTACTGTGTTAATCGTATAACGGCGTTTCGTCCACATTGTGTACAATACAACATACGTAAAGACTCCGATAAAACCGATAACGGCAGCCATGACAGTTGTCATCAGCAGCATGATCAATCCTAAAGCAACCAGTAAAATTCCAGACCATAACGCCTGATTCGGCTGAATTTTACCCGTAACCGTAGGTCTTACTTTCGTGCGCTCCATAACATGGTCAATATCCCGGTCATACCAGTTATTGATCGCGCAGGAGCCCGCAATAATCAGAGAAGACCCGATTAATGTAAGAAGAACGGTGTTTATATTGCCTAAAAAACTCAAACCGGAAATATGCAGTGCAAGCCACATTCCAGTAAAAGTCGTGATGAGATTAGAATTGACGATCCCTATTTTAATAAGGGACAGAAAATCTTTCCATGCCGTTGTTTCTTCAATTTGTCCGTCTATAGCTGTATCATTTAAGATTCTGGAGTTAGCCATAACGTAAACCTCCCTTACAAACCTAACGCAGGAGAATAAAAAAACCTGCAACTCTATCATACAAGATAACATCTTGTAAAAAAACATCCTATTAAATATTAAACGACAAACAGGAATTTATTTGTGAACTTTTTATGAATTTTACCAAAGATGAAGGCAATCGCCAAATCGGCAGTGCGTTTACCTTATTTCTATCAGACCCGGCAGGAATAATCAAGTGTACATTTTCCGGAAGCCGTCATTCTATTATATTTTTGTGAACAAAAGGCTCTAAGAATTGCCACAAAACACATATTCGCTTACACTTGGAACGTATATAAAATTGCAGCAGTATGTTGAGAAGGTGAATATTGTATGAATAAAGCATTAAAAGCTCTCGGTGTTCTGACAACATTTGTCATGCTTATTGTTTTAATCGGGGGTGCCCTCGTTACAAAAACAGGTTCCGGCCAAGGATGCGGCAGACAGTGGCCGCTGTGTCACGGCCGTTTTTTCCCTGAACTGAATCCGGCTTCAATTATTGAATGGAGCCACAGATTCGCAAGCGGGATTTCTATTATCCTTGTGTTAAGCCTTGCGTTTTGGTCTTGGAGAAAAATTACGCCTATTTTCCGTGAAACAACGTTTCTCGCGATCATGTCTATTATCTTTTTATTTCTACAGGCACTGCTTGGCGCATTGGCTGTCGTATTCGGTTCAAACGCGCTGATTATGGCGCTTCACTTTGGCATCTCATTGATTTCTTTCGCTTCAGTGCTCATTTTGACATTGCTCATATTTGAAGCTGATAAATCAGTTAGAAAGCTGGTTAAGCCGCTTCAAATCGGCAAAACAATGCAATTTCACATGATAGGGATTTTAATATATTCCTATATCGTTGTGTATACTGGTGCATATGTAAGACATACCGAGTCAAGCTTGGCATGTCCTGATGTACCGCTGTGCAGTCCGCTGAACAATGGACTTCCGACTCAATTCCATGAATGGGTGCAAATGGGCCACAGAGCAGCAGCCTTGCTGTTGTTTGTATGGATTATTGTTGCCGCTGTTCATGCTATTACTTCCTATAAAGATCAAAAACAGATCTTTTGGGGCTGGATCTCATGTCTTATTTTTATCACATTACAGGCGCTGTCCGGTATTATGATCGTATACACTGAACTCGCTCTGGGTTTTGCACTTGCCCACTCGTTCTTTATAGCCTGCCTGTTTGGCGTTCTATGCTATTTCTTATTATTAATTGCACGTTTCCGTTATGAATCCAGACAATCATAACGACTCTAGACCAAAGCCCTACGCTTTGGTCTTTTTTTTTGCCGCTTCATACGCTTCCATCGCTAGTCGCTGAACTTGATGATCAATGAGCGGATCGGTGCGCTCCGTAACCTGCATCATCCTGATTATAGAAACCTCATCAATTTCATATGAGTCCATCTGTATCGCTTCATGATAAAAAATGTGCAGGTAAAGCCTTTTGCCGCGCCTCATTTTAAAAAAACAGATTGAGTCTTAAAGAGATATTCATGGCTTATATCATACTTCACGTTTATAAAGTACTGATCTACCTGAAAGATCGGCAGCAGATAAGTTCTGTTTTTTGTTTTGAATAGAAAATGATTTGTGACAGTGCTGAATTGTCTTCAAGCCTTAAAACCATACACACACTTTCAACTGTTTCACTCCGCTTTTAAAAAAACAAGAGTGTATATCCAATGATATACACTCCGGTTTATTATGCTTTTTCAATTTCGAGAAGAAGATCTCCCGTTTGGATCGGCTCGCCATTTTTGACATGAACCTGCTTGATTGTTCCTGAGAAAGGCGCCTGAACCGTTGTTTCCATTTTCATCGCTTCATTGATCATCAAATGATCACCTTTATTGACTTTTGTGCCTGCTTCAGTCAATACCTTAATAACCGTTCCAGGCATAGAAGCTGCGATGTGACTTGGGTTTGTCCGGTCCGCTTTCAGCCTTTCCTGAACGGAAGACTTGATGCTTTCGTCTTTAATGACAACCTCGCGCGGCTGTCCGTTCAGTTCGAAATAAACGACGCGAGTGGCATCAGGCTGAGGCTCACCGATTGAAATCAGCTTGACAATCAATGTTTTTCCGCGCTCAATTTCCACTTCTATTTCTTCACCTAAGGTCATGCCATAGAAGAATGTCGGCGTATCTAATACCGAAATGTCTCCATAGCTTTCTGCCGTTTTCACATAATCAGAGAAGACTTTAGGATAAAGAGCATACGCCACAGCATCTTGATCTGAAATCTCCAAGTTATGCTGCTCTTTAAAATCCTGTTTGATTGCTTCAAAGGATACCGGCTCTAACAGCTCTCCCGGTCTGACCGTAATCGGCTCCTGGCCTTTTAAGATCAGCTTTTGGAGTTTTTCCGGGAATCCGCCATGAGGTTGGCCAATATTTCCTTTGAAAAGCTCCACTACAGAATCAGGGAAATCTAATGATTCGCCTTTTTCGTAAACGTCCTTTTCAGTGAGATTATTTTGCACCATGTAGAGCGCCATATCTCCGACTACTTTAGAGGAAGGCGTTACCTTCACGATGTCACCGAACATATCGTTGACGCGTCTGTACATTTCCTTAACTTCATTCCAGCGGTCGCCAAGGCCTACTCCTTTCGCCTGCTGCTGCAGGTTGCTGTATTGGCCTCCAGGCATTTCGTGCTCATAAATTTCAGTATGCGGAGACTTCATTCCGCTTTCAAATTCACTATAATATTTACGCACTGACTCCCAATACTGGGACAGCAATTCAACGTCTTGAACATTCATTTCCGGACGGCGGGCGTTGCCTTCCATCGCATGATAAAACCCGCTCGCGCTAGGCTGAGACGTTAATCCCGCCATTGAGCTGACCGCCACGTCTATAATATCAACGCCGGCTTCAACAGCTTTCGCATACATAAAAATACCGTTGCCGCTCGTATCATGCGTATGAAGGTGAACCGGAATGTCGATCGTCTCTTTCAATGCAGAAACGAGTTCATATGCAGCCTGCGGTTTTAACAGTCCCGCCATATCTTTAATTCCGAGAATATGGGCTCCGGCAGCCTCAAGCTCCTTCGCCATCGACGTATAATAAGCAAGATCATATTTCGTGCGGTTCTTGTCAAGAATATCTCCCGTGTAACAAATCGCTGCTTCTGCCACTTTGCCGGTATCCCGAACAGCATCAATGGCTAACGTCATCCCTTTTACCCAGTTTAAGCTGTCGAAAATACGGAACACATCAATACCGGCTTGAGCAGATTGCTTCACAAATTCTTTAATCACATTGTCCGGATAATTCGTATAGCCGACCGCATTTGATGAACGAAGCAGCATCTGGAATAAGGTGTTCGGCACTTCCTTGCGAAGGTCCTCCAAACGCTTCCACGGATCTTCTTTCAGGAATCGGTAAGCTACATCGAAGGTCGCGCCTCCCCACATTTCCATGCTGAATAGCTCAGGCCATAAAGCAGCCGTCGGATTCGCGATTTTTTTCAAATCATGAGATCTGAATCTCGTCGCCAATAACGATTGGTGGGCATCCCTGAATGTCGTATCAGTTAAAAGGACAGATTTCTGCTCCTTAACCCATTTCGCAAGCCCTTCAGCACCTTTTTCATCGAGAATTTGCTTTGTCCCTCTGGCAGGCTGCTGATCAACGTCTACTTTTACGTTTAACGGCTTGTCAAACGCCGGTTTTTCTTTTTTACCGATTCCAGGGAACCCGTTCACTGTCACATTGCCGATGTAAGTGAGCATTTTCGTTCCGCGGTCTTTCTGTTTAGGGAAAATAAATAATTCAGGTGTTGTATCAATGAAAGATGTATCATATTGCCCTGTCAGGAACTTCTCATGCTTTGCAACGTTCTCAAGAAACGGAATGTTTGTTTTAATGCCTCTGATTCTAAACTCCTGAAGGTTTCGGACCATTTTGGCCGCCGCCTGTTCAAACGTTAAAGCCCAAGTGGATAGCTTAACGAGAAGTGAATCATAATACGGCGTAATTACGGCTCCTTGGAAGCTGTTTCCGGTATCAAGACGGACACCAAAACCGCCGCCTGAGCGGTAAGCCATGATTTTTCCTGTATCAGGCATGAAATCATTTTGCGGATCCTCAGTCGTAACCCGTGACTGAATGGCATAGCCGTTTGTAGAAATGTCCTTTTGCTCAGGAATATTTACTTTTTTGCTGTGAAGGCTGTGCCCTTGGGCAACAAGGATCTGTGTTTGAACAATGTCGACACCTGTAATCATTTCTGTAATCGTATGTTCAACTTGTACGCGAGGGTTTACTTCAATAAAGTAGAACTCGTTGTTTGCAACAAGGAATTCAACCGTACCTGCGTTTATATAGTTTACATTTTTCGCAAGCGCAACTGCCGCTTCACAAATCTGATCTCTCAATTCAGGTGACAGCGAGACACTCGGTGCCACTTCAATGACTTTTTGGTGGCGTCTTTGAACAGAACAGTCCCTCTCAAAAAGGTGGACGACATTGCCCTGCTTGTCTCCAATCACCTGAACCTCAATATGTTTCGGATTTTCAATCAATTTTTCTACATAAACTTCATCATTGCCAAAGGCTGCTTTTGCTTCTGATTTTGCACGCTCATATGCTTCTTTGACTTCACTTTCAGATCTGACAATCCGCATACCGCGGCCGCCGCCGCCAAGCGAAGCTTTAATGATAATCGGATAACCGTTAGTTTGTCCAAATTGTTCGACTGCTTCAAGCGTTTCTGCAGGACCGTCGCTTCCGGGAATCACAGGGATTCCGGCTTTTTCTGCCTGCTCACGCGCTTTTACCTTGTCACCAAACATATCTAGATGCCCGGATTTTGGACCAATGAATACGATGCCTTCTTCTTCACATCGTTTCGCGAAATGGATATTTTCAGATAAGAAACCGTATCCCGGATGAATCGCATCGACTTTGTTTCTTTTCGCAATATCAATGATACCCTCAATATCCAGGTAAGCATCAATCGGTTTTTTCCCTTCACCGACCAGGTATGCTTCATCCGCTTTGTACCGATGGTAGGAACCGGAATCTTCTTTTGAATAGACCGCAACAGTACGAATATTTAATTCGGTACAAGCCCGAAATATTCGGATTGCAATTTCTCCCCTGTTTGCTACTAATACTTTTTGTATCGTTTGCTGAGACAAACTTTTCTCCCCCTTACCCGAATGGAATATAATCTATCATAGCGAAATATCCTTCCCATGTACACACTTGTTTTTTACAGATAAACAGTTTTTTTGAGCTGTTTCTTTTTCATTCCCTTTGGCGCCAAGGGCTCTCTCTTTTTCTTATTCTCTGAATATTTCACAAACATGCTGATATTCGCTAATATCCCCATACTCGCCAGCAGCAGCACTAAAGAAGAGCCCCCGTAACTGATAAATGGCAGCGTAACCCCCGTAATCGGAATTAATCCGCTGACACCGCCAAGGTTAATAAACGATTGTATGGCGATCATGCTCGAAATGCCGATCGCTAGAAGACTTCCAAACGGGTCCTCGCATTTCCTGGCAATATAAAAGCCTTTTATTACGATAAAACCCAATAGGAAAATCACAAACAATACCCCAAAAATACCTAGTTCTTCAGCAATCACGGCCATGATAAAGTCAGTATGTGATTCAGGCAGATATCCGTATTTTTGAATACTTTCACCGAGTCCCAGACCGAAAATACCGCCTGAGCCGATCGCATAATATGAATTGATCACTTGTAAACCTGATGAATCCGCATATTTAAACGGGTCTTCAAGGCTCTCAAAACGATCTAAACGCTTTTCTGTTAGTATCTTGTCCTTATTTAAATAAATAATCGGGCTGACCAGTATTAAAACAATCCCGCCCAACAAAATAAGCTTTACCAACGTTTTTCCGCTGAAACCTGAGCACAAAATCATGCATGTTGCAATTAAAGCGATAATCGACGCTGTACCGATGTCAGGCTGCATAGCAATCAATCCGCAAAGAATGATTGTCATCACCACTGGAGGCGCCACTCCCGTTAACAGATGATCAATATAGCTTTGTTTTTTGGCGTATACGGCTGCAAGATATAATATGACCACCAGCTTGACAAATTCGCCCGGCTGCAAACTCAATCCGCCAATTTTAAACCAGCTTTGTGCGTTTCCGGCAACATGCCCGAATACGAACAGCGAGATAAGCGCCAGAACAGAAACAAGCAGCATCCCCTTCTGAAACTTCTGGTGAGCCAGTGCTTTGTAAGGAAACAAAGCCATGAGAATAAAAAGAGCGCCCCCCGCAATTAAAGCAAACAGCTGCCGCATGAAGAAAAAATTACTGCTTACTCCATACCGAGAAACAGCCGTAATCATGCTTGAGCTGTATACCATCACTAAACCGAATCCGCATAATAAAACAATTGCGAATATCAGTGAGTAATCATAAGATTTTAGCATTTTTTTTAACATAACATCCTCTTCCCTGCTTCTAACTTCCATTATCTATGGTTTTTATGTATTTCTATTTTTTTATTTTACTACAATTTATCAAACGAGACGAAGAATCTCTATACGATTCGGTAGGAATGTGTAAAAAAAGACCGTCTTTAAGGAGATGAGAGAAAATTAGCGGTTATAAAAAAACCCAAACTGTTAATAAGTTTGAGTTTTATCATTTATTTACCTGTAAACGCGTCATGTAAAGCCGACAATTCGCGCTCCAATGTGTATAAAAGGTCTTTACCGTCTTTTTCATCAACCAATCCCAGGCGGACAGCAAAATCGATTTCCCTCGAAAGCCCGAACATTTGAGTATCTAAAACCTCTTCATATAGAGGACATTGAGGCATCGTTAAGTTATCCATTTGTACTCGGATCAGCTTCAAAATCTTCTCAGCGTCAACTTTTAAGAGCTCAAAAGCTTTTTGCCGATGGTCAACTATCATCTCTGAAGCCAAAAGTATCCCTCCGTTCCCCAGGCGAGTACCTAATTCTTCTATTTATCATAAAGGGTATGAGCAGAAAATGCAAGAGGATTTAAGCAGATGCCATAAATTAAAAAATACTCAGCCTGTACATGTCAGACATTATTTTCAAAAGCTTTACACCCGCAATGCTGTTCCCTTTTTCGTCCAATGCCGGGCCGAAAATGCCGATCCCGAAATCGTAAGGCGAAATGCCCATAATCCCTCCGGATACGCCGCTTTTTGCAGGAATTCCGACCTTAATTGCAAATTCCCCGCTTGCATTGTACATTCCGCACGTCACCATAAACGTTTTGCAAATTCTCGCAACATCTTTTGAGATGACTTGCTCCCCAGTCTCAGGGTGTCTGCCGTTCAGCGCGAATACAGATCCGATTTTCGCCAAGTCCAGGCTGTTCATCTCAATCGCACATTGCTTCGTGTATAAATCCATTACAGCTTCTACATCATCTTCAAAAATGCCGTACTGCTTCATATAATAACACATTGCCCGATTAATCATTGACGTGCTGTATTCGGATTCAGCCACTTCCCGGCAGTATGTAATCTCTCGGTTGTTTGTCAGCCTTCTGATAAAAGAAAGCAAATAATCAAGTCTCTCTTTCACCGTCTTCCCTTTAATCAAGCTTGTCACGACCAATGCCCCGGCATTGATCATAGGGTTTAACGGCTTGCTCGGATTCACTGTTTCCAGCTTGATAATTGAATTAAACGGATCACCGGTCGGCTCCTGTCCGACATAACTGAAGACCTTATCTTTGCCGTATTCCATTAACACCAATGCAAGTGAGAGGACTTTCGATATACTTTGAAGCGTAAATGTTTTTTCTACGTCACCCGCTGACAGACAAGCATTATTGGAATAATAAATCGCCACTGACAGACCGTGTTTATCAGCTTTTGCCAAGGCGGGAATATAGCTGGCTACTTCCCCCTTGTCTGTCACCTTTTTTGCCTCTTTTACTAAGGCTTCAAGCTCGTCATTATGCCGGCATACCATGCAACCACCCTCGCTCCCTGAGCATTTCAATACACATAATTTGTACACAAAGTGACAATTCATGCGAAAACTTTTATAATTTTGAGAGAAGGGGGTTATATCATGAGTGTTATACAAGTAAAAGGCAATGTTACATATCCGATCACCATTGATCCGAGTGTATGGATTTTTGATGATCGCAAATTTTCGTTTGACCGCAAAGGGGACGGTCAAGACATACATTTACAATCAGCCGGGGATGAATCGGATCTTGATCCTGAACGCGTGATCAGAGAAGGCCGGATTGCGCCGCCAACATTAAAGACGGAAAAACAATTCGAGAAGCAAAAACTGATGAACGGCAGTTTCGCAATGAAACTTGGAACTGTTCTGAAAAATGCCGAGCCGCTCAGCTCCGCGACACAATGCGTATTCGTCACAAGTTCGGGAAAGGCCGCCGTTCCTCTTAAAACCGCTCTGAACAGTATTGTCCATTTCAGTGAAGCAGGCAAGCCGATTCAAGAAGGCGGCCCCGTACATATTTACTTTGAAGATCCAGTTGATCACGAACAGCCGATCACCCATATAAAAGAAATTGAAATCGTTTAGTATTACAGCAAGTCAGCGGCCAGCTGAGCGAGACCTGATCTCTCACCTTTTAACAGCTTCACGCTGCCTGAGATGGGTTGTCCTTTAAATCGCTCAACCACATAGGCCAAACCATTGTTCAAACTGTCTAAATATGGGTGATCAATTTGTTCAGGATCGCCCATTAAGACAATTTTACTGCCCTCACCAACTCTCGTCAGCAGCGTTTTCACTTCATGCCTGGTCAAATTTTGCGCTTCATCAATAATAATAAATTGATCCGGAATACTTCTCCCCCTGATATAAGTCAGCGCCTCAACCTGAATTGAGCCAATACCCGACAGAATGGCCTCAAGCTCCCCCGGTTTTTTCGCATTAAACAGAAACTCTAAGTTGTCAAAAATCGGCTGCATCCAAGGCTTTAGCTTTTCCTCTTTTTCGCCGGGCAAGTATCCGATGTCTTTGCCAACAGGAACAATCGGTCTTGCGACGACCAGCTTTTTATATATTCCCAAGTCTTCTGTCTGCAATAGCCCCACCGCCAATGCTAAAAGCGTTTTGCCGGTTCCTGCTTTTCCGATCAGGGTGACGAGCGGAATATCTTCACGCAGCAAAAGCTCTAATGCCATTGTCTGCTGTACATTTTTCGGCCTGATTCCCCATACATGTTCATCATCAAATACAAGCCTTTTTAAGACCTTTCCTGTTTTATCTGCAATTCCGACAGCTGAGGATGATCCTCCCAGCTCATCCTTCATTAATGCGAATTGATTCGGATAAAATGCGTGCTGTTTTAAATCATTTACTGAAATTTGATTTTTCCCATAAAAAGAGCTGAGCAGTTGCTGGCTGATATATAAATCCTTATAGCCGCTGTACATTTCATCATTATCCACAACCCGGTCATTTAAGAAATCTTCAGCATGCAGCCCGATTGCGTCTGCTTTAACTCTGACCAATACATCCTTGCTGACAAGGATAACCGCCCTGCCATCTTCCTTCGTTTCTTCCTCAAGGCTTAAGTTTTTAGCAACAGCTAATATACGATTATCGTTCGTTTTTTCAATAAAGATCTCTTGCAGCTGGTGAAACGAACGATGATTCAGTTCAATTCTCAGTGTGCCCCCAGTGTGGAGCGGGACCTGCTCATGCAGCCTGCCCTTTTGCCTTAGCGCATCGATCAGCTTAGATACGTGCCTTGCATTCCTCCCAACTTCGTCCATATACCGTTTTTTTGAATCAACCTCTTCTAATACAACAGCAGGGATGACAACCTCATTTTCTTCAAAAGAAAATATCGCGTTAGGATCCTGTAATAACACATTCGTATCTAACACATAAATTTTACTCAAGTCTCAGCCTCCTGATATAAGGGTCAAAGTTCTTCCTGCTTCTCTTACGATGAAAAAGGTGAATGCCTGCTAAAATATATGTTTTTGTGCATAAAGATAGAAGGTTAATTCAACAATAAAATTAATGAATGTATCTCAAGGAGGGAACCCGCAAGTGCGAATTCTTTTCATTATCATACAGCTGACGCTTATCCTGTCCGCATGTGCCTACCAGCAAGGAAGACAGGATCAAAATGTTGAAGAAGAATCAACAAGACAACAGGAAACTAAACCGATTCACGTAAAGGACACAACACAGGAGACAAAAGACAATGGAACAAGAACGGATATTGCCAAGCATCTTGTCAGCGTTGCTGAAAAAATCCCTGATGTCAAGGATGCAACAGCCGTTGTGCTCGGAGGATATGCCGTTGTGGGGATTGACGTCGATGATACTTTGGACAGAAGCAAAGTGGAAACCATTAAATATTCTGTAGCCCAAGCTCTAAAAAATGATCGATACGGCGCCAACGCAGTTGTCATTGCTGACCCAGATACGGTCAGCCGCCTGAATGAAATGAGCAGAGAAATCAGTGAAGGCCGTCCGGTGACAGGCATATTAGATGAATTGGCTGCGATTGTCGGCCGAGTGCTTCCGGAAGTGCCTAACGATGTGATTGATAATGAAGACGAGCCGCAAACAAAGCAGCAAAATGATCAATTAAACAGAAAGCAGCAGCAGGAAATGGATCAGGAGCAAAACGATCAATCTGATCATCATATGAAAAAGAATACCAATGATTAAGCTATAGCCTCGCGCTTTAGCTTTTTCTTATTTTGGACAGCTTCTGATCCGTGCTATAATACATGTTAGTGAAAGAGGTGATATGATGAGGGTCCAATGTTCTATTTGCGATAAAATTGAAACTATTGATGATGATACCCTGATCGCGAAACGGCTTCGAAACCGCCCAATCCATACATATATGTGTCAGGAATGCCACGACCGGATTACCAAAAAAACAGAAGAACGGCTGAAAACGGGAAAATTCACTTTTCATCCGGGACAGCAGAAGAAAGAAAAAGTCAAAAAATAAAGCAACGCTTTACCATAAAGAACAAAAAAGACTCAGCTTCTCAGCTGAGTCTTTTTATGATTTTGCAGACTGTCCCTTTTTCGACTGATACAGCCGAATTTTGTAAATGATTAAAATCAGCGCAGCGACGACCAATCCCTCTGCCACGGGCAAAAACACTCCTAAAAAGGTCAAAACAGTGCAGCCCAAAGCCAGAAATAAATACACCACTGCTGATTTTAATACCGGAAGCCGTTTAGCAAAGCCAAGCTTAAACACAATAACGGCTAGCACAAAAATCGTGCCGTACAGCAGCCACATGCCTGCCGCAGGCTGCCGGTCTACTTGATATAGAGCGGCGAAGAACGACAGGCGTTCATTTACGTCATTCAAAAAGATTCCCTCCCCTGCAAACGTGCGGGTTCTATCTTTTCAAATTCTGCAAGAGATTAAGACAATCCTGCTGTTTTTTTCTTTTTAGCTGCTTTTTCACGTTCGTTTTTATTGAGGATTTTCTTTCTTAAACGGATGGATTCAGGTGTTACTTCACAGTATTCATCTTCGTTTAAGTACTCTAGAGACTCCTCAAGAGACATGATGCGCGCTTTTTTGATTGTAGTTGTCTGATCTTTTGTCGCAGAGCGGACGTTCGTCTGCTGTTTCATTTTGCTGACGTTAACAACAAGGTCGTTGTCACGGTTATGCTCTCCAACGATCATTCCTTCGTATACTTCAGTACCCGGCTCAACGAAGATAACACCGCGGTCTTCAATTCCTTGAATACCATAAGATGTCGCTTTTCCGTTTTCCATTGACACAAGCACACCTTGACGGCGTCCGCCGACTTGGCCCGCCTGCATCGGCTGGTAGCTGTCAAACGTATGGTTCAGAATACCGAATCCGCGTGTTAATGACAGGAACTCTGTAGAGTAACCGATCAATCCGCGGGAAGGAACTGTAAAGATGAGACGGACTTGGCCGTTACCGTTATTGATCATATCAACCATCTCGCCTTTGCGGGCACCCATTGATTCCATGACAGAACCTGTATGCTCTTCAGGAACATCGATTTGTACACGCTCAACAGGCTCACAGCGTACGCCGTCGATTTCTTTGATGATAACTTCAGGTTTTGACACCTGAAGCTCATAGCCTTCACGGCGCATATTTTCAATTAAAATTGACAAATGCAGCTCACCGCGTCCGGAAACAACCCAAGCATCAGGAGAAGCTGTAGGCTCGACACGCAAGCTCACATCCGTCTGAAGCTGTGACTGAAGACGCTCTTCGATTTTGCGGGCCGTTACATATTTGCCTTCACGGCCTGCAAACGGACTGTTATTTACGACAAATGTCATTTGAAGTGTCGGCTCATCAATGCGAAGCACTGGAAGCGGATCTTGATGGTCTACAGGACAGACCGTTTCACCAACGTTGATATCTTCCATACCGGAAACCGCAACGAGGTCTCCCGCTTTTGCTTCTTCAATTTCCACACGCTTTAAGCCTTGGAAACCGAAAATTTTTGTTACACGGAATGATTTAGCCGTTCCGTCAAGCTTCATAAGAGAAACCTGCTGGCCGACTTTCATCGTGCCGCGGAATACGCGTCCGATACCGATACGGCCTACATAGTCGTTGTAGTCAAGAAGGGCAACTTGGAATTGAAGCGGCTCCTCTGCATTATCAACAGGTGCCGGAACATGCTTAATAATCGTTTCATATAAAGCTTCCATGTTTTCATCCTGCTGTTTTGGATCAAGACTCGCTGTTCCATTAATCGCTGAAGCGTATACTACTGGGAACTCGAGCTGCTCTTCATTGGCATCAAGCTCAATGAACAGATCAAGAACCTCATCGATAACTTCCTCAGGACGAGCAAAGTCACGGTCAATTTTGTTTACAACAACAACCGGGTTCAGGTTTTGCTCAAGAGCTTTTTTCAAAACGAAACGAGTTTGAGGCATACAGCCTTCATATGCGTCAACGACAAGCACTACGCCGTCAACCATTTTCATAATCCGTTCTACTTCTCCCCCAAAGTCTGCGTGTCCAGGGGTATCCAAAATATTGATGCGTGTATCTTTATAGTTAATCGCAGTATTTTTCGCCAAAATTGTAATGCCGCGTTCGCGTTCAAGATCATTAGAGTCCATTGCGCGTTCAGCAACCTGTTCGTTGGCACGGAACGTACCAGCCTGATGTAAAAGCTGATCGACTAGAGTCGTTTTCCCATGGTCAACGTGGGCAATAATCGCGATGTTGCGAAGATCATTTCGAAGTTTCACTTTTTCATCTCCTAATAAAATTAGATAACTTTCATATTATACCACACATCCTCTTTAAAAGCGTCACGTTTTTCTGTAAACTTATTATAAGACGTAAAAGGGGATGGAAAATATGAAAAAAATGAATTGGCTTTTACTATTATTTGCATTTGCAGCGGTTTTCAGCATTATGCTGATCGGCGTCTTTATCGCTGAAAAAAGCGCAATAGGCATTGCAGCCAGCATTGTACTGGTTTGCGCCGTTATGGGCGGCGGATTTACATTAAAAAAGAAAATGCGCGAGCAGGGCTTGCTTGATTAAAAGCATTGCCCCGCTGGAGACATTGTAATCAAAAAACACCGCAAAGAAAGCGGTGTTTTTTATTTCATTAAGTCTTATCTCCCCTGTTTCTTAGTCGGGAAGATGCAAAACACGATTCATACATAGACAATCGTTCTAACGATTACACATGTGACGGCCAAAAGTAGTTCGGCAACGGCATACATAAAATACCATAGAGCCTATTTTTCTCACACTAATCTCTCCCTATAATGGAATTTGTAGCACAATTCATAAAAGGGAGAGAAGAAACATGAAGAAAACATTTGTAAAAAAAGCTATGCTAACGACTGCCGCAATGACCTCAGCTGCTCTATTAACGTTCGGCCCTGATGCAGCCAGCGCAAAAACATTGGCTGATAACACTGCTGTTCATGTTCAACATCAGACAATCACAAACGAAGATCTCAATACATTCATTGATATATTAAATCAATGTATATACGAACAAGACGGTGTGTATTATTTTGACAGTGAAAAAGCTGTCGAGCTAGGAATGACAAAAGAAGAGGCTCAAGTAATCGCAACATTATGGGAGTCGACATCAGAATTTTTCAATGTTGTTTCACAATGTGTGTATGTCGAAGATGGAAATTACAAATTTGATACAGAAAAAGCAATTGAACTTGGCTTCACAGAAAAAGAAGCACTCGCACTTGAACAATTTTTCTCTGCTGTTTCCCTAAAGATCCACATTCTTCAAGCAGCAATTGTATTACAGGACGGTGTATACAGCTATGATAAAGATGCAGCGGTAAAAGCAGGCGCGACACCACTGCAAGCTGACGTTTACGAAAAACTCTTCGGTGCTCTTTCACAAGAACAGCTTGCCGCAATCTACGAAATGATTCATCCCCAAGCTTAATCTAAAAAAGCGCTTGTCCGTGTTCCGGCAAGCGCTTTTCCTTATATCAGCAGTTTGATGATCAGCATCACGGCAACCGCCGCTCCAAACCAGCAGGCAGCTTTAACGATCAGCAAACCGTAGTACCTCTGTTTAAACCGTATTTCCTCTTCCGGCAGAAAATTCTCCTCAACGGCCTGTTCACCTTCCAATTCAAAAGGCTCAGCCATCATGTCAAACATTTCTCTACAGCTGCTGCAGGTTTTTAAATGCTCTTCAATGACGTGTTCCGTTTCTCTTTTACAATCACCTTCAAGATACAGAGGAAGCAGGTCTCTTACTAGAAAGCAGGTCATATCCCCTCCTCCTCTCTTCTTTTCGCCATGTTTTTC
Source organism: Bacillus sp. TSO22 (assembly GCF_020223595.1). Classification (NCBI taxonomy): domain Bacteria; kingdom Bacillati; phylum Bacillota; class Bacilli; order Caryophanales; family Bacillaceae; genus Bacillus; species Bacillus sp. TSO22. The sequence goes on from NZ_JAHAWO010000009.1 coordinate 473,498, forward strand.
TTAAGCTCTAATCTGGCCCGGTGAAGTGTGGTTTTCACCTTTGAAAGACTCCATCCTAATATCTCCGCGATTTCTTCATAAGAAAGCTCTTGGAATTCTCTTAAAATCAAAACGGATTGATGCTGATCCTTTAACTGCAGGAGCTCCTGCCGAAGTGTTTCGTTTTTTACCATCCGTGACAGATACTGTTCAGGCTGTTCATAAGTTGTCTGCGTTAACCCTTCATTTTTGCTGATATCAGTAAATTGGTATTTGACATCCCTGCGGTACCAATTAACAAAGGTGTGATGTGCAATTGTATAAAGCCACGTTCTGATGGAAGAATGCCCCCTAAACGAAGACAAACCGTTTAGAGCTTTCATAAACGTGTCCTGCGCTAAGTCCTTGGCTGTTTCAAGGTGATGAGTCCTTCTGAATAAATAATTCAAAATTTCTTGGTAATACTGTCGATACAAGTCCTCAATAGAATCCCTATGCTTCATTAAAAGTAAAACCACACCGTCATCCAGATGGCCAATAAAATGAAACAGATATACATGGAAGACAGGTATACTTTCATATGTCTAATTTGGTTCTCTTCTTCAGCACCCGGGCTTCTCTTGAAACAAGATTCACTCTTTAAGCCTTCCGCGCTCTTTTGATATAAGGGCTCATGCTGTTTCATCCATTCCATTGATTCATCCTCTAGCTCACCCTCTTTATATAGGTCGTATAAATCTAAAAAAACAGACTCTTTTTCTTTATGATTCATAAAGACTTTTCACCTCTTGTGTTTCTCCATCCACCACGTAAGCATCATGGCGGTTTGACCCGAACGGCTGAATAATGATCAGCCATGCATAATGGCGTTCATTTCCTCTTTGAATGATAATCGGACGCATGCGCTTTTTATAAATGACATCCCGATATGCAGCAGCTACTTTTTCATAAGCCAATTTTCCATCACGATACGTATAAGGAAATGATTTATCGCGTGTATCGCTGTAAACATAAACGTTAAGCAGCCCTTGATCTTCAAAAAGCTCGTACGTTTTAGAAGAGTCATGATACATCACCGTATCACTCTGCCTGCTTTTTTTCTTCATTTCTGATACATCAGCACCGAAGACCAATAATATTTGCTGTTGCAGCCGACTGTTTGTCAATGAGATATTCTTTTTCGTTGGAAGCGAAAGACTTTGTAAACTGCCGGATTCACTTTCAAAGTCCAAAACAATTCCGTCTTTTGTTTCAACTTGCACTAAACTTCCAAGCAGGCTGTCGCTTTCAATATCTGTGATCTGATAAGGCTGTTTCGGTATGTTTAAAACTGCAAACATTTCCTTCACTTTGTCGTGTATGTCTCGTTCTGTGATATGAACATGCTGAAGAGAATTAAGCTGATAAATAGAAGGATCTTCACCAAAGCCCATTAAGGTTTCCTTTTCCCAATAAAATACTGTGCCTTCATCATCGTTATCTTTTTTATGAAATTGATTTTTCAAGAATATATGTACGACTGTCTGGCCGTCTTCTTTGGATACCACTGTTTCGACATGATCCTTATTTAACACACGGCCATGCCGTTCAAGGAAAGCAACGGATTTCCGGACGTACTCTTGATCAGTAAGCGTTTTTCCCCGCGGCTTTTTCAAGTACTGATAATTAAGAATCAGCTGTGACACCTCATCCACTTCAGCCTCATAGCTCATGCTTTCAAATGAGTAGAAATAATGCACATCCATCTTTGTATCATGCAAATACAATGTCTCATCCGTAGGAAAAAACGACTTTAGTATCTGTTCCGCTTTTTCTGATGAAATGTGCTCTCCTACAAAATTGAATGAATCGTGGACATTTGCTGGCTTTGAAACAGCGAAAGCAGCCGTTCCTATGTTATATATCGGATTTAAGAGCAAGATAAAAAACACAATGACAGCCATCGTCAGCCACTTATTCACACGCACATAAACCTTCCCTGACTTTTGGAACAGATGATAGCTCATCAAAAATCCCGCCATTGTCAAATAAATCGTATATGGCATCACCGCACCATAGTCAATCGAGATATGCTCAGGATATGGCGCAAGCAGCAGGACAAGCAGTCCGATAATCAGCGTATAAAATAAACCCAGTAAAATCTTATTTGTTCTCCAATACAGTTTGAAAAACAGTACATTCAACACAATAGGTAGAATGATGATTAAAAACAGGAACACGAAATCAATCGGCTCGACCCCATCAGGATATTCCTTCAAAAACGAAAAGAAACTGAATATCATTTGTACAATCGGCAAACTGACAACGGCAAGATCAAACGTATAAAACATGCCTTTTCCGCCATGATCACGAAGCACCAGCATATAGTGAAAAGCCGTCAGCAGCACGTATCCGTATAACAAAAAATGCAACAGCGGCAGCAGTTCATTTCCATCATCCCTCAAGTAAGCACTGGAAAAGTTTGTTACTTGCACCTGATGAATGAGTTCAACAGACACCCCGGCCAGCAAAACAATCCGCAATAAGACACCTGCCAAGAACATTGTGCGGTACCGGTTTATTTTAGGATGATGCACCAATAGATATAAGCCCGCAAGAACAACAATGGACCATTGAATCAGCAAGGTGCTTTGTCTGCTTAATATAAAATAACGTTCGAAATGCAATACATAATGACTGAATAACTCCAACAAGAACAACAATCCTTTACTTCTTATTAAGGCCTCAGTCGGTTAGACAGCCGGCTTGTCAAAAAGTTTCAATAAGAAACAAAAAATCTCTCATCTTCTCCTTGATATGTAAAAAGACATAACACTTGCAATGCACCATCACATGACACATGACTCATCTTGATATTATTCAGCAAAAATAAACACAGGACAATTCTATCAATTTTGTCTAGTTATGTTAGTTTTTGTTGAGTATTCCAGAATGCTAGTTTAATATAACGATATAAAGATTTTTCAGTATTTTCAAAAAGGGGGATTTATTGTGGGTTTAGGTAAGAAATTGTCTGTTGCTGTCGCTGCTTCGTTTATGAGTTTGTCAATCAGCCTTCCTGGTGTTCAGGCTGCTGAAAGTCATCAGCTTAAAGAGAATCAAACAAATTTCCTCTCCAAAAACGCAATTGCGCAATCAGAACTATCTGCACCAAATGACAAGGCTGTCAAACAGTTTTTGAAAAAGAACAGTAACATTTTCAAAGGTGACCCTGCTAAAAGGCTGAAGCTAGTTGAAAGCACGACTGATGCCCTTGGGTACAAGCACTTTCGATATGCGCCTGTGGTTAATGGAGTGCCTATTAAAGATTCACAAGTGATCGTTCACGTCGATAAATCCGATAATGTCTATGCGGTCAATGGTGAATTACACAATCAATCTGCTGGCAAAACAGAAAACAGCCAAAAAGTCTCTTCTGAAAAAGCGCTGGCACTCGCTTTCAAAGCCATCGGCAAATCACCAGACGCTGTTTCTAACGGAACGGCCAAAAACAGTGATAAAGCCGAGTTAAAAGCGGTAGAAACAAAGGACGGCAGCTATCGTCTTGCTTACGATGTGACGATTCGCTATATCGAGCCTGAACCTGCAAACTGGGAAGTCTTAGTTGATGCCGAAACAGGCAGCATATTAAAACAGCAAAATAAAGTAGAGCATGCTGCCGCCACTGGAAGCGGAACAACTCTAAAGGGCGCAACCGTTCCTTTGAACATCTCTTATGAGAGCGGAAAATACGTTCTAAGAGATCTTTCAAAACCAACAGGCACTCAAATCATCACATATGACTTGCAAAACAGACAAAGCCGCCTTCCGGGAACGCTTGTCTCAAGCACAACTAATACATTTACAACTTCATCTCAGCGGGCAGCCGTTGACGCCCACTATAACCTTGGTAAAGTGTACGATTATTTTTATTCGACATTTAAACGGAACAGCTATGATAACAAAGGCAGTAAAATCGTTTCTTCCGTTCACTACGGCACTCGGTATAACAATGCTGCATGGACAGGCGATCAAATGATTTACGGTGACGGCGACGGATCATTCTTCTCTCCGCTTTCCGGCTCATTAGATGTGACAGCACATGAAATGACACATGGCGTCACTCAAGAAACGGCCAACTTGATTTATGAAAATCAGCCGGGGGCATTAAACGAATCATTCTCTGACGTATTCGGTTATTTTACAGATACAGAAGACTGGGACATTGGTGAAGACATTACAGTCAGCCAGCCTGCTCTCCGCAGCCTGTCCAATCCGACAAAATACGATCAGCCTGACAACTACGCCGATTATCAAAACCTTCCAAACACAGATGAAGGCGATTATGGCGGCGTACACATAAACAGCGGGATTCCAAACAAAGCCGCTTACAATACCATTACAAAGCTTGGTGTATCTAAATCACAGCAAATCTATTACCGTGCGTTAACAACGTACCTCACGCCTTCTTCCACGTTCAAAGATGCAAAGGCAGCTCTTATTCAGTCTGCCCGTGATCTGTACGGCTCAACTGATGCCGCTAAAGTTGAAGCAGCCTGGAATGCTGTTGGATTGTAATATTAGAAAAAGCCTGAGATCTCTCAGGCTTTTTTTCGTTACATGTATTGATTTCCTTTTTCGTTGTAAGTATAATCATTACAACGAAAGGATGATACCATGAGAATCAGCACCCGCTTCACGATAGCCGTACATATGTTGTCTCTATTAAATGTGCGGACGGATCACCTCACCTCAGAACAAATGGCTGACAGCGTAAATACCAATCCAGTCATTATTCGCCAAATCAGCCGCTTATTAAAAAAAGCAGGTCTAATCGATGTGAAAAGGGGTTCGGGTGGGGCTTATTTATTAAAAGATGCAGACGCCATCACTTTATACGACATCTATAAGGCCACTGAAGTTGTTGAAGAAGGCGCGCTTTTTCATTCCCATGAAAATCCCAACCCAAACTGCTGGGTCGGAGCAAATATTCATCGTGTTCTCGAGCTCATTTTATTAAAAGCCCAAGATGCCATGGAGAATATATTGAAGGAAACAAGCGTAAAGGAACTGACTGAATTAATCGTTCAAAAAAGAAATGCTTCACAGTAAGCATACTTTTTTTATAACCGTTGTAATGAAGTTTATTACAACGATTAAACCCTATTTCATACTGGAGATGATGAGATGAAAGAAATAAAAGAACTTCATTGGGAGCAAAATGTTAATTCCTATGTACAACTCATTCCCGATATTGAATTTTCAACCGTAGAAAATACTACTCTTACATTAAATTTGTTGGTACGCCGTGATCCAATGGATGCGTTGTTTGACAAAAAGGGCAACCAAGAAACCTACCCTTTAATTGTTTATTTACAAGGATGCGGCTGGGGCTGGACAAAACAGGATACATACGCTTTTTTGCCTCAGCTTGCTGAATTTGCAAAAGAGGGGTACACCATCGCAAGTGTGCAGTACAGAGGAAGCGGCGATGCAGTCTTCCCCGCTCAGCTGCAGGATGTAAAAACAGCAATACGTTTTTTAAAAGCCAACGCTTCAGCATACAGTATCGATCCGCAAAACATCGGGGTTTGGGGAGATTCTTCCGGCGGACACTTGGCTCTACTGCTCGGATTAACTGAAGGATTAAAAGAATTCGATGGAAACCGGGAATATGCACATGTATCGAGTCGAGTGCAGGCCATTGCAGATTGGTTTGGGCCGACCGATTTACTGACAATGAGCCGATATCCGTCTATTTTTGACCATGACTCCCCTCATTCTCCTGAATCAAAGCTTATTGGCGGGGCAATTCAGGAACATAAGGAAAAAGCCAGAAAAGCCAGCCCTATTGAATATGTACATCGCAAGGCGCCGCCAATTCTTATTATGCATGGTGATCAGGATGACGTCGTTCCGTATGAGCAAAGCGCTGAATTTTATCACGCACTAAAAAAAGCAGGCCACGATGCCATTATGTATAAAATAAAGGAGGCCGGACATATCGGTTTTACCCAGCATCATACTCTTAACATTGTAAAAGATTTTTTTAACTGCTATCTAAAGAATGAACGTAAGCATATGAAATAAAGGAAGTTCATACGACTGAAGAAAGAGCAAAAACATTGACAAAAAATTTTATTTATGCTATAATTTACTATTAATATATTTATATGTATAATAAGATTCTCCTGGCCAGGGGAATCTTATTTTTTTATGGGAGGATCATTTCATGAGGAAAAATGAGTCCAGCTTAACGTCTTTGATTTCAGCTTTTGCCCGTGCGTATCACAGCCGATATGACACGCCTCTCATTTTTGATGATTTTATTGCAAAAGAGCTTATTAACGAAAAAGAGTTTTCCGACATCAGCGAGAATATGATTCAAGGAATCACGTTTTTCAATAAAGAGATTGCTGAACGCCTGCAAAATGATCCCGAAGAAATATTAAAATGGGTTACGCAAGTCCAGCTGTCGCCCACGCCCTTAGCACGTGCTTCGTATTGCGAAAAAGTCTTACACAACGAATTAATGCTTGGAGCAAAACAGTATGTCATTCTTGGGGCCGGGCTCGATACTTTCTGTTTTCGGCATCCTGAATTGGAAAACAGCTTACAAGTTTTCGAGGTTGATCATCCGGCTACACAGCAATTCAAAAAAAATAAACTGACAGATGCAAATCTGACAGTTCCTGAACATCTTCACTTTGTTCCTATGGATTTTACCAAAACGTTTTCGTATCAGCCTCTCATAGATAAAGGATTTGAAAACACAAAAACATTCTTTAGCCTTCTGGGAGTGTCTTATTATTTAACACGAGAAGAAAATGCAATCTTGATCAGCAATTTATTTTCTCATGTCCCATCAGGGAGCTCTATCGTTTTTGATTATGCGGACGAAACACTCTTTACTGCAAAAGGAACATCAAATAGAGTTGAACATATGGTGAAGATGGCTGCTGCAAGCGGAGAACCGATGAAATCTTGTTTTACTTATGATGAAATTGAAAGAATGTTAGAGTCATCAGGTTTGCTGATTTATGAACATCTATCACCAGACGACATTAATGGCCTTTTCTTTGGCAATCGAACAGACTATTTGTCAGCGTTTGAAGCGATTCATTATATTCATGCAGTGAAAAAATAATTTTTTAACAGATGCCTCTCAATTTTGGGAGGCTTTTTAAGGTACTGGCATAAAAAAAGTAAGCTGCCGTCATCATACGGCAGCTTCCGCTAAAGGCTTTACCAGGATCAAAAATGATTTGCCTTTCTCATCATTTTCCGTTTTCAGCTGTTCAAAGCCGCATTGGCTCAAAAACAGTATCCATTCACTGCGGTCAATGGGAACTGCCGCAAACATCGCTTTATGTTTGTCTCTAAGCGATTTGCTGATCCGTTCAATGATTATCCTCGCATGTCCCTTTTTTTCTTCAGCCGGGTCTACCAGCACCGTTCCAAGCCACGGCTTTCCGTTGGAAGGCGCCCACTCGAGATGATAGCTGACGGCAACAGGCTGACCATCTTTTTCCCATACAAGCCATGACCCGTTGTACATGGAATAGGAGATTATATAGCTTTCTGCATCTTTCTCCCCAAACTCCTCCTCTTTCCATACAGGATGAGCCTCCGCGAGCTTCTCTAACAAGCTGAGGTCATCTTGTTCAAAAGGCCTACTTTCCAGCATGAAGATACTCTTCAAATATCGTTTTATGTATAGATGGGTTTCCGGCCAGCACACTGTGATTTTCTAAAAAGGTAAACGGCTCTCCCTCAATGGTCGTATAAAAGCCTCCTACTTCATTTAACAGCACACAGCCGGCTGCATAATCCCATGGCGCAAGCCGCATCGTGATGTAAGCATCTATTCTTCCTGCCGCAACATTTGCCAGCTCTAAAGCAGCAGAACCGTAGGAGCGAGTGCCTCTGACTCTTTTCACAAGGGGCGCTAGCACACTTGGATCAATTCTTCTGTTTTCCGTCACCCATGTCGCATTAATGGCAAGAATCGCTTCTTCAATGACGGTTTCTTTTAAGGGAGCCAGCTTTGTTTCATTCATATAAGCTCCTCTGCCGCTAAATGCGTGATACAGCTCATCATGCACCACATCATAAATTAACCCGATTTTCCCTTCTCCGTTTTCAAAAATTCCGATTGAAATTGCGAAATTTCTCTGCTGGTGCACAAAATTCATCGTCCCGTCAATCGGGTCGATAATCCAGACGACTCCCTCCAGTGAGTGGAGTTTGTCCCCTTGCCCTTCTTCGCCGAGTATGCGGTGTCCCGGAAACGTTTCTTGAATGCGGTCAATGAAAAACTTTTCCGTTTCTTTGTCAATATTGGTGACTAAATCATTCGGATTTGATTTCGTTTCAATTGTCAGGCTTTCATGCATGGATTGTTTAATTCTCGCGCCTGCTTCTTTTACCCATTTCTTTGCAATTTCATCAATTTCCGTCCAATTTGTCATTCGTGCGTACCTCTCTTCTATGTAGACCTTTATTTTATAGGATACTGATAACGGCGGTGAAAAAGCAAGGAAAATGAAAAATATCCCTTCTCATGTAAAAACGAACCATTCACGCGGTTCGTTTTCACTATCGCTTTTTTACCCGTTAAGACGAATCCATTCTTTTCTGAGTCGCTCAAGTTTGTTTTTGCTTTGCTCAATCTGTTCTTCATTTTCTTTTTGCATTGCTTCATATAGGGTTGCCAATTCATAATCAACCTCTAGTCTCCAGACAGCTACACGATTGTTTTTCTCTTCCTTAAATCCCTCTTTCACAACTTGCCTCATTGTCTTTCGCCCCTTCCAGAGATCATTTGTTTGTAAAAAAAGCATCCCATTTTGCCATTCAACAATGATTACTTCTTATATCGTATGATTGTTCTATTTGCGCGTAACATGATTCTGAAAATTGTGTGTTTACCTACTCATTTATTACCACATTTCCCCTTTCTTCAAACGCGCTCAATCTTTTTGCCGCTCGTCCTAACTGTGATAAAATATGTATACTTAGCATGAAGGAGGAAAAATCATGACACAAATGCGTTTTACGGAAGAAGACTTTAACACATTTACAATAGAAGGCTTAGACGCGCGCATGGAAGTATTAAAAGAGACGGTCCGTCCGAAGCTTACAGCTCTAGGCGAACATTTTGCCCCAACTTTATCAGCTCTAACCGGAGATGAAATGTTTCCGCATGTGGCAAAGCACGCAAGAAGATCCGTCAATCCCCCTGCTGACAGCTGGGTGGCGTTCGCAAACAGCAAAAGAGGCTATAAAAAACTGCCGCATTTTCAGATTGGTTTATGGGAAAGCCACGTATTTGTGTGGTTCGCGATTATTTATGAATCCCCTATCAAAGAAGAATACGGCAAATTGCTTGAAGCGAACCAGGAAACGATTACCAAGAATATTCCAGACAGCTTCGTTTGGTCCGCAGATCACACAAAACCGGGAGTACATAAGCAGTCTGAAATGGACAAGGAACAGCTGAAGACGTTGTTTGAGCGTTTGCAGACTATAAAGAAAGCCGAGCTGTTATGCGGCATCCAGCTTCAAAAAGAAGAAGTGCTGAATATGAATAACCAGGAATTCCTTCAGCGTATCGACGATGCCTTCCAGCAGCTTGCTTTTCTGTACCGTTTCACCCAAAAAGTATCACAAGCATAAAAAAGAGCCGGGATATCACCCGGCTCTTTTTCTTACATCTTAATCTTCGCCTGATCAGATTCTCTTGCTTGTTTGACCGTACGATAAGGAGAGTATGTACTTTGTTCTTCAAACTCGCTGCATAGCTTTTTCTCCTCGGCCTTCCCCGGGACAATCTCCTTGAAACGGCGGTAAGCTTTAAGCAGTTCTTCACGATCCGCACCTTTTTCATATGCATGCTCAACCTGCTGGAAAAACGCAATCACATCTACTGCTTCTTCGGTTGTCCAATCTTCATTCATCGGATATTGGTATTCCATTTTCTTCACTCCTTATAGATTTGCTTCCCTTAAGAGAAAGCATCTTCATTTGATCATAAATTGTTCTTTACATTCTTTCAAGTTCATAATATAATTCATTTGTTTTACGTCTAAAAAACGGTTGAGAAACTGATTTTAATACACACTATTATGCATAGGTATGATTACAAAGGTGGGAAAACAATTGTCGCAACATGAAACACCCTTATACACAGGACTGAAAAAGCATGCAAGCAGACAGCCTGTTCAATTCCACATTCCCGGCCATAAAAAAGGGGCAGGAATGGACCCAGAATTCAGACAATTTATCGGTGAAAACGCGTTAAGCATAGATTTAATCAATATTGAACCATTAGATGACCTGCACGCGCCAAAAGGCATCATTAAACAAGCACAGGATCTGGCGGCTGAAGCATTTGGCGCGGACCACACATTTTTTTCTGTTCAAGGAACAAGCGGCGCCATTATGACAATGGTGATGGCTGTTTGCGGACCTGGAGATAAAATTATTATTCCAAGAAATGTGCACAAATCAATTATGACAGCTATTGTATTTTCCGGAGCGATCCCAATCTTTATTCATCCTGAAATTGACAATGAATTGGGCATCTCCCACGGCATTACACTCGAATCTGCTAAACGGGCACTTACCGAGCACCCAGATGCAAAAGGGCTTCTCGTCATCAACCCGACATATTTCGGTGTTGCAGCCGACTTAAAAAGCATCGTAGAACTCGCTCATTCGTTCGATGTGCCGGTGCTTGTTGATGAAGCACACGGCGTTCATATTCATTTTCACGATGAATTGCCGCTTTCAGCTATGCAGGCAGGAGCAGACATAGCAGCGACAAGTGTCCACAAACTGGGCGGATCACTGACACAAAGCTCTATTTTAAACATGAGAGAAGGCCTTGTATCTAAAGACAGAGTGCAATCCATCCTGAGCATGCTTACAACAACGTCAACATCTTACTTGCTTCTCGCCTCTCTGGATGTTGCCAGAAAACGCCTTGCAACAGAAGGCCATCACCTTGCTGAGGAGACACTGAAGCTTGCCAACCAGACGAGAGATCGCCTCAATCAGATTGAAGGCATTTATTGTGTCGGTTCTGAGATGCTTGGTTCGAAAGCAGCTTACAGCTATGACCCGACAAAATTGATTATCTCTGTCAAAAATCTTGGGCTTACAGGTCATGACGTTGAAAAATGGCTTCGTGAATCCTTTAATATTGAAGTTGAGCTTTCTGATCTGTACAATATTTTGTGTATTTTCACCCCTGGTGACAGCCAAAATGATGCAGACCGGCTTGTAGAGGCTTTAACGGAGATCGCACATCAAATGTCAGAACAAGATGTAACACATCGGCAAACTGAGGTTTTGCTTCCGGAAATTCCTTTATTGGCAATGACACCGCGTGATGCTTTCTATGCAAATACGGAAGTCATCCCATTAAAAGAAGCATCCGGACGGATTATCGCTGAATTTGTCATGGTATATCCGCCTGGTATTCCAATCTTCATTCCAGGTGAGATTATTACAGAAGAAAACATCAGCTACATTTTCAAGAACCTCGACGCAGGTCTCCCTGTTCAAGGGCCTGAGGACTCGACGCTAAACATGATCCGGGTCATTAAAGAGCAAAAAGCGATTCAATAAATAAAAAGCATGCGGCTTGAGCCGCATGCTTTTTTTACTCTTCATCAACAGGACATTGACATTGTCCGCAGCATGTTCCGTATAATGTTGTCACTTTCTCATCTTCAAAGTAATGAATGGCTTCGTTGCAATCTTGGCAAACAATCGTACCCATCTCTCATTCCCCATTTCTTTGAAATTTGAAAACGCTTAATTTCTTTTGTTGCTATTATATTAATATGTCACATTTAAAATGTCAACAATAAATTGTATAACACATTTATTTCTATATCCTTATATATAGCATATTTTTTCGTCTTCCATCACACTATATCTTCTTCATGCAACAGCTTTAATCGATACATATGCCAAAACATATTTATGATTTCATGTTTTCTTGAACGTTTATTGAAGAACACAGCGATAAATCCTATATACTCCCAGATCGCTATTTTAAACGATTGATATGATATGTAATGTCACTTTAAAAACGGTTTCAATTATATAACAATTAGGTAACAAGAAGCAGTTTAAGCCGCCTCTCATGATAAACTAAAACTAGTTTACTATTGTTTATACAGAGGAGAAGATAGATGCGATATCGCGCGGTATTCCCCATACTGATAATAGTATTTGCTTTATCGGGCTGTACGCTTTCCACCATCAATCCGATGAAAAAAAGCCGGATTGACAACATTCATCATACACAAATCCTGTTTTTTTCTGATGAAAACCAAATTGACCAGGAAGCGCCATATTATGATGCACTGCTTGATTTAGAAAAAGATTATCCTGAGCAAATAGATAAAATGAAGGTCTATGATAACAAAGAGGGCTGGGAAGATGAGATTGAAACCGTCCCTACCCTTATGGTTGTGGATCAGCGCCATGTCGTGGTGAAAATCGAGGGATGTGTGAAAAAGAAAGAAGACATCATTAAACCATTACAGCATGTGCTGTCAAAATAAAAAAACAGCCCCGCTTTGAGCGAGGGCTGTTTTTGATATGAGCATTATTTTACGATGTGAATCGGACTTCCGATTGCTACTTCAGCTGCTTCCATTGTGATTTCGCCCAATGTTGGGTGAGCGTGAATTGTCATCGCGATATCTTCAGCAGTCATGCCGCCTTCGATCGCTAAGCTTAATTCAGAAATCATGTCAGAAGCACTTGCGCCGGCGATTTGCGCACCGATCACAAGACCGTCCTCTTTACGAGTGATCAGCTTCATGAAGCCGTCTGTTTCGTTAAGAGAAAGCGCACGGCCGTTTGCTGCAAATGGGAATTTAGCAGCAACGATATCAAGACCTTCTTCTTTCGCCTGCGCTTCAGTGTAACCAACTGATGCAAGTTCAGGCTCAGAGAAGACAACCGCAGGAATACCAAGGTAATCGATTTCTGCAGGCTCTCCAGCGATAGCTTCTGCTGCGATTTTACCTTCGTAAGATGCTTTGTGAGCAAGCGGCGGTCCTTCGATGATATCACCGATTGCATAAATGTTAGGTACGTTTGTGCGGCACTGTTTGTCAGTTTTCACGACACCGCGGTCCGTCATTTCAATACCGACTTGCTCAAGACCAAGCTCGTCAGTGTTTGGACGGCGTCCTACTGTAATCAGTACGTAATCAGCATCAACAGTTTTTTCTTCGCCTTTTACTTCAAAAGTAACTGTTACGCCGTCTGGTCTTTCTTCAACGCCTTTAGCCATCGCATTTGTATGGATTTCAACGTTGCCTTTTTTCTTCAGTCTGCGTGTAACGAGAGAGCTCATTTGTTTTTCGAAGCCAGGAAGAATTTCATCTCCGCCTTCAAGAATAACAAGCTCAGTTCCGAAGTTAGCATACGCAGTTCCAAGCTCAGTTCCGATGTAGCCGCCGCCGATAACAACGAGCTTCTTAGGAATTTCTTTAAGAGCCAAAGCGCCTGTTGAATTTAGGACACGCTCAGTATATTTGAAGTTTGGCAATTCGATAGGACGAGAACCAGTTGCAATGATTGCGTTTTTGAACGTGTATGTTTGAGCAGAGTTCTCATCCATAACACGAACTGAATTGCTGTCTACAAAGTAAGCTTCACCTTTTACAACATCTACTTTGTTGCCTTTAAGAAGACCTGCTACACCGCCAGTAAGCTTGTTTACAACAGAAGCTTTCCATTCTTGAACTTTTGTGAAATCAACTGATACGTTTTCAGCAGTGATTCCCATGTCGTCAGAATGCTTTGCATTCTCATAACGGTGGCCTGCATTGATCAGCGCTTTTGAAGGGATACATCCAACGTTCAGACAAACGCCTCCAAGAGTTGCTTTTTCAACGACTGTTACTTTTTGTCCAAGCTGTGCAGCGCGGATGGCAGCTACATAGCCGCCAGGTCCCGCACCAATTACAAGAGTATCTGTTTCAATAGGGAAATCTCCTACTACCATAACATTACGCCTCCATTAAAATGAATTGTGGATCGTTCAGTAAACGCTTGATGTGATTTAATGCATTTTGCGCAGTTGCTCCGTCGATCATACGGTGGTCGAAGCTGAGAGAAAGAGCTAAGACTGGAGCTGCTACGATTTCGCCATCACGAACAATCGCTTTTTCTGCAATACGTCCGATACCAAGAATCGCAACTTCTGGATGGTTGATAACCGGAGTGAACCATTGTCCGCCGGCAGAACCGATGTTTGTAATTGTGCAAGATGCGCCTTTCATTTCAGCTGGAGCAAGCTTGCCTTCACGAGCTTTTGTTGCAAGGCCATTGATCTCATCAGAAATTTCAAAGACAGATTTACGATCTGCATTTTTCACAACCGGTACAAGCAAACCTTTTTCAGTGTCTGCAGCGATACCGATGTTGAAGTAATGTTTTTGGATTACTTCATCTGTTTTATCGTCAATTGACGTGTTTAAAACAGGGAATTTTTTCAGTGCAGATGTAAGAGCTTTTACAACGTAAGGCAAGTAAGTCAGCTTGATTCCTTGATCAGCAGCAACCTGTTTGAACTGTTTACGATGTGCAACAAGGTTTGTTACGTCCACTTCGTCCATTAACGTTACGTGAGGAGCAGTGTGTTTAGAGTTAACCATCGCTTTCGCAATTGCTTTACGGATACCGCTCATTTTTTCGCGTGTTTCTGGGAATTCGCCCTCTGGAGCTGGTGCAGCAGCCGGTTTAGCAGCTGTTTCTTGTGGTGCAGCTGTTTCTTGCGGCGCAGCTTCTTGCGCTCCTCCGTTTACAAAGCTGTCGATATCTTCTTTTACAACACGTCCGTTGTTGCCTGAACCAGTTACTTTACGGATGTCTACGCCTTTTTCACGAGCATATTTACGTACAGAAGGCATAGCGATCACGCGTTTGTTCGGGTCAACTTCAGCTTGATCCTGCTGTCCTGCGCCAGTTGCTTTTGCAGGCTCTTGAGCTTGCTCTTCTTTCGCAACGTCTTGTCCAGCTTCTGCAGTTGACTGAACTTGTGCTTCAGTTTTCGCATCGTCAGACTCATCGCTGCCTTTAAATTGAAGATCTTCGTAACCAGGTGCATCAAACGTAATGATCGTTTGTCCAACAGTTGCAACCGTTCCCTCTTCAACTTTTAATTCTAATACTTTTCCTTTAACAGGTGAAGGAATTTCTACTACTGCTTTATCATTTTGGACTTCAGCCAGTACATCATCTTCGTCTACCTCATCGTTAGGCTTGACAAACCATTTTACGATTTCGCCTTCGTGGATACCTTCCCCGATATCTGGAAGTTTAAATTCAAATGCCACAGTTCTCGACCTCCTAGTTTGATTAAGCAATTTTAAAGTTTACATCGTAAGCATTGAAAACAGATATATAATAGAGGGAAAACGTTCATCTTCCCTCTCGATTATGCAGTTTGATTAAAATTCAAGTACTTTTCTTGCTGTTTCAAGAACGTCTTTATGGTTTGGAAGCCATACACTCTCCGCTTGAGAGAAAGGAAATACTGTATCAGGCGCAGCCACGCGAAGTACAGGCGCTTCCAAGCTCAAGATCGCACGGTCATTAATTTCTGCTACTACGTTTGCAGCAATACCGGCTTGTTTTTGTGCCTCTTGAACAACAATCGCGCGTCCTGTTTTTTCTACAGATGCGATGATTGTATCGATATCAAGCGGGCTTACAGTACGAAGGTCGACAACTTCAGCTGAAATGCCGTCTTTTTCAAGCTCTTCGGCAGCTTTTAATGATTCATGAACCATTGCGCCGTAAGTGATGATTGAAAGGTCAGTACCTTCACGTTTTACGTCAGCTTTGCCAAGCTCAATTGTGTATTCTTCTTCAGGAACTTCCTGACGGAAAGAACGGTAAAGCTTCATGTGTTCTAAGAAAACAACAGGATCATTGTCTCTGATTGCAGAAATTAAAAGTCCTTTGGCATCGTAAGGAGTTGATGGAATAACAACTTTGATACCAGGCTGCTGTGCAACAAGACCTTCTAAGCTGTCAGCGTGAAGTTCAGGAGTATGAACACCGCCGCCGAACGGAGAACGAATTGTTACAGGTGAAGTCCAGCGTCCGCCAGAACGGTAGCGCATACGAGCCATTTGGCCAGAAACAGAATCCATTACTTCGTAAACAAATCCGAAGAATTGGATTTCCATTACCGGACGGAAGCCGTTTAAGCCTAAACCAAGGGCAAGTCCGCCGATACCAGATTCAGCAAGTGGCGTGTCAAACACACGGTCTTCACCGAATTCTTTTTGCAATCCTTCTGTCGCACGGAATACGCCGCCGTTTACACCAACGTCTTCTCCGAAAACTAAGACATTTTCGTCATTTTTCAGTTCTGTGCGTAACGCATCCGTGATTGCTTGAATCATTGTCATTTGCGCCATGGCTTACTTCGACTCCTTCTGTGTATAAATTTCAAATTGCTCCTCAAGGTTATGAGGCATTTTTTCGTACATGATTTTCATTAAATCAGTTACTTTTTGCTTAGGCTCAGCATCAGCTTTTTTGATCGCTTGCTTAATTTCTTCTTTCGCATCCTCAATTACTTTTGCTTCTTCTTCTTCAGACCATAAGCCTTTGTTTTCAAGGAACGCACGGAAACGTACAAGCGGATCTTTTTGTTCCCACTCATTTTCGATTTCTTTTGTGCGGTATTTAGTCGGATCGTCACCAGCCATTGTGTGCGGGCCGTAACGGAATGTAAGTGTTTCAATCAGTGTTGGGCCTTCGCCGTTGATTGCGCGCTCGCGTGCTTCAGCAGTTGCAGCGTATACAGCAAGCGGATCCATTCCGTCTACTTGTACGCCGACAATACCGGCAGCGACAGCTTTTTGTGCAATTGTTTCAGCCGCAGATTGTTTTTCAACCGGAGTTGAAATCGCGTAGCGGTTGTTTTGTACTACGAAGATTGCAGGTGCTTTATAAGCGCCGGCAAAGTTAATTCCTTCGTAGAAGTCCCCTTGTGAAGCTCCGCCGTCACCAGTGTAAGTGATTGCGACAGCTTTCTTGCCGCGCTTTTTAAGACCAAGCGCAACACCGGCAGTTTGAATGTATTGAGCACCGATAATGATTTGTGGAGAAAGGGCATTCACATCATCAGGCATTTGGTTTCCTCTGAAATGTCCGCGAGAGAAAAGAAACGCTTGGTATAATGGAAGGCCGTGCCAAATTAACTGAGGCACATCACGGTATCCAGGAAGTACAAAGTCTTCTTTTTCAAGCGCGAAATGCGTTGCAATCTGAGAAGCTTCTTGACCCGCAGTAGGAGCGTAGAATCCGAGACGTCCTTGACGGTTTAATGAGATAGAGCGCTGATCAAGCACACGCGTAAATACCATGCGGCGCATTAGCTCTTTTAATTGATCATCTGTTAAATCAGGCATCGCCGCTTCATTCACGACTTCTCCCTTTTCATTTAAAATTTGGAACGTTTCGAACTGCTTTTTAATGGCATCAAATTGCTTCTTACTGTCAACGATAGCTTTTTTCGTTTTTGCAGCCATACTAAGTCACCTCTTCCTTTCTTTTAAACAGTCATTAGACGTGCATTCCTTTTATACATACAAACTTAGGGTACCCTAAAGTATCAGCAGTAAGTCGTATATATTTTAGCCGATCCCCAGTTTGCCGAAACCTTTTATGTAGGATAGTTACACTCTGCTTTGAACTGTATTATTTCGAAGTTGTAAAAAACTAATACAACACCGCTTAACATGGATTAGTTTACACCAAATAAAGAAGAACCGTCAATCGTTTTCATCGCTGATTTTCAATAAATGTATTCGCTTTACATTTTCAATAAAAAAACAGATGCTGACTGCATCCAAAACTGTACTAGTATACACTCCCACGCTGTACTACAATAGAAATGAAAATTTTGAACAAATCGGTGGCGTGTTTATTTAAAAAAGAGCTGTCCAAAGTCAGCTCTTTTTCACATGATAGCCCGCGGCATCATATAGATCTTCCCGGGCTTTATTATATTTTTCTGTTTGTTCATTAAATTCTCCGCTATATTTAAGGACTTTTTCATAAGAAGCATTGACTTTGTCGATCTGCTGATCCAGATCGTCTCGTGTCAAGTCTTTGTCTTTCAGCTGCTTATACAGATTTTTATCAAGCTGAAGCGCTTTTTTATATTCTTCATACATAGTGCCATATGATGAATATCTTTTCTCCATGTGGCTTGCTGCGGCATCTGCCTTTTCTTTTATGTGTTTATCCTTAATATGTTCGGCAGAGGTTTTTGCTTCCTCAAATTCCGATTCCGATTGTTTGATGCTGTCATTTTCAATCTTTAGATGTTCTTCTCGCTTGCTGACATTTTCAAGTGCCTCGTTAGATAAAGCAACAATTTTTTTATAATCATCCATATTGAGATTCATGACATCATCATAAAGCTGATTTTCTTTCGCCTCTAATTCTTCGAGCGTTTTCTGTTCTTCTTGAAACGGCTTTTCCGATTCTGCGGCTTTTTCTAATGAGTGATGCAGTGAATCAACCGGGTCCTGTCCCATGCAACCTGTTAATATCAATGTCACAGCACAAAAAGCTCCGATTTTCATTACGGGCTGCCGTTTTATTGCGTCTTTCACGTTAAATCCCCCAATCTTGACAATTTCTACTATAGAATCCATGGGGGCATTTGGCAATAGATGTACTGTATGAATGCAACGCTGCAATCAAATCAAAAAACTGAAAAATCAGGACAGATGACCATACAACTTTTTTGTTTTTACATAGCTTATAGTAGACGCTATGCCTACTGATAAAGGCTCTGGCGTAATTAAAAGAGGAGGTTTTGTAATATGTATGGATATGGTTACGGCGGAAGCTGCTGCGGTTATGGTGGTTACGGATATGGATATGGCTACGGCCGCACATTTGCGCTAATTGTTGTTTTATTCATTCTGTTAATCATTGTCGGAGCTGCTTATTTAGGCGGAGGCTGTTGCTAATCACACAGCATGAACTTGACCAGCCATCTACGGCTGGTCATTCGTTCGTTGCACCTTTGTGAAGAAATCCGATATAATTTACATATTAAGTTTTAGGAGTGAAGTTTCTTGATTACTATGGAAAACATCGTACGTGACGGCCATCCAGCCCTAAGAGAGACAGCCGAACCTGTTGAGCTGCCTCCGACTGATGCAGACAAACAGCAGCTGGCCGACATGATCGAATTTGTTAAGAACAGCCAAAATCCAGAATTAGCCGAAAAATACACGCTGCGTCCAGGCGTAGGACTCGCAGCTCCTCAAATTAATATCAAAAAACGAATGATCGCCGTTCATGCGGAGGATGCTTCCGGAAAGTTATACAGCTATGCTTTGTTTAATCCTAAGATCGTCAGCCATTCTGTCGAAAAAAGCTACTTAACAAGCGGCGAGGGCTGTCTGTCTGTTGATGAAGCGATTCCCGGTTATGTTCCCCGCTACGCTCGCATCAGAGTAAAAGGAACAACCCTTGAAGGCGAAAACATTGATATCCGTTTAAAAGGATTTCCGGCTATTGTGTTTCAGCATGAGATCGATCATTTAAATGGCGTTATGTTCTATGATCATATTGATAAGGAGAATCCTTTCAAAGAACCTGAAAATGCAATCGCGATTGAGCGCTAAAAAGAAAAAGCGGCTGGCACAGTGCAGTGCCAGCCGTTTCTTTATTTTAAAAGACCCAATTCTTTGACAGCGTACGCGATTCCATCCTCGTCTACCGCCTTTGTTACAAAGTCCGCGATTTCTTTTAATTCAGGAACAGCGTTTCCCATAGCTATGCCTGTCCCGACATATTCAATCATTTGAAGATCGTTTAATCCGTCACCGAAAGCATATGTATCGCTGATATCAAACGGGAGACGCTCAATCACTTTTTTGATCCCTTCCGCCTTCGAACCTCCGTGCGGCAGAACATCAGTCGAAAACTCATGCCAGCGTACGAGGTCAAATTCAGGAAAAGCGGCATAAGCCTTTTCTTCTTCATCCTGGCAAAATAAAAGCAGCTGAAAAATTTCTTTTCCTTCATAGAAAAGGTCATCGGTTTCTGGATAATCGGTTTTAAGGCTGCCGATTCCCTCCAGAACATGGGGATGATCCGCAACAGTCGCTTTCATCGTGTCCTCAGCCATAAAAACAACAGGATGTTTGCCCTCTCCCGCCTGCTTTAATAATCGTCTGATTGCCTCTTCAGGCAGCGGATTTTTATAGATCACTTGATTTTCAAAGACAACATACTGCCCATTATAGGAGATAAATGAGTATATGCCCAGCTCCTCCAAAATCGGCTTAACCATAAACGGAGACCGCCCGCTGGCGATAAACACATGATGCCCTTGGCGCTGCAGCTCAGCCACCGTTTTTCTCGTACTTTCCGGTATATTCTTGTCATGATCATATATCGTACCGTCAATATCAAAAAAGATTAATTTTGAGTCCATTATAACTTCCCCTTTATCGTCATGATCTGCAATTCCCACCCTCATCATACAAAAAGATTGCCATTCAGCAAACTATTTCGTTCAAAAATCACATTAAATTCCATTAATAACCACGAAAAGTCTTCCTCAATCTCCGTATACTATTTGTATAAAAGAACGCTGGACAAGTTTATATTAAAGGAGGAACTAACAAATGCTGCGCAAATTAAGAAAGAAACTCAGAAGACAATGGAACGGAATGCTCCGCAAGAAAGCGATTGCCTGACAAGGGATCTTTCACTTTTCGAGAGGTCCTTATTTTGCTCAAGGCTTTCCTTATATTCCGTTTTCGAATATAATAGAGTAAGCGAGTCTAACATACGGCATTTAAGGAGAGATTTGGATGATTTATAAGGTATTTTATCAAGAAAAGGCTGACGAAGTACCTGTTCGGGAAAAGACAGATTCACTTTATATTGAAGGCGTATCTGAGCGTGACGTCAGAACAAAGCTGAAAGAGAAGAAATTTAATATTGAGTTTATCACACCTGTTAATGGTGCATTTTTAGAATATGAACAACAGAGCGAAAATTTTAAAGTATTGGAGTTATGAGCGGTATGAAATTTGTAAAAAATGATCAGACTGCTGTTTTTGCCCTCGGAGGGTTGGGCGAAATCGGTAAAAATACGTATGCGGTACAATTTCAGGATGAAATTGTGCTGATTGATGCGGGGATCAAGTTTCCCGAGGACGAACTGCTGGGAATTGACTACGTTATCCCTGATTACACGTATTTAGTCAAAAACGAAGATAAAATTAAAGGGCTTTTTATCACCCACGGGCACGAAGACCACATCGGCGGTATTCCGTACCTGCTCAGACAAGTAAATATTCCTGTTTACGGCGGTAAACTCGCGATCGGCTTACTTCGGAATAAACTTGAAGAGCATGGATTATTAAGACAGACGAAACTGAACATTATCGGTGAGGATGATATCGTAAAGTTCCGCAAAACGGCTGTGTCATTCTTCAGAACAACACATAGTATTCCGGATTCCTACGGTATTGTTGTAAAGACACCGCCTGGAAACATCGTACATACTGGAGATTTCAAATTCGACTTTACTCCAGTCGGCGAGCCGGCAAACTTGACGAAAATGGCCGAAATCGGAAAAGAAGGCGTTCTGTGCCTCCTTTCAGACAGCACGAACAGCGAGAACCCAGAGTTCACCATGTCTGAACGCCGTGTCGGAGAAAGCATTCACGACATTTTCCGCAAGGTAGACGGCCGAGTTATCTTTGCTACATTTGCGTCGAATATTCACCGCTTGCAGCAGGTAATTGAGGCTGCTGTATTAAATGGAAGAAAAGTTGCCGTATTTGGACGCAGTATGGAATCGGCTATCGAAATCGGACAAACTCTCGGATATATTAACTGTCCTAAAAATACGTTTATTGAGCATAACGAAATCAATCGTATGCCTGCTAATAAAGTAACGATTTTATGTACAGGAAGCCAAGGGGAACCGATGGCGGCATTATCAAGGATTGCAAACGGCACACACCGCCAGATTTCAATCAATCCTGGAGATACAGTCGTATTTTCTTCATCCCCTATCCCAGGCAACACAATCAGCGTGAGCCGTACAATCAACCAGCTGTATCGTGCAGGGGCCGAGGTTATTCACGGACCTCTTAATGATATCCATACATCCGGTCACGGCGGACAGGAAGAACAGAAGCTTATGCTACGTTTAATTAAGCCTAAATTCTTCATGCCGATTCACGGTGAGTACAGAATGCAAAAGATGCATGTCAAACTTGCAACAGATTGCGGCATCCCTGAAGAAAACTGCTTTATCATGGATAATGGTGAAGTATTGGCGCTTAAAGGTGATGAAGCTTCAGTTGCCGGCAAAATCCCGTCCGGTTCAGTATACATTGACGGAAGCGGCATCGGTGATATTGGCAATATCGTGCTTCGTGACCGCAGAATTCTTTCTGAAGAAGGCCTTGTCATCGTGGTTGTCAGCATTGACATGGATGGCTTTAAGATTTCAGCTGGGCCTGATTTGATTTCCAGAGGATTTGTGTACATGAGAGAATCTGGCGACTTGATCAATGACGCTCAAGAGCTCATTTCAAACCACTTACAAAAAGTGATGGAACGAAAAACGACTCAATGGTCTGAAATCAAAAACGAGATTACAGATACGCTTGCGCCGTTCTTATACGAAAAAACGAAACGCCGTCCGATGATCCTTCCGATCATTATGGAGGTTTAAAAAAAGATGCACTCACTTGAGAGTGCATCTTAGATTGTTGAAAAAATCCTAAAACGATTTTTAGTTTTAGGATTTTTTCATCTTTTCAGCGTGATTGAAAACCCTTGAATTCTAGGAAGGACGAGCATCGGAGCACAGCGAATGTTGAAATTCGTGAGCACCGAAGCGCAGGCCTGACAACGAATGCGAGGGTTTGTCGCTACGCTGAGATGCACTCACTTGAGAGTGCATCTTTTTTTATTGTAATCCAATATGCTGAAATGACTTCACATCAAATAATCCCGTTGTCGTCATTTTAATGTCGGGAATGACAGGCAAAGCTAAAAACGACAGCGTCAAAAATGGATTAAACCCGCCTGTGAAACCAACTAACGACAATTTATCATGCAGCGTCAGCAAGCTTTGATTCACCTGCTCCGCAGATTGGTCGGATAATAACCCCGCAATCGGCAGCGGTACTGAATGAAGCTCTTCTTCATTTTTTATAATCGTTAATCCTCCGCCAATTTCCTGCAGCTTATTAACTGCAGCCGCGATATCGGCATCATTTGTTCCAACGGCAATAATATTGTGGGAATCATGCGAAATGGTTGTTGCAATCGCTCCGCTCTTGAATCCAAATCCTTTCACCACACCAAGTCCGACTTCTTTTAATCCTTTATGCCGCTCAATGACTGCAATCTTTAACAAATCGAGCTCGGTGTCAGGCTCAAAAACGTGTGCATCAGGAGCCGGAACATGTACCAATCGTGTTTCAAGCTGGTTTGGAATAATTTGAATCACATTGATTTGCTGACTTGAATTGATTGGCATATGTAAATTCTGTTCTTTAAGAGGAGCAGCAAGCTTAACAGAATCGAGCAGTGCCGGTTCTGGAGCTGCAGCTGGAGCGCTATCTTGATAGACTGCTTTTTTGCCTTCAGCAACAGTCTGTCCTTTTACCATCGTCATTGTGACTGTGACGTTTTCCAGATCAGAAACAAAGAGCAGATCAGCGTCAAAACCCGGGGCGATCGCTCCCCTTGTATCTAGCCCGTAGCATTCGGCTGCGTTAAGGCTTCCTAATTGATAGGCTAAAAACGGGTCAAGTCCGGTTTGAATCGCCATTTTTACTTGATGATTTACACTTCCCTCTGACAATAAATCATCCACATGCTTATCATCTGTACAGAAAAAGAAACGGCGCGCGTTCTTTTCATTCACCGCGGGCAGCACTTTTAGAGTGTTTTTTGCGACTGATCCTTCACGCATCATGACATACATTCCCCTTCTAATACGATCAAGGGCTTCTTCCTTCGTCGTTACTTCATGATCGTTCAAGACAAATGCGGTTCTATAAATGTTAATGAGATCTGTTGATAAACCCGCTAAATGACCGTCAATCCGCTTTCCTGCAACGCGGGCATCGAGCAGTTTCTGAACCATATCTTCTTCAGCATGCTGAACCGACACATAATCCATGACTTCAGCCAGTCCCAATACTTCTTGCTCTTCGTAAAAAGGCTTTAAATCAGCAGCTTTGAGTACTGCGCCTGATCGCTCAAAGCTTGCAGCAGGCACACTGGAGGGAAGCATAAAATGGATATTCAGCGGTGTTTGCCGAGCCTGTTCAATCATAAATGCAATCCCTTTTTCGCCAGACACATTCGCTATTTCATGCGGATCGGTAACAACGGTTGTCACGCCATGCGGCAATACCGCTTTAGCGAACTCAATCGGTGTAACCATTGAAGACTCAATATGTACATGTCCATCAATAAAACCCGGAACAACCATTTGTCCCTCTGCATCAATGATTTTTTCGCCTTCATACTCGCCGAGGCCTACAATGACTCCATCTGTAATTGCAATATCTTCATATATCCACTCTTGGTTAAATACGTCCATGATTTTTCCGTTCTTAATGACGATATCAGCTTTTTGTCTTCGGGCTGAAGCATTCAGCCTATTGACCAGCGTTTCTTTATTCAAATAGGCCCCTCCTCTTTTTTATTATATGGTACAATATGCTATCGGAACGCCTATGCTTAGTCAATAAAATTTTAAGAAATTGGCGCTCACTTCATTAAAGTTGTTATATTCTGATAATATTAAAAGCCGCCCCTTTGGGACGGCTTTTGTTTTACTGCTATTTTGTATGGAGAACTCTTTTTTCAAAACGGGAAATGTCTGTAACCGAACCAATAACGATGAGAATATCTTCTTGATGTATGACCTCGGTTGCAAGCGGCGATACGATAACTTCCTTGCCCCTTTTGATGGCTACGATGTTAATACCGTATTTCGCACGAATATCTAAATCGAGAAGCGTATTTCCGGCCAGGCGGCTGTTGGCTACGATTTCAACAAGACTATGCTCTTCAGACAGCTCTAAATAATCCAGTACGTTGTTGGATACGATGTTATGCGCAATTCGCTTTGCCATATCGCGTTCCGGATGGACGATGTGATCTGCACCAATTTTAGACAGCACTTTTTCGTGATAATCGTTCTGGGCCTTAACTGTAATGGTGTGAACGCCCAGTTCTTTCAGAATGAGAGTCGTTAAAATACTCGCTTGGATATTTTCTCCGATGGCTACAATGACGTGGTCAAAGTTTCGCAGACCTAAATTTTTCAGGACAGATTCGTCTGTTGAATCACCGATAACGGCGTGAGATGCGATCTTGGCATACTCGTTGACTTTATCTTCATCGATATCCATTGCCATAACCTCTACGCCTTCTTCGCTTAATGCTTTGCAAATACTGCCACCAAAACGGCCTAGTCCAATTACCGCAAATTCTTTTTTCATAGTGGTGCTCCTTTACCTGACATCATATTGATCAAATTTTATCATATTCTTTTGTAACAGTGTTAATTTCGTTAACCTTTTGGCAGCGAATTCATATGCCGCTTAAGCTTGTCAGCAAACCCCGGTGACAAATACAGCTCCGCTCCGCGTTCAATTTCAATCTGGTAGTGCTCAGGCGGGGCAGTTTCCGCTGCTTTTTGAAGGACGAGAAAGGTTAAACAGTCCGTGTAGCGCCTTCCGCCTGCTTCAACATCTACAAATGCCGGCCGATACGTAAGAGATTCAACGCCCTCCCTTTTATATAGATAGGAGAGAGCAGAAAAAGGGATACGGTATAAAAAACCTTCTGTTGTTCCTCCGTCTTCCATCAGATCCGCTCTTGAGCCATCCTCTCTTTTTAGCGTAAAGCGGGTTGTGTATCCTTTTAAAACAGCTCTTCCCACTGGATCTTGAAAATAGTGATCGACTCCCGCCTTTTGAAAGCGGGCATTGTCCATGCAGGACCCATAGGCAAAATAATAAACAGGATTTTGCGATTTACTGATCATCTGATGTTCTTTCCAGTCGCCGCTGCTTATTTTCGGAAAGCCGGCACACTTGTCTTTGTTCATAAAATAAATAAGCGCTTTTTTGATCCCGGTATCCGTTTCTACAAGCACCGTTTGTTGATCATAGCCTTGAAAAAACTGATCGAGCTTATGTATATACAATTCATCTGCTTCATATACTTCGCCGTATATATAGCCTTCATCTTCAAAAACGGCTGCGGGCCCCTCTATTGCAGCAAACAGACATCCCTTCGTTCTGGCCTGCTCATTGATACATGCCGATTGTGCCAGCAGATGATGATTTTTTTCATGCTTTCTTAATGTCCCGTATACAAACAGAAGCGAGTTCATTTTATTTTTCCCCTCTCAGCTGTCTGATGTTAAAGGCAAAACCACTTGAAAGACGCTGCCTTTTCCAGCTTCACTTTCGATTTTCAATTCCCCGTCATGTTCCTTCAAGATTCTCAAACAAATGGCAAGCCCGAGTCCGGTGCCCTTTTCTTTTGTTGAATAAAAAGGTTTGCCTATCTGCTTAAGCTTTTCCTGCGGCATGCCGTTCCCTTCATCTTTGACGCTTATGACTGCATGAGAGGCTGTCTTAGCAGTCGAAATGGTAACGACACCGCCTTTTGGCATTGCTTCAATCCCGTTTTTAATAATATTGATAAAGACCTGCTTTAGCTGATTTTCGTCCCCGTTAATGATACAGCCGTCTGTCTCTTCGAAATTTTTTTCTATGACAATATTGGACAAAATAGCATTGGTATCAAGCAGTGTCGTAACCTGTTTCAAGATCTCATTGAGCTGATGTGTTTTAAATGTGACCGCCTGCGGTTTTGCCAGCAGCAACAGCTCGCTGAGCACCAAATCGATTCTTTTAATCTCTGAAAAGATGATGTCAAAATAGCCTTTTCTGTCCGGATATTGTGTTTTCATAATCTGAAGGAAACCGCTGACAGATGTTAAAGGGTTTCTGACCTCATGTGCAATACCGGCGGCAAGTTCACTTGTGATTGACAGTTTCTGAGATTCTCTCGCCAGCCGTTCATTAATCTCAATGAGCTCATCTTCAGCCTCTTTCCGCTCTGTGATATCTGACATTGTGCCCAGGCTGCCTGTAAATTGGTCATCCCGGTCGTAGTAAAGCTTATAATGAACTTCTCCCCAAAAAATCGTGCCGTTCTTTGTCACGTATTTTGCAGTAAACATGCCAGAAGACGCTTTGTTTTGGATTTGGGTGTTAATATGGTCGGCTACGTGCTTTTCTTTTATGAAGTAATCATTATACATCGTTCCCATACATTCACGGATTGAAAAGCCGGTTATTGATGCCCACGCTTGGTTTAGATATGTAATTTCGCCTTTTGCATTCGTTTGAAATACGATTTCCTGCAAATTATCCATGATGCGGTTCTTTTCTTCAGAGAGCTGCTTATACTTCCATTCATTATCCTTCATTTTCTTAACCAGCTGCTGTTTCTCATCAATATAATAAGCCAGCATCCAGACACTTACTATCGTGACCGCAGTATACACAATATCAACAGGCCAATTAATCGGGTTTTTGCCTATAAAATAAAATAAATAATCCCAAAACATAATAAAAATCATTGCCAAAATGATGGAAATGATACGCGCTTGATATTTTCTCATATGACCACCTGCCGCTTGTGTTTCTTTGTTTATTGTACCATTCTTCGACAAAAAATTGAGTAAAATATGTAAAGTATCCCAAATCATTCATTACCTGATGTTCATGCTGTCATATCTTAGGCGGCGGTAAACAGAAATAGGCACGCAAAAAAAGGCGGAGATTGTATCGCTCCGCCTTTTTTCAACATGATATTATTCTTTTAAAGCGGCTTGAATTTCTTCAAGAAGCAGCTGTGCACCTTCTGGGCTTAACGTAATTTTACCGTTGCCGTATTCTTTATTATCTGAAGTGATTTCTCCGGTCATTAAACAAACACCATGAGGTTTGTACTTTTTCAAGATAATTTTATCTCCGTCAACAAAAAATTCAATACTGTCTTTTATGGCAATATCCAGTGCCCGTCTTAATTCTATCGGCATAACAATACGGCCTAATTCATCTACTTTTCTCACAACACCTATTGATTTCATAAAAACCCTTCTTCCTTTAAATGTTTCTTTTCTCATGTAATGTTTAAGGATGTACCTCAATATATCGTAGACGTACGAAACTTAGAAAAAGTTTCCCGCTTTCTATAAGAATTACAAGATATTTTTTCCATAAAACCGAGAAATGTATTACTTCTGTTACACAGTTCCGCGTTTTTTTACAAAAACATTTCTTTCCCGACGCACACCCCCAAAAATCGCTTCATTTCTTAGAAACTTTAAATGTAGAATCATATAAAATCAGGATAGAGATTGGGTGAAGACATGTTTCAATCAACTGAAATCGGGATTGACTTAGGAACAGCTAATATACTTGTTTACAGCAAAAATAAAGGAATTATCTTAAATGAACCATCTGTTGTCGCCGTGGATACAACGACAAAAGCAGTACTTGCTATCGGAGCTGACGCAAAAAACATGATTGGCAAAACGCCGGGAAAAATTGTCGCTGTCAGACCAATGAAAGATGGCGTTATCGCAGACTATGATATGACAACTGATTTGTTAAAGCACATTATGAAAAAAGCCGCAAAAAGCATCGGCATGTCGTTCAGAAAACCGAATGTAGTCGTTTGCACACCGTCAGGCTCAACAGCAGTAGAACGCCGCGCCATCAGTGATGCAGTGAAAAATTGCGGCGCGAAAAACGTCCATTTAATTGAAGAGCCAGTAGCAGCCGCAATTGGAGCGGATTTACCGGTTGATGAGCCGGTTGCCAATGTGGTAGTAGACATCGGCGGAGGGACGACAGAGGTCGCCATCATTTCCTTCGGCGGCGTTGTTTCCTGTCACTCTATCAGAATCGGCGGAGACCAGCTTGATGAGGATATCGTTTCTTTTGTCCGGAAAAAATACAATTTGCTGATCGGGGAACGCACAGCTGAGCAGGTGAAAATGGAAATTGGCCATGCCCTGATTGAGCATGTGCCGGAAGCAATGGAAATTCGGGGACGCGACCTCGTGACAGGCCTTCCAAAAACCATTATGCTTCAATCTAACGAAATTCAAGATGCCATGCGTGAATCTCTCCTGCATATTCTTGAAGCCATCAGAGCTACGCTTGAGGACTGCCCGCCTGAATTGAGCGGAGATATTGTTGATCGCGGCGTTATTTTAACGGGCGGCGGCGCACTTCTTAACGGGATAAAAGAATGGCTCACAGAAGAGATTGTAGTGCCTGTACACGTGGCGCAAAATCCGCTTGAATCTGTGGCAATCGGCACAGGCCGTTCTTTAGAAGTGATCGATAAGCTTCAAAAGGCGATTAAATAGTCTTTTCCTGCAAAAATCTCACATCCAGCAAATTTCTTGCTTCTTTTTTCCTCACTTCCTTCATATTGTGGGAAATGGAGAAACGTTAAGGAGGAAACAGATGCTAAGAGATTTAGGAAGAAGAGTAGCGATCGCAGCCATTTTAAGCGGAATCATTCTTGGAGGCATGAGCATTTCTTTGGCCAATATGCCCCATTCGCCTGCAGGCGGCACTGTAAAACTGAATCATCCATAATATTGAAAAACCCAAGACATGTTGTTTTGGGTTTTTCACTTTGGCCTCCTTTCTTTCCTTTATAGGATTATATTTGATATGATGAGAAAAAAGCTTGAGGAGGAATGATTCATGGATTCATTTTCACAGAAATTAAATACATATGCACAGCTGGCGGTAGAAGTCGGCGTAAACGTCCAAAAAGGGCAGTATGTAGTCGTAAATGCTTCAACAGATGTACGGGATTTTGTCCGCTTAATTGTGAAACATGCATATGAAAAAGGCGCAAAAAATGTAACGGTGAATTGGCAGGATGACGAAGTCGCCAAATTCAAATATGAACTCGCGCCGTTTGAAGCATTTGAAGAATACCCTGAATGGGAAGCAAAAGGCAGAGAAGAGCTTGCTAAAAAAGGAGCTGCTTTCATCTCTGTCGTGTCGTCAAACCCAGACTTACTAAAAGGTGTAGATTCCAAGCGGATTGCTGCATTCCAAAAAGCTGCTGGCAAAGCATTACATACATACAGACAATATATTCAATCGGACAAAGTCAGCTGGACTGTCGTAGGTGCGGCATCAGCAGGCTGGGCTCAGAAAGTGTTTCCTGGCAAATCAGAAGAGGAAGCGATTCAGCTTCTGTGGGAAGAAATTTTTAAAGCAACGCGCGTAAACGAAGACGACCCGGTACAAGCTTGGATCAAGCATGATCAAAATCTTCATGAAAAAGTTGACCATTTGAACGAGAGACATTATGCTGCTTTACATTATCAAGCAAAGGGAACTGATTTAACCATTAAGCTGCCGAAAAAGCATGTATGGGCAGGCGCGGGCAGCGTAAATGAAAGCGGCCATGAGTTTATGGCCAATATGCCGACAGAGGAAGTATTTACGCTGCCGCAAAAAGATGGAGTCGACGGATTCGTATCGAGCACAAAACCGTTAAGCTACGGCGGAAATATTATCGAAAACTTCACCCTCACTTTTGAAAATGGCCGTATAGTCGACATTAAAGCCGAAAAAGGCGAGGACATTTTAAAAGAACTGGTGGAAACAGATGAGGGTTCTCACTATTTAGGTGAAGTGGCACTTGTTCCTTACGATTCGCCTATATCACAATCAAATATTCTTTTCTATAACACATTGTTTGATGAAAATGCGTCAAATCATTTGGCGATCGGCAGTGCCTATGCCTTTAACATTGAAGGCGGAAAGCAGATGTCTCGTAAGGAGCTTGTCAAAGAAGGCTTAAATGAAAGCATTACACACGTGGACTTTATGGTTGGTTCTCAGGATATGAATATTGACGGAATTACAGCAGACGGTAAAAGAGAGCCTATCTTCAGAAACGGAAATTGGGCTTTTTAGTAAACAAAAGGAGGCTTTCGCCTCCTTTTTATTTTTCTGCTTCATACATTTGCAGATTGGCATAAACCGTTTCTAATATAGGTGCCGCAAGAGATAAACGCTTTGCTTTTTCAAGCAAAAAGCCGTGCAGGTGGTGGCCTTCAGTCGTTTGTCCCTTTTCCATGTCACGCAGCATGGAGGACTTCATATGATAAGACATGCTTAACATCGTCCGGAAGCTCTCTTCCTCAAGACTCGGATCAGCCGGAACGCCGTCTTTTCGCAAAATAGAGCCAATCTCTCCAATAAGAGTTTGAGCCGTGTGACGTCCGCCTTCTGTTTCGAGGATCGGGCCAAGCGGCCTTTGAAATAACGTTGTGATCCCCGATTGCGCCGCAATAAACAGATACTTTTTCCAAATGTCCTTCTCGATATGATCGCTGATGATGACTTCTGCCTTCACGCCTGAAAACGCCTCTTCAAGCGCTGTTATTCGTTCCGTACGCTCACCGTTCCATTCTCCGAATACAAAACGATGCGATGCGCTCGTATGATGAATTTCTCCCTTGTTGTCTAGGGCACTTTCTATAAAACACAAACCGCCCAGCACCTGTTCTTTTGAAAATGCCGCAAACAGCTGCTCGTAGTGTCGGTACCCGTTTAAGAAAGGGATAATGACAGATTCGCGATTGATAAACGGTTTGACATCGTTTATCACTTGACCAAGTGAATATGCTTTAGAAGCGATGATAACGACATCAAACTGCCCTGTTTCTCCAGCACTGATTAATGCGGGCTGAAATGATACACTCCCCTTTTCACTATGGATGACAAGCCCGGTTTCTGTTAACTGCTCAGCTCTCTTTTGGCGTACGAGAAATGTCACATCATTGCCTTTCTCTGCAAGCCGTCCGCCAATATACCCGCCTACTCCTCCTGCTCCGACAACTAAAAATTTCATGTCGTGTCCCCTTTCATATCTATGTAGCAAAAAAAGCAGAGGAATCTCTGCTTTTTTTATCACGCGTATAGTTCAGTCAATTTTTTCTGCACATCAGCATTTTCAAGGAACTCATCATAGCTCATTTGCTTATCGACGATGCCGTTAGGTGTAATTTCTATAATTCTGTTGGCAATGGTCTGTACAAACTGATGGTCATGGGATGTAAACAGCATAGCGCCTTTAAAGCTGATTAAGCCGTTATTGAGCGCTGTAATGGATTCTAAGTCTAAATGGTTGGTCGGCTCATCCAAAATTAAAATATTGGCGCCAGAAAGCATCGCTTTCGAAAGCATACAGCGAACCTTTTCTCCCCCGGATAGTACATTTGCTTTTTTGTGGACTTCTTCGCCGGAGAACAGCATGCGACCTAAGAATCCGCGTAAAAAGCTCTCACTTTGGTCGTGAGGAGAATATTGGCGAAGCCAGTCTACAAGATTCAGATCACTGCCTTCGAAATATTCGCTGTTGTCTTTTGGAAAAAACGCTTGAGATGTTGTAACGCCCCATTTATACGTTCCACTGTCAGCTTCCATTTCCCCAGAAATGATTTTAAACAGCGTAGTAACAGCCAGTTCGTTGCGGCCAGTAAAAGCAATTTTATCTTCTCTATTCATAATGAAGCTGACATTGTCGAGCACTTTTACGCCATCGATTGTTTTCGTTAAGCCTTCCACCCGAAGAACATCATTTCCGATTTCCCGTTCCGGCGTAAAGTTAACGTAAGGATAGCGGCGGGAAGACGGTTTAATATCATCCAGCGTAATTTTTTCGAGAAGTTTCTTTCTTGATGTTGCCTGCTTAGATTTAGACGCATTGGCGCTGAATCTAGCGACAAACTCTTGAAGCTGTTTAATTTGCTCTTCTTTTTTCTTGTTCGCTTCTTGAGAAAGCTTTAACGCCAGCTGGCTTGATTCGTACCAGAAATCATAGTTTCCGACATAGATTTGGATTTTGTTAAAATCAAGGTCAGCGATGTGTGTACACACTTTATTTAAGAAGTGACGATCATGGGATACAACAATAACTGTGTTTTCAAAGTTAATCAGAAACTCTTCCAGCCACTGAATCGCCTGAAGGTCCAAGTGGTTCGTCGGCTCATCAAGCAGCAGAACATCCGGCTTGCCGAATAATGCCTGGGCCAAGAGCACTTTTACTTTCTCTGAACCGCCAAGGTCTTCCATCTTCTTCGTATGAAGATCTTCTGAGATTCCAAGGCCTTTTAGAAGGATCGCAGCTTCACTTTCCGCTTCCCATCCGTTCAGCTCTGCAAATTCACCTTCGAGCTCAGCAGCACGAATTCCATCCTCATCTGAGAAATCAGGCTTCATGTAGATGGCGTCTTTCTCCTGCATGACTTCATACAGGCGTTTGTGACCCATAATGACCACTTTCAGCACTTCATACTCTTCGTACTCAAAATGGTTCTGCTTCAAGACGGCAAGACGCTCGCCAGGACTCATATGAACGTCGCCTGTCTGAGGCTCAATTTCGCCTGATAACACTTTCAGAAACGTTGATTTACCGGCACCATTTGCACCAATTAACCCATAGCAGTTGCCTGGGGTAAATTTAATATTGACATCTTCAAATAACTTGCGATCTGCAAACCGCAAGCTTACATTATTTACAGCAATCATTTATTATCCTCCATCATGTCTATCATCAATAAAAGTATACCATGAATGCAGGGCAAGAGAAATGATTCCCTGATAAAACAGAGAGAAAACACTTATACACTCAAAGCGGCCAGCTATGTTACAATGAAGCAGAGAGATGCATCCGGCTGGAAAATTACACTCTCATGGAGGAACACGTTGAGGCTTTTAACACTTACTGAATACTGCTTATTAATCTTTTTTACGGGCTTTTACCTTGCCGTAACAGGCTTTACCGCCAAAGATATCGGCTTATATATTGGCATAGCCCTTATTTACATATTTTCGCACATTTTCTCTAAGCGACTTTTAGAAAAGCGCGGAAAAGAGAACAAACAGGTTCACCTTTTCTTCAGTGTGCTGGCCATTATCGGTTCAGTGTTCATCACGGTATTATGCATTGCATTAGTCGCTTCTTTTTCAAATTAAAAAACGCCTGCTGTCCAAAGGCCAGCAAGGCGTTTTTATTTTGTTTGACGCATTTCGTTAAACGGGAAAAAGACAAACTTCGATGTACCGACAATCCGGTCTTCCGCAATCAGTCCCAGCCCGTTTCGGCTGTCCATTGAATTCAGCCGGTTATCTCCCATGACAAAATATTTGCCTTTTGGAACCTTAACCGGTCCAAAGTCGCCTGTCAGACTGACACCAAGTTTTTCTGCTTCCTTTTTGTTTTTAGACAAGTAAGGCTCGGCTACTTTTTTTCCGTTTATATAAAGCGTGTCATCCTTCATTTGAACGGTTTCTCCAGGCTTTCCGATCAATCTTTTTACATAATGGATTTTTGACGTCTCACCGTTGATAATGACGATATCTCCGCGCTGCAGTTCGCCGATATAGTTGACTGTTTTATTCACAAACAGCCTTTCTCCATCATGTAATGTGGGATACATAGATGAACCTTCAACTAAATAAGGCTCAAACAAAAAGTGACGGATCAGGAGAGCCAGCAGAACAGCGATGACAATCGCTTTTCCCCATTCCAAGTACGTATTGGTTTTTTTCTTCGCCGTTTTTTCAGTTTTCGTATTTTTTTCCTCGGTCAAAGTGTTTCCTCCTAGACGATTGCTATGTCAGTTGTTTCCCTTCTTTTACTTTATCATAAATGATGATAAAGTACATAACTTAACCGCGCTCCCGCCAGCAGGATAAAGAAAAAGCGTCCTTTCGAATGAAGGACGCTTTTTTTCTTATTTCTCTGTAACAGGTTTTTTTAAGATACCGAGGATAATTGCCATCACGACAGCACCGATCACGATACTTAATAGGTAAAGCAGCGGGTGGTTTGTAATGAAGGCTACGAATACTCCTCCGTGAGGGGCCGGAAGCGTTACACGGAAGAATTCTGTTAATCCGCCGGCAACAGCTGCACCAACGACAGCAGCTGGAATGACGCGAAGCGGATCAGCCGCAGCAAACGGGATCGCTCCCTCTGTTACGAAAGCAGCACCCATGAAGTAGCATGTAATACCTGCTTCACGGTCACGCTGAGAGAACTTGTTTCGGAAAATTGTTGTTGCAAGTGCGATACCAAGCGGAGGAACCATACCGCCGGCCATGATCGCTGCATGAGGCGCATAGTTGCCTGCATCGATCATCGCGATACCGAACGTAAAGGCTGCTTTATTAAGCGGACCACCCATATCGATCGCCATCATACCGCCCAAAATAATACCCATTAATACTAAGTTTCCAGTACCAAGGCTTTCGAGCCAGTTTGTTAAGAAATCCATAAATGCCGCTACCGGTGTATTCACAACGAAACGCATGATAATACCAGTTAAGAAAATTCCAAGCAGCGGATAAATTAATACAGGTTTCAGTCCGTCAAGTGACTGCGGAATAAAGACGAATGCTTTTTTCAAAAGAACAACGATATAACCAGCCAGGAATCCGGCAATTAAACCGCCTAAGAATCCAGCATTTGCTTGAGTTGCCATAAATCCGCCGACCATACCAGGCGCAAAACCAGGACGGTCTGCAATACTCATTGCGATGAATCCGGCAAGAACAGCCACAATTAATCCTAATGCATTGTCACCGCCGATAAACTTAAGAGCTGCAGCAAACGTATTGTAAGTAGGATCATCCGGATTGGATGAATTAATTCCCCAGAAGAATGAAATCGCAACGAGGATACCGCCGCCGACTACGAACGGAAGCATGTTGCTGACACCGCTCATCAAATGCTTATAAAACGCGCTTCCGATGCTGTTGCCAGACTTGCCTCTTGCTTCATCTTCATCGTTTGAAGCTGAAGAAGCACCGCCGCTTCCTTGATAAATCGGCGCATCTTGATTCATCGCTTTTTCGATAAGCTCTTGCGGGCGTCTGATACCTGCTGTAACAGGTACTTGAAGCACGCGCTTGCCTTTAAAGCGCTCCATTTCAACCTGCTTGTCCGCTGCGACAATGATTGCAGGTGCATCTTCAATTTCTTGGGCAGTCAACTTGTGCTTAATACCGCTTGACCCATTTGTTTCGACCTTAATGTCCACACCAAGCTCTTTCGCTTTTTCTTTAAGGGCATCCGCAGCCATGAATGTGTGTGCAATACCTGTCGGACATGCAGTAACCGCTAGGATTTTCCCTTTTCCGGCAGGTGCTGGTGCCGCTTCTTCTTCCTCTTCGTCATCATCTTTATCGTGCTGATTAATAATGTCGATGATGGCATCTTCTGACTCAGCTTCAAGGAGCTGCTTGCGGATTTCTTCACGCATTAGCAGCGTTGAAAGTCTTGACAATGCTTCAAGGTGAGTGTTGTTTGCGCCTTCAGTCGCAGCGATCATGAACACCAAGTGAGCCGGCTGGCCGTCTAATGATTCATAATCGACACCGTCTTTAGAACGTCCGAACGCAATCGCCGGGTTGATAACGCTTGCCGTTTTCGCATGCGGGATAGCGATTCCTTCACCAATACCCGTTGAGCTCTGGCTCTCACGATTTAAAATGGCTTCTTTGTAGGCTTGTCGGTCATTTAACTTTCCAGCCTTATCAAGAACAGTGACCATTTCGTCAATAACATTTTCTTTTTCTTTGCTCTCAATATTAAGCTTTATCGTATGTTTCGTTAAAAGCTCAGTTATTTTCACTTTTGTTTCCTCCTCTATAGACGTGTGACCTTAACTTCAGGAAGAAGCTGCTGGACAAATTCTTCTGTTCCAAGTTCTTCAGAGAACGCGGTAGCGCTGCCTGATGTCACTCCTAAGCGGAATGCTTCTTCAAGCGGCAGCTGTTTGGAAATACCGGCAAGGAACCCTGCAACGACGGAATCTCCCGCTCCGACTGAGTTTACCAATTTCCCCTTAGGCACGTTAGCAAAGTAAACGGCTTCGTTCGTAAACAGAAGCGCTCCGTCTCCGGCCATGGATACGATTACATGTTCAGCGCCTTGTTCTACAAGCTTTTTCCCATAAGGAACAGCTTCTTCAACAGATGTAATTGTCGTGCCGAACATTTCTCCCAGCTCATGATGGTTTGGCTTCATCAAAAAGGGTTTCATTTCTGTCGCTTTTAAAAGCGCCTCGCCTGAGATATCCAGAACAACTCGCGCGTTCTGCTGTTTGCTGGCCTCTGCGATTTTTTCATAAGTATCGTGAGGCAGTGAAGATGGAATGCTTCCTGCAAGGACGACGATATCTCCCTCTTGCAAAGATTGGAACTGTTCTAAAAAGGCTTTGAAATCTTCATCCGAAATTGTCGGTCCTTGCCCGTTAATTTCAGTTTCATCACCAGTTTTCAGCTTTACATTGATACGGGTATCTTCTTTCACTTCAGAAAAAGCTGTTTCCAGGTTTTCTTCCCGCAAAAACGTTTTGATATATTCTCCGGTAAATCCGCCGACAAATCCGAGCGCTTTAGACGGTACATGGTGTCTTTTCAGCAGTCTCGATACGTTGATGCCTTTGCCCCCTGGATACTTTGTATCGTATACGGAACGGTTCAGGCCTCCTACAGTAAAATCTTCAACGTGAACAATATAATCGACAGATGGATTAAGTGTTACAGTGTAAATCATGGTTTCACTACCTTTACGACAGTTTTTTCTTGGTAATTATCGAATGTAAGCTCTTCAGCGTCAGTCGTAATGATTGTTGCGTCGCCTATTCCGGCGAATGCCGAAAATGAAATTTCTCCGAATTTCGAAGGGTCTGCTAAGACGTAAGCGTGTTTTGCCTGTTTGACAGCTTTCTGTTTTAAAAGGGCCTCATCAGGGTCCGGCGTTGTGAATCCAGCCTCTGTATGGACACCGTTTGTCCCCAGAAAACTCTTATCGAATCTGTACTGATCCATGGCAATCAGTGAAGCGCCTCCAATAACCGCGCCCGTTCTGTGCTTTACGTATCCTCCAAGCAGATAAAAAGAAATTTCTTTCCTTATTAATGCTTCGATATGCATCACCCCGTTTGTGACAACGACAATATCTTTGCTTTTATCCATAAAATCAATCATGTGCAAAGTCGTCGTGCCTGCATCAAGATAAATGCAATCCCCTTCTTCTAAAAGTGAAGCCGCTTTTTCAGCAATCTTCAATTTATCGTGAAGGTTTTTGGATGATTTTTCAAGCATATCGGGTTCAAGTCTGATATCGGAAAGCTTGGCGGCTCCCCCATGAACACGCTTTAAAAAACCGCGTTCTTCAAGTGTCGATAAATCTCTTCTGATTGTTGATTCAGAAGCATTTGTCAGATTTATGAGCTCTTGAATTTTTACCACATCATACTTTTCTATTTGATCAATAATCAATTGATGCCGTTCAGGAGTTAGCATGCTTCACCTCCTAATGAAAACGTATTCATTTTGAATACAATTTCATTGTAAACGCTATTTTCAGTTTAGGCAACTAAAATCATTCAAATTCATTCAATAACTATCAAAATCTTTCACGTTTCTCCATATTAACGCATGTCTATAGGGTTTGTAAACTGTAAATTCGACAAAAATAAGGACAATTGTACGACATTTTCTTCTTATTTTAATGAAAAAAGTCTTTTATATTCGTAGTAGAAATCACTAAACATAAAAAAGCCTCATGCATGTTGCATGAGGCTACTCGTAACGCAGAGCTTCAATTGGATCAAGCTTTGCGGCTTTATTTGCAGGAAGCATGCCGAAAATAACACCAATGAGCATACTGAAAAGCACGCCCCCGCATACAACCTGCCAGGATATGAGTGACGGCCAGCCCGCAATGGCAGAAACAAGCGCGGCCCCTCCGTATCCGATTCCAATCCCAATCAGTCCGCCGATAAGCGTCAATACGACTGATTCAATTAAAAACTGAGTCAGAATCTGCCCCCTCGTCGCACCGAGTGATTTTCTGATTCCGATTTCTCGCGTCCGTTCTGTGACTGATACGAGCATAATATTCATAACACCGATTCCGCCGACCAAAAGAGAGATGCCTGCAATTGAGCCGATAATTGTCGTCATAATCGCCGTTACTTTGCCAATTCCGGCAGCAATCTCTTCCATGTTCATCACTTGATAAGAATCCTCTGTGCCATGATTGTCATTTACCAGCTGTGCAGCTTCTTTTCCAGCTGATTTTATGTTGTCTGCTGATTCGACTTGCAATGATACGTTACTGAAATCACTTGTGCCAAAAGAGGATTTCATCATATTAAATGGCACATACATTTCACTTAAACCGAAAGAAAGCAAGCCTGTTTCTTTTTTCAGCACGCCGATAATTTCAACAGGCTGTCCGTTGACCCAGACTACTTCACCGAGAGGGGAGGTTTTATCAAACAGCTCTTCTGCCATCTTTTGAGAGATGACTCCGGCTCTTTTCCCCGCGAGAAAATCATTGTCGGTAAAGGATCTGCCGCTTTCTATTTTTAAAGAATTGACATTCATGTATCCATCGTTTATTCCGTTAATCGTAACATCCGTTTCTTCCTCATGATAACGCACTGTCATACTCTCAGAAGTGGAAGCAACGACTTGTTTGATGCCCTCTATCTCTTTTAAACCTTTAATATCGTTTTCTGTAAACGTAGATTCAATTGCGGCGTTCGGATTGCTTGCAAGCTCCTCATCACTTGGCATGTAGTACAGCTCCACGGTATTTCCCGGACCGCTGATCGACTGTTTCAGCATTTGCTCGCCGCCCTGCCCTACCGCAACGACGACAATGACAGATCCTACACCAATGATAATACCGAGCATCGTTAAGATCGAACGCATTTTATGGGCAAGAACAGAGCTTAGAGCCATTCTGATGTTCTCTAACAGGCTCATTCTCCCACGCTCCTTTGCCCGGAGCTGGCAGGAACAATGTTTCCGTCACGCACCATGACAATCCGATTCGTACAATCTGCAACCTCCGGCTCGTGAGT
This sequence comes from Bacillus sp. TSO22, assembly GCF_020223595.1. NCBI lineage: Bacteria > Bacillati > Bacillota > Bacilli > Caryophanales > Bacillaceae > Bacillus > Bacillus sp. TSO22. Next base: position 513,549 of record NZ_JAHAWO010000009.1, read on the forward strand.
AACAAGAACGATTGTCGTCCCCTCGGCATTTAATGCTGTAAATTGATCCATAATCGCCGCGCTTGTTTTCGTATCAAGCGCGCCGGTCGGTTCATCAGCTAAAATCAATTTTGGCTCATTCACGATCGCCCTCGCAATCGCCACCCGCTGCTTCTGCCCGCCAGACAGCTCATTGGGCATGTGGAGCATTCGATCAGCTAACCCGACTTTTTCCAACGCTCTCTCAGCCCGCTCTTGACGTTCTTTTTTGCCTATCCCGGAATAAATCATCGGCAGCTCGACGTTTTTTTTGGCATTCAGCCGCGGAAGAAGCTGAAATTGCTGAAATACAAAACCGATGGACCGGTTACGGACTGCCGCCAATTCTTTATCTTTATATGAAGAAATATCTTCGCCGTCTAATTTATACGTACCGGAAGTCGGCCGGTCAAGGCAGCCGATAATATTCATGATCGTCGATTTCCCTGATCCTGACGGCCCCATAATTGAGACATATTCCCCTTGATGGATGTCCAAATGAATAGAATGGAGAACATCAAACGTTTCCCTGCCGATCTGATAGCTTTTTCGCACATTAGAAAGCTGAATCATTTATGCTTTCACTTCCGTTCCATCGGTCACCTGATCAGAAGGATTCAAAATGACTTGATCATCTTGAGAAATTCCTTCTTTAATTTCTGTCAGATCATCTGTTACTTCACCGATTTTGACATCAACTCGTTTTGCTTTTCCGTCTTTTACTGTATACACATAATATTGATCATCTTCTTTTTTAACTGCCTTTGAAGGAAGCGTATTTGCTTTCCGCTTATCTGTTTCAATATTCATGATGAATTTAAAGCCTGGCTTTCCTTCTGGAAGCTTCCCTTTTATTTTCACTTGAAGGGGGTATTGGACTGCTTGTTCTGTTCCTTGTGCCGCAGTGCTTTCCTGCTGATCCGGAACAAGTCCGACAGCGGAAACTGTGCCTTTCCATGTTTTATCCTGGATAACATCTGAAGTGAGTGTGACCTTCTGGCCTTTTTTGACTTTCAGTGTATCGTATTCAGACAATTTCCCTGAGACGACAAGGTCTTTTGGGTTGCCGATATGTATGACAGGCTCTTGAATATCTGATTTTTTGGATGCCGCTTCTTGGTTGACAGAAATAACAGTGCCTTCGATTTCGCTTTTCACTTCAAGATCTGATACCCGACTGGCAAGTGACTGCCGCTGAAGCTCGGTTTGTTTTAATTCGATCTCAGCTGTTTTTTCCTGCATTTGAAGCTCCGTCCGTTCAGATTCAATTTGTTTTTCTGCTTCTTTCTTTCCAACCTGTTTTGCCAGTTCTTTTTCTTTATTGTCTAACGCTTTTATCTTTTCTTGAATTTGGTCAATTTGAAGCTGATTCGATTCAGCCGTTAACTGGTTCTGTTCTTTTTCCAAGCTCAGCTGCTCATTTGTATAGGTGACTAAAGGCGTGTCCTTTTTAACTTTATCGCCTTCCTTCACTTTAATGTCTTCTAATGTCCCTTTATCCGCTTCATAGAACACATACTGTTCATTTGAAAATTTAAGTGTGCCAGGAACCATAACCGTTGACGAGATTTCTTTTTCTTCGAGGCTTCCCGTCTGTATCTTCTGGCCGGCGCTGCCGCTTGTCGGAGCGGCAGACCGGTATATATTAATTCCAACAAAAAGAGCGACTAAAGCGGCGATTCCAATTCCGATCCAAACTTTTTTCATGAGTTTATGCACCCGCCACAGAATTGATTAAACCTGAAAAGAACGAAAATGCGACCAAAATCCCGAAAAGAACAATGACTGAAATCCATCCTGCTTTTTTTGAGATGCCGCCTGTTTTGTGAAGTCCGATTGCTAATAATACATAGCTCCATATGCTGAATATCTCAAAGGTGTTCAACACACTGGCGAGAGCTCCGTCAGACGGGATAATTCCTGCCAATGACGTCATACTGTAAAGAGAGCTCGCATCAGTTGTAAAAGCAACGATTCCATTAATCAATAATCCTAGGCTGCTAATCAAAGAGACAAATAGACCGAGAGAAAGCATTTTTTTGTATGACGTAACCCCGCCTGATATTTTCACACAGAGCCAATAAATAAGAGGGGCAATAAATAACGCTGCGATACCGCCGAAAATAGCGCCTGCCATTCCTCCAAATTTGGTTATGGTTGCGACTGTTTCAATTTGTTCAGCTGATAACCCTTGAGTGTCCCCGCTTTTCAGAAGTTCACTATAATCCGTACCGAGCGATTGCAGCACCGCGCCAACGATGATAATCACTGCAACAATCAAAAGCGGCCCCCATACAACCGGCCTTTCTCTTATTCTTTCAAACTGAACGGCAGGGCTTGTGATCACTCCGAAAAGTGACGGCTTTTCAGTCACCATTCCGCTGTTTTTTTCTACATTTGTTTCCATTTCAAAACCTCCTTGAGAATATCTAACAGATCATACGGGAGAAGTATCAAAAAGTTTCATGTTTTTCTAATAAAATTCGAAAAGCCTGCAGTATAACTGAAGGCTTTTGCTCTTATTCTATCGCTGTACTGTATTGCGCTTTCACAAGCCCGGCATAGATGCCTCCTTTAGCGAGCAGCTGCTCATGGTTTCCTTCTTCCATTTTCCTGCCGTGATCAAGAACAATGATGCGGTCGGCGTCGCGGATCGTGGACAATCTGTGGGCGATCATCACTGCTGTACGCCCTTTCAGCAACGTTTTCAAAGCTTGCTGAATTTTCACCTCCGTCTCTGTATCAATACTTGCCGTTGCTTCGTCGAGGATGATAATAGCCGGATCGGCAAGCAATGCTCTTGCAAAGGAAATGAGCTGGCGCTGTCCGGCAGACAGTACGCTGCCCCTTTCCTCCACCTCTGTTTTGTATCCTTCTGCTAAACCAGATATAAACTCATCCGCTCCGACCGCTTGGGCAGCTTTCATCACCTCTTCTTCTGAAGCACCCGGCCGTCCAAAACGAATATTTTCCATGATGGTCCCGGAGAAAATAAATGTATCTTGCAGCACAATGCTAATCTGAGAGCGCAAACTGGCAAGAGAAAGATCCTGAATCGGAATACCGTCTATTTTAATCGCGCCTCCCGTGGCATCATAAAAACGGCTGATTAAGTTGGCGATCGTCGTTTTCCCGCTTCCCGTATGCCCGACAAGCGCAAGCGTCGAGCCCGCCGGGATAGAGAAGGAAACAGCGTGAAGGGCTTTTCGTTTTTCATCATAGGAAAATTCAACCTCTTCAAAGCTGATCTCTCCATTTATCGTTTTCTTATGAATGGCATCCGGCTTCTCCTTGACATTTGGCTGTTCGTCCAGAAACTCAAAAATCCGCTCTGATGATGCCATCCCCATTAACAGCTGGTTGTAGACCTGGCCCAGTCTCGAAATAGGTTCCCAAAACATGCCCAGATAGAAGGCAAAAGAAACGAAGACGCCAATCGTGATGGTTTCATTCATGATGAGTGTGGCGCCATACCAAATTAAGACAGCTGTTCCAATCGCATTCGTCATTTCTACCAGAGGACGGAACATGGCATTTTTTCTTGTTGCTTCCTGCCAAGATTGATAGTTCTCCTGATTAACGCCGTCAAAATACGCCATGTTTTCTTCTTCCTGCGTAAATGCCTGTGTGACACGGATGCCCTGAATGCTTTCATTCAAATGAGAGTTTAGCTTCGATTGCTTTAGACGCACCGATTGCCACGAGCGGCGTATTTTTTTCCTTAGACTTGTTGAAATAAAAAACATAATCGGCAGTGTCACCATGATGGCGATAGTCAGCTCAGGACTCAGCGTAAACAAAATGATAATAACGCCGGCCAAAAGCAGCAAGTCCGTCAATAAGTTGATGACTCCGCTTGTAAAGAGCTCCTGAAGAGAGTTAATATCATTCATAACCCTGACCAAGATCGACCCGGCCGACCGCTGATCAAAAAATCGGTGGGATAAGCGCTGCACATGGGTAAATAAATGCTGCCGCAAATCGTATATCACATGCTGGCCAAGCTGATTCATCCACCTGATTCTTAACACATTGGCGGCATAATTGAGGACATATAAACCGCTAATGATGAAAATGAGCTGGATCAGCAGCCCCGAGTTTCTCGCTGTAATGGCTTGATCGAGAACATAAACGCCGATCAGAATAGGAATCACAAGCTTTACAGCAGTCCCAATCAATACGGTGAGAAAGGAAAGCGGCAAAATTGTTTTTCGATATGGTTTGACATAGCTCAGCAGCCGCCACATTTGAGCCCAGTTAAACGGCTTTTCAATGATTTCATCTGAAGAATAATAGAAACGCTCCAAAATCCCCTGTTTTTTTGCTTGTTTCATATGGCCCTCCCTATCCGACCTGATGCGGCTCATTGATCAATTTGACATCACGGTATTGCAAATCGTAAATCTTTTTATAATAGCCGCCTTTTTCAAGAAGCTCTTGATGTGTTCCCCTTTCACAAATGCGCCCCTTATCAAAAACGAGAATTTCATCGGCGTGTTTCAGTGAAGAAATGCGGTGAGCGATGATAAAGGTTGTGCGGTTTTTCATGACTTCTTTTAAGGCAAGCTGTATGCTGTGCTCCGTTTGCATATCTACTGCACTTGTGGCGTCGTCCAATATTAAAATGCTCGGGTTCAAGCAAATGGCTCTCGCAATGGCAATACGCTGTTTCTGTCCGCCGGAAAGCCCCATTCCCCTCTCTCCCAGCATGGTGTCATATCCGTCAGGAAGCTCCATAATAAAGTCGTGAGCCTGCGCCCTTTTTGCGGCTTCGATGATGTCTTCCATTGAGGCATCCGGCCTCCCGTACGAAATGTTTGCTCGAATCGTAGATGAAAACAGAAAAGATTCTTGAAGTACGACCCCGATATTGGAGCGAAGGGTTTTTAATGAATAATCTGTGAGGGGCTTGTGATCAATGGTAATCATTCCGCCAACAGGGCTGTAAAATCTGGTGAGGAGCTGTGTAACTGAGCTTTTGCCTGAACCTGTCGGGCCCAATAGGCCGATTACCTTCCCGCTGTTTGCCTCAAAGCTTACATTGCGCAGCGCGTTTGTTTGTTCTTTTCCGTATGCAAGAGAAACATTTTCGAAATGGACATTGCCGGTTAATTTTTGTTTATGCGAAACATGAGCATGGTCTGTGATGTCTTCTTCTTTTTCCAGAATTTCCAGCAGGCGTTCACCTGACGCTTTTGCTTGAGAGAACATATTGATTACAAAACCTAAGTTCATAATCGGCCACATCATATAATTCACGAGGCTGAAAAAAGCGACAAGCTCGCCGGGATTAAGCTGATTTTGCATGACCAAGTAGCCGCCATATGAGAGGAGAGCTACAATACAAATATTACCGATGAACTCCATTAAAGGGAAATACGCAGACCAAATGGATGATGTTTGTAAATACTGTGCCCTGTATTCCGCATTAGCCTTATTAAAAGTGCTGATCTGAAAATCTTCTCTGGAAAGAGATTTCACCGTATTGATGCCGCTGATATTTTCCTGAACTTTTGTATTGAGTGTTGCAAACGATTTGCGGATGCCTCTAAAGGCCGGATGGACCCTTTTGTCAAACTGATATACAGCAACAGCGAGAAATGGCAGAACAGCTATTGTTACAAGCGTAAGTGGAACAGAATAGTAAAACATGACCGACAGGCTGATGGCGACCAACAGGACGAATCGAATGAGCTCAGCGAGACCGTATGATAAGAAAAAACGAAGCCCTTCAACATCAGCTGTCAGCCTGGACATCAAATCACCTGTTTTCGCGTTATCATAATAAGAAAAAGAAAGCCGCTGCAGTTTTTCATAGAGGCCATTTCTCAGCCGATAAACGGATTTGATCCCGAACATATCACCTAAATATTGGTGAAAAAAAGTGGCGGTTCCTTTCAGGGCCATTACCGCAATAAATCCTAAACTGACCCATGCTGCAAGCTGATACTGTCTCCCCAGCACGATTTCATCAATCGTAATTTGCAGGATAATCGGATAAACGACAGTAATCGCAGTCATCAAAAGCATGGCGAGAAGCGACCACATAAACACCTTTCTGTACGGCCAATAAAACATTTTTAATCTTTTAAATGTCTCCATATCCAGCACCTTTCTCGTTTATATCTTCTTTACTATATCGATACCCGAAATAAATTTCTATTGTTTTTCAAAAATTCAGTCTAATGTTGGAGTGAGTCTCTTACTTTATAGGGAGTCCCTTATGTAAAATAAACGCTTACAGAAAATCATTGTATGCTGGGAGTACTTGGGGATATGCGAATGAAGCACAAAAAAACCGGACGGCTGAGTGCCGTCCGGTTTTCATCCTCCGCTGACCGGCGGAATGATGGCTACCGTGTCACCTGAAGATACAGAAGTATTTTCCTTTACATAGCTTTCGTTAACAGCAATCATAGCTGTATCAATGGATGCAAGGCCGTATTGTTCTTTTAGATTCGCTTTTATTTCGTCTGTAGTTGCTTGTTCCATATCTATTTCCAATGCTTGTTTGCCAGCCTGTTCAGCAAGCCCTGCAAATAAAAGAATTTTAATCATGCTGCTCTCCCCCGCTTAGATCTGGTTTTCCGTTCGGATAAGCTGTTGTTTCAAGCTGATCGCCGATCCATTGCTCACCGTCTTCCCAAATTTCTTTTTTCCAAATCGGCACAATCTGTTTAATTCGTTCGATCGCATACTCATTGGCTTCATAAGCAGCTTTTCGATGGGGAGATGATACAGCGATCACTACCGCTGCTTCACCGATATCCAGCACACCTATACGGTGCGTGATCGCAGCTGAAGCACCTTCCCATTTTTCTTCGATTTCAGCGCCGATTTGAGCCAGCATTTGTACGGCCATCGGTTCATATGCCTCATATTCCAGCCGAACCGTTCTTTTTCCGTTTGTCCATTCCCGAACCGTGCCAATAAATGTCGTAATTGCCCCTGCTTCCCGTTTCTCCACTTTTTTGATAATGTCTTCAGTAATAATGGGTGTTTTCGTGATCTCAAACCGTTCCATTATGCAGATTCCCCCTTCAGCTGTGAAAGCACAAAATCCACGGCAACCGGATCATCCGCATGAAAAACGGGTAATCCCTGATGCTCTATCATATGCTCTTTTTTTCTATAGATGATGGCGATTGTATTTACTGCCTGCAGCGCTTCTAGATCTTCCTCTTTGCTTAGTATAACCACTTTAGGATAAGGGGCTTTTTTAAAGCCTTCAATCAGAAGGCAGTCTGTTTCTAGAAACCGATATAACTCAATCAGCCGCGGCAAATCCCAATTGCGGCGAGCGGTCAGCTGTAACACACCAGCACCTTCTACTGCTGTCACATCAGCACCTGCCGCTCGATAACGGTCAGTGTCTTTTCCTTCAGTGAACGTTTGCGGTTCACCGCCGTGACCGTGGTGCTTCAGGCAGCCTAAATTGAGCCCCTGTTCAAAGGCTTTTTCAAGGATGCGCTCGATAAACGTTGTTTTCCCGCTGTTTTGAAATCCTACAACTTGGACGATCGGGAAAGGACGGACCAAGGCCATTCACTTCCATTCTCTTCTCTGATGAGCAGCACTTGAACCGTTCTGCCTGATTCATATCCTCTCGTGCCGCCCGGCAGGATAATAAACGCATTTGCTTCTGCAAGTGACGTGACGGAGCTGGACTTATCTAATCCGACGGGTTCCGCCAACAGCTTTCCTTCCTGATGATATACGAAAGCACGAACAAATCGGGTAAAGGGGTTCGGCTTTGGAAAATCCTTAGTCAAAACAGCTTCCGCACAAATCGAATGAGGTTTTTCATTGAGAAGCCATGTCTGGATCATCGGTTTGACAAACAGTTCAAAGCCGACATAGCATGCCGACGGATTACCCGACAGGCCAAACAGCAGCATATCGTTTGCATGCGCCACCGTCGTCACGCTGCCCGGTCGCATGGCAACTTTATTAAAGAGCACGTCCGCTCCGAGTTTTTCATAGATCGCAGGCAAAAAGTCAAAATCACCAACCGACACACCGCCAGTTGTAATCAGAAAATCAACCTTTTTCATCGCTTCTTTGACCGCGGCAAAGCTTTTATCCAGATCATCAGAAATTTTCCCTAAATAAAGCGGTGATGCGCCTGCTTCTATTACTTGCGCATACACCATACTGGCATTGCTGTTGCGGATTTTCCCCGGCTCCAGCGGATCACTGACATTCAGCAATTCGGTACCGGTTGCGATAATCCCGACAACAGGCTTTCTCACGACAGGCACAGATGCGTATCCGAACGTTGCCAAAAGCGCAGTCACTCCTGGTGTCACTCGGGTACCCTTTCTCAATAAAACACTCCCTTTTTGAGCGTCTTCACCTGTTTTTGAAATATTATCCCCTGGCTGAAAACGGCGTTTTAAAGACATAAACGCCTTCCCATTCTCCTCAAAGGGTTGAGTCAGCTCAATCATGACGACAGCATCAGCCCCTTCAGGGATTTGCGCGCCAGTCATAATCCGCACGGCCTCAAACGGGCCAAGTTCTTTTTCAGATACAGCCCCCGCTCCGATATGGTCAATGACTTCAAACCTAACCGGGTTCTCACGTGAAGCTTCAGCCGTATCGCACGCTCTGACGGCAAAACCGTCGTATGGTGAACGGTCAAATGCGGGTACGTGGTGATCTGCTGTTACGTCTTCAGCTAAAAATCGATGAAGGCTGTCTTCAAGCGCCACCCATTCTGTTTCCCCTTGTTTTTGAAAATGGCAGACACGCCGAACTGCCTCGTCTACCGGTATCGGTGTTCTTTTCTCCAGCATTCTGACCCCTCCTGTTGTTACAATCCAATTACTCTTGCCAACACGGAATTGGCTTCTTTCACATCATTTGTTCCATGCACCAGTGCACGTCCGTCATTGAATATGACAATTCTGAAATCCTCGTAAAAAATATGCAGCAAAAACGCATTGGCCTCGACCTTGCCAATTGTTTTCAGCCGCTTGATGAGCTCCTGTTTCGGAATTCTTTTTAATGACTCCGACCTTATCTGAACTGTATCACGGCCGCACAGTACAGCGGCTTTTGGTGTGTTCCAGTCTTGGAGATAAGGATAAACCGCATGTGTTCCGCAAGACGGGCAATCCTCACGGCGTACATGATTAACGTTAATCTTCATATGCGAGTTGTTCCAGACATCGAATGTCACAAAACCTCGCTGTACCGCGTCTGTTTGGCCTGTTAACAGCTTTAATGCCTCAGCCTGCTGATAGGCAGACACGATATGCACAGCTGGCGGAATGATGCCAGCCGTATCACACGTCGCCCCGCCGACAGGAATTTGCTCAAACAAACAAGACAGACAAGGGGTTTCTCCCGGAATAATCGTCATGAACATCCCTTGGCTGCTTACACAAGCGCCATAGACCCACGGTGTCTTTGTTTTCTGGGCAAGATCGTTTATCAGCATGCGGGTTTCAAAATTATCTGTCGCGTCGATCACGACATCTGCTTTTTCAATCAGCGGCTCAAGCGTTTCGGCCGTTCCTTCGGCAACATGGGCCTCAATATGTATTCCGCTGTTAATCACTGATAGATGCTCCTTGGCAGCCATGGCTTTCGGCATGCGGAGCTTGGCATCGCTTTCTGTATAAAGCTGCTGCCTCTGCAGATTGCTCCACTCCACATAGTCACGGTCAATAATGGTAATGGTGCCGACTCCCGCTCTCGCAAGCCCTTCAGCTCCTGCAGTGCCAAGCGCCCCCGCTCCGACAACCAGGACATGGCTGTCTCCCAGTCTTTTCTGGCCCTTTTCCCCTATTTGTTTAAATCTGATTTGCCGTGAATAACGCTCCTCCATCAAACCTGTTCTCCTTATCTTTTATGTCATCTTAACATGTTTTTGCCCCATCAGTCCCACCTGAAGGAATCCGTTTTTTCTTCCAAACAGTTAAAATCCTCACGTGTATTAATGTTGATAAACTCAGCCGGATTTGCCCCAATTTCTTCAGCGTGTACGTAACAAACCGAAATTCGATCTAACAAATCTGAAATTCTTAATCTCTTCTCAGAAAGCTGATCATATAGAATGGGCATGATTCTTTTATGGTACATTGCAATCAATGGCTGCTCCCGTCCGTCTGAAATCGGGACAACCGCGTCTGTACCGGCAGTCATCAAACGCTCGAGCTCCAGCATCGTCCTTCTTTGTATCAGCGGCGTGTCACAGGAAAGAACGGTATAAAGATCACCGTTTGTCTTTTTAAAAGCGGTATATATACCAGCCAATGGCCCCATGCCTTGAAAAGGCTCAGCATCTTGATACACTTCATTTTCACCGTTTTCTTGAAATCTATCAATAAACTCAGGACGGCTGATGATAACCGTATGTTCTCCAAGCGCCCTTTTGGCCCATTCGTAAAACATCCTGCCCCTCCATTTCACAAACGCCTTCGGTTCTCCGAAGCGCCGTGAGGCTCCCCCTGCCAGCAGTACGTTTATATGCTCCATGTCATCTCACCTCTAGTTCGTTAAAAGCATAGCAAAAGCAAAGCCCCGACGCCACTGCTTGTCTGTTTATTAAAGAGGAATAGCTGTTCAGTATTTGCATATTGTAGTGTTAACATCATGAGGGAGATGGTTCGAATGAAAAGATCAGGTCCTTTTTTCCACGACGTGTCTCAGGAGAACCTTTACTTAAAATCAGAGCTTTCAAGGTGCCATAAGCTGATTGCCGAACTTGAAGCAAGCTACTTCCATCAGAAAAATAACAAACTGCTCAAAGAAAATAACGATATGAAAGAAAAACTTCAGCAGCTGTCTGCCGAATTAACACAAATGTCAACGAAAGAACAACACGCCTCCCATACCAGCCATACCCTGCACCAAATAAGAGCTGAACTGCTTGATAAAATCGTTGCTTTGCAGGAGCTACTTTCTGCTGAAACCTACAAACGCAAAGCCGAAATCCAAGAAAAACATAAACTTCATATCGCTAAAATTAAAATTGAAGAAGAAAATAAACATCTGCATCAACGGATCAGCCATCTTCAGGCCTCTATTGAGCAGAAACAGAACGCACTGCTTCAAGCAAAACAGCAAACCGAAATGATAAAAGCCGAAAACGGCCGTCTAAAAGAGCAAATGGTAGAAAAAGAATATCAGCTAAAACATATCAAAATAGAAGTTGATCATATGAAAGACCGAATCATAGAAACGAAAGAAAGGCTGCTCGAAATAGAAAAAACGAAAGAAAAATTATTTCACGAAACTATTATATCGTATAAACGGCAGCTTGATGAAAGTGATGCCTGGATTGCTTCTCATTTTGCCGATATTGATGGCGGCACGAAACAAACAGAAAAAACGGAAGAAGAAGCTCCAGCGGTCTACGCGCAGCCAAATCATGTAGAAACCATACTTGAAGATGTCACCAAACAGATACATGCACTTCAAAAACAGCTCGTTCGCGCCCAATCATCAGACCAGTCCATGACTCATACAATCGAAGAGCTGAAAAACAGAGCCGCTGAGGAAAAACCTTATCAAAAGTGGGTATATAAGCTCAATCTTGAAAAAGAAAACAAACCTTCACAGAAAAAAACTCAATAAAAAACTGCTTGAGCACTACGCCAAGCAGTTTTTCTGTATGTTTATTCATTTGCTGATTCTGCAGATTCAGCTGATTCGATTTCACCTTCTAAAATGTACTGGCCGCGATACGGTTTTTTCACTTCCGGGTACATTTTAATTAAGCTTTGCATAAACGTTGTCATATTAGGGATTTCAAGACCGCTTTCTTTTTCAATCTCTTTTTGAAGCTCGGAGCTCTTAATCGCCGCGTTGTGGCGTTTTAATGTTTTAATGGCAGCTTCACGCAGCTTAGCTGCTTTCGATCCCGGTCTTGCCGTTCCTCTTCTTCTTCGTGTTGTTCCGTCAGGTATACCGGCAGGAAGAGAGGAAATAGATTGAAGCTGAGGCTGTACAGACTGCTGTTGTGATTGCGGCTGATAGCTTCTGATTTCCTGAGCCGCAAGCTCAGCAAGAACCGGCAGAGAGTCAGTTTTTCGTTCAGAACGGAAATCCTTTTTGACTTCGGAAGGGCTTCCATTTCTGTCCAGCTCTCTTAATTTTGCGTATATTTTATCACGTTCGATTTGATATTCACGAATGACTTTCACTTCAGCTTCATTTAATTGTTCTAATCGTAAGCGCAAAGCTTCTCTTTCATTAAACATTCCTCAATGTACCCCCTATCAAAATTAACATCTTTAATTAAGATATTAGATTACAAAAGTAATTTTATCAACTATTATTTTAGCATTTTACTATTATATTTACTCTATGAAAAATTCCTTATTTTCTGAAAATGTTTTATTTTTCAAAAGAGTCCTTTATTCACAAGGGATCGAGGGTCTTTCAAATTCAATTGGTATAATGTTGAAAATATATATTTTACTTACTTCTTTAATGAAATTTAGTGTAATATCTACAATTTTCGAGTTATGGGATATGAAATTTATCTAAAATTGAGGAAAAACATAAAAAATTAGCAGTTTTTTTAGCGTATCAATCAAACAAATCACCATTTCTTATGCCCAAATTTGGAAAAATAAGCTTCTTACACTTCTCCGATTACTTTCTTGCACAAATAAAAAAACCTGAAGAGATCAGGTTTTTATGAAGAACTATTCAGATGCCTGTTCTGTTTCAGCTAGAACGCGATTCACACGTTTTTCAAGCATTTTCATGCCGCTCCCTCCGGCTTGGAAGTGACGGAGCTGTCCTGTTTGATCAAACACATAGTATGCAGGCACATATTCATTTTCAAATGCATCGGTTAAAGCATGATCACTGTCGACAAAAATCGGCTGAGTAATGTCGTGTTCAGCAGCTACATCTTTAATTTTTTCGAGATCAAGGTCATCTTCGGAACGAGGCATATGCACAGCTACAACGTTCAGTTTATCTTGATATTTATCACGAAAATCATTCACTTGCGGCATCACTTCTTTGCACAGATGACAGCTGATGGACCAGAAATGAATAAGCGTCGGCTTTTCCCCGATCAATTGCTCTCTCGTTACTTCACCATTGAACCAAGCTTTTTCCCCTGTTAATTCAGGCATTGGCTGACGTAATTTCATTGCTTTTCCCTCCTATTAAACAGAAAGGCCTAACGAATATGTTAGACCCTTTTTCGTTCTTAGAAAGAATTAAAGTGTTTTTTGGCCTGGTTTCCAGTTGGCCGGGCAGAGTCCGCCAGTTTGCAGCGCTTGAAGAACACGAAGCGTTTCATCAACATCACGGCCAATGTTATTATGGAAAACCGTTTGATATTGGAGCTCGCCTTCAGGATTGATAATAAACAATCCCCGCAAGGCCACACCTTCTTCTTCGATTAATACGCCATATTCACGGGATACCTCGTGGTTTGTATCAGCAGCAAGCGGATATTTCAGCTGGCCAAGGCCGTTTTCTTTTCGGTCTGTATTAATCCACGCCAAATGAGTATGGATTGTATCAGTAGAAACCCCGATTACTTCTGCATCAAGATCTTCGAATTCGTCATAGCGGTCAGACATTGCTGTAATTTCTGTCGGACAAACAAAAGTGAAATCCATTGGATAGAAGAACAGCACTGTCCATTTGTCTTTTTTCATGTTTTCCTCAAGACTTACTTTGCCAAATTCTTTACTTGCAAGGACTGCTTCCATTTCAAAACGAGGAGCTTGTTTACCTACCATACGTTCCGCCATATGTATCCCTCCAATTTATAGTTTGGCTTAAAAGCCGGATTCACATGAAAATAAAGGATTTTTATCCATATTACGTTAACAACATCACAATGCCCATTATATAGGAGGAGATTTCCCGAGTCAATTTTTAACAAATCTTGCATGTCTTTGGCTTCGACATTTTCAAATAAAACGTTTAACATGTTCATGTATAGGGTAACAAATCTCAACGTGCAGCAATCAATTCAGAAAAGGAGCACCAACATGGATTTTATTAAACAATACGATTGGGCGGGACTGATTACAAATGCAGGTGTTCTGCTCATTAAACTCGTCATTATGATATTGCTCTATTTTATCGTCCGATCATTAGGCATGAAAATCATTAAACATCTGTTTGCAAAATTCGAGGAGCAGAACAGCTTGTCTATCGGACGTGCACATACGCTCCGAAGCCTGACTCTTAACATATTTGCTTACATACTGATTTTTATATTCTTCGTCATGGTTCTGGATCTGTTTCATTACGATCCAAGCGCCCTTTTAGCAGGAGCAGGAATTGTCGGACTGGCTGTCGGATTTGGCGCCCAAGGGCTTGTCAGCGACATCGTGACAGGTTTTTTTATTCTGCTTGAAAAACAATTGGATGTCGGAGATTATATTACCGTTTCCACCTTTAACGGAATTGTCGAGCAGGTTGGCTTAAGAACAACTCAAGTCCGCAGCTTTGACGGAACACTGCATTACATCCCAAACAGAAACATTACAAACGTGAGCAATCATTCTCGGGGAACAATGCAGGCTCTGGTTGATATTAAAGTGCCGACTGAAAGAAACATTGATGAAATGATCCACATTTTACAGCAAGTATGTGATGAAACGGCAGCCGCTCTCCCGCAAATAAAAGAAGGCCCCAATGTCATCGGAATTCAAGAACTGGGAACTTCTGAAATTGTGATCAGAATCATTGCCAAAACAGAAAATATGGAACAGTGGCGGGTCGAGCGAGTGCTGAGAAAAGAAATAAAAAACGCGCTTGACCGCGCTTTTCCTAAAGAAACAGAATAAATAAAAAGAACCGAAGCTCTTTGCTTCGGTTTTTATTTTACTGAATTCTGCTTTCAACTTCGCTGCAAATTTCTTCAGCAGTCATCCCGGAAGCTGTAATGACAGGTGCTTGTGTTACCGTATCGGCTATCCCTTGCACATTATTATCAAGACCTGTTACGACACAGCAGTCACAGCCTTTTGCATCGGCAGGGCTTTTCATCATTACAACGTCATATCCTTTTTCTTTTAATGCAGCTTCTACATCTGATAACGATTGTTCAATTCCTATTTTTTTAGCCATATTGAACACCTCCGTTTACTAGAGTGCTCATTTTATGGAATTTTATTCTTTCATTTGTACTTAATTGGCATAAACAGAAAAATAACCTGTCATGACGTTAACCGCTGTTTCTATCGCATTTTCATCAGGATTCAGCTTTGCGTGATGAAGCCCGTGTTCAGAATTAGCGCCGAGCCAGAACATGAAGCCAGGATATTTTTTCAGCATGTAGCCAAAATCCTCTCCAGTCATTGCTTCTTTTGCTTCAATTACTGTTGCCAGTTGATGTTCAGCAACGAAAGACATAAATTCTTCTGTCAGTCCGCTCGTATTGTAAACTTGGTGATACACAGACGGATATGTCACTTTTCCTTTGCAGCGGAACCCAATTTCGATTCCTTTTACCAAATCTTCAATCCGTTCCTTTACCTGCTTCATCGATTCTTCAGAAAGCGTACGGATCGTGCCTTCCAGGTGAGCTGTTTGCGCGATGATATTTTGCGCTGAACCGCCGGTAATGGTACCAACTGTAATGACGGCACTGTCCAGCGGATCTGTGTTTCTAGAGATGATCGTTTGCAGCTGGGTGACAAGTGTGCTTGCTGCTACAACCATGTCCTCAGCCAAATGCGGATAGGCTGCATGTCCCCCTTTTCCTTCCAGATCGATGACAAGCTCTGATGTATTCGCAAAAAGGAGACCGCTTTTTGTCGAGATGGTGCCTACAGGCAGCTCTGGAGCAATATGCAGCGCAGTGATGAAATCAGGCTGCCACTTTTTTAATACATCGCTCTCGAGCATTGGTTCTGCACCGCCAGGCCCTTCCTCTGCGGGCTGGAACAGAAAAAGCAAATCATGTTTGACCGGGTGGTGAACAAAATGGTCAATAATGCCGAGTGCAATCGTCATATGCAAATCGTGTCCGCAGGCGTGCATGTTTCCGTGATGCTCTGATGCGAATGGAAGACCGGTCTGCTCTTCAATAGAAAGTGCGTCGATATCCGCTCTGTACGCCAGCATTTTTTCCGGCGCAGTCCCGTTCACCTTTACAAAAAGCCCTGTTCGCCATTTCTCAATTTCAATTCTGTCTTGCGGGTACTGTTCCAAGACATTTAATAAATACTGTTGGGTTTTGAACTCCTGAAATCCAAGCTCCGGTATACGGTGCAGATCTCTGCGGATTGCGATGAGCTCCTCTTTCTTCATTTTCATTCCTCCTGCCTATACGAATAAGGCGTGGATATATTATCCACGCCCTTTTTATCAAATCATTCCTTACAGCTGGCGTAATTCCTGCTTGATTTCAGTTTTGCCTTTTGTTTTCTCATCAATGTCTTTGATTTTTTTAGCAGGTGTTCCTGCAACAACAGTGTATGGCTCAACATCGTTTACTACGATCGCTCCCGCAGCAACAACGGCTCCTTTACCTACTGTTACGCCTTCAAGCACAACGGCATTTGCGCCGATCACAACGTCGTCTTCAATGACAACCGGTTTAGCGGATGGCGGCTCAATAACGCCCGCAAGTACAGAACCCGCGCCGATATGGCAGTTTTTACCAACAGTAGCTCGTCCGCCCAGTACAACGTTCATATCAATCATTGTACCTTCGCCGATGACTGAGCCGATATTGATAGAAGCACCCATCATGATGACTGCGTTATCACCGATTTCAACTTGGTCGCGGATGATCGCGCCCGGCTCGATACGCGCTTTGATATTTTTAAGATCAAGCGTTGGAATCGCAGAATTGCGGCGGTCATTTTCAACCACATAGTCTTCGATTTTGCTTTGATTTTCTTCAATTGCTGTTTGGATTTCGCTCCATTCACCGAAAACGACACCAGTGTTTCCGTTGATAAAAGCTTTCGCAGATTCGCCGAAATTGATTCCTTCCAGCTCACCTTTCACGTAAACCTTTACAGGTGTAGATTTTGTACTATTTTGAATAAATGAAATAATTTCATTTGCGTCCATCATTTTCATATGTAAAGTCCTCCTCCTGATTTTCTACCTCATTACTGTATCAAAGGAAAGATACAAAGACAAGAAAAAAAGGAACAGCCGCTTTAGCAGTTCCCATTGGGTGATCAGACAGCGCATCCGCTTTTCTTTGCGAATTGTCTCCCGAACTCCATTAATTCTTCCTCTTCTTCACCTTCTGGATTATTTTCGATTTTTACCGAAGGCAGAACAATTTCGCCTCCGCGTTCTTTTATTTTTGCTTCAAGCGTATCAACCGCTCCGCAGAAAAATTCATATGCTGTATCACCGGAACCGAATACAGCGCATGTTTTGCCGGAGAAATCAATCTCATCCATGTCTTCAGCAAGGTCTAAAAATTCATCAGGCAGATCTCCGTCACCCCACGTATAGGTTCCCATAATGATATGATCATAGTCGTTAAACAGCTGTGCATCATCAATATCCATCGCTTCGAAACGGTCTGCTTCCGCTTCCGCCTCCTGAAGCCCCTTTTCAATCAAATCAGCCATTGCTTCAGTGTTGCCTGACATTGTTGCATAAACGAGCAATATCTTCCCCAATTCTATTTTCCTCCTCTAATGAATCATTGCTGAAACTTCGTACGGTTGGACAAATTTACATTCATACAAGCCTGCACAAAAGAAATTCTCTTTCTGATTGGCCACTCTCCACCCATGCCCTTTAATGGTATCGAACCATTTTAACGCCCTGGCTTCGAGATCAGCCTGGTAAATTCTCGAATAACCATTTTCATCTTGCGTGGTGGTAACATATATGATTCCATCATCCTCTGAAATATCAAGAAATGATTCTTCTTTTCTGATCATGCTGGATTGTATGGTGAATTCTTCGTCAGTCAAAATATTCCTAACAGTGACAGCACCGTGCTTTCCTTTCACAGAACCCATCGCCGCCACCAGCCAATTTTCATTGAACACGAGCATGGATGCCGTCATCCGGCTTTCTTCTTTCTTAACGATTTGGACAGTGTTACGTTTAAAGTCGTAAGCCCAAATGCCTCCAAAATATTCGTGTATTTGTGTGCCGATGAAAAGACTGCCGCCGTGCACGCATAACGAACGGATAACAGGCGGGTTATCAAAATCCGCAAAAGGCTTGGCTACACGCCACGAAACCCCAAAATCATCCGATACATAAATGCAATGCTTGCCGTGGGCGCAGACAAACCCGTCGTTTCGCCCGGTAATCGCCCACACTGTTGCATTTGTCGGAAAGCTAGACATCGTCCAGGTTTTCCCTTCGTCAGACGAGCGAATGACCGTTCCCTTTTCACCGACGCCAAATAAGTACGGCCCTATGTAACTGATGCAATGAATTTTGCTTTTCAAACGAAAAAGCTTTCTCCAGCCCTGCTCCAAGGAATAATGAAAAATGCCTTCTCTTTGTACCGCCACAAAATAACCAGAAAATGCCGACGCCGTGACAGCAGTCGCTCCTTTATGAAACATGGCTTTTTTCCTTGTTCATATAATCTGCCCATGCAAGAAAACCTCTCGCAAACGCTCGGCAGCTTTCTACATCTTCATCTGTCTCAGGCGCCAGTTCGATTTTTAATGTTTCCTGGTAAACAGCAGCTCCCGCCTCTTGCAGCATGTCACTGAACAAATTGACCGCTTCACAAAACTTCGGATATGAATAATCACCAGATCCGAAGCAGGCTGTTTTTAAGCCATTAAGCTGAAGCTGTTTGACCTCTTCAAAAAAATCCTCCGCTTCGTAAGGCAGGTCGCCGTCGCCCCATGTATACGTGCCAATCAGCACATAATCATAGGATGTCAGAACAGACACATCCGCATCATCTATCTCGACACAATCGATATCCAACTCATATTCCTGAAGCGTTTCTTTTATAATTGCAACAATGTCTTCTGTATTTCCTGACATGCTTGCATATGTAATCAAGGCTTTAGCCATGTTATCACCTCATCAATTGATAATGATTTTCAATATCATATGTATCACTTTAAATGATAATGATTTTCATTGTCAATATATAAATAAAAAAAGACAGCATATCGCTGTCTTTAAAATGGATTTTCCTGATCCAGCATATCCTTTATCACTTGTACAAAAGCTTGAACTTGCTTCAGCTCAAAGGCAGGTTCATAGCCTAATAGCCATGTATCCCGTCCGATTGGTTGCTCCTTCGTGTCTAACAGAGGCATTTTGTTGACTTTATCTTCGTTTTGCAGGGTAACAGACGGCAAAATGGCATAACCAATTCCGTGCAACGCCATCTGTTTGCACGTTTCAATCTGATCAACCAATATTGTCTGTTTTGGAGACGTTTTAAATTTTTGATGCCACCAGTGCTGAATTTCCTGAAAATAAGTGCTGTCGCTTTTAAATTGGATAAACGGCCGTTCTGTATGGGCAATGTCTTCGATGCAGGAAATTTCAGTGTCCACTAAATAAAGGTGATCTGTCATTAAGTAATCTTTACGGCCCTTCCACTCAGGGTTGCCTCTTATAATGCCGATATGAACCTGATCCTCATATAAGCTTTTCAGCATTTCGCTGCTCCAGCCGGTAATGAGCGAGACCTTTGCATTCGGATACTTTTCCACATACGTCTTCAGGACTTTAGGGAGCCAATGCTGGCCGATTATGGAGGCGACGGCAAGCTTCAATGTGCCGTGAATTTCACCTTCAAGCTCATCAATATTTTCTCTTATTCTTTCCTGCTCTAACGTCACATCATTCGCAAACTGAATGATTTTCTCACCGGCCGGCGTTACCGTTAATCCTTTTTGGGATCTTAAAAAGATTTTTGTGCCCCACGCCTTTTCAATTGTTTGTAAGCGCTGAGATAAAGCCGGCTGAGATACAAAAAGCCGTTCCGCCGCCTTTCTCATATTTAACTCCTCAGCTAAAACTACGAGCATATGAAGCTCTTGAAGCTGCATGTCGTCCTCCTTTTTATGATCAATAAGTTTTTCTTATCTCCCATTCTAATAAAATCTTTGTTTCTGATTCAAGCCCTATTCTGGTTTAAATTATGTATGCGCTTTCTTTGTTACTCTGCCAATATAATAAAAATAGGCCGTAAAGCCTACTTGTTTAATGAGCGTATGTGCTTATTCAATTCCTTCAAAACCACTCTTCTCGTAAAAATTCCTTCAAACACCTGCTCATCATTTTCAACACAGACAAATCCGTTATTAATGACCATGCCGAACCCCTTCATAATTGGATCATTTATATGAAGACGCGGAATATCGGTGACCATGACTTCCTCGACAGTAATCTGGTCAAGCTTTTCAAATTCAATTCGCTCAAGCCCGAAAATGCTGTTCATGATCATATTTGTACCGATTAAACCATGTAAACGATAGGAAGCATCAAGAACTGGAATGGCTGTGTATCCGGTTTTTGTCAGCACTAATAATGCGTGCTCAAGGTTATTGCCGACTTGAACGTGCGCTACTTTGTCCGCCTCAATCATAAATTGTCCGACTGTTGCCTCAAGAAGCTGGTCTGATTGTAAGCTTATCATGTTTTCGACCCCTTTTCATTTTCATCAACAATACATTCCCTATATTACAATAATATAAACTTTATCAGTATTTGTCGAAAAGTTTCCTTTCAATAAAAAAGATACTCTTTGGGCGAGTATCAATTATAGGGTGCTCCATTAATTTTCAAATCGAAATCGGTCGTATAGCGTTACAAGTTTTTTGTAGGTGGTTCCGTCAACGTTTTTGGTTCCTGTCTCTATATCGTTGATTTCACTGCTTAAAAGCTCGATGGCATATTCATGGTTGATCAGGATATTCAGCAGAAGTTTTTGTTCTTCTTCTGTAAATCGTTCACCGATAAGACTCATTCGCAATCAGGCCCCCTGTTTTATACTGAATACCTCTGAAAGCAAGACAACTTACTTTCAGCTCTACCGCTAGAATAAGTAATCAGAAAACAAACGTCAACCGCATAATTCGACATTTCCCTTGGCTTTTCAGCCAGAATTATTTTGTGAAACGATTTGCATAGCTGAAGGCAGTGTATGAATCCGGCTTTATTTTCGCCTCAATCCCCATGGAAGTGATACGTCCTGTCATTTCTTGGATCAGTTCTTTTGTAAGCCCTTTTTTCCCAATATCCAAATGAACCTCAAAGGTAAGATCCGCCCCCTCACCGGTAAAGGGCAGGAGCAGATCGGTAATATCCATTAAGTGCCCATCAAGAATATGAGCGGCCGTTTCTTGGCTGTACGCCGTTTCTAACGAAATCTTCTCCCGAAGGCTATGTATGGGTCTGTCGACTGTATGATTTTTCAAACAGCCCCAAGCTCCCTTGCCTGTACGATGCAAATGCAATGCGGTAATAAACTTTGTGTAATCGCGGTAGACCTGTGAATCGGTTCCGATCGATAACACATAGGAAGAACGGGGGTCCTTTCGAACAAAGGCTTTAAGCCGTTCCATCACATCTTGAAAGGTCATCTGTGCTTCTGAAAGATTATAAAACAGAAAAGAATCAGCCATGACGACACTCCTTTTCAAGGATTTACAACCATGAAACAAGTATGTTCCTTATCGTTTATTGCGATTACTTTTTGCAAAAGCGGAAGCTTGTTCGCCCTATATCAGGAATCTTACTGAAGAAGTTCAAAGATTTCGATGGAAACCATGTCGATATTATCAAACGGATATGTGTTAGGTTTTTCACCTTTTTGGAAAACCGTCAGCTCAAACGTTTGATTTTTTTCGAAATATTTAACACTGCATATTTTCTCACCATTTACTTCGAAATAACGCTGCATTGGCTCGTTAGCCGCTTCCGCTGTTTCTTGCAGACTTTGCAGCCGTGTGATGATACCCATTAATTGTGACATTCTAAAAAAAGACTCCTTTCAAAAAGCAACTTCAAATCAACAAGTATTTATTATAATACAAGTTCTATTGAGCATCATACCATAAAGTCGTACAGGATGGCATTTTCACTGCTGAATTTAAGAAAAGAAAAAATGTGAAAAAACTATTTTTAATTAGTTTGAGGCTTTTTTTGGAATGTCATGCACACAATTATGTTTTTTTTCATATGCCCGCAGAATCAAGAAGCTTTTTTGCAATTTCAGCAAATTTTTTTTGAAATTCCTGGAGAAGTTCAACGTGGGCAAACTTCTTAGCAGTCATACTGGATACGAGATCGCAAAGCGGTTTTCATGTTGTTCTTGCTTCGTAAATTAAACGATTGGAATATGTAATGATCAGAGTGGACTTCTTGCCGAATTTGTCGCCTACTCTTGCACGGCCGCTGCTGCATTGAGTCGGGGTGTTCGCACGCTGAAAGAACATTTTTGTTCCTCCCAGAACGTTTTCCACTAGTAAGGTTTATTGTTTCGTTAGATTGTCTTATGCTTTGGCAAATAAAAAAACTTGGCGGGGGTAGCGCCAAGCTTTTTCGGATCTTGATCTGATAGAGGGGTTGGGGAACAGAGAGTAGCTTCTCTCTATAATTAAATGATAATGATTCTCAGTATCAATGTCAATCGTTTTTTGATATTTTTTTCAATTCATATAAAAAAAACGGCCATTCAGCCGCTTAAATCAGTCCATCCTGTTCATATAAATAAGAATAAGGCAAGTCTATAAATAAATACATCTGATCATCCATCGGATACGAAAACGTTCTAATCATTTCACCTGTTTCCAAATCACTGTACAAATCACTGAAAAATCCTTTTCTGAGATTTCTCATTCTCATAATGTTCTCCAGAAAATAAGGTCGCCAGCTCCAGTTCTTTTCCGCATATTCCGGCTGGTAAACCCATTCTCCATCTTGTTTAAACACATTTCCCGTCAGCTGATCGCCTTCTTCATCACACATGTAAATTCTAAAGCTGCAATCTGTCAGCTCTTCCGCCAGCTTTTTAATAAAGTCATCATCAGAAGATAGATTGTTTTTTCGCAAAGACGTCACAGCCTGATGCACTCGTTTGTAAAACTGTTCAGAGTGCTCATAGACGGTTTCAAGCTTCTTTTTCTCATGTGTGATAAATTGATGAAATTCAGTTTTAAGTCTTTGTTTCAATACATCTCTCTCTAGAAACGTTTCAGACGGAGACACCAAGTAATAGCCCTGAAAATAGCGGCCCCCGTTTCTCCAAGCGTATTGAAGCTGGAAGTTCGCCTCAATGTCTTCATACAGCAGCGCCGCACCGATTTTTCTCGCTAATAAAGATATGCTGTACAGCACATGCTCATATGACGGTGATGGCTGTGATACTTTTAGCGCCTGCAAATCGATTTTCAACAGATCTGGTGAGAGCAGTGCGATTCTGTCCAAGTTGCTGCTTTCTTTTCCGATGTTATCAACTGCGATTTTAATTCCGTATGTACGATAGTAGGCAAGCATATGGTAGAGCTGCTCAATATCCCCTTCAAAATTGTGCTCTGTAATTTCAAGCACAAACCGATGGAGTTCGATTCCCTTTGCTTCATATTCTTTCAGAAGCTCCAGAAAGCTTTCACCATGATCAAGCATTAGGAGATTGGCATCCTGATTCATAAAAATCAGCAGATCAGAATCCGCTTCTAAAAAGCGGTCAAGAGCCTGGCGGATAATTCTGTTATCAACCTCTAGTTTATATTCTTCAGGTATCCCTGCATCTAAAAAGAAAGGCCCGAGACTTTGGATTTCTGAATCTGCCAAAATTCGTCCGAGCACCTCATATCCGACGATCTTCTGTTCCTCGGCACTGAAAATCGCCTGGTAATATGGAAGGACATCATCAATGTTCGTTAAAATATCAAGTGGATCCAACATGTTATCACCTGCTTCTCTATCTTTGTCTGATTATACCACATTGAATCCATAGATTAATATGCTTTAAAACGGATAAGGATTCAGCCATTGCCCCCCATCCATTGTGATACAATCCCCGTTTATATAGGATGCTTCGTCAGAAAGCAAAAACGCGGCCAAAGAAGCGATTTCCTCCGGCGTGCCCAGCCGGCCCAGCGGTACACTGTTCATTGTGCGGGCCATCGCTTTTTCCGATTCAAAAAGCTTTTCCGCACCTCCTGTTCGTTCAATTGGGCCGGGTGCGATGGCGTTTGTTCGGATTCCGTATTGGCTTCCCCACTCAACGGCCAGCGTTCTTGTCAGTGACAATACCCCTGCTTTAGCCGCAGCGGAATGAACGACCCCCGCTCCCGCTCCCCAAGCGTATGTGGCGGCCATATTTAAAATGACACCCTTCTGCTGCTGCTCGATCCAATGCTTTGCCGCGGCTTGGCTGCAAAAGAATGTGCCGTTTAAAACAATCTCAATGACGGCTTTCCATCCATTGGGCGTCAGCTTTTCTGCCGGACAAATAAAGTTTCCGGCCGCATTGTTAATCAGCGCGTCAAGCCGGCCAAAGGCTTTTATCGCTTCTGTAATCATTTCTGAAGCGGCGGAATCAGAACGGACATCCATTTGAAAACATGCGACCTGCCCCTCAAAGGTCTCAATTTCTCTTTTCGTTTCCTCAAGTGCTTCCTGGTTCCGCCCTGTCACCATGACGTACCAGCCTAATTCAGCCTGTTTTTTTGCCATTGCTTTTCCCATGCCGCTTGACCCGCCAGTAATGATAACCGCCTTTTTTTCCATGATTCTCCCTCCTGTTATGAATGAGTATTCATTCAATATTATTCTATCATTATATGCCTGCTTCTGTCAGTACATGCTGACATGAGATTTTTTTAAGATACAGATGATATAATAGAAAAACTCTATTAAAGGTTGGTTTGAAATGAAAAAGATGTCCAGAAGGCAATTTTTAAAAGGAATGTTCGGCGCTCTTGCCGCCGGGGCTTTAACGGCCGGCGGAGGATACGGCTATGCCAGATACCTGGAGCCGCATATGATTGAGACAACCGAACACACAATAAAAAGCTCTCTCATCCCGCATGGATTTGACGGTTTTAAAATCGTGCAGTTCAGTGATACGCACTTGAGTGATTATTTTACTCTTGAAGACTTAAAAACTGTCATTCTGACAATTAATGAATGTAAACCTGATCTCATTGTTTTTACCGGTGATATCATCGATAATCCTGATACGTATCTGCAACACCAGGCAGTGATTCCATTATTGAAAAAACTGAATGCGCCCTTCGGCAAGCTTTGTATTTACGGCAATCATGATCACGGAGGCTATGGAACTGCCGTATACAAAAGCCTGATGACAGCCGGCGGTTTTACAGTATACCGCAATGGCTATCAAACATTGTCGCTCACAGATGGCAGCGAAATCGAGATTGCATTTCTTGATGACTTAATGCTCGGAAACCCAGATTATGAAGGCATCCTATCAAGGCTAAGCGACAGACTTTTTTCCATTTTGCTCGTCCATGAACCTGATGCAGCCTTGAACACAACAGGCTATCCGGTGAATCTTCAGCTTTCCGGCCATACACACGGCGGCCAGATTCAGCTGCCTTTTTACGGACCGATTATTACGCCTCCCTATGGAAATGTCTACACAGAGGGAATGTATCAAACAGGCAGCACTCATATTTACGTAAATCGCGGCCTCGGGATGACCAGATTGCCTTTGCGGTTTCTGGCCAAACCTGAAATCACTGTCTTTACCTTAAAAAGCACAAATTAATGTAGCAGGATGGGCTCCTCATCAATACTTATAAGTAAAAAGAGAGGGTGAGGAAACTGCTTACGTACCAGGTGAAGCAAGGTGATACACTGAACAGCATCGCAGCTGATTTCAGAATCAGCACCGCTGCATTAATTCAGGCTAATCCGTCACTGCAGGCAGGGATCACTGCGGGACAACGCATTGTCATACCCGGTCTGCCAGACCCCAATACGATTCCGTATCATATCGCAGTCTCAATCGGAGCGAAGACCCTTACGCTGTTCCAAAATAATCGGGTAATGAAAACCTATCCCATCGCCGTAGGTAAAATACTGACGCAAACGCCCACTGGCGAGTTTTACATTATTAACCGCCAGCCCAATCCCGGTGGCCCATTTGGCGCTTATTGGCTAAGCCTTTCAAAGCAGCACTACGGAATACATGGGACGAATAATCCCGCTTCGATTGGCAAGGCTGTTTCTAAAGGCTGCATTCGCATGCATAACAAAGACGTGATCGAACTCGCTTCAATTGTGCCAAACGGAACAAGAGTCACCATTAACCGGTAATGTTTTCTTATTTGTTTCAAAAACAGGCGGTTTATAATATGATAAAGTGGGACCTTTAGGGTAAGGAGCGTTTTTATGGATATATTTAAAAATCGTAATTTTGTTCGTCTATTTTTCGCAGCACTCGCTTCTCAAATGGGCACGACAGTAGGCAACATGGCATTTGCTTTTTTCTTGCTGGACCGCTTCAGCAGCCAGCCTTCATATACGACCTTGGCGGAGCTGATGTATTCTCTTCCTACCGTATTTGTATTTCTGATCGTGGGAGTCGTAGCGGACCGTTTTGACAGAAAAAAGGTAGCGGAAAACTGTGATTGGATCAGAGCCGGCCTGACTGTCGTTCTTTTTTTCACTTTATTTACCGGCAATATTCCTCTTGTTTTCTGTATTTTATTTGTCAGAAGCGCCGTAACGAAGTTTTTCTTTCCGGCAGAAAACAGTTTGGTACAAGCCATCTTGCCGAAGGAGCATTATGCGAAAGCGGCAGGGCTTAACCAGATGCTTTTTAGTATTTTTATGGTGTTCGGAGTCGGAATAGGCGCTGTTATGTACAACACAATCGGAATTGAAGGCGCCATTATTCTTGATTTTGTCAGCTTTATCATTTCCGGGCTGCTGATCCGCAGCTGCCGGATTCCGAAAGAAGCCCGACAGCCAAACGGTGCATTCAGCTGGAGAAAAGCTTCTGTTAAAGATTCAATAAATGATTTTAGGGAAGGCATTCTCTATATTTTAAAAAACAAACTGCTGGCATCTCTTATTTTCGGTTTCTTCATATTTGGATTTGTCAACGGAGGATTCGCCGTATTGCCGATGTTTACAATGAAATACGGATTGGCGCCTGACCGTTATGAGTGGCATACGTCTGTATTTACGATCGCACTCGGGTTTGGGCTGCTGGCTGGAAGTGTAATCGGCACGGTCATCTCTAAAAAAGTGAAGCCGCACTTTTTAATGTCGATACCGATTTTCATTGCAGGCTTGCTGATTTTCGTCCTCGGCTACACGAATGTTTTATGGGTGTATTACGCGGCAGCTTTTGCCCTGGGAATGTGCATCGGACCGATCAACATTGCAATCGGAGGATGGATGCCAAAGATTGTTCATCCAAAGCTGATGGGACGTGTAAGCGGCTTGCAGGACCCTTTTATGATGTTTGCACAGTCTTTGACACTCGGCTTAGTTGCGCTGTTATTCCCTAAGTTCGTTTCAAACATTGATTATCTTTATTACGGCATGGGCGTTATCATCCTGCTTGTTTTTATTTTTTATTTTGTTGCACTGCCAAAATACAGTGCACAGGCTGCGGAAGTGAATGTTCAGGAAGCATTTCAAGAGCAGCCGAGGAAGAAAGTAAGATCTGTATAATATACGTTAAAAGTGCGCTTTTTTTCTCAGAAAAAAGCGCATTTTTACATTCAATATTTGCATTTCAACTTTAAAAAAGTATAATCTAATCATATAGAATTTGATAAGAGCAAAGGAGAGAAATAATGGACGACCATGCATATACGAAAGATCTGCAGCCAACCGTAGAAAATCTTTCAAAAGCAGTTTACACTGTGAACCGCCATGCAAAAACCGCCCCCAACCCTAAATACCTATATCTGCTGAAAAAACGGGCTTTGCAAAAGCTTGTCAAAGAAGGTAAAGGAAAGAAAATAGGGCTTCATTTTTCAAAAAATCCAAGGTTCAGCCAACAGCAATCGGACGTGCTTATCTCAATCGGAGACTACTATTTTCACATGCCTCCAACTAAAGAAGACTTCGAACATCTTCCGCATTTAGGTACACTTAATCAATCGTACCGAAATCCTAAAGCTCATATGTCTTTAACAAAAGCGAAACACCTATTGCAAGAATATGTCGGCATGAAAGAAAAGCCGCTTGTGCCAAATCGCCAGCAGCCAGCTTATCATAAACCTGTCTTTAAAAAACTTGGCGAGAGTTACTTTTAAAATAAAAACAGCCGTGCCCCTTCAGGCACCGGCTGTTTTTATTTATTCAATCACATACGTATCCACTTTTTTAATCAAATCACTGATCTCAGGCTTGCTGATTTGCTCATCTGCGCCAACGACTTCTCCACGGTGACGCAAATCATCCGTAATTAATGATGAGAAAATCATAACTGGCACGTCTGAGCTTTTCGGATTTTCCTTCAGGAGCTTTGTGAGCCTGTGCCCGTCCATTTTTGGCATTTCAATATCAGTGATGATCATATCAATCTGTTTTGATAAATCAGTTTCGTTTTCAGCAAGGTTCATAATGTAGTCATATGCCTCTTTTCCGTTTTCAAACGAAGAGATATTGTTGTACCCTGCTTCTTTTAATTCATCCTGCAAGAGGCGCATCAAGAGCGGTGAGTCCTCTACAATGATAAGCTTTTTATCAGTTCTTCTTTCATCGAAGCCCTCGGTATGCATATTGTACGTTTCCACACCTGAGTCTGATTCGATGTCATAAATAATTTTTTCATAGTCAGGCAAAAAGATCATCAGGTCTTCGAGCTTAATAATTCCGGTAAGGTGCCGCTCCATTCCTTGATTTAACGATGTCGGCTTTTCAATTGATTCCCAAGACACTCGGTGAATTTGAGAAACAGATCCGACATGAAAAACAATTTTCCGTTTATTAAATTCAGTCACGATATATTTCTCGTCTTTTGATCCGTCAGGCTCAACTCCAAAAAATGAGAAGAGGCTGATCACAGGAAGAATTTCTCCTCTGAGCTTAATCATTCCTTCTACATGCTGATGGGAGTGAGGCACTGATGTCACCTCGACTGGCTGAATAATTTCCCTTACCTTCATGACGTTAATTCCGAAAGCATTATCGCCCACGCCAAACTTCACAATTTCTAATTCATTTGTACCAGAATCCAATAAAATTTCGTATTGTTGTAACGACAATTCAATCCCTCGCTATTCGCATTCAGTATTGTACTGTATATATCGGCGTAAATTGTAAAAAGTGAATGGCATGGTACTTCAAAATCGGATTCTGGGAGCGTTACGCCGCGATTCTCAAAAAAAGAAACTTTTTTCCTAATAACCATTGACTTTCCAACTAACAGTGATAAAATAGTCAAGGATTTTTCCAAAGAAGGGTGTAAATAATGGGTACCTTAGTAATATTTAAAGAAAATGAAATGACTGTTTTAGAAGATATCAGTGAAGAGACTTATCTGCATATGAAGAAAGAATCAGCTGACCTTCAAGAAGAGCATCCCCCGTATATGATTTGGCACGAAGACCTTCATTTTGATTATGGTTATTAATGAAATTGGCACATATAAACAATAATAGAACATGATACAATAAAGACAATCAAATCGCTGGTTGTCTTCTTTTTTCTGAAAAGAAAGGTATGTTTAGAAAATAGGCGCATACAATCGAAATATATCGGCTAAACAGGTGACAAATGATCAGCTAGTGGTAAAATAGGATAAACTCATTATATTTGTTAAGGTGATGAATTATGGAACATTTGCTGAATCCGAAAGCAAGAGAGATTGAAATTTCAGGAATACGCAAATTCTCAAATCTTGTAGCTCAACACGAAGATGTCATTTCACTTACAATCGGCCAGCCTGATTTTTTCACGCCGCATCACGTGAAAGCTGCCGCAAAAAAAGCCATTGATGAAAACGTGACGTCATATACGCCGAACGCCGGCTACCTCGAGCTGAGACAAGCTGTGCAGCTTTATATGAAGAAAAAAGCAGATTTCAACTATGATGCTGAATCTGAAATCATCATCACAACAGGCGCAAGCCAAGCCATTGATGCTGCATTCCGGACAATTTTATCTCCCGGTGATGAAGTGATTATGCCAGGCCCGATTTATCCAGGCTATGAACCTATTATCAATTTGTGCGGCGCCAAGCCTGTCATTGTTGATACTACGTCACACGGCTTTAAGCTTACTGCCCGGCTGATTGAAGATGCTCTGACTCCTAACACCAAGTGTGTGGTGCTTCCTTATCCGTCAAATCCTACCGGAGTGACTTTATCTGAAGAAGAGCTGAAAAGCATCGCCGCCCTTTTAAAAGGCAGAAATGTATTCGTATTGTCTGATGAAATATACAGTGAATTAACATATGACAGACCGCATTACTCTATCGCAACCCATTTGCGGGATCAAACGATTGTCATTAACGGCTTGTCAAAATCACACAGCATGACCGGATGGAGAATTGGATTTTTATTTGCACCGAAAGACATTGCAAAGCACATTTTAAAGGTTCATCAATACAATGTGTCATGTGCGTCTTCGATTTCCCAAAAAGCCGCGCTTGAAGCTGTGACAAACGGCTTTGATGACGCCCTGATTATGAGGGAGCAATACAAAAAACGTCTGGACTATGTGTATGACCGTCTTGTTTCCATGGGACTTGACGTTGTAAAACCGTCTGGCGCGTTTTATATCTTCCCTTCTATTAAATCATTTGGAATGTCTTCATTTGATTTTAGTATGGCTCTTTTGGAGGATGCTGGTGTGGCACTCGTGCCGGGCAGCTCGTTCTCAAAGTATGGTGAAGGATATGTGAGGCTGTCTTTCGCATACTCGCTGGACACGCTAAGAGAAGGCCTGGACCGTTTAGAATTATTTGTATTAAAAAAACGGGAATCAATGCAGACGATAAACAACGGCGTTTAAGCCGTTGTTTTATTTTTTGGGAAATGAAATTTTAAACGCTGTGCCTTTTTCGGGATGGCTGTCTACATGGATGACTCCCTGATGATTTTCAATAATATTAAATGTCACCATCAGTCCAAGCCCCGTGCCTTTTTCTTTTGTCGTTAAAAATGGTTCTCCAATCCGGTTCAGCACCTTTTCAGGTATGCCTTCCCCTTCATCTTTGACAGTGACATGAACAGAATGCTCATCCTCCGTTATGATAATGTCTACTGTTCCCCCGTCAGGCATCGATTCAACTGCATTTTTAATTAAATTAATGAATACCTGTTTTAATTGGTTTTGATCTCCGTTTATATAAATGCTGTCTTTTTCATAGCTGGTTCTGATAAAAATGCCATTCAAATTTGCCTGCGTTTCTAACAGGGCCGATACCTCACCAATTAATTTTTTCAAGTTCAAATATTCTTTAACGGCATTTTGCTGGGGTTTTGCCAGCATTAGCAGTTCACTGAGTATTAATTCGATGCGGCTGAGTTCAGAAAATACAATATCAAAGTAGTGGTCATTCCCTTCCATCGTCGGTTTCATCAGCTGCAAAAATCCTTTGATCGCTGTCAGCGGGTTGCGGATTTCATGGGCGATTCCCGCCGCAAGCTGACCTGCGATTGATAGTTTTTCCGATTTTAGCATCAATTCTTCTGTTTGTTTTCTCTCTGAAATGTCCCGAAGAATGACTTGGACAGCCGCTTCACCAAAAAAGGTCGTCGGAATGCAGACCATCTCCGTATAGATGACCCTGTTCTGGAAGGTGAACCAGGATTGCTTGACAATTTCTGACTCTGTTTTTTGCTCGGCGATGTTTCGGATTCTCTCTTTTACATCCTCGTGATCGCAAGGATGCAGCTGATCGTATATGTTTTTGCCAATTAAATCCTCATAGGTAGCCGCTTCAAACAGTGAAATTCCCGACTCATTCATAAATACCCATTTGCCATTATGAATCACCGCAATGGTATCGATTGAATTTTGAATCAGCAGCTGATATCGTTCACGGCTTTTTTGCAGGATGGTTTGGAATTTTTTCCTTGAAGAGATGTCGATCAGCAGCAGCAGTTCAGCCTGCTGGTTTTTGTAGACGGTCGGGGACGCTTTCACTTCTAAATGAACAGGTGTGCCATCAAGCCTTTTCCACGTCTGTTCGATCATTCCGACTTCCATTCCTTTTTGCATTCGTATAATCCTGTTTCTGACGATATCATGATATTCTTCTTCAATAAATTCATAGGACCATTTTCCAATAATAGCATCCTTGCTTTTCGCTCCCAGCATTGAAAGCATCGCGCTGTTTACATAGACGATCTTGCCTTTGACACTGATGCATAGCGGACTCGGGAGATTTTCAACTAACCGTTCATAATCATCCGTTATATATGTAGTCGATTCCGGGCTTGCAGGCTCGATTTCATGTTTTTCGCAGTTTAGGGATTGATGGCCTGTTTCTTCTTCAAGAACCTTCATTTTCAAAATGATTTCCCGTTCTGTCCGCTCAGCTCTTGTCGTAACGATTTCTACCGCAGCCTCCACCCACACAATCGTGTGGTCTTTTTTAATAAAACGAAAGGTGCACGGCATCAGATGATGTTCATTATAAAAATAGCTTTCAACTAAAAATTGGTCTTCCTCATGCAGAAACGTTTTGAGGAATGATCCAATCATCTCTCCTTGAAGATAGCCCAAATGCAGTTTAGAGTTGGCAGATATATAAATGATGCGTCCATTAGAGGCCAAGACTGCATGAATATCGGTTTTTGTTTGAAATGGTTTAACATGCTGCGTATCCTGTTCCACAGAATCCCTCCTTTGCATGATCATCGTGTTTCGATATATACAGATTGACTTTTACCTAGTATGATTCGCTAGAAAATGAGTATTCTCCTTCTATTCTTATGTTGATCGTCAATTTTTGAATAAAAGAAAGGGCACACAATCTTTCAGATGTGCACCCTCTTTTTTATTTTTTGCTATGTTTCTTTTCGAGCTCTGCGTAGGCGTGTATAGCTCTTTTGGCAATAATTTTATTGATCTTATCATCATCATCTACTGATGGAACAACAACACTAAAAGCCACTTTTGGATTTTTCGACGGGTAATAGCCGACAAAAGTCAGATTGTATGTTTTTTTCCCCCACCAGTTGCGATTCGTGCCGTAGTAAAATGTTTCCGCTGTTCCCGTTTTCCCTGATACATCTTCTGTAAACGTATTTTTAGCTGTCCCTGAAGAAGTGACTAATTTCATACCTGTTTGGACTTGCTTCAAATCACTCTCTGAATTGTTGATCTTATTCAGTACTTTAGGTTTTCTATGTTCAATTGCCTTACCAAGCTGGTCTTTACTGCCTGGCTCATGAATACTAGTGACGATTCTAGGCTGCACACGATAGCCTCCATTGGCGATTACTGAAATGTACTGCGCCATTTGAAGCGGTGTGTATGTATCATATTGACCGATTGCCAAGTCTAAAATTAATCCCCCTACAGTTTCAGGTGTGGTTTGCATACCGGCTGATTCCTGAGGCAGATCAATACCTGTCTTTACTCCCAGGCCAAACTGGCTGTAATAGTTTCTCATTTTCAGTAAATCCTGCTGATCAGCCGGGAGAGACCCATGTGGCCTGTATGTTACACCCGCAATATGCAAGGCGACATTAAACATATATACGTTAGAACTTTTTTGCAAAGCGGTTAATTCATTAATGGTTCCCATATTGGTATAAGATTTTTTTATCAGATTTGTTCCTAGAAGCATTGGAGCATCGAGAAAATATTTATAATGCGGAATCCCGTCCTGATAACCGGCAAGTACGGTGGCACCCTTTACTGCTGAACCCATTTCATATTGGGTTGTAAATGCCCCTATCGCATAATCTTGAATTTTGTTTGTTTCTAAATCTATCTTTTTTCCCGCCATCGATAAAATATCGCCGTTATTCGGGTCCATCATCACGACAAAGGCTCTGTCAAGCATATAGTTCCCACGTGCACGGCTGTTTCTCACTTCTTCTTCAATGATCTTTTCCACTTTTGCTTGGAGCTCCATGTCAAAAGAAAGCTGAAGATCGTATCCCCTGCTGCCTTTATCAATGGTTTTTTGGCTGACGACATTTCCTTTATTATCTTCTACATATTGCACTTTTTCCTTTTGGGAATTTAAGTAGTCTTCATATTGATACTCTATATAACTTTTCCCAACCCTGTCATTATTCGCATAGCCTCTTGTTAAGTAGAAATCTTTCCGGTCGCTCAGCAGGCCCTGATCAGGTGTCGTGACACCTCCAAAAACGGAATAGAGGGTTTTGTCATAAGGATATTTTCGCGTCCAATCGTTTACGATGTCGATTCCCGGAAGCTCTTCTAAATGCTCAGAAACAATTGAAATTTCATCATATGTTAAGTCATTTTTTGGTCGTTGCGTGGAGCTTTTCTTCTCATCAAGCAGCGTTCCGTTCTTTCCATTGCTGTTGCTTTCATTTGGGTTCATCGCCTTTACGATTTGAGGTTCGTAAGCATTACCGCTTGAAAACCTTGTATATATCGCAGCGATTTCCATTTCTTCATCATCTCGCTGAATAGTTTTCAGCTCTTGATTCGGCACACGCTCAATTTGAAGCTTGTAAGCCTCGGCCCCTTTCAGATTGCTTTCAGATTCCTTAAGCAGAGCGGCGCCTTTTTTCGGATGAGATGCAATCCAGTAATCACGCAAATCTCTTTCCTTCAAAAATTCGGTATCAATATGGATTAAAGCAGCCAGACGCTTCGCTGTTTTGATTTTGTCTTCTGTTTTTGTGCTCGATGTAGAAACATACACAATTTCAGGCACACTTTGGTTATCGACAGCCACTTTCTGGTTTCTGTCGTACATCTTTCCTCGCGGCGCGGGATAGTACGCTGTTTTTGCATTTGCTTTCTCAGCGTCTTCTTCATGCTGTTCACCTTCAACAATTTGAACAACGCCAAGCTTAAAGATTAATGCAGTGAATAGAACAAAGACAGCAAGGAAAAAAAAGTTCATTCTAATTGCCCGGTTTCCTTTGCGCTTTTTCTTTGGTTCACGCCCTATTTCAGTCACTTCTGGTTACCCCTCTCAAATCATTCAATATATTTACATATACTGAGATTAATTGTAACACCTTTGTAACAGTTGTTACAGCAAAAAGGGATAAAAAAAGCTGTCAATATAAAAACACATTAAAATATAACTAACGATTCAAATAAAAGGAAGCTATGTAACTGTACGATAATAATATGAAATGCAGCTGATTCCCTTCTTCACAGCGGTTATGCGCATATTGGTTACGAAAATGACAATCTCTCTTTGTCAAAGGAAAGTGATGGATACTTTATGACAAAAAAGCTATGTTATGATTTTTTTGTAGAAACAAACAACTCTAGGAGGTTATGAACTAATGAAGAAAGCATTTATTTTATCTGCTGCCGCTGCGGTTGGATTATTCACATTCGGGGGCGTACAGCAAGCATCAGCGAAAGAACTCTCCTGCCAGCATGTGGTAACAGTAAAAACGGGGAACACTGTGCAAAACATGCCCCTTAACGATGCAGTGAAAAAACTGCATATTAAAACAAATATCAAAACATTAGACGCTGCAAACGAAAAAGAGATCAAGCAGCTTCTTCAAAAATATGCGAAGCAATCTAACATGAACATTCAGGATGTTCAAAAGACTGAAACTGCAAAACCTGCGCAAAAGACTGCTGAAAAAGCAGCTGCTGAAAAAAACACTGCTTCTAAAGCACCAGCTGCTACTGAACAAAACGCTGCTTCTAAAGCACCTGCAGCTGCTGAAAAAACAAACACAACTACATCTGCGCCTTCATCTGTAAGCGCATATGAGAAGAAAGTTGTTGAGCTTACAAATGCAGAAAGACAAAAACAAGGGTTAAAACCGCTTCAAATTGATGAAACGTTAAGCAAATCTGCACGCGCAAAATCTCAGGACATGAAGGACAAAAACTACTTTGATCACCAAAGCCCAACTTACGGCTCACCGTTTGATATGATGAAATCTTTCGGAATCAGCTACAAAACAGCAGGTGAAAACATTGCTAAGGGCCAAAAGACACCAGAAGAAGTAGTAAAAGCTTGGATGAACAGTGAAGGACACAGAAAAAACATTCTAAACCCTAACTTTACTCACATCGGTGTAGGCTACGTTGAGTCTGGAAGCATCTGGACACAGCAATTCATCGGAAAATAATAAAAAATATCCTGTACGATACAGATAATCTTCAGCTTGTAGAAAAAACCATGTTTTTTCTGCAAGCTTTTTTTGATTTATACCTTTTCATACACCAATTGATCTGTTTCTAGAAACAGAAAAAAAGCACCTACATATCTAACCCTGCTTGGCTAGGTATATGGCAATCTTCTTCATATTCGGGTGCGCGGCTGCGAGGAGAACTTGTTCGCTCACATTCCGTTTTCCCTGAAACAGACAAACGATTTTGTCTCCATACATGCGGGGTGATTTATATGACCGATGGCCTTTGCGGTCAGTTGTTGAATGCGTAAATGCCGGTTCAGACAAATGCACCTGTCTTTTTCACTGTCGCAATGAAATTACCATTGTGGAAACAAACTTCAGGGCAGGATGATAGCGCCTATGAGCGATAACACCAAAGATATCACAGTCAGATAATCCTTTAGAGATTGGGGTCGTTTAAGTAACCAGAATCTGAAAGCGACGGCTTCTACTTGAAAACCAAACCGTGCGATGGGGGAAATAGAGGCTGCCGAGGTTTTCTCGACGGCCTGAGGAGCAAAGGGTGGCTCCTTTTTCATTATTTTGTTAACTTTAGTTTTCCTAATTTGTTACATTCTAAGGCAAACCACACTATTCCATCATTATCGCATCCAATGCCATGAGGTTCAGCATTAGGTGTGTTGATTGTATATTCTTCAATTGTTTGATCACTTGTCAGCCTTCCTATTTTATTTGCCCCCCATTCGGTAAACCATAAATCAGATTTCACTCCTGCAGCGATAGCGTGGGGACGTGCATTTGGTGTAGGGATGTCATATTCAGTTATTTCACCAGAAACCGTAATCTTACCTACCTTATTACCCATGATTTCTACAAACCAAAGCGCATCGTCATGCCCCTTTGTAATCCCTACTGGTCCTGATGCTGGTGTAGGAATTGGATATTCCGTTACCTCTCCTGATTCGGTTATTTTGCCGATAGCATTGTTCTGGTTTTCAGTGAACCAAAGTGACTGATCCGAACCCAACGTAATAAAAGAAGGATATGATCCTTCATTAGGCAGTTCGTATTCATGAATCTTGCCCTCTGATGTCAATTTACCTATACGATTTCCATTCATCTCAGTAAACCAGATATCGCCGTTTGGACCTTCCGTAATTCCATATGGGGCTGAATTTGGATGTGGCAAAAGATATTCTATGAATTGCCCTTTTGCTGTCAATTTTCCTATCTTATTAGCTCTATTTTCTGTAAACCAGATTTCACCTTTTGAAGACGCCGTTAAACACATGACTCCAGCATCAGGTGTCGGAACAGTATACTCTTGAACTTGCCCCTTCTTATCAATACAGCTAATCTTGTTAGCTTTATGTTGAGTAAACCATACCTTTCCTTCGTGTGAAATGGCTATCCCGTATGGACCAGAATCAGAATGTAAAATATTTATTTCTTGCTGTTCAAGCTTCATATCAATTCCCCCATCAATAATAATCTACAAAAAAGCCTCCTATACTCACTTTTCTGAGATAGGAGGCAATGCTTACATTCATACCTAAATAGGCTTCACTTCAAAGCCGCTTTAGTCAGTATAAATAAAGAACATTACCCCATAATCCTATCTCAGAAAATGAATCAATAAACAAAACAAATAAGCATTCAGATCATCGGAAAAATAGTACTGAAGTTAAATGTATAGGTTAAGCTATTGATTCTTTCTAAAAGCTAGGGTTATAGAATCATGTTCTTATTTTCACCCTTCCGTTTTATGTTAAGGCAACAGTAAAATACTGTCTCAGTTTTGTCAACTGCTAAAAATAAAAAACAATGTATGCAGGAGATGATGATATTTTTCTCCCCCAAAAAAAGGCGCATGATCGAAAGAAGGGTGCTTTTTGAACAAAAATAAAATAATGCGGATCAGTGACAGCAGCATTGTAAATCGTATGCCTCAAGTTTTAAAAAGAGTAAAAACACGATTGAAATAAAAAAGAGAAGGATAAATCCTTCTCAGAACGAATATCAAATAAGGCTCACAGCCTGAAGGCATGCAATCTTTTTTATTTCACCCATAGCTTATATATACTTTGTGTTCCGCTGTTTTCTTCGCCTTGTGCAGCGAGCTTGTCATACAAGGATTTCGCAAGCGACAAGCCTGGCATTTCTTCCCCCATTAATTCCGCTTCCTCAAGCGCAATTCCCATATCTTTAATAAAATGTTTCACATAAAAACCTGGTTCAAAGTTACCTTGAAGCATACGGGGAGCAAGATTTGACAATGACCAGCTTCCGGCTGCGCCCGTTGTGATGCTTTTCAGGACATTTTCCGGCTGCAGGCCTGATTTTTGAGCATAGGCCATCGCTTCAGCAACACCGATCATACCAGCTGCGATTGCAATCTGATTACACATCTTGGTATGCTGGCCGCTTCCAGCCGGTCCTTGATACTGAATGTTTTCTCCCATTAAAGAGAAAATCGGCAGGCAGGCTTCAAATGCTTCTTTTTCTCCGCCGACCATAATCGCGAGAGTTCCGTTTTGTGCACCGATATCTCCGCCGGAAACAGGGGCATCTAAAGCGAACAATGCTTTTTCTTTGGCCGCTTCAGCAATCTTCTTCGCAAGCGAAGGTTTAGATGTCGTCATATCAATGAGATATGCGCCTTCTTTTGCATTTTCAATAATTCCGCTGCTTCCGAAATACACTTCTTCAACATCACTGGGATAGCCGACCATTGTAATGATAACATCCGCTTCTTTTGAAAGATCTTTGACCGTTTCTTTCCATACCGCGCCTTTTTCAAGTATGCTGTCTGCTTTTTCTTTTGTCCGGGTGTACACCAATACAGGATGGCCGTCTTTCAGAATATGTGATGCCATGCTTTTTCCCATCACTCCAAGACCGATAAAACCAATTGTTTTTTTCAAGGTCATTCCTCCCAGATGCTTTGTTTGATTTTAGTTAAAATTTATCATTTTTCCTTCATTTTCTAGACTACCATATCTATTCATCATATAGTAGACTCTTAAAATGAAAAATCCCCAAAACATATCATGTTTTGGGGATTTGATTGGATTACAATTTGAATTTCTGAATTGTGTTCATAAGCTCTTGGCTTGCATGTTTTAACGTTTCCGTTGAGTGTTTGACTTTATCAAGGGTGATCAGCTGTTCATCGGTTGATGCGTTCACTTCCTCTGCTGCAGCGGCCGATTCCTGTGATATGGCTGATATGCTTTGAATCGCTTCAGAAATCGCGAGCTGTTCATCACTCATTCTTTGAATTTCTTCGTAAATGTGATCAATGCCTTGTACCAGTGATTGCATTTCTGCGGTTATCGTGTTTAATACCTCTCCAGTCTCATGAATGGCACTGTTTTGTTCATCATTCATTCTGCTTGCCTCAACCATTGCGTGAGAGGCCTCTTTTGTCTCAAGCTGGATAAGCTTCACAGTCTCGCTGATATGCTTTGTAGAAAGTGCTGATTGCTCAGCAAGCTTCCGCACTTCATCGGCTACGACGGCAAAGCCGCGTCCGCTTTCTCCGGCTCTGGCTGCCTCAATGCTGGCATTTAGAGCAAGCAAGTTGGTCTGATCAGAAATATTCGAAATAGCTGTAACCACTTCTTCAATATTCTTTGTTTGATTTTCCAGATCAAGCAGCATCGTTTCAACCTTTTTTGTTTCCATGTTGGCTTCGTTTGACTTCATCAATAGCTGGCCGAGCGCGTCAAGTCCTTTATAGCTTGCATCCTCAGATGATTTTGAGCGCTCTTTAATTCCGCCCGCCTCCTCAGCGATTTGTCTGATTTTAGTTGACAGGCTTTCTGATTTTTCATTAATGGTCTCAACTTCAGAAGCCTGTTCTGATGCTCCTGCGGCTACTTCTTCAATTGCTTTTGCAATTTGTCCGCTTGTTTCATTTGTTTCCGCAGAGACAGCCGTTAATTGCTCAGAGGTATCAGATACTTTCCCTGAAGAGAGTCTTACTTGTTCAACCATTTCCTTCATATTTTCAACCATTTGGTTAAAGTCTCTTGTTAAAATACCGACTTCATCCTTGGATTTTGATTCAGCATGAACGGTTAAATCGCCTTCGGAGACTGCCTTCGTTTTTGCGATCAGCTGCTGTATCGGGCCGGTTATCGTTTTGGCCAGGAAATAGCTGAGAATTATCGTTGCGACAAGCGCGATCAGTGATATCCAAAGGTTCGCCCGATTCATTTTATCTGAAATCCACATTAATTTATCAGTATCAAATTGTGTTCCGACTTTCCAGCCCGTTACACCAATCGTTTGGTACACAACCATTTTCCCATTTTCATCCTGTATCCCTTTTTTCTCAGATGCAATGGTTTTCAATGATTGATCCTTTGATATATTTTTTCCTTGGTTTGACGGGTGGGCTAAAAGATTGCCGCTTGCATCAGCTAAAAAGGCAAATCCATTGTAAGGCACCTTTTGCTTATTGACCATGCTCTGGATAGCAGAAAGTTTCAAATCGTAGCTGGCAACCCCTATCACTTTCTGCCCGTCAAGTACCGCTTTCGATGCAGTGACAATCATGTCTCCTGTCACGACATCTTTATAGGGTTCCGTCCAAACGACTTGATCCGGAGTTTCAGCTGCAAGCTTATACCATGGTCTTGATGTCGGGTCATAATCATCAGCAAAATCGGCTTTCGGATATGTAAACATCTCTTTTTTTGCGGTGCCTATGTAAGCCAGCGCAACATAATTATCGTTATC
This sequence comes from Bacillus sp. TSO22, assembly GCF_020223595.1. NCBI lineage: Bacteria > Bacillati > Bacillota > Bacilli > Caryophanales > Bacillaceae > Bacillus > Bacillus sp. TSO22. The sequence goes on from NZ_JAHAWO010000009.1 coordinate 554,435, forward strand.
TTTGATTTGTTTAATGTCATCATTAAACAGCCGAGAAGCTTCTTTACTTGGTTTCGTGACAAATGTATGAGTTAATTCTCCATTAGCCAATCTTGTTAACGAAATGGCATAACTCTTTAATTGCAATTCAATATTTTGTTCAAGTGACTGTGTCACGTTTTGAGTTGTATTTTTCCCATCCTCTGTAATCATTGGTTTTAGCGTCAGATAAGAAGACAGCATTAAAAGAACAACTGTGACGATTAACATGATCGAAACAAAAACAGCAATCTTCATGTGAAGTTTTTTAAACAAACCAATCCCCTCCTAATTTCTATATCGGCCCTTTCATTTGAAAAATGAATAATAAAAAAATAAATTATATGAAATCCGGAATATATTTACTGAACATTCAATCTTATTTATAATAAAACACATAAGGAGGGTGATGATCATACTAAAACAAATGTACGTGCATAACGGCAGAAAATTTGAGGCTCTGACCATCCAAAACTATTCAAAGACTGACATAAAGGGGCTGATTTCACTTCAAAGAGAATGTTTCCCCCCTCCGTTTTCTCAGGAATTGCTGTGGTCAGAGGAACAGCTTGAAAGCCATATCAAAACCTTTCCGGAAGGGGCTTTATGCGCGCTGGTCAATGGCAGAATAGTTGGTTCTATGACTGGCCTTATCGTACATTTTAAGCCAGAGTCTCCTGACCATACATGGGCGCAGGCAACAGACAACGGATCTATTAAAAATCATGATCCTCATGGAAATACTTTATATGTAGTGGATATTTCCGTTTCTCCTCATTATCGAAAGCTTGGAATCGGAAAATGGCTGATGAACACGATGTATGAGCTGACTGTTGACAAGCGACTGGAGCGCCTGCTCGGCGGCGGGCGCATTCCTTTTTATCATAAATACTCGCACGAGATCAGCGCTGTACAATACGTTGAAGATGTGATGGAGGGCAGGAAAAAAGACCCTGTGCTGTCCTTTCTCCTCCATTGCGGCCGTTCACCGATTCGTGTAGTCAGCAATTATTTAGAGGATGAAGAATCATTGAATTTCGGCGTTTTGATGGAATGGAAAAATCCTTTTTATAAAAAAGCGAGCTGTTCGTCACAACAGCCCTTTAAGTGAAATATTCGATTTTCGCATTTGGGAAATAAGTATCAATATAGGATTCAAGCGCTTCCCGAAGTGCATGCTCTTCATCTTTCTGATAAATATATTTTCCGATCCCGTAACGGCCCCATTTATAACGCCGCTTTTCTTCATCTAATTCGAGCTTCGTCTTTGGATAATTCTTCTCAATGACTCGTTTCGCCGGTTTTGTAAAACGGTGCTGAATTAATTCAAAAGTAATATCATGTCTGACATCTTGCGGCAAAGCGGCATCAAGTTTTTCAAACAGATGTTTGTATCCTTCTTCCCAGCCTTCATGAATATAAATCGGCGCAACAATAAAGCCTAGCGGATACCCTGCTTTTGCAACTTTTACCGCCGCTTCTATCCGCTTATCAAGAGGTGAGGTTCCCGGCTCAAAATTTTTAATCACGTAGTCGGCATTAATGCTGAATCTGAATCTCGTTTTCCCGTTATGCTTTGCATCTAGTAGGTGATCGACATGGTGAAATTTCGTTACAAATCTGAGCTTTCCGAGCTCACTTTGTCCAAAATGTTCTATGGCGCGCTTCAGCGTGTGTGTCAGATGATCGATTCCTACAATGTCTGACGTACATGAAGCTTCGAACCTTGTGAACTCTGGTGCGCGCTCCTTCATATACTTATCTGCCTGGTCCAATATCTCTTCGACGTTTACATAGGTTCTGATATACGGCTTTGATCCCATGGTTGTTTGCAGGTAGCAGTAATGGCAGTGACCCATGCAGCCTGTTGCAAACGGAATGGCATATTCAGCCGAGGGTTTAGAAGAATCAAACTTTAATGTTTTCCTGACACCGATAACTAAAGTTGACTTCGCATTACGATACTGCTGAAGATGATTTTTTCCAGGAATATTACGCACCTGATTGTGGGATGTCGTTTCTCTGATTTCAATGCCCATTTTTTCAAATTTATCTTGTAATTCTTGAGCCAGCGGATATTCCAGCGCTCTCGGTTCTATATACACAAGCTGCGGAACAAATGGGTTCTGCATGATGCCACATCCTTTTCCTTTACTAACGTTACTTTTCTCATAAGGCGGAAAGGATATGAGTTGTAATGATTTCCTTGTTACTCATACGGATCGATATCAAATAGTTCTTTGTAAAGTGATTTAGCCTCTTCATAGCTTGCAAACACAGCATCGTCCTCTGCAAACGGATGATAGGTTTCATAAATAAACAGGGAAAGCTCACCTTCATGGTATGGGTGGTGTACAATTTCAGCTTCCTTTATGTGGGCAACATTGGCGGCGTGCGGATTTCTGTAGATCACGTAAACTGTATCTCCTGCGTTAAATTGGTTTGACATACTATCCCTCCTAGCCATATTATTGTGCCCTCCTATACCCTTACTTATGAAAAAAACCAGACAGGCCGGAGGCCGTCTGGTTTTTGTACATTACTTGAATGTTTCTTTTACGAACGCGACAACTTCTTCTGTCGTGCTCATAGATAAAATTTTCTCTTTGAATGACTCAGCTTCTTGTTTAGACAATTTGCTGATTTGTGTTCTTGCCGGAAGGATAGACGTTGCGCTCATTGAGAACTCATCTAAGCCTAAGCCGAGAAGGATCGGAATCGCAATCTCGTCTCCTGCCATTTCTCCGCACATGCCAACCCATTTTCCTTCTTTGTGTGCCGCTTCAATTACGAGTGTAATTAAGCGAAGGATTGCCGGGTTGTATGGCTGATACAGGTAAGATACACGTTCATTCATACGGTCAGCTGCCATCGTGTATTGGATCAAATCGTTTGTTCCAATACTGAAGAAATCAACTTCTTTAGCAAACTGATCAGCGATGACTGCAGTTGACGGAATTTCAACCATCATACCGACTTCAATATCGTCAGATACAGCCTGTCCCGCTTTTACAAGCTTTTCTTTCTCTTCAAGAAGGATCGCTTTTGCTTCTTTGAATTCGTTAACTGTCGCAATCATAGGGAACATGATTTTCAGGTTTCCGTATGTACTTGCACGAAGCAGCGCGCGAAGCTGTGTTCTGAAGATTTCTTGCTCTTCAAGGCAAAGACGAATCGCTCTGTATCCCAAGAACGGGTTCATTTCTTTAGGAAGCTGCAGGTAAGGAAGCTCTTTGTCTCCGCCGATATCAAGTGTCCGCACGACAACTGATTTTCCTTCCATACGCTCAAGAACCGTTTTGTAAGCATCAAACTGCTCATCTTCTGTAGGCAGCTGATCTCTTCCCATGTAAAGGAACTCTGTACGGTAAAGGCCAACTGCTTCTCCGCCGTTTTCAAGAACGCCTTTCACATCATCAGGAGTACCGATATTCGCTGCAAGTTCTACATGATGTCCGTCTTTTGAGACAGTCGGTTCATTGACAAGCTTCGCCCACTCAGCTTTTTGAGCCAAATAAGCATTATGTTTTTCTTCATACTCTTTTACAGTTTCCGCAGATGGGTCGATAATGACATCGCCATTGATACCGTCAACGATAACAGTCACGCCGTTTTGGATTGTGCCTGTAGCCGCTTTCGTACCAACAACTGCAGGAATCTCAAGAGAACGCGCCATGATGGCAGAGTGAGATGTGCGTCCGCCAATATCAGTTGTGAATCCTTTTACGAACTCACGGTTTAATTGAGCTGTGTCAGATGGTGTTAAGTCTTCAGCTATAATAATAACCTCTTCTGAGATCATGCTTGGGTTTGGAATTTCGACGCCAAGCAGGTGGCCGGTTACGCGTTTTGTTACATCGCGGATATCTGCCGCACGCTCTTTCATATATTCGTTGTCCATTGATTCAAACATGGAAACGAACATAGAAGACGTTTCTTTTAAAGCGAATTCAGCGTTCACTGAATCAGTGCTGATTTTTTCTTTCACAGGGTTTAGAAGCTCAGGATCACTGAGAACTAAAAGGTGAGCAGAAAAAATATCAGCTTTATCCTGACCAAGTTCTTTTAAAGCGTGCTCTTTGATTTTTTCGAGCTCTTCTTTTGAACGTGCAATCGCTTCATCAAAACGGCTTACTTCCGCTTCAGAATCAGAGATGTTTTTCTTTTCAACCGTTAAATCTGGCTCTTCAAGCCGGTACGCTTTTGCAATCGCGATGCCGGCTGAAGCGCCAATCCCTTTTAATTCTTGCATTACTCGCCGAGTCCTTCGCTTTTCATTGTTTCTTCTAGAGCGTTAAGAGCATCGTTTTCGTCAGCGCCAGTAGCAGAGATTGTGATCTCAGCGCCTTTAGCGATACCTAGAGACATAACACCCATGATAGATTTAAGGTTAACTGTTTTGCCGTTATATTCTAAATTAACGTCAGCGTCGTATTTGCTTGCAGTTTGTACAAGAACTGTCGCAGGACGAGCGTGGATTCCAGAATCTGCAGTTACTTTAAATGTTTTTTGTGCCATTTTTATCATTCTCCTTTTAACTTAAAGCTATATTACTTCACAATATTATATCATACAGCCGTACTTGTCATCTGACAAGCACAGCGTACTAACACCCTTATTTTTCAATCTTCACAATGTCTTCTTGCTCTCTGTTAACTGAGCCGCTTGCTTTAATGCTGACTGTTTCTCCCTCAGCAAGGTTCGTAAACACAATCGGTGTCATGAGAGACGGTACATTCGGTTTGACTGCGTCCAGATCAACTTCAAGAAGTTTTTGTCCAGGTTCAACGCGGTCTCCTTCTGATACGAAAGACGTAAATCCTTCGCCCTTCAGGCTGACCGTATCAATACCAAAGTGGATCAAAATTTCTCTTCCGCCGTCTGATTGCAGGCCGATTGCATGTTTCGTCGGGAACACATTTAGAATTTTTCCTCGAACCGGTGATACGACAATACCTTCAGAAGGGAGAATCGCAAAACCGTCACCCATCATTTTTCCTGAGAAAACTTGGTCAGGAACATCAGTAATCGGGTGAATTTCGCCGGTAATCGGAGAAACGAAAACTTCCTCGCCGATTTCATTTTGCAGCGGTTCTGCAATGACCTCCTCAACCTGCTGACCTACTTCCTCTTGAGCAGATGTTTTCGGTTCAGGTCTTGGTTTGCGTCCCGCAATGATGTCTTGCATTTGTGTTTTTAAACCGTCAGAACGCGGTCCGAAAATAGCCTGAATGTTGTTGCCGACTTCCAGTACCCCGGATGCCCCAAGCTGTTTCAGACGGTCTTTATCAACCTTTTTCTGATCGTTTACAGTCACACGCAGACGAGTGATACAAGCATCAAGGTGTTTGATGTTTTCCTGGTCACCCATTGCCTGAAGGATCTCATAAGGAAGATCTCCTGCTTCACCAGTTTTCCCAGATGCTGCTGTTTCTTCCGTAGCATCCTCGCGTCCAGGTGTTTTCAAATTAAATTTGCGGATGGCAAATCGGAATCCGAAGTAGTAAATGACCGCCAGCCCTAAGCCGACAGGAATCACAAGCCACCATGCCGTCCGGTTCGGCAAAATACCGAATAGGAAGTAGTCAATTAAACCGCCGGAGAATGTCATACCAATCTTAACATTCAACAGCTGCATGACCATGAATGAAAGTCCCGCAAACACACAGTGAATCGCAAACAGGATAGGGGCAACGAATAAGAATGAGAATTCCAATGGCTCTGTGATCCCTGTTAAGAAGGATGTCAAGGCTGCTGAACCCATAATACCTGCAACGAGTTTTTTGTTTTGCGGTTTTGCTTCATGATAAATCGCAAGCGCCGCGGCAGGCAGACCAAACATCATAAATGGATATTTACCTGTCATAAACGTACCTGCTGTTAATTGTACGCCGTCTTTAATCTGCGCCATAAAGATACGCTGATCCCCGCGGATGATTTCCCCTGCTGCACTCTTATAGCTGAAGAATTCATACCAGAACGGCGAATAGAAAATGTGGTGCAAACCGAATGGGATAAGCGAACGTTCAATCACCCCGAAGATAAATGCAGCAAGGGTTGGATTCGCTTCCACTAATCCTGTTGAAAAGGCATTCAATCCATGCTGGATCGGAGGCCAGATCACTAACATAATAAGACCCAGAATCAGTGCAGAAATTGACGTAACAATTGGAACAAAACGTTTACCCGCAAAGAAACCAAGATATTGCGGCAGTTCAATTGTATAAAATTTGTTGAACAATAATGCAGCTAACACACCGACGATAATACCGCCGAACACGCCTGTCGCCAAGGTAGGTATACCAAGCATGTTTACATATGCGGGATGGTTTTCCGTGAAAAACTTGGCTCTTTCGATTGAATCGGAAGGAATGGTTCCGTTTGCAAGAAGAACCGCACTCATGGATACGTTCATCACCAAATAACCGATAATTGCTGCAATCCCTGCAACTCCATCACCGTTGGCAAGCCCGATGGCTACACCTACTGCGAAAAGAAGCGGAAGGTTATCGAAAACAATCTGCCCAGCGCTTTCCATAACACCTGCTACGAGCTGAACATTGTCATTGCTCAAGAAATGCAGGACTTGAATCATGTCCTTATTTTGCATTGCATTTCCGATCGCAAGCAAAATACCCGCAGCCGGTAGGATCGCAACTGGAAGCATAAGCGCGCGCCCGATTTTTTGAAGAACGCCGAATAATGCTTTAAACATAAGAATTGACCTCCTCTTTTTACTAGTCTGACCTTACAGCTAAAAATCATGACAACGAATTCACAGGCGTAAGTCTTCCAGTTTAACCGTTTACATTTGCCCTTTTACACAACAAAAAAGGCATGAGCAAATTGGGTGCACAAAAGAACGAGAATAGACTTCCCGTTTTTTCCCCTCAATCACTCATGCCTGATCGGATCAGTAACACGTTATAAGGATAAACTGAATTTATGAAATTTTATTGGTTAATCGGTACAGATGAAGCGTTAGGTAAACCGCTTCCGCCTCATGAACTGGTTTCTTCAATGTTTGCTGCAAGATTTTAATCAATTTCCAAGCTGTATTGTAGCATAGCGGATATTCATTTTTCAATAACAACATTAATTTTTCTGGTTCTTTAGTCGGTTCTTCTTTTTTGATTCTCTCTATTGTAAATCTGATATGCCGGATCAGCCGCAAATAGTGGACACTTTCCTTATTTACTTTCATTTGAAATGAGTCTTCAATCACCTCAACAAGCTGCGCCATCAGCTGCGAGTGCTGATTGACTTCAGACAGCGGGCGGTTTGTCAGGGCTGAATGGATATGCAGGGCGATAAAACCGATTTCTCCTTCCGGAAGGCAAATTCCCGCTTTTTCATTAATCATATCGATAACTTCTTTGGCAATTTGGTATTCCTCCGGATACAGCGACTGAGTCTCCATTAAAAATGGATTTTTCATATCAAAGCCCTGCTGCTGCCTTTTGATCGCAAATGCGATATGGTCTGTCAGCGCAATGTGAATATGCTCATTTAATGAGTGGTTTGTCCTATTGCTGATGTGGTAGATCACATCGTTTGAAATATCAACGAGCTTTTCATCAACATAGTCAAGGAGCTTTTTAAACTGCTTTTGTTCCTTCTCGTCCTTTAAAATGAACATTTTATCGTAGCCTTTATCTTCAATGACATCATCCTGTTTTTTTCCGAAACCAATACCTTTTCCGATTAAAACGACTTCGCTGTATTTATGATGAGAAGCAATTAATACGTTATTATTCAGTACCTTTTTCACTGTGAAGGACCCATTCACGATCCTCAGCTCCTTTTGTCATTCAATACCTCATATCGTACATAACGAACGGAATGCACGTCAAACCTTTTTTCGATGCTTTCACTAAACAGTCGATCTTTCGACGAGACGGTAATCCAGAACTTTCCTTTCAATCGGCTGCCCTTGAATTCTTTTTTCCAGCATGGCAAATGCCTGCTTTCCCATTTCCTTTGTCTGAATATCGATTGTTGTGATACCAAGCGATTGGCTGATTTCATGGTTATCAACGCTTAAGATTGCAAGCTCATCCGGTACCGATACCCGCTGGGCTCTTGCTTCAAGTAAAAGCCCTGCTGACACTTGATCATTGGCAACAAAAATAGCTGTCGGCTTTTCCTTCCACTTTTGCCACTTATGAAAAAGCGCCTTGCCATCATTGATTGTAATCGCTTTCTCGATCACCCAGTCTTCACGAAATGCTTCTCCGATCTCTTCCAATGCTTCTTTATAGGCCTTGATTCGGAAATGGCTGTTCATGCCCTTTTTTCTTGCCAAACAGATGGCTATTTTTGTGTGCCCTTTGGCAATTAAATAGTCCAAGCCTTTCCGGAATGCTTGTTGGTGAGGAATGCTGATGGTTGGAAAACGGCTGATATCTGAATTCTGGCAAAGCAATATCGGGCCCTCCCATTCCATGAGTTTTTCATCAGCCAGCGCCTTTGAGCAAAAAATCAACCCGTCAACCTGACGCTGCTTTAATTGGGACAGCGCAAAGATTTCTTTCTGCACATCATAGTTTGTTTGGAATAAAGAGAGGTGAATCCCGGATTCCGCGGCTGCGTCAGCTATACCTGCGATCAGCTCTGCAAAATAAGGCAGATTAATCGTCGGCAAGACAACACCAATCATGTTTGAAAATCCTTTCGACAAATGAACAGCGTGGATATTTCTCGTGTACTCTAATGCTTCCATTGCCTCGAGCACTCTATTTCTTTTGTCTTCGCTGACGTAAGGATGATTGTTTATGACTCGGGAAACCGTTGTAACGGAGACACCGGCTTTTTCTGCAATGTCTTTAATATTAGCCATAGATTCCCTTCTTTCTAAATTCCCTTGATCTGGAATGCGTTTCATACAATATGATATGAGCGTACCAGACATATTTTGTGTTTTTAGCTGAAAGGAGAAGATCACATGGGTTTCTTCATTTTAATTGGATTATGTCTGACTGTTCTCGGCGGCAGCTGTCTTGCTGTAAAACCTCTCAACCAAAAACATGAAATTAAACCCTTTCGAACATTTGATGATTTTTTTATTTAATGCAGATAAAAAAGGACGATGTCAAGAACAAAGTCCTTTTTTATTTCCTGTTACGGCAGTATGATTAATTCCTTCGGATATTGGGTCAGAGCAACCGCTCCGTCCTTTGTTACATGAACGTCATCCTCAATGCGCACGCCGCCGATCTCAGGCACATAAATACCCGGTTCGATCGTGTAGACCATGCCTTCCTGCAGCAGTGTATCGTTGGCTTGGCTCATAGACGGGTACTCATGGACGGAAATCCCGAGTCCGTGTCCCAGCCGGTGAGGAAAATAATCTCCGTATCCCGCTTTTTCAATGATCCCGCGGGCAGTTAAATCCAGATCTCCGATTCTGACACCGGGTTTGCTTGCCTCAATCGCAGCTTTTTCCGCTTGAAGAACGGTCTCATAAATCTCCTCTTGCTTCGGATTGATGGTCTTGTATGCAAACGTTCTTGTAATATCAGAGCAGTAGCCGTCAAGAATAACACCGAGATCAAATAAAACGAAATCACCTTTCTTCAATGTGGCTGTCCCTGGATTTCCATGAGGCTGGCCTGATTTTTCTCCGAATAGAACCATTGTGGAGAAAGACATGCCCTGAATTCCTTTTTTCTTCAGCTCATACTCGATTTGAGCGAGCACTTCCACTTCACTGATGCCTTCACGCAAAGCGGCTGTGCCGACTTCAACACCAAAATCAGCAAGTTTTGCCGCCTCTTTCAGCAAACGAATTTCATTGTCGTCTTTAATCAGGCGAAATTGATTGAGTGTTTCTTCTGCTGAAATAAATTGAGCCCCGCCCACTGAATGCTTTAGCTGTTCTGCGCGTGATAGTGAGATCGAATCTTTTTCTACCGCGAGTGTATGTATGCTGATATTTCGCTTTTTCAAGGCTTTCTCTATCAGCTCCCACGGATTTTCGTGATCCGCATAGCCAATGATTTCATGATTCCAGCCTGCGCTGCGTGCCTGACCTGCTTCCATTCCAGGACAAACAAAGAAAGGCTCCTCTTCTTGAAAAATAAATAAACCCATTAATCTTTCATGCGGCTCTGTGTAAAAACCGGTTAAGTAAAAAACATTTTCTTTCGTATGAATAAATGCGGCAGTATGCCCCGCTTCCTTCAGCCATGAAGAGACGCGTTGTATTCTATTCACTTCTTGTTCCTCCCTGCCATTTGCAATGCATTGTTCTGTCTTCCATTGTAACAGGTTTTACAGGTGTTTGCCTTTCGCGGCGCCTTCATTTTCAGATTCATTTTATTTCCTGCCCCCCATCCTGTATACTGACAGTAGAGTTCAATCGCAGGGAGTTGTTCCGTTTGCTGATGAATTTTTTCAGGCGAAAAGCAGTTATGCTCTTAACGATTTTGGGAATTTCCGCTCCTTTTATCGGTATGAAGATGGTCGGCTTTTATTATTACAGCTCTATCATCGGTTGTGCAGCGGGCTTCCTTTGCTGCATCCTCGCTCTCATCATGGTTACAAAAAGATCCGGTAAAGACAAAAAAGAAGAGAAAGCTTGATACATAAAAAACCAGCAGCCCGATTGGACTGCTGGTTTTATTTTAAAAGCCTTAACCCGTTTAATATTACCAAGATCGTACTTCCTTCATGACCGATCACGCCAAATGGCAATTCCATCACCTGCAAAAAGTTTGCACAAATCAGCAGGCAGATCACAGCTAGGGAGAATACGATATTTTGTTTGACAATCCTGTTCATTTTCCGAGACAAGCGGCACATGTTTACGAGTTTTTTCAAATCGTTTTGCATGAGTACCATATCAGCGGTCTCAAGAGCAACATCTGTTCCGCCGCCCATTGCAATGCCGACATCCGCCGCTTTAAGTGCCGGCGCATCATTGATTCCGTCACCGACCATTGCAATCGTTCCGAATTCTTCTTTTAACCGTTTGATTTCATTCACTTTTTGGTCAGGCAGGCATTCTGCCGCAACAGTTGTCATTCCGGCTTCCTTCGCTATCGCTTGAGCCGTGTCCTTATGATCTCCTGTCAGCATGGCCGTTTTAATACCAAGCCGGTTCAATTCTTCCATGACCTCTTTTGCTTCGGACCTGATTTGATCTTTCAGTGCGATACAGCCCGCTATTTGATCATCCTTTTTCACAAATACAATCGTATGGCCGCTTTGAATGACATCTGATGCTGTTTGTTTTATAAATTGTGCTGCCATTTCCTTGCCGATAAAATCTGCTTTACCAATCTTCCATTTCGCGCCAGAGACTTCTGCCATAACGCCAAATCCTGATGTTTCTTCTATAGATATGTAGCCTGACTGATTCACGCCGCGGCTTACAGCGTATGACGTTATAGCTTGAGCGAGCGGATGGCTTGATTGCGTTTCGATGGCGTAGACAGCCTCAAGAACCTCCGTTTCACTGAATCCTTCTGCGATTCTGACAGTCTCGACGGCAGGCTGGCCTTTTGTTACAGTGCCCGTTTTATCAAAGGCAATCATTTGCACAGAACCGAGCTGTTCAAGAAAGACGCTACCTTTTACAAGCATACCGTTGCGGGCGCCATTCGAAATTAAGGAAAGCGCCGCGGGCATAATAGAAGCGACAAGCGCACAAGGTGAAGCGACAACCATAAACACCATTGCGCGGTAGAAGGTTTCACTCCAGCTCCAGCCTAGCGCAAAGTGTGGCACGAATAACAAGAGCCCTACCGCAATCAGCACACCTTTTACATAAGCATTTTCAAATCGTTCAATGAAAGCCTGTGCGGGTGAAACACTGCTTTGCGCAGATTCAACCAGTTTGACAATTTTTCTGAATAACGAATCTTCATTTGCTTTCGTGACACGAACGGTCAAGGAGCCGTTGCGATTCACAGTTCCCGTAAATACAGCGTCGCCGGTGTTTTTTTCTACAGGCATTGATTCACCTGTTAATGCTGACTCGTCAAGGCTTGTTGAGCCCGATTCAATGACACCGTCTGCCGCTACGCGTTCTCCAGGTTTGATCACAATCATATCACCGGCCTGCAAGTCCGAAACCGGAACTCTTTTGGTTTCGCCATTGACCAACAGTGTTGCCTCTTCAGGCTCAAGCTGCATTAAAGATGTTAAATCTCTGCTGCTTTTATTCATCGTGTATGTTTCTAAAGCGCCGCTTAAGGAAAAAATAAATATTAAAATAGCACCCTCTGCCCAGTATCCGATCAAGGCGGAGCCGATAGCAGCGAAAATCATTAAAAGTTCTACATTCAGCGTTTTGGATTCGAGCGTTTCTTCGATTCCTTCCTTTGCTTTAGCGAATCCGCCGATCACAAAAGCCAGCAAGTAAAGCGTTACTGATATTACTTGATGTCCCGATAAGAGCCAGCCTGCCAAAATAAGACCGCCTGACACCAGTGCTGCGATAAGCTCAGCATGCTGTGCCCAGTTTTTATCTTTCTGTTCTGTTTTTAATGGCTTATGCGGATCGTGTTGAACGATAACTTGTTCATTCATATTTAATTCTCCCCTCTAATTGAGAACGCAAATCATCTTCATTTCCCTTATAAAAAACAAAATCGCCGCCCAAAAGGCAGCTTCATCGTTGTTATTTCTTGATGTCTTCCTTAATTATAGCATGCGGGAAGAAAATTTCAATTATAATTATTTTAATTTCTTTTTGATAATAATTATCATTAACATCTGTCACCTTTCATTATATGACAAAAAAGCTGAAAGGCTACGCTCTCAGCTTATTCTTCCGTCCATTCTTTCAGTTGTTCCGCCGTCATCGGACCAATTTTTGTTTTTTCAATTTCTCCCTTTTCATTCAATAAAAACGAGGTTGGGATCGTGATGATGCGATACTCCTTCATTAATTCCCCTTTTGAGTCAAGAACAATCGGAAACGTCAGCTTGTTTGCTTTAATAAAGTCTTCAACGGCTTGCTGATTTTGTTCCGAGTTCACTAAATTCACCGTTACCAGCTTTACGTTCTCAGATTGATGGGCATCATAAAATGATTGAAATTGCGGAAGCTCTTTTTTGCAGGGCGGACACCATGATGTCCAAAAATGCAGGATGGTTTTTTGCCCTTTATTCGGGATCGAGATATCCTCCCCTTCTATCGTTTTCATAAGAAAAACAGCGGGAACGGCAGGCTGTTTATCGTCAGCAGCTGCCACATCAGGAGACCATGCAATCATCCCCAATAACATAATGCATACAGTAAGCAAGCGCTTCGTCAACATGGAATCTTCCTTTCATGCTTTTCAATTAGCTTGCCCCTGCTTTTTCTTTATCATCCTTCAATTCGCGGCGTTCTGTTTCCTCCCGTAAGGAAAACTGATACCCGCAGCGCTTTGCAAATCTGTGTATAGTGAAGGCTCGTCAGCAAAATCATGCCGGTGTTCATCCCCAGGATGATCCCGAGCATTTGCAGATTCTCCATTGATCCCAGCACATACATCATACTTAGGGCAACGATATGGCTCCACACGTTGTGATAAAACGCTTCTTTCACAAACCCCATCCCGATTAAACACGCCTGCAGCGGCATGACAAACAGATGAAAGAGAAAGTAAGGCCATAACAGCTGCAAGTAATACTGCGCTTCAGGAGAGTGAAAAAACAGGTGGGTCAGAGGCTCCGCAAACTGGAACATAATCCAAACAGCCGGTATACCGTAACCAAATGTAATGAAAATCGACTGCTTCAGCCTTTTTAATACGATGTCATATTGTGAGAGCGCATAGGCTTCAGAAATACTCGGAATCATGACAACCATTAGCGAGTGGGCAATGAAAGCAGGAAACGATCCTATCGTCACAGCCACTCCGGCCAGCATTCCGTATTGGTCGATCGCTGCTGTTCCGGCAACGCCCGCTGCCAAAAGCGCTCCTTTTACTAAAAAGGGTTCTATAGCGTTGACAACGGCATGAAAAATGCGAAGTCCTGTTGTAGGAATTGAAACGGCAAGCAGTCTTTTTCTTACATCCTTTCCGCGCAAATGAATGTGCTGCTGGCCGGACATAGCCCGCCTCGCCATGATAAATTGTGAATATAAATAAACAAGCACGACCACATCACTCACGACTAGGACAAACAAGGAAATCAGCACAGCCATGTCCAATTCAAATGAGTACCATTGAAAAAAGAGGAATAAGCACAAGAGCTGGATGATTTTTTTCAGCGCATTGGCGATTGCGATCTTCCCCATTTTTTGCACACCCATAAAGTAACCCCTGGCGATTGAAGTAAAGGCCACAACAGGAATTAAGCCGATGACAATCCCTTTAATAAACGGGTGGTATGTATCAAATACCGGAATAAACGGAAGCGCAATGCTGGCGGCGGCAGTAGAAAATGCTGTAAATATGGCTGTCATTCTGAAAGCGTGCCTCAGCATGCTTTCATGAAGCTTAGGATTTGATTCAGCAATGAATTTAGAAATCGAGATCGGCAGTTCCAGGCTTGCGATGACAATAATTAAAAAAATCGTGGGCAAAATACTCATGTAAAGCCCCATCCCATGCTCGCCAAGTTCCCGTGCCAAAATCATATTCACCACAAATTCAAGGCATTCAGCGAAAAAGGCGGCAATGGATAAAAGAATGATCCCTTTCACAAATCGATTCATGATGTCTCCCCTTGTCTCTTGTACTACCAACATCATATGAGACAAGTTCAAAAATTATTTTATTTTTACTCTTTATATGAAAAAAAAGCACAGCTGAGACAAATTGTCTCTTCTATGCTTAGATGGCAAAAACGTGCCCGCCGATTCTTTCTACGATTTTTCTTGAGCGAATCCAATCATCCGACGCTGTTTTCGGATTATAAAAGAATATGGCATCTGTTTCTCTATTTTTTGAAGACAGCGCTTCTTCGGCAGCAGCAATTGATTCTTTATCAGGCTTTTGATTAATGCTTCCGTTCGCGACCGGTTCAAAGGCGTTTTTCTGATAAATAACCCCTCTTATTGTATCAGGAAAACCTTTTTTCTCCGTCCTGTTCAGCACAACGCTTGCAACAGCGACCTTTCCTTCATAGGATTCTCCCTTAGCCTCTGCGTGAACAAGACGGGAAAGCAATTCTTTTTCAGACTGCGAATATGTTTCTTCCTTATCATTCGTTTTCTTTGGTTTTTCTTCTTCTTTCTTTTCAGTGTTCGCTGATAGCTTGATCGGTTTTATTTTTTTCTTGTCCTTATCAGCAGACAGTGAAGAGAAAGATGTGTCTGTGTCTTGATTTATATGTGTAAGCAGCTTAGCTTCTTCATGTTTAGTCTTCTTTGTGCTCAGTAGTGAAGCTTGTGTATGTTCAATTTTCGAAGCAGGCATGAAACAAAGAAGAAAAACAGCCAGAGCAGTAAATTTTGTCGTCATACAGTTTCCTCCTTAAAGTGCTCAAAAAACACTTCATAACCTTAACAAGAGAACAAATCATTTTCACGGAAAAAGATTTTCCAACTCTCCCAAACAGGTACCAGGATGGAATATACCGGGTGATGCGCTGGTTACTGGCAAAAAAACAGGCTGTTTTTCTATAAATCTTGTCAACAAAAAGCATATTTATCCATTTTTTTCGATTTACATTTTATTTACGAATGTTACAGCCAATGTAATAAAAGGCTGTTTTTCTGTCATATATGATAACAAGGCTTCTCACTCATGAGAAACCTTGTTAACTTCTTGGCTGTTCTAAATATTGAAACACCACATCCCCGCCTTGCTGGGCTATGCCGCGGAAATACTTAAAATCGTCTTGTTTAGATAAAACGGCCCTGAAATCAAGAAAGTCTTCTTTTTGGACTCTCAGTTCCTTTATTTCGCCAGTGCGCAGCTGCTCAATCTGTTCTGTTATGTCTTCGGGACGCAATCAAAACTCCCCCTTTTTATTCTTTGGACGAAAAACAATATATCATCTTTATAACGCCAGGACAAATCCTTAGGGAGATAAAACTCCTTATCGCTTTACTTCTCAATGAAAATACTGCAAAATACTTTCAAAAGGAATAATTATGTTTAAAGGAGAGGAAGCTTGTGAAAATCGCTAAGGTCGGAAACGTAATTGAATTTAAAAACGGGTTAACCGGTGTTGTAGAAAAAGTAAATGAGAATTCTGTTATCGTAGATGTTACCATTATGGATAACTATCGGGATCTTGAGCTAGATTCACTGACGGTTGTCAATCATAAAAATTACAAGATCATCAGAGACTCCTATTAAAACCTCCTTTCATCCACACACTTTCGCAAAAACTGCAAGACGAGAAATTAAACACCTTACATATCAAATTTAGCTTTCTCAAAAGCTGCCGCCCGGCAGCTTTTTCACATAAAAAAACACCGATTATGAATCGGCGCTCCCGTCTGTTTCCATTATTTCGATATGGAACTCACTGACGGCTCCCGCTTCGTACAGGTTGGTCAATGACGTTGAATAATTTGTGATTTCCCCGCGGAAGGCAAGATTCTCGTCAGGAACCTCGACTTTAAACGTTTTTTCATATAACAGGACAGCGATATCTTGATAAGTCTCACTTGTGACGTGTAAGGTGAAGGCAATTTTCCTCTTCGGCTCACTCTCTTCTTGATATGAAGCCATTTCTAACGTTACATCGTTTAAACGCAATGTTTTCACTTTGTACCACTCCTTATCAGTTCATGCATCTTAACATAACTTAGCTAACGTTTACAATGAATCTGTTCGGAGCAGTTATTTTAACCATTTCTTTAAAAAAGACGCCTTTACAAACATACGTTCGATGTTTTATAATGAAACAGACGAGCTGCCATCCAGCATCCCGTCTTTTCATTAGAAGGTGGCGAGTGGCATTCCCCCCGGATTCACTCGTCTTTTTTATGTATATAATCCCCTGCATTTTCGCAGGAGAAACTATATTAATGATTATCAGTCGTCTCCGCCTATATATTTTTAAACACTTTATTCCAGAATGACGAATCCTCTTGTCCAAGACTCCAGCTGCCAAGGCCTTTCAGATTATATTTTTGAATGAGTTTTATTTTTGCTCTGAGTGACTGTTCATTTTCAAACCATAATGTATATGCTCCTGGCGGTAATGGATCCTTCTTATCGTGTTTGATCGTAAAAACAGCTTTTGGAGATTGACTCTTTGTGTCAAAAATAATTGTTCCGTTATGTCTTTTTACTAGTGAGTTAACAAGGTAAAGGGAAATGGCTTGGGAGTTAGATTGGCCTTGCATCCAGCAACGGCCGTAGAATGGCAATCCTAAAACTAGTTTTTGGGGAGAGATGTTTTGGGTTAGAGCATATTGAATGGACTTTTCCACCCATCCTACACTTGCAGTAGGCCCAGCAAGGCGGCTTTCATCATAGGCCATAACCATTAGATAGTCCGCATGTTTAGCTAAATTCTCATAATCATATGATCCGTGCCAGCCCTTCGTCCAGCCAAAAGGATTTGCCGCCACTGCAACCGATACCTCTTTACGCTTAGGAATACCTTTTCTCACCAGTCTAACAAACTCCGTAAATGCCTGCCGATCTTTCTCTGTAAGGTTTTCTATATCGATATTGACTCCGTCTAGATCCAGTTCTTCTATTGCATTAGAAATTTGTTTAGCCAAAAGCACTCGGTTCTTTAATGCAGATCGTCCCAAATCCTGATCCCAATGATTGCTTAGAAAAGGAACTACTTTTAATTTTCTTCTATGAAGAGCTTTAATTACATCGGGATTAGCTGAACGGAGAAGCAATGATCCATCTTTCCTGATATAGAAAAAGTCAGGAGACACGACATTTAATACTCCGTTCGTTTGATCAACGTGTTGAATAAAATCGCAACCTAATCCAGAATAGAAATAGCTCATTTGAAACATCTCATAACCCCTTCATCCCCAAAAATATCAAGTTCCCAACAAATAAAATGATTGATCATTTCAATTTGTTTCGTTTCCGAAACTTCATAGATTACCTCTCTCTTATCTTTATCATTTGTCCAGGATAAATAATATCTGAAGAAAGCTTATTAAGATTCATAAGTTGTTGTACCGGAATATTAAAGGATTTGGAAATCGTCCATAGTGTATCACCAGATTCCACATGATACACTTCGTATGTCACGGGAAATTCCATATAACGAGGCGTTCTTTTTACTTTATTCGCTTGGTTTCTTGTTTTAGGTATTTTCCCCTTCATTCTTATTACTCTCCTTTAGAAAAATTTATTTTTCACATCTCTAGACCGTTTCTTTCTTATTTTAATAATTTGTCCAGCATATATTTGATCTGATTTGAAATGATTAAGCTCCATGATTTGCTGCAGAGAAACTTTATACTTCATGGCAATTTTCAATAATGTTTCACCGGGAGTAACATGATGAATCTCGTATTTTTCTTTGAGAACATCTACGTAATGTATGGTTTCCCCTACGTTCCTTATGATTCCTCTTCTTGTTAGCACCTCAATCATTCTCTCAGCTCTATGCCGATAGGAGTCATTCTTCACTGCCTTTTTACCGTTTATCTGAATCTTTTTTCTCTCGCTATCATGATTCAAATAGTATTTCACCTTTTCAAATGTTTCTTTTGGGGAGGAAGAGACGATGAGATCGCGGCCAGGTTTGAATTTACCTCGAACTGCCGGTGTATCCGATGTCAATAAAACCCCGCCGGAACCAAGAATTTCATAGGTGCGCTGCGTAAGTTGGCTTTCACAGTTTTGCAAACCGATAATGATTTTTGCTGAACTGTAAACTTTATATGCTTCAGTATAATCGAGGTATCCATGAATCCAATTGCGGGGAATTTCTTTTCCTATATGTTTACTCATTTTTTCCCAATTTTTGCCCCAAAAATCTATGCGAATCCCTTTTCGTATAAGAGGGCGAATAAGCGTTTTTAAAGAGGACGAACGGAACACTTCCGGATGTTCTTCAAGATAATTAGGGTAAGCATTAGCCACCACTGCTATATCACAACTGTATTTCTCCAATGGTTTAATCTGATGATGTATACTTTCGTGATATGCAAAGTCTAAGTGAGCTGCTTTAATCCCCATGCTTTCATAAATTTTACACAGAGAAGGTGTAACGGTGAAAACAAAATCCGGTTTCATCTTTTTAATTAACGGGATGGTAAAGTTTTGAGTGTGCAGTGGGTCTTCAGTTGCCCAATAAACGAGAGGAATATTCACCTTTTTAGTTGCGTTGCGAATCCAGGCTTGCTTTTCCCTTGAATGCTCTGGTGTCCATCCCATAGATACTATTAGATCCGGTTTAAATTCGTCTATCATTTCAGTAATATTTTCCCGGCTTACAGGACCCGAAATCATTACGGTATGGCCTGCTTCCCTAAACCCATTCGGTAAACCATAGAGCCACATGGGATGACTCTCAAGAAAAAGAATTTTCACACGTTTTCGTCCTCTCTTTCACTATTTAATGTCTACTTTATTGGTATGTATTTGTAATATAACTTGTCGCGGTACTAGTCTATAAAAAACGTTCAGGTGCGAGATGACATGATAGCTTGTGCAGATGCCCCACAAAAAAAGAAAGCGATCTACAGCATATTTGCCTTTGATTTTGCTAGCTTTTCTATCAAAATATTTACGTTAATAAATTGTTTTTGTGCATAAAAAAAAGACGTACACATTTGTACGTCTTAAATTACCTCTGCAATATCAATTTTTCACTGCATTAAGTTACACTTCAGGTTGCACCTCAGGTCACAATTTTATTGTAACTGAGTGTGACTTCTCATTAACGATTATCAATTGTCTCCGGATACAAGTCATGATTCATCATGCGGTACTCGGCCATTTTCTCATACTTCGTGCCCGGCTTTCCGTAGTTTGTGTACGGATCAATGGAAATTCCGCCTCTTGGCGTGAATTTGCCCCATACTTCAATGTAGCGCGGGTCCATTAATTCGATCAAGTCGTTCATGATGATGTTCATGCAGTCTTCGTGGAAGTCTCCATGGTTTCTGAAGCTGAACAGGTACAGCTTTAATGATTTGCTTTCAACCATTTTTTCATCAGGAATGTAGCTGATGTAGATTGTCGCAAAGTCAGGCTGTCCTGTTTTCGGGCATAAAGATGTGAATTCAGGACAGTTGAATTTTACAAAGTAATCACGGTTTACATGTTTGTTCGGGAAGGATTCAAGCACGTCCGGCGCATATTCGAACAAATAATTTGTTCCTTGGTTGCCAAGCAGTGTGACACCTTCTAATTCTGATTCTTTTCTTGTCGTCATATTTATCTTCCTTTCTATTATACTCCGCGTTTGTTGCCCCATAACAGGGTGTGCAGCTGCGGAAGCACTCTGACCAGATTCAGCTCCGCATCGACAGCTACCTTATCAACAAGGGCTTCATATTTCCCAAGCAAATGTGCAATCAATGTCTGATCATCTGTCGTATGCACGTCATCATTACCGACTTGTAAATAAAACGGGATTCCCGGGTAACGCTTGTGCACCGTTTTGGCAAACTCCAAATCCTCATCATTAAAAATAACTACCTTCAAGCTGACAGCATGCTGTCTATTATTCTCTTTAAGTGAAGTCAAAATGTGATCAAGCTTTTGGAAGTTCGTCACCATTTTTGAGCTTGGCGGTTTTGGAGAAATCGTCAGATCATCGATCAGTGTAAACCAGTCTTGATAAACGGTCCCCTGGGTTTCAAGCGCTGCACGGATGTCATTTTCCTTTAGCAGTTCAATAAAAGCATCCAGCTGCTTTAACAGGGCCGGGTTGCCGCCTGAGATCGTCACGTGGGAAAACGCGTCTCCCCCAATTTCCTTAAGCTCTGCAAAAATCTCCTCAGCCGTCATCCAGCGAATATCTTTTTTAGCAGACCCGTCCCAAGTGAAGGCGGAGTCACACCAGCTGCAGGAATAATCACAGCCGGCTGTCCGGACGAACATCGTTTTCTGTCCGATCACCATGCCCTCCCCTTGAATCGTCGGGCCGAAAATTTCTAATACAGGAATTCCTTTAGCCATTCAAACCACCCTTTTTCGGACGGTAGACACAATAACTTGTCGGTGTTTCACGGACAAACACCTGTACACAGCTTGGCTTATTCTCCAATGTGTCTAAGTAAGCCTGCACCTTGTCATAAATCGTTTTCGCCACGACTTCAGTTGTCGGCAGCGAATACCGGTCGTCCTGAGAAAATTCTTCATGATCATTTAAAAGCGTATGATCATAGTTTCCGTGCACCAGTTTTTTGAGCACACTGAAATTGACAAGGAAGCCGGAATCGTCAAGTTCGTCGCCGGCAACGGTTATATTTACGGTATACGTATGCCCGTGAACCCTGCTGCACGCTCCCGCACTTTCCCGAGGGATAAAATGAGCAGCTGAGATGTGCATGTCCTTATTCAGTTCAAATGAGTAAGGATGCTGGGCCTGCGGATAAATTTGAGATAACAATTTATGCACGCTCTCCTTTCATCGCTATATATTCTTCATAACCTTTTGAACGAAGGTGGCATGCCGGACATTCGCCGCAGCCGTCCGCGATGATGCCGTTATAACAGGTCAGCGTGTTGTTTTTTACAAAATCAAGCGCGCCAAGCTCATCTGCAAGATTCCACGTTTCCGCCTTATTGAGCCACATGAGCGGTGTATGAATCACAAACGGCTTCTCCATCGCCAGGTTTACCGTTACATTGCAAGATTTTACGAATTCATCACGGCAATCAGGATAACCGCTGAAGTCTGTCTCGCAAACTCCTGTAATAATGTGGCGCGCACCAATTTGGTATGCCAGGATAGACGCAAAAGATAAGAATACCAAATTGCGGCCCGGAACGAATGTGGATGGCAGTTCACCATCTTTTGCTTCTATTTCAATATCATTTCTTGTCAGGGCATTCGGTGCAAGCTGATTTAAAAGTGACATATCAAGCAAATGGTTTTTCACACCAAGCTTTTCTGCAATAGATTTTGCCACTTCAATTTCCTGCGAATGACGCTGATTATAATGAAAAGTCACCGTTTCGACTTCTTCGAATTCCTTTAGAGCCCATAGTAAACATGTGGTGCTGTCTTGACCGCCGCTGAATACGACAATTGCTTTTTCTTTTTTCATGATTCCTCTCCTTCTCCGCAATAAAAACGTCGGCGAGAGACATCGCTACAGCTGATTCACACAAAAAAACACCTTTTCGGAAGGTGCTCTAGAAAAACATAAAAAAGGCCGTATCCAAGGATACAGCTCGTCCTTAGTTTTTTATAGAGGGTGTAGCTAGAACCTCTCCCGCATATCGCACGGATTTTCTTCAATTTTTCACTTCTGCTATCTTACCATAATGTTGTTTTTCTTGACAATAAAAAAGTCAGCCCCTAGCTTCCCGAACAAGCGCCGTTCTGCAATGACGGCCCGCTTTATTATATATGTAATTATAAACTGCGCCGCCGGGGAGCCTTTTTGCAAATCAGGGCGCCTATGAAGGCCAGACTCACATAGCCAAACAATGGATAAATCGTTGAAATGAGCTTGCCGTATCCAATTTGGCTCGTGATATAAGCCGTGGTCATAATGGCTGCAAAGATATATTTGCTTTTGATTGGAAGAAAGCTCTGCACTTGTTTTTCCAACCCATATAGATTGCCGATAACCGATGTGAACACTTCGCCGAAAATAATGAGCAAATAAATCAAATGGACAGATCGTGCAAAGAGATAAACCACTTGGGCCATCGGTATATCATACAAAAATACATCCGGGAGCATCGACAAAGACAGAAAACTCGCGGACAGCACAATCGTCAGTATCGTGCCTCCGATTAAAGCGCCTTTTTTTATCACTTTTTCCGATGACATTTCATTCGCAAGCGGAACCAAAACCGCTTGGGCAAGCGATAAATTCAAAGCGCCGTAAGAAAACGCTGATAAGAGCCAGTCCCAGCGATGCGGCCATACCCACTGAGCTGTGTTCCGCGACTCGCTGAAAATAAAAGAGTCGGCCACCACAATCATAGAAAAGATGATCAAAAGAGGAACAACAAACACGTTGACACCGAAAATGCCTTTTACACCTCTAGTCATCACAATTAAGCTCAACCCAATTGTAATCAGCATCCCAATTTGAGCGGACATCCCCAGCTGCTCCTCAAAAAGCGCCCCTGCCCCAGAGAGCATAACAGATGTGACGCCGAGGAGAACAAACAGCATAAACACATTGATAATCCGGCCAGCCGTCGCCCCGAACAAGAATATGTTCATTTCTTGATATGACTTGGCATTGATTCGCTTTGAAATGATCATCAGCTTGGCTCCCAGTAACGTAAACATCCCGCCGCTGACGATAATGCCGAATAAACCGAACCAGCCAAACTTCAGAAAAAACTCAACAATTTCCCTGCCAGTCGCAAATCCAGCTCCAACTACTGTGCCGATATACACGAAAGCAAGCTGACTTGCTGATCCTTTTGATTGTTCCATTTCTCCCCTCCAAACGAACCGCAGTTTTGTCCATATATGCCTTTTTATAACCTATGAGACAAGTTCCTTGAAAAGACGAAGAAAACATGTTTTACTGTGTAAACAAATCAAAAATTTTTTACGCAAATGACTTGAAAGTCAAAGTTAGTCAGAGTATACTATTAATCAAAGTTGGTCAAACGAACCGGCCTTTTTTTAAAATCAATTGGTCAAAGTTAGTCAAATAGTCAGACTGCTCTGAGCATATTGTTTTGAAAGCCGATAAGTTTGCCGTATACTTATAGTCAAAGAAGGTCAAATCCAAACGGCCTTTTTATTCACATCCATTGGTCAAAGAAGATCAAACTTTTAAGGAGGTTTTGGCAAATGCGTTGTCAACATTGTCATAAAAACGAGGCGACGATTCGCCTTAACATGCAAATAAATTCTGTTCATAAACATATGGTTCTATGTGAAACTTGCTATAACGAGCTGACCCGCAAACCTTCAATGAGCATGGGTCCTCAATCTTTCGGTTTTCCGTTTGAACAAGCATTCCAGCCGAAAGAACAAAACGCAGCAAAACAAAGCGAGAAAAAAGGATTGCTTGATGAGCTGGCTCAAAATATTACAAACGGTGCAAAAGCCGGTCTCATTGATCCCGTCATCGGCCGTGATGAAGAAGTGGCGCGCGTGATCGAAATTCTGAACCGCCGCAACAAAAACAATCCGGTTCTCATTGGTGAGCCGGGTGTAGGGAAAACCGCAATCGCCGAAGGGCTTGCTTTAAAAATTGCTGAAGATGATGTTCCAAACAAACTGAAAAACAAAGAGCTTTACTTGCTTGATGTTGCATCCCTGGTTGCAAACACAGGGATCAGAGGCCAATTTGAAGAGAGAATGAAACAGCTGATCACTGAGCTGAAAGAACGAAAAAATGTCATACTGTTCATTGATGAAATTCATCTTCTCGTTGGCGCAGGCTCTGCAGAAGGTTCAATGGACGCAGGCAATATTCTCAAGCCTGCCCTTGCCAGAGGCGAACTGCAAGTCATCGGTGCGACAACATTGAAAGAATACCGTCAAATCGAAAAAGATGCCGCACTGGAAAGACGTTTTCAGCCTGTCATGGTACAGGAGCCTTCAATTGAACAGGCTATCCTCATTCTGCAAGGGATTAAAGACAAATATGAAGCCTACCATGGCGTGACATTCAGTGATGAAGCAATCAAAGCTTGTGTGACTTTATCATCCCGTTACATTCAAGACAGACACCTGCCGGATAAAGCAATTGACCTATTGGATGAAGCAGGGTCAAAGGCCAACCTGTTAATTGATGAACTGAATGATGAGGATGCGGCTGAACGCTTAACTGCGATTGAAGCTGAAAAAACAAAAGCCCTGGAAGAAGAAAATTACGAACTGGCGGCAAAACTCCGTGATGAAGAAATCGCATTGGAGAAAAAACTGAACAGCTCTTCCGCTCATTCTGCTGTCACTGTAGGAGCTGAGCACATTCAGGAAATTGTTGAACAAAAAACAGGCATCCCTGTCGGCAAACTGCAGGCAGATGAACAAACAAAAATGAAAGAGCTTGAAGCAAAACTTCATGAACGTGTCATCGGACAAGAAGCCGCTGTTCAAAAAGTGGCAAAAGCGGTAAGACGAAGCCGCGCAGGATTAAAATCCAAAAACAGACCAGTCGGCTCCTTCCTCTTTGTCGGTCCTACCGGCGTAGGGAAAACAGAGCTTTCTAAAACGCTGGCAGATGAATTATTCGGCACAAAAGACTCTATTATCCGCCTCGATATGAGCGAATACATGGAGAAACACGCCGTATCTAAAATCATCGGTTCACCGCCTGGATATGTCGGCCATGAGGAAGCTGGACAATTAACAGAAAAAGTGCGCCGCAATCCTTACAGCATCGTGTTGCTGGATGAAATTGAAAAAGCACACCCTGACGTTCAGCATATGTTCCTGCAAATCATGGAGGACGGCCGTCTGACAGACAGCCAAGGCAGAACCGTAAGCTTTAAAGACACTGTGATTATCATGACAAGTAACGCGGGTACCGGCGAAAAACAAACGAAAGTCGGTTTCCAATCAGATGACAGTGTAATCGAAGAACAAACATTGATTGATTCACTGAGCATGTTCTTTAAACCTGAGTTCCTCAACCGTTTTGACAGCATTATTGAGTTCCGCTCACTGGAAAAAGAACATCTGGTCAAAATCGTCAGCCTGCTGCTTGGAGAACTTGAAGAAACATTGGCAGAACGCGGCATCAGCTTGAGTGTGACAGACGAAGCGAAAGAAAAAATCGCTGAGCTGGGCTACCATCCTTCATTCGGTGCACGTCCGCTCAGAAGAACCATCCAAGAATGGGTGGAGGATGAAATGACCGATCTGCTGCTTGACAATAGCGAGATCACAAGTTTTCACGTCACTGCAGAGGATAATAAAATCAAAGTACAAGCGAAATAACGATCAGCGGTTTCCTATTTAGGAAGCCGTTTTTTTGTGCATTCATACTCTTGGCTGAGAAAATACCGTCCCTTCCCCTGAAGCGCTACTCCCCTTCATCCTTTACCCTTTTCTTAAGGAGGGATGGAGCTTGTTTATATACAGTGAATATTTGTTTCTATTTTTATATGAAGACCGTCTGAGGAACAGCTTGCAATCAAGCTGTCAATTTCAATACCGTTAAGAGGGCTTTTCAATTTTAAAAGGCCCGGTTTTGTTTATTTCTCCCTTCTATGCCTCTTCCTTGAATATTTCATGAACAAATTCACAATGTCCCTAAAGTTCCGGGCACCGAAACCGATATTAACCATAGACAAGCTAGTAAAAAAGGATTTGGTGAAAACTATGGATAAAACTTCGTTAATCGGTATTATTCTTGCTTTTGTGGCATTGAGCGTCGGGATGGTTCTGAAAGGCGTCAGTTTCAGCGCGCTTGCAAACCCCGCTGCCATCTTAATTATTATCGCCGGGACAATCTCAGCAGTCGTTATTGCGTTCCCAACTAAAGAAATTAAAAAAGTGCCTGCACTGTTCCGAGTGTTATTTAAGGAAAACAAACAGCTGACAATAGAGGAGCTCATTCCTATGTTCTCAGAATGGGCCCAGCTTGCGCGCCGCGAAGGCCTGCTTGCTTTAGAAGCAAGCATTGAGGATGTAGATGACGCTTTCCTGAAAAACGGGCTCAGCATGGCTGTTGACGGGCAAAGCGCGGAATTTATCAGAGATATCATGACAGAGGAAGTTGAAGCGATGGAGGACAGGCACCAAGCCGGAGCCGCTATTTTTACACAGGCGGGAACTTACGCGCCGACCCTTGGCGTACTCGGCGCAGTAATCGGACTGATTGCCGCCCTCTCTCATATGGACAATACAGATGAGCTTGGACACGCCATCAGTGCAGCCTTTGTCGCCACCCTTCTCGGTATCTTTACGGGATATGTGTTATGGCATCCTTTCGCAAATAAATTAAAGCGAAAATCAAAACAAGAAGTAAAACTGCGTGAGGTTATGATTGAAGGCGTCCTGTCCGTATTAGAAGGACAAGCACCGAAAGTCATCGAACAAAAGCTTTTAATGTACCTTCCTGCGAAGGACCGCTTGAAATTTGCAGAACAAGGAGAGGCGCAAAATGGCGAGAAAAAAGAAGAAGAAGCATGAGGACGAGCATGTTGATGAATCATGGCTGGTTCCTTACGCCGATATCCTTACTCTTCTCCTGGCATTATTTATTGTGCTGTACGCAAGCAGTTCAATTGACGCAGCTAAGTTTCAAATGCTTTCAAAATCATTTAATGAAGTCTTTACAGGCGGCACCGGCGTACTGGACTACTCCAGTGTCACCCCTCCTGCAAACGAGTCAGACGGAATCGATGAAGTGAAAAAGGAAAAAGAAGAGAAAGAGAAAAACAAGAAAGAAAGAGAAAAAGCAGCTGATCAAGAAGAGCTTGAAAATGTAAAAAGCCAGGTGGAAAAGTTCATCAAAGATAAAAAGCTGGAACATCAGCTGGAAACAAAGATGACTAGTGAAGGCCTGCTGATTACGATTAAAGACAGCATTTTCTTTGATTCTGGAAAAGCGACCATACGTAAAGTAGATGTACCGCTTGCAAAAGAGATTTCTAATCTTCTTGTGATTAATCCTCCGAGAAATATCATTATCAGCGGACATACTGATAATATGCCAATTAAAAATTCTGAATTCCAATCAAACTGGCATTTAAGTGTCATGAGAGCGGTAAACTTTATGGGGCTTCTGATTGAAAACCCTAAGCTAGACGCAAAAGTGTTCAGTGCCAAGGGCTACGGTGAGTATAAACCGGTGGCTTCCAACAAAACAGCGGAAGGCCGCAGCAAAAACCGGCGCGTTGAAGTTCTCATCTTGCCGAGAGGCGCAGCGGAAACAAATGAAAAATAGTAAAAAAGGAAGCCTTGTGACATATCAGGCTTCCTTTTTTTACTTATTATGAAATTGTTTTGCGTTTAATCCTACTCTTTTTAACATTTCTGTGCACATCTCTACCTCTTCTTCGCTTAATACGCTGATCATTTCATCAATTTCAGCAGCGTGATCAGGGAAAATATCGTTCAAAAGACCGATGCCTTTTTCAGTGATTTGTGCAAATGTCACTCGTCTGTCTGTAGGAGACGCTTTCCGAATGAGGAGTTCTTTTTGCTCCAGCTTATCTACAACATATGTGATGCTCCCGCTAGCCAAGAGAATTTTATCCCCTATCTGCTGCAGCGGCTGATCGCCTTTATGGTACAACAGCTCAAGCACAGCAAATTCAGTCGGATTCAGTCCATGCTTATGAATATGTTTATTCATATGATCGTTAATAGACCGATACGCGCGCGACAGCACGATAAATAACTTCAGTGATTTTTCTGTCATGTCTCAATCATCCTTTTAGAAACCGTTACAGAGAAACATTAATAAACAAAGACCAAAATGTCAATAAAAATCTTTCCAATATTTCTCTTCTTTTTTATCATGTAAGCTGCTCAACATCTTTTTCTAATTTTTTTGGTTATTTTTTCTTATTAAAGAAGAAGAAACAATGATATAATACCTCTAATCAGGTGTATGTTGGAGCGATGCAAATTGAAAATACTAAAAGGCGCCTGCGGGAGAGTCAAACTTTATATTATACTGGTCGTGATTCCGGCAATCGTCATCAGCTTTTTCGTATATGAAAAAGAAAAAGATACAATAGCTGCAGAACATAAGCAAGAAGCTAGTGTCCTGCTGAACCTTCACCGCAACAAAATCAATTATTTAATCGGAGAAACAAAGGCGAGAATGACCTCCTTGTCCATCGCCATTGACAGACCGGTTGATATAAAGAAAATGCAGTCGATTTTGGAAAAAACCTTTGATTCAGAGCCGAGATTTTCCGGTCTCTATTTTCTGAACGCCAAAGGAGACGTTACCGTAAGCACAACGGAATTAAAAACGAAAGTAAACCTGGCCGACAGATCTTTTTTTACAAAAGCGAAGGAAACAAAAAAGACAGTCATTTCAGATAGTTATTCGAGCAGAATTACAGGCCAGCCGATTTTTACCATTTGTGTTCCTGTTTTGGACTCAAAGGAAAATGTGACAGATTATCTTGTCGCAGCTATTCAAATTGATTATTTGAAAAACCTCATTAACTTGCTGAGCCCTGATGTTTATATTGAAGTGATAAACCAAGGCGGGAAAATGATTTTTACAAGCGGACAGGCCTCTCATGCAAAAGATCAGAAACCAGTCAGCGGATATCTGGATGATATCAGCTGGAATATGAAAGTATATCCGAACCCCGTCACAATAGAAGAACTGACGAAAAGCCTTGTGCTTCCACTTTCATGTATTATTGTTCTGCTGAATATCCTTTTTATTCTCGTGCTGTATTATTTGCTGAAGCGGCAGACCCAGCTGGAGCGGTCAGAAAATGAGGCGCAAAAATTAGAGCTGATCGGGACGCTTGCTGCCAGCACGGCTCATGAAATCCGTAACCCGCTCACCGGCATAAGCGGCTTTATTCAGCTGTTGCAAAAGAAATATAAAGGTGAAGAAGATCAGCTTTACTTCTCCATTATTGAACAGGAGATAAAGCGCATTAATCAAATTGTGAGTGAGTTCCTCGTTCTTGGCAAGCCGACAGCTGAAAAATGGGAGCTGAACTCGCTTCAGGATATTATCGGTGAAATTATGCCGATCATCTATTCTGAGGGCAACCTATACAATGTTGAAGTTGAATTACAGTATTTAACCGAGCAGCCCTTACTCGTAAAATGTACAAAAGATCATATTAAACAAGTGATTTTAAATGTAGCAAAAAATGGCCTCGAGTCAATGCCTGAAGGAGGCAAACTGACGATCTCCTTAGGAGCTTTGGATAAAAAGGCCATTATCAAAGTCGTGGATAACGGTGAAGGGATTTCTCAGGAAATGCTCGATCATATCTTCCTTCCCTTTGTCACTTCTAAAGAAAAAGGAACTGGTCTCGGCCTTGTTGTATGTAAACGGATCGTGCTGATGTACGGAGGCTCCATTCATATCGAAAGTGAAGTGCGAAGAGGCACGGAGGTGACGATCACCCTCCCCGTATCCGCTTCATAACCCCCCTGACCGTGTCAGGAGGGGTTTTTATCTTCTTGAACGTGAATTGCCATTCGACTTGCTTGCTGTTCTGCCAGAAAAGAGTATTTTGATGAAACGCAACAGCAGTTTCAGAACCAAAAAAAACATAAAGAATACCAAAAAACCCTTTAAACCCTCAGTGGCATCTAAAAACTCCATATTCCCTCTCCCCGTTACTTTTTGCTGAATTTCAATAGCAAATACGATGACAATGATGACTGTAACGGTATAGATAAAGGACAAGGCTGTCATGCTCCACTTAGATAGCCATGTAAACACAGCGTGAGTGACGCCGAAAAAGAAAATGCCAAAAATGCCGATCACCCAAAAATGCATCTCTTTGTCGGTTAAATGAATGCCAAACATTCCGCATAATGAAATAAAAGCATCATGAAATTGATTGACCATTTCAGTAATGATAATCGCCAGTTCTTTCATCAGTTCCCTCTTTCATATGAATTTTTCCAGAAAAAAAGAGCGCTTCTGAAAAGCTCTCTCTTTATATATGCATCTGATAGCGCCGCTATTTATTTGCATCATATGCAGGCATAACATCTCTGCGGGGCCACAAGCCTAATTTCTTTACAAGGCCTTGAATCCCTTGGGAATGTTCGTTTTCTTGCATGAGCTGGTGATATTCATTTATTAAACAATCCAGCTCCTGACTGTGTCTGATCGTGTCATGCCCTGTAAATCCCTGCTTTCTAGCGGCATCTATCATTAACTTTCTTTTTTCATCAATAGACACCAACAATCTTTCTTGTTCAGAAGAACCGCCCATTCACTTCACCCCTCGCCGCTAAGAAATAGGAAACAAGTTTGATTGGGTTATTGTGCATTATTACAGATTATACTTTATTTGTAAACATATTTTCATTAAATAAGTTAATTTTTCAGGTATAATAGATATATTGATAGGATTAGAAGAACAATACCCAGGTGAAGAATATCTTAAACACACCGCCAGGCAGGAGGTATGCCCGATGAAGAAAAAGAAAGCAATAATGCTCGGAGCGGCAGGCGGAAAAGCGGTTTTAAAAAGGAAAAACCGAAAAAAATGTATCCAGCACATCACTATTTTTTTTCAAATGCTTCGCGATTGGAGAAACGGTGACTACCCCCGTTCACAGATTAAAACACTTTTGCTTCTAAGTGCTGCCATCTTGTATATCGCCATGCCGCTCGATATCATTCCAGACGTTATCCTCGGTCTTGGGATCATTGACGATGCAGCTGTTCTAGGTTTGATTTGGACACTGATTAAAAAAGAAATGTCACAATATGAAAAGTGGCGTTTGCAATAAATATAAAAAGCCCCGTTCGATTGAACGGGGCTTTTCCTGCTTATTGATTCACGCTGTCTTTTTCATAAATCGGAACCCAGCCTTCAGTTGTGACAAAGATTCTCACAGCAACAACTTTGCGGTCCTCCTGAAGCGTGAAGTAATGGCGGATATTCTCAGGCACTGAGATTAAATCTCCAGGGTTTAAACGGACATCAAAAAACGTTCCGTCTTTGCCTTGAATAACAAAAATGCCGTGTCCGCTTACGATAAAACGGACCTCATCGTCTGTATGGTGATGCTCTCTTTTAAAGTTCTCAAGCAGTTCATCAAGTTTCGGATTGCTGTCTGACAAGGAGATAACATCCTGTGCTTTATAGCCGCGTCGGGCTGAGATATCTTTAATTTCAGTTTCAAAGGTATCGAGGATTTGCTGTTTTTCTTCTTCTGTCAGATCATATTTCTCAGAAAGCTGTACAGGAAGCTTTGCGATATCCCATTGCTCATAAATAACCTCTTGACTGTCGAGAAAGCTTGCAACTTCCTCTTGTTTTACAATCGTTGTATTCGCCTCATCATGAATTCGAATTGTTGCCAATTTAGTTCCTCCTTTTATTTAACCAGCTGATGCTGGAGTGTTTTCAATTTCAAATGGTAGCTGAACAAAAATTCATATGCTTCAAGCACTCTTTTTGCTTCAAATGCCGTTCTGCCCCAAGCGGTAATACCGTGGTTTCGGATCAGAACAGCTCCTGAATCTTCTGAAACCTCTTCGACAAACAGTGCCGCGAGTGTAGGAATATGAGCCGGATTTTCAATGATCGGAATGGTCACTTCTGCATTCTCTTCCCACAGGCCGAGCGCTTTTATAATTTCCTGGCCTCTGAATGTGATTTTCTTTTGGTCCCCGTATAGCTCTGAAATCACATTATTGTTTACCGTATGGACGTGCAGGCAGCATCCGGCATTTGTTTTATTGTACAAATGTGTATGCAAGAGCGTTTCTGCTGACGGTTTCAAAGAATGTCCGCTCTCGGCAGGCTCTCCGTTTTGATCCACTAACAGAAAATCTTCGTCCGTTTCTTTTCGTTTATCTTTACCGCTTGCGGTTACGAGAAATGTTAAAGGCTCATCAGTAACCTTAATAGACAAATTGCCGCTAGTCGCCGGAAACCAATCTCGTTCGGCCAATTCCCGTTTTACTTCAGCGAGCTCTCGCCAGCGTTGTTGTTTTGCAGCCATTCCTGTACCTCCGTTACATTCTCAATATCTTTTCTTATCTCATTAAAATCTTGATACGAAAGATGATTCAGGTTCCGTTCCCGGCATTCGTTTAATAAGTAATCCCTTGCAAAGCAAAGGTCAGACAGCTTTGCCGCCTCCACATCTGTAACCGAATCACCGATCATGATGATATATTGGTTTGGCTCAGAAAGTTCATGTATCACCGACGGCTTGCAGCAGCCGCATTGGTTGCTGCATGTTCCCTTGCAAGAATGAGGCCAGTCAATATGAATATAGTCACTGTCAAATGACGCATGGTTGCAATAAATACGATCTTTCTCCACAATGCCTTCAAGCAATGGATACACAAAAAAGTCCATTCCTCCGCTAACGACATAAAACGGAAGCTCATGCTCCTTGACAAACGCTACAAATTCCCGAAAGCCTTCCCTGATTTTTGCATCTTCCAATACAAACCTTGTAATCTCTTCTTTTAAACTGCTTGGCAGAAGACCGAACATCCGCCCGACACCTTCCTTGACCGAAAGCGTTTTGGAAAGTACGCCGTCTTTTAATGCCGTCCACTCCGGCGGAGCGAAAGTTTTCATGATACTTATAATGTTGTCGTTCATTGTGATGGTTCCGTCAAAATCACA
The DNA here is from genome assembly GCF_020223595.1 of Bacillus sp. TSO22. Classification (NCBI taxonomy): domain Bacteria; kingdom Bacillati; phylum Bacillota; class Bacilli; order Caryophanales; family Bacillaceae; genus Bacillus; species Bacillus sp. TSO22. The sequence continues at coordinate 587,707 of NZ_JAHAWO010000009.1, forward strand.
AATAATTAAAGGCTTTCGAGTCGTCATACGGCTTCAACCTTTCCCCATTTATCAAGCGCAAGCTTCAGATCCTTACATTGTTCGGCTTTTTCATCAATCGGCTGAGCTTCTAAGACCGCATCAATAATGGCTCTGAATGCTTTGCCCCCGCCTTGGGCGCCGTTCGGATGTCCGTGTACTCCTCCCCCGGCGTTAATAATATGATCTATACCGAAATCCCGCATTAAAAGCGGAACCATACCGGGATGAATGCCTGCTGACGGAACGGCAAATGTTTGATGAAAGGCATCCTCTCTCACACATTCTTCGTGAATCGCCAGCGCATCTTCTTTTGGAAGCGCAACCGAACCGTATGGAGATGGGAAGAGACTGAAGTCAGCACCGCAATACCGGTTTAATTTTCCGAGCAAAAGAGCGTGAGAAAAGCCGTAGAACGGTGAAGACGTAAACGCCCCGCTGACCGCTGGATGTGCCATAATCGGGATTGCGATTTCGTGATCTTCCGCTAGGCTTTGCATGACGTCCAAACCGTAAGCGAAGACATTAAACAAAAGCGCATCCGCTCCTAATTCGGCAGCGCGTCTCGCTCTGTCTTTCAGATCAGCCGTACGTCCAGTCAAATTGACAGCATACAGCGTTTTATGCCCGGTTTGCTCATACGTTTCTTTCAATATTTGCTTTCCTTCTGTAATTCTTGTTTCAAAAGGCGCCAGACCTGTCTCAAAGAAAATTTCATCGTCCTTAATCAAGTCAACACCGCCAAGCGCCTGCTGTCTGAGCTGTTCTTTAATATCACTCAGGTCCCTTCCGATAACCCCTTTAAATATGCTCATTAACAGCGGTCTCTCAAACTCTCCCAACAGCTTCCGAATACCATATACGCCAAACTTCGGTCCCGGCAGCGTGCGCTTAAATGCTTCAGAGAAGTGAAGATCGATTAATTTGATTTTCCCGTCCAGCGACAGCTTGCCAAACACTGTTGTCAGCAAAGCCGGAATATCCTGAGAGAAATTCATTTCAGGATAGGCAATTGTGATCACCGCTTGTTTTCCTGATGCAAGAGTCCCCTCTCTCTCCTCGACCTTTATCACCCGTCCCTTGTGCTTTTGCATTTGCTCCTGTTTTACCAAGGGCAGATCAGTCCAGGAGCCTACTGTCAATCCTGTTGCGATTTGGTCTGCTTTTTTCTCTGCATCGACTCCCGGTTCTGTCAGGAGATATGTTGCTAATAACTCACTCATGCCAGAGCTCCTTTCATTTTCATCCATATAAAAAAACCTCTTCAAACAGCAATCGCGTCTAAAGAGGTTTCGTTTCTCGTCCGAATCTTATCTCTCAGCCGCCAGCTGCAAGAATTAGCACCGTGCTTTACAAGTCGGTTGCCGGGCTTCATCGGGCTCGTCCCTCTGCCTGCTCTTGATAAGAAAATATAGATTTTATAAATTATTTTGAATTATCCCATCGTTATCAGATCTTGTCAATGCTTTTTTGGGTAAACAGGTTCAGTTTCCCAATTCGATAAGCGGCTTCCTTGAGTCTTTCTTCACTTGTCAGCAGTCCGACTCTGACGTAACCCTCACCATATGCACCAAAGCCGTTTCCAGCTGCAACCGCCACATTCGCTTTTTCCAGCAAAAGGTCTGAGAACTGCTCGGAAGTATACCCTTCAGGCACAGGCAGCCATGCAAAAAATGAACCTGCCGGAGCTGTCACATCCCAGCCGATTTCCCGGCATGCCGTGATCCAAGCGTTTCGCCTGCTTTCATATCGGGCATTTTGCTCCGCCACACATGCCTGATCAGCTAACAGTGCCGCCGCTGCAGCTTCCTGAGTCGCTCTGAAAAGGCTGACAAACATATGGTCTTGATAAAGATTAATCGCTTCAATGACCGAAGCGTTTCCGACGGCAAAGCCGACCCGCCACCCTGCCATATTATACGTTTTTGACAGCGTGTAAATTTCAATTCCGATATCCTTCGCACCTTCAGTCTGCAAAAAGCTTAAAGGCTTGCAGCCGTCAAATCCTACAGCGCCGTAAGCAAAATCGTGAACGACACAGATCCCGTTTTCTTTCGCAAAACTCACGGTTTCTTCAAAAAATTCAGAGGTAGCAACAGCTCCGGTCGGATTATTCGGATAATTTAAATACATCAATTTCGCCTGATCCCTCACTTCAGCGGCGATGCTGCAGTAATCAGGAAGAAACGCCCTGTCCTTTACGAGCGGCATCATTTCCATCTTCGCTTTCGCGAGTGTGACACCTGACCAATAATCAGGATAGCCCGGGTCCGGAACTAAAATCGTATCACCAGGATTCAGCAAGCATTGCGGGAGCTCGACCAGACCGGCTTTCCCGCCGAATAATACAGCGACTTCAGTTTCAGGATCAAGATCAATGCCGTATTCTCTTTTATAAAATGCTGCCGCTGCCGACTTCAGACTGTATGAGCCGCGAAAAGACGAATATTTATGATTTTCTGGATCAGCAACGGCTCGTTTCATTTCCTCAACGATATGTTCCGGAGTCGGCTGATCCGGATTTCCCTGTCCGAGGTTAATGACGTCGTGTCCTTCTGCGAGCTTTCGGTTCACTTTCTGCACCAGAGAAGCGAAGAATTGTTTAGGCAATTCCTTCAATACATGAGACTGTTCAAATTTCATCTATTCTCACCTTCTAAAAAATTCTTGAAATAATAGTCCATCATCATATATGGTTAAATGAAAAAAGTAAAGAAAAATTTGGGGTGTTAAAAAGATGAAATGGACGATATCTTGTCTTCAATTTGATATTTCATACGGTAAACCTTCGGAAAATATAAAAAAGGCTGAATTTTTAATCGAAAAAGAAAGTAAGCATGCTGATGTTCTTGTTCTTCCTGAATTATGGACGACCGGATATGACCTGTCCAACCTTGATGAGCTCGCTGATGAAGACGGGCGTTCTGCTCAGAACTGGCTGAAGAAAACGGCAAAGAAACATGGCGTTCATATTGTCGCCGGATCGGTCGCTGTCAGAAAGGATTCTGATGTTTATAATACAATGTACATCGCGGATAAGGAAGGACAAATCATTAAAGAGTACAGAAAAGTCCATCTTTTTCAGCTGATGGATGAGCATGTGTATTTATCAGCCGGTTCCGAAGACGGCTACTTTGAGCTAGATGGCGTCAAAAGCTCAGGACTGATCTGTTACGATATCCGTTTTCCGGAGTGGATCAGAAAACATACGACGAAAGGAGCCAACGTGCTGTTTATTTCTGCGGAATGGCCCCTTCCCCGCCTTGATCATTGGAAAAGCCTGCTTATTGCGCGGGCCATTGAGAATCAATGCTTTGTCGCTGCCTGCAATTGTACCGGTTCAAATCCAGATAATGAATTTGCCGGGCATAGCCTGATTATTGATCCATGGGGGCGTATACTTGCTGAAGGCGGCCTGGAAGAAGGCATAGTACGTGCGGAAATCGACCTTCAGGAAAGCGTTGAAGTGCGGGAGAGCATTCCTGTTTTCGATGATATCAGAAAAGATTTATATTAAAAAATATATTGACAACTTAATAAAACACCTGTTACTATGTTCATCAACTGATAAATTAGAATTGTTTAACAAGTGAATATATTCTCTTATCGAGAGTTGGGCGAGGGATTTGGCCTTTTGACCCCAACAGCAACCGACCGTAATTCCATTGTGAAATGGGGCGCATCTTTTTCGCGCCGAGACGCTCGTCTCTTAAGGCACGGTGCTAATTCCTTCAGATCTGATCTGAGAGATAAGAGAGGCGGACATAGATGTTAAGCCTCCTTCTCTCTGAGAAGGAGGCTTTTTTACGGCCATTCAGCTGCAAACATATCAAAGAGATTACATAATTGGAGGTTATGACAATGGCAGTCACAAAAACACCTTTATACGAAACGTTAAATGAAAGCTCCGCTGTGGCACTTGCGGTGAAGCTTGGCTTATTTCCAAGCAAAAGCACGCTGACATGCCAGGAGATCGGCGACGGCAATTTAAATTACGTTTTTCATATTTATGATCAAGAACATGACAGAGCATTGATCATTAAACAGGCAGTTCCTTATGCAAAAGTGGTCGGAGAAAGCTGGCCGCTGACAATCGATCGCGCAAGAATTGAAAGCAGTGCTCTCATACGCCAGGGCGAGCATGTCCCCCATCTGGTTCCAAGAGTGTTTTATTCTGATACAGAAATGGCGGTTACCGTCATGGAGGATCTTTCTCACCTGAAAATCGCAAGAAAAGGACTCATTGAGGGGGAACATTATCCGCACCTGTCACAGCACATCGGTGAATTTTTAGGAAAAACACTTTTCTACTCATCAGATTACGCGCTTGAACCCAAGGTGAAAAAACAGCTTGTTAAACAATTTACAAATCCGGAGCTGTGCGACATAACGGAAAGACTTGTCTTTACAGATCCTTTCTTTGATCATGACACAAATGACTTTGAAGAAGAGCTTCGGCCTTTTGTCGAGAAGCTGTGGAATAATGACAACGTCAAAATCGAAGCCGCTAAGCTGAAAAAGTCGTTTTTAACATCTGCAGAAACATTGATTCATGGTGATTTGCATACAGGAAGCATTTTCGCCAGCGAACATGAAACAAAGGTGATTGATCCTGAATTTGCTTTTTACGGACCGATCGGCTTTGATGTAGGCCAATTTATTGCCAACTTATTCTTGAACGCACTCGGTCGTGACGGGGCTGACAGAGGGCCGTTATATGAACATGTTAAGCAGGTCTGGGAAACGTTTAAAGAGACGTTTAGTGTAGCCTGGGAGAAGGACAGTCTGGATGTTTACGCCAAAATCGACGGTTACCTTACTGATACGCTCAGTCATATTTTTGAAGAGGCGATCGGGTTTGCGGGCTGCGAGCTGATACGCCGCGCGATCGGACTTGCGCATGTGGCTGATCTGGATACGATCGTGCCGTTTGATAAACGAATCGGCAGAAAACGGCTGGCGCTCGAAACCGGCACAGCTTTTATCGAAAAACGTTCGGAATTCAAAACGATAACGGATGTTATTGAATTATTTAAGTTACTTGTAAAGGAATGATCCATTCATGACCCATTCATTTGCTGTTCCGCGTTCTGTTGAATGGAAAGAAACAGCCATTACCATTTTAAATCAGCAAAAGCTTCCTGATGTGACGGAATATCTGGAGCTGACGACGAAAGAGGATGTATTTGACGCCATTGTCACACTCAAAGTAAGAGGCGCTCCGGCCATCGGCATTACAGCTGCCTTCGGACTTGCGCTTGCTGCAAAAGACATCGAAACAGATGATGTCACGGAATTCCGCCGCAGACTGGATGACATCAAACAGTATTTAAACAGCTCACGGCCTACCGCCATTAATTTATCATGGGCGCTTGAGAGACTGAGTCATTCGATCGAAAACGCCATTTCCGTAAATGAAGCAAAAACAAACCTTGTCCATGAAGCGATTCAGATTCAGGTCGAAGATGAGGAAACGTGCCGAATGATCGGCCAAAACGCCCTGCAGCTTTTCAAAAAAGGCGACCGGATTATGACGATCTGCAATGCCGGTTCTATCGCGACAAGCCGTTATGGAACGGCACTCGCTCCATTTTACTTAGCCAAACAAAAGGATTTGGGATTGCATATTTATGCTTGTGAAACAAGACCTGTCCTTCAAGGTTCACGCCTCACTGCGTGGGAGCTGATGCAGGGAGGCATTGATGTCACTCTAATCACAGACAGCATGGCCGCCCATACGATGAAGGAAAAACAAATTTCCGCTGTCATCGTCGGAGCTGATCGAATTGCAAAGAACGGTGATACGGCAAATAAAATCGGAACATACGGTCTCGCGATTTTAGCAAACGCCTTTGATATTCCGTTTTTTGTCGCCGCACCATTATCTACATTTGATACGAAAGTGAAAAGCGGCGCTGATATCCCGATAGAGGAACGGGATCCCGAGGAAGTAAGGCAGATTTCCGGAGTCCGGACCGCACCAACCGACGTGCCTGTCTTTAATCCCGCTTTTGACATTACGCCCCATGATCTCATTTCAGGAATCATCACAGAAAAAGGGATTATGACCGGTTCGTATGAAGAAGAAATTGAACAGCTGTTCAGAGGCGAAAAGGTTCACTAAAAAACCGCTGCACTTTGCTCATTTTGGGCCGAGTCAGCGGTTTTTTTGTTTGTTTTTATTGATATTGATGATTTCATCTTTTTGAGCGCTTGATAAGATATGCAGTTTCACAAACAGTTTGGCAAAAACGGCAATTTTCTCAGAGCGGCTCGGCTTCAATTGCTTTGTCCTCCTTTTTCATCAGACCAACTTTTTTAACTTAATAAAATGATATGTCGGCCGTGAAAAAAGGGAACGTGCCATATGTTTTATTTTTCTTTGTAGGAGATTTGCTCGATGTTCAGCAAAAATGCTTTGATATCAGTTTTGCTCCCAGCGTACCCTGTTAACGCACTGTTTTTGCCGATCACTCTGTGGCATGGGACAAAAATCGGCAGGTCGTTTCGTTTATTAGCCTGTCCGACTGCGCGCACCGCTTTCGGACTGCCGACCGCAGCGGCGATGTCAGCATAGCTTCGGGATTCTCCGTATGGTATCATCGCCAGCGCTTCCCACACTTTTTGCTGAAAAGGAGTGCCCTTTTGGCTGAGCGGCAGTGAGAATCTCTTTCTTTCGCCGGCGAAATATTCATGAAGCTGTTTTTTGGCCTCTGCCAGATAAGGTGTTTCCATGTGCTCTGTATTCTGAACGCTTTCTTTCCAATCCATCCAATCTTCCTGACTGAGAAATAGACGAGTGATATGTCCATCCTCCTCAGCAATTATAAGTTCCCCGAGCGGCGTTTCCGCTGTCGTATAGTAGTTCATTCATCAATCCTTCTTTCTTCAGCATTCTGTCTGACGGGAAGCGTAAGATGGAAAACGGTGCCCTTCCCTTCTTCACTTTCTACCATGATTTCGCCTTGATGCTCTTCAATAATTTTATAGCTTACCATAAGCCCAAGTCCAGTTCCCCGTTCCTTTGTCGTATAAAACGGTTCACCAAGGCGCTTTAATTTATCTTCTGTCATTCCGATTCCCTCGTCTTTTAAGGAGATGAGAACATGATCTTGATCCAATGTCCTTATCGTCACAAAAATGTTTCCGCCGTCAGGCATCACTTCGATGGCATTTTTTAATATATTGATAAATACTTGTTTCAGCTGATTCGGTTCACAGTAGATCGGTGGGATGTCGCCAATTAGCTCAAGATGCATTTGCACGTTGCTAAGATTGGCTTGCGCGTTGAGAAGGTCTATGGTGTCTCTCATAATTTGGGTAACATGTTTTTCTTCATACATAATGGCCTGGGGCTTGGCTAAAATCAAGAATTCGGTGATGATGGATTCGATGCGCTTTAGTTCTGAGGTGATCACGTTGAAGTAAAGGGCGTAGTCTCCCTCCACACTTCCTTTCAGAAGCTGAATGAAGCCTTTAAGAGCTGTCATCGGATTTCTGATTTCATGAGCGATGCCTGCAGCGAGTTCGCCGACAACATGAAGGGTATCTGACTTGCGCAGGCGTTCCTCCAGTTCTTTTCGCTCTGTTACGTCTTTAAAGATAGCCAGGTTCATATTTTGAATAATATTTCGTTTAAATGAGAATTCCAGTTTTCTGTTGTCATTGCTGCTCAACAAAAACGGAATTTCGTTGTCCATTTCATCAAAATTAATCTGCCTTGCCGGCGAAGCAAGGTTTTCTATTTCATATGAAGAAATAATATCTAATAGGCTGTGCTGTTTAATCTCTTCATGTGACAGGCCTAAAATGTTGCTTGCTAACGGGTTGGCGTCGATGATTCGGTATTGATTGTCGAACAATACATTGCCGTCCATTGAGCCGTTGAACACTTTTCTGAATTTCAGCTCACTTTCCCGAAGCTCCTTTTCCATCCGCTTTCTGTCGCTGACGTTTCTTAAAATCGTCAAGTGCTGATTCTCTAATATTGTCCGCTTTGAGGTAAATTCGAGTTCTTTGAACTGCCCGTTCCCCATTTGAAACAGCAGCTCTTCTCTGATCTCTCCGTATTTTGCGTATTTCCTTTTCGTTATGCTGTATTTCTGCTGCGAGTCAACGAGAAAATCACACAGCCTTCTCTTCAACAGCAAATTCATCGGCAGCTCAAAGATTTTACAGGCTGACTGATTCGCCTTCACAATTCTTCCGTCATTCGACCAGATGATAATGGCGTCCATCGCATTTTCAAATATTTCTCTAAATCGCTCCTCACTTTTAAAGAGCTGCAGCTCCATAGACCGCTTCTCTGTGATATCCCTCATAATGGACATGTAAAAACCGCTGATGATGTTTGAAGTAATCGTGAATTCAAATAGCTTTTGGACTCCTGAACGAAGCTTGACGGGCAGCTCCCCCTTCGCTTTTCCCTTGCGGTTGAGCGCCTTCCATATATTATCAAAGTCTTTTCGTGAGCCGCTGTCTATGAACTCATACAACGATAAATGAGACAGCTCATTTTGATTGATTTCAAAGCTTTTACAGAAGGACAAATTGGCATCAATAAAACCGCCATCTTTATCAAACAGAACGATTCCGTCAACAGCTCTGTCAAACAAGTCCTTAAAAAGCTGTTCATTCATAGAGAATTCCCGCTCCAGAATCTTCTTGGAAGATATGTCTCTCATGACAACAAAAAAGAAATCCTCGCCAATCCCTCTTTTGGCCAGAAACTCTATGTATTTTGTCGCCCCGCCATCAAGCCTGATCGGAACCTCCTTCCACAGGAAACCTTTCTTAAAAAACTTCTTTACGGCAAGATTCAGCTCATCCTTTGGGATTGAAAACAAAAAATCCAAAACGGAACGCTTTTTCAAATCTTCCGAATCAACTTGAAGCATCCTCTCCGTCGCTTCATTCGCCTGAACGATCCGCATTTCATTATCACATATAAAAATAGCATCGAGCGTATTGTTGACAATCACTTGATGCTGATTCAATTCCTTTTTCAGCCGGACATTTTCTTCTTTGAGACGCTTCAGTTCTTCCTGCAGCTCTGAATTTGTCTGGACACCAAGAGTTTCCATACGTGTACACTCCTTCTTCAAAACCTATCCCTCAATATTTCTACAAAATGCGGGAACTTCCTTCATTTGCCCTATAAATTTCAGAAAATTTCAGCGCGGTTACATAACGAAGACATTTTCTACGATCCTTACCGCCACTTTACATCGTCCTAACAATCAACGGTTTTTTAGATTCCTTTTTCATCTTTTATTTTAAAATATATACCAACAGGGAATAATCTCTTAGTGACTGATTAAAGAGAAGGTGATGCTATGAGTAAATCGCGGGACAGTTATTTTGATAATGCAAAATTCTTATTGATATTCCTTGTTGTATTCGGTCATATTCTTCGATCTTTTATTAATGATAACAACTTTATGCTCTACCTCTACAAGTTCATTTACACATTCCACATGCCTGCCTTTATTCTCGTATCCGGATATTTCGCGAAAGGCTTTAAACGCGCGGGATATGTGAAAAAGCTAGCGGTCAAGCTGATTATTCCGTATTTGATTTTCCAAATCATTTATTCCGTCTTTTATTACATTATGCAAGACGAAAGTATGGCAAATGTGAATCCGATTGATCCGCAATGGTCGTTATGGTTTCTCGTCAGCTTATTCTTTTGGAATCTGCTGCTTTATCCTTTTTCAAAGCTTTCTAAGCTGTGGGCGCTGTTTGTCAGCTGCGGAATTGCCGTGCTGATCGGCTATCTTGACTTTGTCAGCAGCACGCTGAGCTTGTCGCGGACATTTGTATTCTTACCGATGTTCCTTGTCGGGTTTTATTTAAATAAACATCATTTTGATTTACTGAGATCAAAACGAGGCAAACAAATTGCGACCGGGGTGCTTGCCGCCGTATTCGTCATCTGCTGGGGCATTGATTTTGACTATTCTTTTCTGTTCGGCTCTAAACCGTATTCTTCATTTGGAGACGTTACCCTGGCTAGCGGCCTGATCAGGATCGGCTGGTATGTACTCGCCTTCGCATCTACTTTCAGCTTTTTAGCGCTCGTTCCGCAAAAACGCTATTTCTTTACAAAATGGGGCACGCGGACATTTTACGTCTATCTGCTTCATGGGTTTATTATTAAAACGCTGCGGCAGGTCGGTCTTGAGGATCAGCTTACTGACTATCAGAACTTAGTCATTCTATTACTTTTAACCGCTGCCCTTACGTCCGTTCTCTCCAGCAATTTTGTTAAGACAGTTGCTCAGCCCTTCATTGAGCTGAGAATGACCAGCTTATTGCAATTCGTCAGGGGAAGCAGCAAAAATGCTTATTTAAAATAGAAAAGCACCTCTTAAGCGGAACATCGCCTAAGAGGTCTTTTTTTATTTTTGTTTTTTCTCTTTTTTCTTTTTAGGCTTTGTGACTTCTAGCGTTTCAATGATTTTCCCGGCATTATAATCCCCAAATTCACTTGAGAATTCTTCCTCCAGCACCTTCTTATTCATAGGCTTTTTATGATTTTGCATATCTTTGCTATGACGGTTTTTCTTCAAAATCACATGCCTCCTTGCTGACCCTGTTTGGAATTGCGGTTTGCACCCCTAAAATTCGGGTCGTCATGATACTGTGTCTTATATGAATTTGGGTCCATGCTCTCGGTAGGTGTATTGTTATTTTTAATGGCTTCATTCACTTCAGCTTTGCGCTTCATACGAATCCTCCTCGCCAGTTTTCAGACATTTTATTTCATTAAAGATGCAATATCCTTAAGCTGCACCTGTTGATGTTAGGTTCTCCAACTGAAACGGCGTCACACATCTTTTTTTTGGCAATCAAAAAACACCGCAAAACATGCGGTGTTTTTTCTATCCGATAATCACTCTTTCCTTCGGATAATGATAATTCGCTTCGATTTCCTTTCTTCCGATCAGGTACAGGAAGGTCAGGATGCCGATTCGCCCGATAAACATCACAGTCATAATGACGCATTTTCCAACGTTGCTCAAATCAGCAGTAATGCCAAGCGACAGTCCGGTTGTGCCGAATGCCGAACACACTTCAAACAACAGCTCCGGCAGAGAATGCTTTTCTGTGATGGTCAGGATAAGTGTCGCGCCAAAAACGAGCAGGATTGCCATCATCGTGACAACAAGCGACTTCATGAGATCTGCAGGGTGAAGCTCCCGCTTGAATACCTTTACCGCTTTATTGCCGCGGGCAAAATGAAACAGCGCAAGAAGGTTCAGAGCGAAAGTCGTTGTCCGGATGCCTCCCCCGACTGAGCTTGGCGACGCTCCGATAAACATCAGCGCGCAAACAAAAAATATTGTAGCGTCTGATAATTGGCTGATATCAATGGTTGCCAGCCCCCCGCTTCGGGTTGCCGTTGATTGAAACAGGGACAGAAACAAAATGTCATGCCATGACTTTCCCGCAAACGCGTGGTTTGCTTCCAGGATATAAATGCCGATGGCTCCAAACAAGACGAGTGAGCCGAACGTAATGGTCGTGATTTTCGTAAAAAGTGTAAACGGATATCTCCGATGCTTTGAAAACAAGAAATCCTTTACTTCGACAAGCACGGGAAATCCAATTGCTCCAAATACAATTAAAAGCATTGTAATAAACTGCACAAAATAATCGTGGCGGAATGGAATCATGGAACTGCCGGTAATATCAAATCCGCCATTTGTGGTTGCGCTGATACTGGCAAAAAATCCGTGTAAATAAGCTTCCTGATAGGAATCATAGTAGGTTAAGAAATAGGTGCCGAGTATGAGCCCGCCAAAAAATTCAATCCACAAGATCAGAAAAAGAACCTGCTTCATGAGATTGACAATCCCTGAAAACTGGGATTGGTTTTGGTCAACCATAATCAATTTACGTTCTTTCAGCCCGATTCGTTTTCCCATGATCAGCCAAATAAACGTTCCGAGCGTCATAATCCCGATTCCGCCAAATTGCAGAACAAATGCCAATATAAAAATACCTATTGTGCTGAATGTGTCAGCTGTATCAACTACCGTCAGCCCCGTCACGCTGACTGAACTGACAGCCGTAAACAGCGCATCAATAAACGTCCAGTCCGCCCCCGGTTTATGGGCCGCCGGCAGACTCAGCAATATAACGGCCACAGTAACTGCAAGAAAATAATATAATGCAATCAGCTGGGCTGGAGATAGTGCCTGTATCAGTTTTCCAAGCTTAAATTTCATGTAAAATCCTTCTGCCTCTCTTTTTAGATACGGTAATTATTCTAAAGATATTAGGTCCATTTTTAAAGGCTTTTACGAAACATTTTCTTAACTTGCTTCATTTTTTATCGTTTTAGTCAAAGGAATAAAAAAAACCTCTGAGGATTATCTCAGAGGAATGTTGTTATTTCGCTTCTAACCGTCTGATTCGCTCATCTAAATCAGGGTGAGTAGAGAAAAGCGAAGATCGCTTCTTGCCATTAATCTTTAATGTTTGGACAGCTGTCTGATCGTCTTCTATAATGCGGGAAGAATAGCTCTTAAGCGTCCGGAGCGCATGAATCATCTTATCCTTGCCGGCAAGATCCGCTCCTCCCCTGTCAGCATGGAATTCACGATGGCGTGAGTACGCAAACACAACCAGGCTGCCGAGAATGGAAAAGACAATCTGAAAGACAATCATTGCAATAAAATGAACGATCGGCGCAAGATCTTCTTTGACAAAACGGCTCGCAATCCATGCTGCGATACGCGATAAAAAGACGACAAAGGTATTGACAATACCTTGTAAAAGCGTCATTGTCACCATATCACCATTAGCGATATGCGCGACCTCGTGTGCAAGCACACCTTCAACAGCGGCATCATCCATTTGCTCCAGCAGCCCTGACGACACTGCCACAAGGGAACGGCGTTTTGACGGTCCAGTCGCAAACGCGTTCACTTCAGGTGAACGGTAAATTCCGACCTCCGGCATTTTGGTTAAACCGGCAGAGCGGCTTAATCGGTGTACGCGATCAACCAATTGCTGTTCCTCATAACTGAGTGTGTGCTTGTTCGGGTTCAGCACTCTGACACCCATCATCGTCTTTGCCATCCATCTGGACATCGCAAGAGATGTAAAGGAACCGACAAAACCAACGACTAAACTGAACACAAGGAGCGCAATTGGATCGATACCGCCGTCAGCTGTAAAGTACGTTCCGACACCAGTAACAGAGCTTAAAACAGACAAAACGATCCCGATTGTTGTAAGCACCAAAATATTCGTTAAAATAAACAGAAAAATTCTTTTCGCCATAATAACCTCCGTTATTTTAAGATCAAAAGAACCTGTATATTTAATTATAAAACAACCGTTTGAAAATGCAAGTAATTAGACGTATGATGTTAATGTATTGATGACGCTTTAATTTTGAATTCATACATAAACTTATATCCGCGTCAAATTGTTTTGAAGAGGTGAACAATGAACATTTTTAAACTCACTCGAACCGATATGGTGCGGCTGCTCTATTCCCTAAAAGGACAAGGAGAAATAAGCCCGCTCGACATTCTCGTCCAATCAGCGAACATGTCAGCAGACAATGCAGCCAATCATCTTGAAATTCCTGAATTTCTTACAAGATACGAACGAAAAAAACAGAAAAAAGAATACGGTCTCTCTACAAACGAAATCGTAGAACTTGGCAACTTATGCGAGCTGACTTCGTTAAAGTCAACCGCGATCCAAAACTGGGTAAAGCGTGATATCAAAGATCTGATCGGACATCCTGAACTGGGCAAAAAATATTCAGTTGAACAGGCAGTCATTCTTTTAATTGTACGTGATTTAAAATCCATTTATGACTTTGAACACATACGGGCTATTTTAAAAGTGGCCTTTAACACCATCTCAGACAGATCCGATGATGTCATCAGCCCGATTGATTATTATGAAAGCTGTGCATATGTGCTTGATGCCATTTATCACCAAGACACGCCTTCTATGAAAGAATCCAATCTGCAGGAGATCGTCGAACAGGAGACAAATCGTCTTCGCCACCGTTTTGAAGAACTGAATGACAGCCAATGGCTTAAAATCAGACAGATCATCGCCATTACAGTACTCTCCATTTTGACGTTCCATATTCAGGCAACCGCACATAAAATGACAGCTGACATTCTATAGTCCCCGGCTAAAGGCCGGGGTTTTCTTATTCTCCACAACAATTGCCAGCATAAATAAACCCCGTACATTTCAAACTAAATACGCGTTAAGAATTTCTTTATAGAAAAAGGAGATGAAAAAGATGGCGAGCAGAAATAAACTCGTTGTTCCAGGGGTGGAGCAGGCACTAGACCAATTTAAACTCGAAGTGGCTCAAGAATTCGGTGTGAACCTTGGTTCTGATACAGTCGCACGCGCTAACGGCTCTGTAGGCGGGGAAATGACAAAGCGTCTGGTACAGCAAGCACAATCACAATTAAATGGCACAACTAAATAAATTCAGGTCTTTATTCGCCGGGGTCACTCGGCGAATCTTCAGTTTGAGCTGAATTATTATTACTGCTGTAGCCGTTTGGATTACGGCGGTCAGAAGCGTTATTCCCGCCGGACGAAGAACGATTCTTTCCTTTGTCACCGTTATTCCAGTCCCTGTGATACTGGCTTTGGCCCTTTTCAGCGCTATTTTCCTCATTTCCTTTATCTTGAGGATCTTGTATTGGGGTTTGCTCATGATCCCCATCTTTTTCAGCATTTGTGTTTTCATCTGATTCCTTTACATCTTTATCTTTGTCACTATCATCAGTCTGGTCATCCGTTGTGTCTTCTTTCTGTTCACCGGAATCCGTATCATCCAGCTGTTCATTATCTCCTTGCTTGCTGTCCTCGCCGTCTGTTTGATCGATGGTTTCATCCTCATTTCCGGCACTCTTTTGATCCTCTTCCCCGGATGGTTTGGTGGAGTCTTCTTTTGAATCTTTATGATTATTCTTTTCATTTGATTTGATGTAGCTGCCTGTTGAAACGCCTTCCTTCTTCGCTTTTTCCCTCGTTTGCATATCTGACTCGAGAGATTCCATGCGGTATGTCGTTTTATATTTTTCCGTCACATCATTCAGCTGCTTTTTCACAGCGGTTTTATATGTATTATCTTCCGTATTTTCATAAACAGTGGAAATCAATATTTCTTTCGATTCATTTACATATCCGTGCTCACTGCAGTCGGTTATAATATCGTCAATCACCTTTTTAAAATCAGTCTTCTCCCAATCATCTATATCATTCACGACCTTCTTCCCCTCATCGTTCAGAGGCGTCAGTTCAATCACTTCGTAATCGCTGTTTAACGCCATTTCGAAGCTTGGATTGATATCAATTGTCATATACGCATAGGCCTTATTATTAGAAAAAACGGGGAGAACTATAAAAATAAAAAGCATAATAGCAGTCATCGTAAAAATCCCCATTTTGAAAGGGCGCAGTTTTAAAAAATCAAAAAAGCTGGCCCTTCTGCCCATGCGTGACTCACTCGGAAGCATGATTTCTTCTCCGATTTCATAGCTGTGGCGATCATTTTTGGCTTTTAAAAATTGTCCGTCAGGGGTCAGCAACGTGACGAATTTTCTATTTTTCTCTACTATAATCCCTCTTCTCATGAGTGCAGCACCCCTTTAAGATAATCTTTTAAATAAATATAATCACCTGTAATGATAATACACATCGCAATAATATATTTTCTGTTTCTCTCAATCGTTTTTCGGCTTACAGAGACAAGCTGTTCGAGCTGTTTCACCGGAAGCTGTTTCTTTGTATACAAGATAGTGGCCAATTCTTCATGTTCAACGAGGGTAATCGCCACCTTTATGGCGTTTTGCCTTGCGTCCGCATGCTTTGGAGAGTTTTCAAGCAGCTCCTTAAACGATAAACCATAATCTTTGAGCTGCTTCTGAAAATAGAGAATTTCCTCCCGCCTCTGCTCCTGTTCAATCTGACGGCGGTATTCATCAATGGAAAGCTCAGCTTCAATCAGGCTTTGTGATGACTCCTGATCGTCTCCTTCCTGTAAATCGATATTTATATTTTGTGCGCTTCTAGCTTCTTTTCTGATGTAATCAATGACTTTTCTTTTTATAATAAGCTCAGCAAATGCGAGCAGAGAATTGCCTTTTTCAGGTGAGTATTTTTCAATAGCTTCATTAAACGCGATCAGTCCGATGCTGAACTCATCGTCTTTTTCATCTATATATCGTTTACAAACGGATGAAACCGTCTTTGCGATAAATGGCTTATATTGCTGTATTAATTCATTTTGCAGATCTTTATTGCCTTTTTGTATACTTTCAACAGTTTTTTCAAGCGTTTGCTTCTTTTTTCCCAATTTAAACAAAAGGCTAAGCACTGGTTTCACCTCAGTTCCTCCCTATAACTACTCATTAATGATAGCTAATTTGATAGGGATTCGCAAAGGAGAAAAAGAAATATTAATTTCCAATGTCTCAATTATGACAAACCATTCTGACGTACTATACATGATTTCGTGCCTTTCTAGAGAATTAAGGGGGTTTTATCCGTGTTTTTTGTAACAAAGCTGTTATAAAAATGTTATTTTATTTCGCCTATGAAAACGTTTTAAACATGAAAAGACTCTGCTTTTCAAGCAGAGTCTTTAAGATTACGCCCTTTCCCGGCTGCTGTTTTTTTGTTCGTTTTGTGCGCCCTCCGGCTGTTTTTTTGCACCTGACATGAACCAGCCGCAAACCGCGATTGCCGCTAATACACCCCAGAATATCAACTTCCATGTTCCAGAATGGATAAAGTGCTCGGAAACAACCGCTATATCTTGATGAGCAAGTGTATATAAAGCAAGCTTCACTCCGACCCAGCCGACAATCACAAAGGCTGCTGTTTCTAGGCTTGGACGTTCCTTTAATAATTTAACAAACATTGAAGCCGCAAACCGCATAATCACCAGGCCGATGATACCACCGGCCAAAATGACGATGAATTGTCCTCCGTCAAGTCCGCCGATCTTCGGAAGCGATGTTCCAGGAAGCGTAACCGCTAGCGCTACTGCCGCTAAGATGGAATCAACCGCAAACGCGATATCAGCCAGTTCAACTTTTAAAACAGTCGGCCAAAAACCGCTTTGTTTCGTCTCTTTATGCGTGTCTTCTTTCTTAAATACATACCTTTTCAATAGGTGGCTTGCTGAGATATACAGTAAGTAGATCGCGCCAATCGCTTGAACCTGCCATACGTTGACCAAAAAAGAAATCGCGAATAAAGAGCCAAACCGCAGAACAAAAGCCCCTGCCAATCCGTAAAATAAAGCCTTTTTTCTTTTTTCCTCCGGCAAATGTTTTACCATTACCGCCATAACCAACGCGTTATCGGCGGCTAAAATACCTTCCAGCCCGATCAAGACGAGAAGAACCCAACCATACTCTAATAATAATGCTGCATCCATAAATGATACCCTCCCAAAAAAGTTGTTTTCTTTCTCTTCATCCGATCTTATGCCGGCCGGACCATACAAAAAAGACCTTTGCCGACATAAGGCAAAGGTCTTGCTAGACATGAATTCAGGCATGCCAACAAAGCCGATGGATATGACAATCCATGAAATGACGACTTTGTTTCCGGAAAGCATTCCGGACGCTACTCCCCTTTGGGATTTCAAGAAATATGATATTATACGTCAATGATATGTGCAGTGCGATTATTTGTCAACGTTTATTTTTTAAAAATACAGATAAATGTTCGGAGTGCGTGCGTTTTTTCCTCTTTTTCAACAGCAAGTAAAACACAAACAGCGCCAAAATCGCTATCCCGATCGGAAGCATATATTGATCGAGAATAGAGCCGACTTCCTTCCAATTTTCACCGAGTTTTACACCGAGATAAACATATACAAATGTTATCGGGACCATAGCGATGAACGTATAAAGCGAAAACACCCAAACGTTCATTTTTGCAATTCCGCACGGTATGGAGATCAATGTGCGGATGCCTGGCAAGAAACGGCCGCTGAAGGCTACAAAGCCCCCATGCTTTTTGAAAAATTCATCCGACTTATCGAGAGCCTCAGGTTTAATAAAGAGGTACTTCCCAAAACGCTCAAGAAACGGCCTTCCTCCGTATCGCCCTATCCAATACAGCGTGAGCGGGCCGGCCACTCCCCCAAGCGACCCCGCCAAAACGGCGCCGGCAAGCGTCATATCACCTTTAGATACCCAATAACCCGCAAGCGGCAGGACGATTTCAGCAGGGATAAACTCAATACAGAGCGCTAGAAATATTCCAAAATAAGATAAGCTTTTAAATGCTTCTATCCAAGACATAATCAGCTCTTCGATATCCATCACTTCCCCTTTGTCCAAATTTATGTAAAATACATTTTGTTTTTTCGGAAAACGTCAACATGATTTTAACACATTTTTCACGGTCAGCTGAACTAAAAATAAATCTCACATGTATTTCTTGCAATTTCTATGGTCTTAAAGGCTGAAACTCTGCGGTTAAGCAGCCGATATTAAGGAGAGTCAACTAGACTGGAACACACGGGGGGAATCTCCATTTGGAAATACACGTAACGTATAATACAACACTCATATGTTTATCTATTCTAATTGCCTGTGCCGCATCGTACACTTCCCTTGAATTGTCAAGGAAAGTCACCATCAATACAGGTTTAAAAAGCAAAGTTTGGCTGATCAGCGGCTCACTTATTATGGGATTCGGTATTTGGGCAATGCATTTTGTCGGGATGATGGCCATGCATATGGAGATGCCGATGCAATATGAATTCATGCCTTTAATGGCATCCATTGGCGCAGCTGTTTCCGGATCATTTGTATCATTATATTTTGTCAGCCGACACATTCTTACATATTACAGACTGCTTACCGGATCAGTAGTGCTTGGCGCATCTATTGCATCTATGCACTATATCGGAATGTCTTCCATTTCCCGGGTAATGATTATGTACGAACCGATTCTTTTTACAGTTTCAATAATTATTGCAATTGTAGCATCTTTCGTCTCGTTAAAAATATTCTTTGATTTGGCTGTAAAAAAACATTCTGATCATCTTATGTTCTATAAAGTCATCAGTTCGATTGTAATGGGTATAGGGATTTCAGGCATGCACTATACGGGAATGCTTGCGGCGACTTTCCACATGGACATGGCACCGCCCGGAAGCCATATGGAGGTCCATACGTTTCATTGGTCGATTTTTGTTACGTTACTCATTTTCTGTATACAAACGCTATTATTATTCAGTTCCCATGCCGACCGAAAGTTTATTAAACAGAGCGAACGCATAAAGGATAACGAACAGAGGTTTCAGTCTTTAATCATTCACAATATTGATGCCATTTTTATTTTGTCATTAGAAGGAGAGATTGTATCATCCAATCATGCTGGTGAGGACATGATCAGCAAATTTGGCTTTAGCATGCACGATTGGAGAAACTATACATCGCAGAAGATTAAGCGCCTTTTTGAGCAAGTCAAAAAAGAGAAACAAGCCATTAACAGCGATAGCGACCTTACCACTGAAAAAGGCCAGTTCCACTTAAATATTACGCTCATACCCGTTGAGGTCAATCAAGAGCTGGACAGCATTTATGTCATCTGCAAGGACATGACAAAGCAGTATAGAGCAGAAAAAGAAATCCATAGAATGGCTCATTACGATTCGCTAACAGATTTACCCAACAGACGGCACGCCATCTCGCACTTAACAGAGGTGCTGAATCGCGAGTATACCTTGAATTATAACACCGTTGTATTCTTTCTGGACTTAAACCGCTTTAAAGTGATTAACGATGCACTAGGACACAATGTCGGCGATCAGCTGCTTCAGCTGGCAGCTAGACGTCTGTCTTCTGTTGTCCCTGATAATGGATTTATCGCCCGCCTTGGCGGAGATGAATTTATTATCATATTGACGGACGCCAATACCAGAACAGGCGAAGCAGATGTTTTAGCAAGAAAAATTATCCAAAAATTCAAAAAGCCATTTAAAATCCAGGATCACACGCTTGTCACATCTGTCAGTATCGGGATTGCGATATCACCGAAAGACGGGACGGACGGCCTTGAATTGATGAAAAAAGCAGATATGGCGATGTATGCCGCTAAAGAACGAAACAAAAGCAAATACAGATACTATTCTTTTTCAATCGGCAACAAAGAAACCGTCAAGCTTAACCAAGAGATGGTGCTCAGAGAAGCCATAGAAAACAATCGATTTGTCTTGCATTATCAGCCTCAATTCAGTACAAAAAACCAAAAAATGACGGGTGCCGAAGCACTAATACGCCTTGTCACCCCCGATGGGCAGCTGTGTCCGCCCGGAGAATTCATTGGTGTTGCTGAAGAGACGGGTCTCATTATTGATATCGGAAAGTGGATAATAGATGAAGCCTGCAAGCAGGCAAGGGCTTGGTATGACAAAGGCTTTGATCTTTCTGTCGCTATTAATATTTCCGCCAGACAGTTTCAATCCGAAGATCTGATTCCCCTGATCAAGGACACGCTAATGAAATACCAGCTTCCTCCGCAGCTTCTTGAAGTTGAAGTGACAGAAAGCATGACAATGGACAATCTCGATCACTCCAAAAAAGTTTTGTCGTCTTTAACGGAATTAGGAATCAGAATCAGTATTGACGATTTCGGAACGGGGCACAGTTCTCTTAGCTATTTGAAGGATTTTCCGATTCACAGGCTGAAAATCGACAAATCGTTTATCGATGATATTCAAACCCATCCGAAATCAGAGCAAATTACCGGGGCTATTATTGCCATGGGCCATCAGCTGTCTTTGCAGGTGATTGCTGAAGGCGTGGAAAATTCAGCTCAAAAACAGCTTCTTTACGAAAAAGGCTGTGACCATTTACAAGGCTTCTATTTCAGCAGGCCGATACCGCCGGAACAACTCGAACAATTAATTCTCGAACAGCCGCTGCAATAACAGTGCCGGCTGTTTTTTTACCCATAAGTTGCTACACATGAATCGTACTCCTCCTCTTCACACTAAAGAAAAAAAGGGGTTTATCGATATGCATACAATGTGGAAGGGATCGATCAGTTTCGGATTAGTAAACATTCCCATCAAGCTATATGCGGCCACAGAGGATAAAGACATTAAGCTGCGAAGCCTTCATAAAGAGGATCACGCGCCAATCAAATACGAAAAAATTTGTACGAATTGCGAAAAAACACTTGGTCCTGATGAAATTGTAAAGGGATACGAATATGTAAAAGGAAAATATGTGGTGCTGACGGACGATGATCTAAAAAGCTTAAAGCAGGAGCATGAGGAGAAAGCCGTTGAGATTGTTGATTTTGTTCAGCTTCAGGAAATTGACCCGATTTATTTTAATCGCTCCTACTTTGTCGGCCCCGGGGATAACGGCACGAAAGCCTATACCCTGCTGCGTGAGGCGCTGCGCTCTACCGGAAAGATCGGCATCGCCAATATGACAATCAGGTCGAAGCAGCAGCTTGCCATCCTCCGCGTTTATGAAAATTGTATCATTATGGAGTCTATCCATTATCCGGATGAGGTCAGAAGCGCTGCTCATGTCCCAGGTGTACCGGATCAATCGAATGTAAACGATAAGGAACTGCAAACCGCTATCACATTAATAGATGAGCTGACGACTGAGTTTGAGCCTGAGAAATATGAAGATACGTACCGGCACGCCCTGCTGCAAAGAGTCAATGACAAGCTCGAAAATAAAGAAACAGCCGTCACTCCTGATAAAGCGCCTCCTCGTGAAGATGTCATCGACCTTGTCAGCGCCCTGCAAGCCAGCATCGACCGCACGAGAAAGCCGAACCGGGAAACCCCGGCAGCCGCACCAGAACAGGCCGCTGAACCGAAAGGAGCCGGAGATAAAAAACAAAAAACGACTAGAAAAAAAGCCTCCGGCACGTCATAACACATGGCGTTTACGATGCAGCCCGTCCTTACTTCGTCACCGCCAAAAGGAGCAGAATGGCGCTACGAAGTAAAATATGATGGATACCGCTGCATTCTCCGCATCCATTCAGCAGGTGTGACTTTAACTAGCAGAAATGGCTTGGAGCTTAACAGCACCTTCCCTGAAATCACTCAATTCGCCAAGACAGCCTTTCAGCACATGGAAAAAGATCTTCCGCTGACACTCGATGGCGAAATTGTACGTTTGGTGAACCCTTGTCGTGCAGATTTTGAACACCTTCAAGTGCGTGGGCGTTTGAAAAGATCAGACAAGATTCAGGAATCGGCAAACGCGCGGCCGTGCTGCTTTCTCGCCTTTGATCTGTTAGAGCGAAGCGGAGAAGATGTATCATCTCTTTCGTATCTGGATCGGAAAAAATCGCTGTACGATCTCATGTCTGCGGCAAAGCTTCCTGCGTCTCCAGACCCTTACGCTAAGGAAACCATTCAGTATATCCCCTGCTATAATCATTTTGATCCGACGTGGGAGATGGTTACGAAATATGACGGTGAAGGAATTGTAGCGAAGAAAACAAACAGCAAATGGCTTGAAAAAAAGCGGTCGTCTGATTGGCTCAAATATAAAAATTTTAAACAAGCTTATGTTTGTATAACAGGTTTCAACCCCAACAATGGCTTTCTTACGGTGTCTGTGTTAAAAAACGGCGTAATGACACCTATTGCCTCCGTCTCACACGGAATGCGCGATGAGGAAAAAAGCGCCATACGCAAGATTATGGAACAGCACGGACATAAAACAGCATCAGGTGAATTTACCCTCGAACCGTCGATTTGTGCAACCGTTCAATACTTAACGATTCTCCAAGGTACATTAAGAGAGGTATCGTTTGTCAGCTTTGAATTCCATATGGACTGGACAGAATGCACGTATGCGCAAGTCATACGCCACTCAAAACCGGTTCATCCAAAGCTTCAGTTCACAAGCCTGGATAAAATCGTATTTGAAAAGAATAAAAAAACAAAGGAAGATTTTATTCAGTACATGATTGAAGTCAGTGACTACCTGTTCCCATTTCTGAAAAACCGTGCTGTCACCGTCATCCGCTATCCGCATGGATCAAGGAGCGAATCGTTTTTTCAAAAAAATAAGCCAGACTATGCGCCAGATTTTGTTCAATCTTTCAATGATGGAAGCCATGAGCACATCATCTGCGAGGACATGTCCACTTTATTATGGCTTGCCAACCAGCTTGCTTTGGAGTTTCATGTTCCTTTTCAAACCATTAAAAGCAGACGTCCGGCTGAGATTGTCATTGATTTGGACCCGCCTTCACGAGATGACTTTCTCATGGCCGTGCAGGCCGCAAATGAACTGAAGCGACTGTTTGACTCCTTTGGCATCACATCGTATCCGAAGCTGTCCGGCAACAAAGGCATCCAGCTTTATATTCCCTTGTCTCCTGAGGCATTTACGTATGAAGAAACACGTCAATTTACACAGCTGATCGCAGTGTACTGCACCAATGCATTTCCCGAGCTCTTTACAACAGAACGCTTGATTAAAAACAGGCACGGCAAATTGTATCTTGATTATTTGCAGCATGCAGAAGGTAAAACGATTATCTGTCCTTATTCAACAAGAGGGAACGACCTTGGCACTGTCGCGGCACCGCTCTATTGGCATGAGGTACAAACATCCTTAACCCCCGCCCTGTTTACGATTGATACTGTCGTTGATCGTATTAAGAAGCAGGGCTGCCCATTTTTTGATTTTTACCGTTACCCGCAAGACGAGCCTCTTAGCGCCATTTTACATCAGTTGCAGAAAAAGAGCTGACTAATTAAGTCAGCTCTTTCCGTTCAACTGTACTTTTTTTCCAACCGTTCTTCTTCCTGGCGCTGGAGAGGGCTCAGCGGCTCATTATATAAATCGATATCAATTGCATATTTCGGCCGTCTTTTCACTTCAGAAAAAATCGTACCGATATACTCTCCGATGATCCCGATTCCCATTAATTGCAGCCCGCCCAAAAACCAAATGGAAATGATGAGCGACGCCCAGCCTGCATTTGTATGACCGAGCAGCTTTTGAACGAACGCGCCGATTCCCGCCACAGCACTGACGAAAAGTAAAACAAAACCTAAAAGCGTAAAGAATCGAATTGGCGCAACACTGAATGATGTAATCCCGTTAAAAGCGAATGATAGCATTTTTTTGAGCGGATATTTCGTTTTACCGGCAAAGCGTTCCTTACGGTCATACAAGACTTCGGCTGATTTAAAGCCGATCATGGGAACAATGCCTCTTAAAAACAGATTCGCTTCCGAATAGCGCGCGAGCTCTTCAAGCGATCTTTTATTCATTAAACGAAAATCCGCATGATTATAAATTAATTTAATCCCAAGCTTATTCATGAGGCGGTAAAACCCTAAAGCGGTCGTGCGCTTGAAAAAGGTATCGGTTTTTCTGCTGCGGCGGACACCGTAAACGATCTCGCAGCCCTCATGATATTTCAGCATAAAATCCCGGATCACAGAGATGTCGTCCTGAAGATCAGCATCAATCGAAATGACGCAGTCTGATCTGTTCTTCGCTTTATGGAGTCCGGCTAAAAGCGCTTTTTGGTGTCCGACATTGCAGGCTAATTTTAAGCCGGTAATCTTCTTGTTTCTTATGCTTTCCATGGCAATCAAGGCCCAGGTTCTGTCTTTGCTGCCGTCATCGACAAACAGAATTTTACTGTCTTCAGCAATTAATTTTTCTTCAATTAAGCCGTCTACAACCTCTGTCAGCTGACGGCTTGTCTCTTGAAACACTTCCTCTTCATTGAAACACGGAACGACGATGGTTAACACTGGCTGTGGCTGTTTCAATCGATATCCTCCTTATCTTGTTTCATATAAATAAATGCGCCAGGCGGAATCTTTATGGTCAAACGTCTTGACGAGCGCGAGATGGTTTTGGTCAGCATTCATGATCGGAACTGAAGAAAAAATGTAACGTCCGCCCATTTTTTTAAATACATCTGTATTTAATTCCAGATTGTTGATCGTTTTCTTCGAGTTCTTTTTAAAATCATACCGTTTACCGAGCTCGTCGACGAAAAGATAGCAGCGGCTGCCCCATTCATCAAAATATTGTTTCAGCCGAGCGTTTTTTTCCAGCTCTTTTTCGATGATTTTCCTAAATTCATATTTATATGAGAGCGGGTACAGGTTGTTATACGTATCTAACGTGTAAAACCCGTTATATTGGGCGATAGACGGATGCAGTCCGATGCTCGCCACCCTGTATGAATCTTGCGGACGCCCGATGTACTCCTTAATCTCTTTGAATTGCTCAGATGCATAAAACTCCCGGAATGTCGGCGCATTGTAGTGAACGCCATACGTATATTCTTCATTAAAAGGCGCCAATACCATCAGCTGTGCAGCCACAGCGGCATATACAAGCCATTTCCACCCTCTTCCCATTCGCCAAATGAGATATAAAGCAAGCGCAAAGCTCACGTATATGACAAGCGGCCGCAGGAAATGAAAACGGGCAAAATTAAATTCAGCTAAAAAGGCAAATTTCTGCTTTGGCACCGCCCATATTTTGTTGAACCAAAACGCATACCATAAAGACAGTCCGTAATTAAGTACACATAAAAACAGATACACATTTTCCGGCTTTGTCCGGTTTCGCTTGAACAGCAAAGCTGCAAATAAAAGCAGCAGGATCGGGAGGATGACAACGGTGTGAACGGTCATCACATGATTATGGCCATAGACAAAGTTTTTTACGGATAGGCGGAGAGAATGCCAAACGTCATGCCTGGATGAAATAAATTCAATCCGATGCATCGGTGCGTGCGAGAACAGCATCGAATAAACGAGCCGGTACTCTACGAAAAGATAAATACTGGTCATAAAAGCAATACTGCCTAAGAACATCAAATTCCATTTTCTTTTTGTGATAGCATCATACAGCCAAAAGCACACCATTCCTGCCAAGAAAAAGAAGAAGCCTAAGACAAAGCTTGAATATAAAGGAAGCAAACCGAGCGTCAGCCACTCTCTCCATGAGATATCCCCTTTTCGGATATTCAAAAAAGCCCACAATGCCAAAGGATATCCAAGCGTACTCAGCATTCCCGAAGGCCAGAAAGGTGTTAAGGCAAATGCCAGCGATACGCCAATTCGGATGAAAGCCGCCTTTGGCTCTGGGATCACGTGCTTCTTCAGCAGCACATACATTCCAAAAAAAGCGACAACCCTTGTAATTGTCTGGCTTATTGCATAGGCAGTCATGGAAGAAAAGAAAGCATGCAGCCAAACAATTCCGCTCAACTCGGTGCCAAAGGCATCCCGCGGCAGGCCGTTAATGATTTGCGGAATGGCCGCGTCAACCTTGCCGACGATTTCTCCGCTATCTGCCAGCACCTTGTACCAAGCGATATTGGAATCTAAATTATCGTGGACACGAATATGGGCATCCTCCTTTAAAATAAAAAGCGGGGATACATACAGCAAAAGAAGAAATAATGCGATCCAGAGATAATATGTTTCTTTTTTGTGTTGTCTCATCAATCGTAACATCGCTTACACATCCATCTGTTATTCTGACTCCATATCCGGCATGTTCTGCCTCATGTGTCAAAATTTATTATCCCTTTTCCCTTCTAAAACATTCATCAGATGACAATCCGTTTTTCAACCTGTCTCTTACCCATTAATTCCCGCTATCCAAAAGGCCCGATCACTTACTATACTGATAGGAGGGAGGGGATATATTTTGTTTACAATCTTACTTTCATTGGCCATACTCTTATGTGTGCCATTTATATATAAAGCGAAACGCAATACAAAAGACGTGAAGGTCAACACCATTTCAATTGATCAAAAAGACGGTCTTCCAGCCAGAAAAAAATTAAATATCCTTCATTTATCAGATCTTCACTTAGAAAACATTTCTGTTTCACCTGAAGAGCTGTATCATTTAACAAAAAATCAGCCTGTGGACATTATTGCGCTTACCGGGGATTTTCTAGATCGGAAACGTAATATTCCGAAGCTGGCAGGTTATTTAAACGCATTGCAAAAGCTGAAGCCTGCATATGGAATGTACGCGGTGTTCGGTAACCATGATTATGTATTGAAAGAAAAGGACTTTCAGAGATTGAAGCGTGTTTTAGAGGAAAACGGCTGTATCACGCTGCAAAATGAACATGTTCAAATCAAGACAGCTGCAGGGCCTGTCAATATTATCGGCATTGATGATTACAGCACGAATCGCAGTAATATTATCGGCTCTTATCAAAATCTAGACAACGGCTATCATCTTGTTTTAACACATGACCCAAACATTATTCTGGATATGAAAGATGTTCATTTTGATTACCTGCTGTCAGGCCATTTTCACGGCGGCCAAATCCACTGGCCAAAACCGTATCATTTGGTGAAAATGGGCAAGCTCGTGCGCATGAACATGATTAAAGGGCTTCATTATCACCACGATAAGCCGTTTTATATCAGCGAAGGCTTAGGACAAACCGGTGTGAATATCCGTGTCGGAAGCCGCCCTGAAGTGACATTTCATCAGATATAATCAAAAAAGACTGTGCTGACCAAGGCATCAGTCTTTTTTTTGATAGGTTTTCTGAAGCTTTTCTTTTGAAATAAACAAATAGGATGTATTCGGTAAATGCCGCAGGCCCACTTGCTTTGACGTTAAATATAAAATGGGCATATGGGTTATCTTTTTAAAGCATCTGTAAAAAGGATTGACAGGGGTGACCACATCAAAGCCGAGCCTTTCTACACCTTTGTCAAGCATTGTAATTCCCACGATTCCTTTAATTTTTTCACTTTTTTTATGATTATTGATGTATTCCAATAATATCGGCATTGATTGATATACTTTTTGATAGATAATGATCCCCTTTCTGACTGCACTCTCAATGCCTTGCAGCTCCCTGATCAGCTTAATATTGTGCAAATGGATTTTAACGAGCACATCATTTTTTCTTATATGCGTTCCGTCGCTCAGCACGACATGATGCCCTTTGTACTTCGTCAGCCTGACTCGAAAGACACTTTTTCGATCTTTGTCAATCAAGGTCAGCCTTGAAAAAAAGAAATAAAACGGGTCAATCACTCTCCAAATGGAAAGGAAACAGGTTTTCATCTCTTCACCTTCCTTATGATCAAAAATACCCTTATATTTTGTCATCGTTCTCCCCAAAATATAGTTGCCATATTTTTTAAGGAGGACCGTCATGAAAAACATTCTCATTTTTCCTTTTTTAAGCATTTCCACCGGACATCATCATGTCGCCGATGCCCTGCAGGCTGAACTGGAGTCACAAGGGCTGGCATCTGAAAAAATTGATATCTTTTCACATGCGTATAGACGGTTAGAAAAACTATCCTCTGAGACGTATTTAAAATGGATTCAATATTTCCCGAAAACGTACAGCGGCATTTACAGGCTCCTTGCCTGCGGAGAATATCAGAATGACAAACGCTATACCATGTACGAATGGCTGTTCACACAACAAATGAGGCACATTCTCAAAGAAAAACAGCCTGATATCGCCTTCTGTACGCATGCGCTGCCTTCTTATCTGCTGAACCGGCTAAAGCCGGAATTTCCGAATCTGACGGTTGTGAATGTATACACTGATTTTTTTGTGAATCAATTATGGGGGCGGGAAAACATTGATTACCATTTTGTTCCGATCATGGATGTCAAGAAGCAGCTCGTGTCTGAAGGAATCAATCAGAAAAACATATACTTGACCGGCATTCCCGTTCACCGGATGTTTGAAATGGGATCTGCAGACACCTGTCAGCATCATCCGCCATATACCATCATTATCACAGGCGGCAGTATGGGGGTCGGGGGTATTTTAAAATGGGTTCAGGAGCTGTCGCCAGGCGGAAACATCTTATACAAAATATTATGCGGCAGGAACGAAAAGCTCTACTGCTATGTCAAAAGTTTAGGCCACCCTTTTATTGAGGCGATACCCTACCTTCACAGCAAAGCAGAGATGAACCGTTTATACGAACAGGCGTCAGGCATTATGACAAAACCCGGAGGCGTGACCATCAGCGAATGCTTACAGAAACGGCTTCCGGTATTTATTTATCATGCGCTGCCGGGCCAGGAGGAGATGAATTTAAACCTTCTAAAGGAACGAAAGCTTGTCACAGATATGAGAAACTGGGACATGAAAAAGGCAGAAGAACAGATTGCGGCATTTTTCCAATCGAATGAACAGGTGAACGAATACGAAAAACAAGTCAATCAATATCTTGGTGAAATATCTGATCGGAAGATTGAAGATATCTTAAAAAGGATCATATAAAACAAAAAAACACTCTCCTGAAACAGAGAGTGTAACATGTTAACGAAACAGCAAATGCTGGCTGTGAATGCCTGCTTTCTTCAGCAGGACGATCAGCTGGTCCTGTTCATCAGGCGAAAGGCCTGAAAATGCTCTCGCAATACGCAGCGCATGAATCGGATAAATTTTATCCAAATACTCATTTCCCTTGTCAGTTAAATGCGCGTAAACGGAGCGTTTATCTTTCGGGTCCTGCTCCCTTACTAAAAACCCGTTTCTTTCTAATTTGTCAATGACATATGTGACGTTTCCGCTCACAAGCAGAAGTCTCGACCCAATTTGCTGTAATTTTTGCGGGCCTCTTGTGTACAGGAGCTCCAGTACAGCAAATTCAGTCGGATTAAAGCCGTGCTCTTTACTGTCACGGATACTATGTTCAGACACACTTTTGAAAGCCCTTGCAAAAACTCTGTACAAATTCATCGCACGCTCAACTTCTTCTTCGTTAAACGATAATCTCATCATATCTACCTCGTATATAGGATTTTTATAAAAAAATAATGAAAACCCTTACATATAATAAGAGTTCAGTCCCTTACTATATGTATTCGCTATAATTCGAGAAATTCCTTCTGAAAGCAAAAAAATCCTTATACATTATCTTGTATAAGGATTTTTTTTGTGATTTGCAATGTTGCGGAAGAAATATGTGTATTCCTTTCGCAGTTCGGAAATCGTCATTTTGTTCATTATTTCTTTATTATAAACTCCGATTTGAAAGAGTTTTTCAGAATAATGGCTTCGTTCTTTTTCTAAAGCGGATTTCAATAAATTACTCATAGCGTCCTCCTTCATTTTGAGGTATCCTATACACAAGATACTCTATTTAAATGAACGTGGTATGAATCTAATGTAAAGAATTTATGTTTACGAAGATTTTCGGTACAGTCCGTTTTGAACCGATCTTAATAGTTGAAAAGCATGTTCTCCGGCAAGCTGCATAAACGTCTCCAGCATTTCATCACGTTTGATATCCAACTCTATAATTTCTTTTGCCAGTGAGACCGCTTTTTCTTCCTCCATGATTATCCTTCCTCCTCATTTATTCGTTACATAAAGGATAAAACGCGCTTGGATGTTACGCATTATTCTTGTTAATTTTTCTTCCGTATTTTTTCAATAATCTTCTATTTCATGTTAGAAAATATGACAAGCGTCAGGTTTTTTCTCTTTGTTTTTTATATACTATTATCAAAAGACATCCAGGGGTGGAAAAATGACCACAGAAGATCATTCTTATAAAGACAAAAAAGTGATTTCAATCGGGATTGTCAGTGAATTGACAGGATTGTCCGTAAGACAGATCAGGTACTATGAGGAACGGAAGCTCATTTATCCGCAGCGGTCTTCAAGGGGAACGAGAAAATATTCTTTCGCCGATGTGGAGCGGCTGATGGATATCGCCAATAAGCGTGAAGACGGCGTACAGACGGCAGAGATTTTAAAGGATATGCGCAAAAAAGAGCAGATGGTAAAAAACGATCCGCAAGTGCGGAAAAAAATGCTGGAGGGGCAGCTTAATGCTCACTTTCGGTACAAAAACCGTTAAATGATAAAAGTCCGACTCGCAATTGAGACGGACTTTTTACTTTTATAATGAGTGTATGAATGCAGTGGCAATGCCAAAGTAAATTAATAAAGACAAAATATCGTTTAACGTTGTAATCAGCGGTCCTGAAGCGATCGCCGGGTCTACTTTCAGCTTGTGCAAAATAATAGGGATAATGGTTCCTGACATCGTGCCGATAATTAAAGTAAAGAGCAGTGAAGAGGCGACAACAAATCCCAGAAGCGCGTTCCCCTGCCATAAGATGGCGATAATCGCAATCAGAACAGAACAAACCGCTCCGATATAAATACTTGTTCTGAACTCCCGGAGGATCAGGCGTACAATCGTTTTTTTGTTCATTTCTTCTTTAGACAAACCTCTGATGACAACCGCGAGAGATTGGGTTCCCGTATTTCCTGTCATCCCTGACACCATCGGCATGAAAAACGCCAGCGCGACAACCTGCTGCAGCGCATCTTCAAAATAACTAATAATGCTTCCTGAAATCAGTCCGATAAACAAGAGTAAAATCAGCCATGGCAGACGCCGGTATGCCGCCACGTAAGCCTTTGTGTCAAAGGTGATGTCTTTACCGGAAGCGGCAAATTTTTCGTAATCCTCATCAGCTTCCCGAATGACGACGTCGATAATATCATCGACCGTTACAATGCCGACAAGCACGTTGTTTTCCTCCACAACCGGAATTGCCAAGAAATCGTAACGTTCAATCAGGCGGGCAACTTCTTCCTGATCCTGGAGAGCGCCTGCTGAGATGACGCGGGTAAACATTAAATCCTGCACCTTTTCTTCAGGTTCGCCTAGAATCAAATCGCGGTAGGAAAGTACGCCCACCAGCTGTTTGCTTTCATTGATGACATATAAGTAGTTGATCGATTCAGCTATTTCAGCAAAGCTTTTCAGTTTGACGACCGCGTCTTTTACCGTATAATGCTGAGGAATCCACACATAGCGGTTTGTCATCATGCGTCCCGCTGAGTCAGCCGGATAATTCATCAAAAGCTGTACAGCCTTAGACTCTGATGCTTCCATGCTGGACAATAGCTGTTCCTTCAGTTCTTCGTCCATTTCTTCAAGCAATTGAGCGAGGTCATCGTTGTCCATTTTGTTCATCGCTAGTGTTGCTCTGGTTTTTCCGACTTTATTTAAGACGGCAAGCTGAAATTCACGTTCCAGCTCTCCGATCATATCAGTGATATCATCTACAGTTAAATAAGATAAATAGCGGGCGCGGTGTTTTTCCGGCATTTCTTTAAAAATAAATGCCATATCATAGGGCTGAAGCTCATCAATAACGCTTCTGAAATCCTTGATTTTCCCGTCTCGCAATAAAATAATGATGCGTAAAATGAGTTCGTCATAGGTCATGTTTTGAACCATCGGGACTCGTACCTCCTCTACGGAGACGTGCCGGCCTCGCCTGAAGGTGCGGCAGATCGTCTCCTCATCGTGTAATCAGTTGCCTTGCTGTCATAGTATATGGGTACTTCTTCAGATTGACTCGAATGGGGAGAATCCATACTCCGCACCTCCTTTGGTAAAATTCGTTTTAAAGGCATAAAAAAAGCCTTCGGGATTGAAGGAGAAAGAAGCACGGCAAAAAAGCGTGCGGGCGCCTTCAATCGTAGAGCTTTAGCACTGTATGGCATAGGATCAATCATCCAGCTGCGTTAAAAATCACCTTATGTCGATGATTTCTGTTGACCCATTGGCGTCTTTGGACATTTTTGGGCAGCAGCGTATCTCCATACAGGAGCCTCACCTAACGAAGTTCCTAATTGAATTGACACACTGAGATTACAGAAAAAAACAAGCTGTGTCAACTCAAAAAAGTAATAAATGCGCTTTCATCACAAATACGGAACAAAACAAGGGCCTAAGCCCTTATTCTGTTGTTTGCGTCTCATCATCTTCAGAGAGCAAATGATACGTTTCATGAAGAAATAAGGCGTACTCTCCTTCCTTCGTCGGATGAGGGACATATTCAGCCTGATTGATGTATTGCTCCTCTTTCTTTTCCATGCGTTTCGCCTCCTTTTCTATTTAGATTGTCCAAAAGAAGGTTTCTTATCATGAAAAAACCCCGCTGCTGCGGGGTTTTGATTAGTCGTCTATCTCCTGCTTAATGATATGTCCATCCTTTGCGGAAATCTCAAATTCCGCCTCAGTTCCTTGTTTCGTTTTGATCTCAATTTCATAGATGTAAGCACCGTCGTCTTCGTCAAGCTTGCTTTCTGTTACGGTTCCATCTGTTTGCTTTAAGGCAATCTCTTCAGCCTCTTCTTTTGTTATGGCAACTTGTTCTGCTTTCTCTTTTAACGGGTCATTGAGCGCTTGTTTTGTATTGATATCTACATAAACGTCGTAGTCTTCACCGTCTTTTTGGATCTCGACTTCATAGACTTCTTTGCCGTTGTAAATGTCTCTGTCGATATCATCCACCGTGCCGTCAACAACCGTTTTGGCAATCGATTCTGCTTCCTGTTCAGTGAGTGCACCAGTCTTGGACGAAGCAGTCTGTGTGTTTTCATTGTTTTCTTTCGCAAACGCGTTGTAGCTGAATCCGCCGGCCGCTACACAGCCTGCTAATAGGCCAACCATCCATCTTTTCTTTAGCATATGTGATTCCTCCTTTGTTTTCGTATGAGTACAGTTTACACACTCAACATGAAAGGAAAACGAGAGAAAGATGAGAATTTGATGAGAAACCGTCAGTCTTCATACACAATGTTTGCAACTTTTCCGGTGTAGGCATTGATTTTCACTGTCGCTTCCTTATCATCCGGAAGATCAACATCCACTTCAAAGATGAGAGTGCCCTCATTTTCTTCGAGATCTGCGTCATCCGCTGTACCGCCCGTTTCTCGCTCTGCAATGGTTTTGGCTTCTTTTTTCGTAATCGGTGTTTTTTGTTGATCTTCACTGCTGATCTGATCAGCCGACACGACTGCTTTTGCCTGCATATCTACCTTCACTTCGTATGTTTTTCCGTCTTCTTTTTGTATGGTATATGTGGCAACACGATTCTGTTGTGTTTGTTTTTTGACGGTTCCCGGCACCCGCTCAAGCGCGAGATGCTCGGCTTCTTTTTCTGTCATGGCAGATGGATTCATCGCTTTTACTCTGTTTATCGAAAGAATATCAGCCGATTTTGCGTCAGCTTTTATAAAATAAGTTCCCTTTGGATTTTCAAGGGTCATATCATATGTTCTTTTATTCTTTGATTGCGTTACTTTCGTGACCTCGCCTTCATAGGAGGCTTCGATTTTTTTTACG
Source organism: Bacillus sp. TSO22 (assembly GCF_020223595.1). Taxonomy (NCBI): domain Bacteria; kingdom Bacillati; phylum Bacillota; class Bacilli; order Caryophanales; family Bacillaceae; genus Bacillus; species Bacillus sp. TSO22. Next base: position 621,896 of record NZ_JAHAWO010000009.1, read on the forward strand.
ACAGCCTCCTTTGACAGGACGTCCTCGTGGGTTTGCCGAATGATAAGAACCGCACAGATGATGACGGCTAAAATCGCTGCTGCCGCAGCAGATACCGCTTTTATTGTTTTGTTCATCGGCCTCCCCCATTCTGTTCTCTGAATTGCATGGTGACAGCTGTTCCTTGGTCCGGCTTGCTTTTTACAGACAGCTCAATGCCGTGCTCATCGGCGATTTGCTTGGCAATGGAAAGGCCTAAACCCGTCCCGCCTGTTTTTCTGTTTCGTGCCTCATCCGCCCGGTAGAACCGTTCGAACAGGTGCGGGATATGCTCCTCGGGTATTCCGATGCCTTCATCCCTTACTGACAGAAACGGCTGTCCATTCCTCGTTCCGGCTGTCATTACAATGGCTTTTTCACTATACTTTATGGCATTATCGAGCAAAATGGTCAGCAGCTGCTTGATGCGTTCTTCATCAGCTGTTACAAGCAGGCTCTCCTTATCTGTTTCAAGCAAAATGTCACGCTGATAGACGGGCTGGAGCGTTTGCATGACGGCGCGTGACACTTCAATCAGATCGATTGTTTTCAGGTCAAGCTCAAGACCTTTATGGCTTTTGGCCAGCGCCAGCAGCTGGTTGGTCAGTTTTTTCATATGCACCGCTTCTGAATGAATGGCTTCAATCGATTCCTCAAGCACTTCCGGCTTTTTTGCCCCCCACCGCTTCATTAGGCTGCTGTAGCTTTCTATAATCGTGAGCGGGGTTTTCAATTCATGTGAAGCGTCTTGAACGAATTGCTGCTGTTTATCGTAGTGCTCTTTCAGCATCATCGCCATCTCATTAAATGTCAGCCCCATCTGATATAACTCGTCGTGCGACTGTCCTTCCAAGGAAATCGTTTTGAATGCTTTCTCCCGCTGTATATCTTTCATTGTCATCATTAATCGTCTGATCGGATTAATGATACGGCGGGCGAGCAAGCTGCCGGCAAAAAAAGAAGCGATACAGACAGCAGCACTTGCAGCGATTAAGATGATTTTCAAAAGAAACAGACTCTCCTCTGTGTTCTCGAGCCTTTCAACCAGCTGAAGAGATACCACTTGACCATCGGTCCAAATAACCGGAACAGCGGCTTCAGCAAACAGTTTGCCGTCATGTTTCCTTACATCTGCCGTTTCCCCGCTGTGAAATGAAAGAGGAAAATCTTTAAACTCTTTTTCTTTTGTAATGGTCATGACGGCTTTTTGATCACCATTCACTACACGGACCATGCCGTTTGCCGGAAGATAGGCCTGCAGCATGTCCTGCAAAGCCACTCCTTCTGTTTCAGCAGCATGCAGCGCTTCGGCAATGTTATCCGTCTCATCTGCAAGCCGGGCTGCATCCTTTGATGTCAGCGCGGATGAAAAAATGAGATAGACTGCGGTATGGACCAAAATTAATAAAACCAGCAGCGATATTGATGTGTACAGATGAATCTTGGTCTTCAGCTTCATCGTTTACCCCTTAATGGCATAGCCGACCCCGCGAACAGTATGGATCAGCTGTTTTTCGTAAGGATAGTCCAGTTTTTTTCTGATGTATCTTATGTACACGTCCACGACATTTGTATCACCAATGTAATCAAATCCCCATACCGAGTTTAAAATCTGCTCCCGTGTCAGCACTTGCTGCGGATGCTTCAGCATATAGACGAGCAAATCAAATTCCCGCGGCGTTAATTCCACCTCTTTGTTTCCCCGTCTCACTTCACGGGTTTTTTCGTTCACCCGCAAGTCGTCATATGTAAGAAAGGTGCCGATATCTTCTGTTTTTGGTCCATTTTGGCGCAGCGCCGCCCTGATTCTCGCAAGCAATTCCTCAATTTCAAACGGCTTTGTGACATAGTCGTTCGCACCGATGTCCAGCCCTGTTACCTTATCAGGAATACTGTCGCGCGCCGTTAATAAAATGACAGGTGTCTGCTGATCCGTTTTTCTCAAGCGGCGCAGCACCTCCAGGCCGCTAAGCCCCGGAAGCATGACATCAAGAAGCACCAGAGAATACCCGCCTGCCGCGGCCGCATTCAGCCCTTCTGTGCCATTTTGTTTGATGGTGACGCTGTATCCTTCATATTCCAATTCAAGCTGAAGCACCCTGGCGATTTTTTCTTCATCTTCCACAATTAATATGTGCCCTTTTTCCAAAATCGATCATCCTCTCCTATCCCAATATGAAAAAAATGATTTCATTGTTTACAAAATGATTCTTATCATCTATTATGATGTCAAAATAAAAAATTGTATACGGAAAGCACTAGGGGTGCTGTTTTGGCTGAGATAAAGCGCGCAAAAACGCGCTTTGATCCCTTATGACCCGATCTGGATAATACCAGCGTGGGGAAGTGCAGGTTGACCGAATGGTGTATTTTTTTGTGCGCTTAATCGATCTATGACTGCATATTCCCTTAGGATATGCAGTTTTTTATTTTACCAAAAAAACAGGAGGTCGGAGAAATGGATCATATTTGCGGTACAAGCAGAATCGCTGGTTTTCGCTTCTCTTTATACCCGATGACAGATGATTTTATCAGTGTGATCAAGTCTGCGCTGAAAAAAACCGACACATCTAAGGTTTGGACGAAAACCGACCATATCAGCACAGTCTTGCGCGGATCGATTGATCATGTATTCGATGCTGCCAAAGCCATTTATCTTTATGCGGCGAACAGCGAAAAACACATCGTCATGAACGGCACGTTTTCCATCGGGTGCCCGGGCGATACCCAAGGAGATACATATCTTTCCGCAGACGGCAAGCGTGTCAATGAAGATGCTGTCGGAAGCCTGAACGCGGAAGCACCATGCCAATTTGCGCTTTACCCGATGAATGAGCCGGATTATATGGGTTTGATCATCGAAGCTGTCGACATTGCGAAAGCAGAAGGCACCTTCGTACAGGGTGTCCATTACGCGAGCGAGCTTGACGGGGACGCGCATGACGTATTCAGAACACTGGAAGCCGTTTTCCGCATGGCTGAACAGCAAACAAACCACGTAACCATGACTGTGAATGTCTCGGCTAACAGTCCATCAAGAAAAAACAGAAAGCAGGGATAAAATGAAAAGCTGGAAAGTAAAAGAAATTGTCATCATGTCCGTTATCAGTATCGTTTTTGCCGTTGTTTATTTATTATTCACGCATTTTGGAAACGTACTTGCCGGTATGTTCGGTCCAATCGCTTATGAACCGATTTACGGCATTTGGTTTATCGTTTCTGTCATCGCCGCGTACATTATTCGAAAACCGGGTGCGGCGCTTGTTTCTGAAATCATTGCTGCTCTCGTTGAATGCCTGCTGGGAAATCCATCTGGCCCAATGGTCATCGTCATCGGCATTGTTCAAGGTCTCGGGGCTGAAGCTGTATTTCTCGCGACACGCTGGAAAGCATACTCTCTGCCTGTACTTTTGCTGGCAGGAATGGGATCTTCAGTAGCCAGCTTTATCTATGATCTCTTTGTTTCTGGCTATGCAGCGTATTCACCTGGTTATCTTCTCATTTCGCTTGTCATCCGTCTGATTTCCGGCGCGCTTCTTGCGGGGCTCCTCGGAAAAGCTGTCAGCGACTCTCTCGCTTATACGGGTGTGTTAAACGGAATGGCACTCGGAAAGGAACTGAAAAAGAAAAGAAAACGGGTATCAGACAATGCAAGCCTTTGATGAGCTCCTAACGGTTGACCAGCTCAGCTTCTCTTATGAAGAAGACGAGAAACCGGTTTTTCAAAACATTTCGTTTGAGCTTCAAAAAGGAGAATGCGCTTTATTACTAGGGCCGAGCGGGTGCGGAAAAAGCTCGCTCGCCCTATGTTTAAACGGTCTTTACCCGGAGGCTTGCGACGGCATACAGTCCGGACATGTTTTTTTATGTCAGAAGCCGGTCACAGACCCTGAAACCTCCGAAACGATTGCTCAGCATGTCGGAGTCGTTTTTCAAGATCCTGATCAGCAGTTTTGCATGCTGACGGTGGAGGACGAAATCGCTTTCGGGCTGGAAAATCTGCAGATTCCAAAAAAAGAGATGACAGAAAAAATTGATGCGGTTTTAGAAAAATTACGCATTACTTCTTTAAAAGAAAAAACGATATCCACTCTGTCAGGAGGACAAAAGCAGAAAGTCGCTCTCGCCTGTATTTTGGCGATGGAGCCTGAGCTTATTATGTTGGATGAGCCAACTTCTCTGTTAGATCCTTATTCAGCGCGGGAGTTCGTTCACATGATGAAAGACCTTCAGAGGGAAAAAGGCTTCAGCCTCCTCGTCATTGAGCACCAGCTTGATGAATGGGCGCCTTGGATTGAGAGGACAATTGTGCTGGACAAAGCAGGAAAAAAAGCGCTGGACGGCCGGACAGAAGATCTATTTCTGCACGAAGCGGAGACCCTAAAGGAACTAGGCATCGCGATTCCAAAAGTGTGCGGCCTGCAGGAAAAACTCAGTATGCCGTTTACTCTATCAAAAGAAACGCTGTTTAAAGAACCTTTTCCTGCCGGGCATGCTGAAAAGAAGAAAGCTCCTTCTGGGGAAAGTGTGCTGGAAGTCAGCAGCCTTTCGTTCGCAAGAGGACAGCAGACGATTTTCAAAGACATCAGCTTTTCATTACGCGAAGGCTCTTTAACGGCGCTTGTCGGCCCGAACGGCACCGGAAAATCGACGCTCTTATCCGTCCTCGCCCGTCTGATGAAGCCGAAAAGCGGAAAGATTCTTCTATATGATAAGCCGCTGCAATCGTATAAAGAAAATGAACTGCGAAAACGAATGGGATTTGTTTTTCAAAACCCGGAGCATCAGTTTGTCACCGATACAGTATATGACGAGCTGCTGTTCGGCCAGAAAGCAGATGCTGAAACCGAGAAAAAAGCGCAGCACCTGCTGCATCGTTTCGGTCTTGCGCATTTGGCTGATCATCATCCGTTTGCAATCAGCCAAGGACAAAAACGGCGCCTGAGCGTCGCTACCATGCTCATGCATGACGTAAAGGTTTTATTATTAGACGAACCAACCTTTGGCCAGGACGCCCGCACGGCGGCTGAATGCATGGATATGATTCAGCGTATCAAGGCAGAAGGAACCGCTGTCCTTATGATTACACACGATATGGAGCTAGTCTCTTCGTATGCCGACAGCGTGCTTGTGCTTCACGATACGGGCCTGGCCTTTGACGGATCTCCAGCGCAGTTATTTTCTCAGGAAACAAGGCTTGTCAAAAACGCAAAGCTCACCCTTCCCCTTCTATATGAATGGATGGCATATCAAGAGGAGGTGCGTGATGATGCAGCCGTTACATCTTATTAATCCGACAGTGAAAGCAGCGGCGGTTTTTTGCTGTGTTGTCATGCTGTCGTTTATTTACAATCCCTACACCCCTGCGTGTTTTTATATCATCATCGTGGCGAGTGTCCTATTAGCAGCCAGAATCCCATTGAAAAAATGGTTTTTGTTTACGATTCCGTTTTTAATTTTGGCATTCGGATGCGTATGGACAGCCGCTGTTTTTGGAAAGGTTCCGACAACCCCGGATAATTTCTTGTTTCAAGCCGGCCCTTTTTCGATCAACAGTGGCAATGTGTCTGTCGGCATCTCTCTCGGGTTTCGTATTTTATGCTTTTCCGCCTTATCGATGATGTTTGTTTTTACGACCGATCCAATTTTATTTATGCTGAGCCTTGTCCAGCAGTGCAAGCTCTCACCAAAGCTCGCATATGGCGTCATTGCAGGCTTTCGTTTTCTTCCGTTGTTAAAAGATGAGGTCCAGCTGATCCAGCAGGCTCATAAAATCAGAGGAGGAGCGGCGGAGAACGGCTTCAAAGAGAAAGTCAGCGCGCTAAAGCGGTATACCATCCCGCTTTTGGCAAGCGCCATCAGAAAAGCGGAACGGACGGCGCTTGCGATGGAATCGAAAGGTTTTACAGGAAGCAGAAATCGGACATATTACCGGACGTTGACCGTAAACCGCCGCGACTGGCTGTTCTTTTGCCTCGTTCTCTTGTTATTCGCAGGATCTTTTCTCGTATCTTTATATTTTGCCTCATAAAAAGCCGCTATTGTCGATAGCGGCTTTTTTTCTTATTGATGATAGTTTAATGCCTGGGCAAGATTGGTTTTAATTGTAATGTTCGAAAAATCAATCCCCAGCTGTACAGCGGTTTGCGCAATTTCAGGCCTGATTCCTGACAGGGTTGATCGGACACCGATTAAGTTGAGCGCTTCAATTAATTTAAAGATTTGGTGCGCCACCATCGTATCGACCACCACAACACCTGACAGATCGATTAACAGGTGCTCCACGCGTCTTTTTGCACAAGCATGAAGCGTGTTTTCCAGAATAAACTTTGCCCGCTCGGTATCAATGTCACCGACAAGCGGAAGCAGAGCTGTTGATTTGCTCAGGGTAATGACAGGCGAGCTTAATTCCAATATCATTTCTCTCTGGGCGTTTAATTGCTGTTTGGCATTCGTTTCTGCGTGATCGACAAATGTATAAATGGTAAAATCAAAGACTCTTACAATCAAATCGGCCCATTTTTGTTTCTCTCCCGGTTCAAACGCCGATTTGTTTTCTTCTGCGAACTTCTCAAAATACTTCGTATATAATTTCCGATTTCTCATAAACTCTCGAATGACGTACTGAACCGGAGTGTCGAGATGCTTTTGATCGTTTGTCAGCTCAATGACCCACTCTTGAAATTCTTCGAGAAATTGTTTTTCAGGTAAAACATACATGTAATTCAGATGCCGGTAAAATTCCCTGTCCTGCTCTTTCAATTCTTCCGTTACAGATGCATTATGTAAGGCGTAAAGCGAATTCGGATCACTTTCCTCCATCGTTTCAATCCATTCCTCGGCCATTTGTTCCACATGCTCTGAAAAAAACGCATATAATTCTTCATTCAGTTTCATCACACTGCTCCTTTCCCCAACACTATTATAACTTGACTGACAGATGAATCCCAGTCATACACGCTGAAACCATCCAATATTTTGAAAATTACTAATTCTTTGGGTTGGATCCTATTTTTTCAAAATGCTTCAAATGGCTCTGTCCGAACGGTTGTTTTTTTCATATAATATGAGGCAACACCCTTGAATCCACTTGAAAGCATAAAAAAGGAGGGCTTTTTTATGAATGGTGAAATCCGCTTGATCCCGTATGTGACGAATGAGCAGATCATGGATGTAAACGAGCTTCCTGAGGGCATTAAAGTGATTAAGGCGCCAGAAATGTGGGCAAAAGGGGTAAAAGGCAAAGATGTAAAAATTGCTGTATTGGACACTGGCTGCGACGCAAGCCATCCTGATTTAAAAAACCAAATCATCGGAGGAAAGAACTTCACGGATGATGACGGCGGCAAGGAAGATGCGATTTCCGACTACAACGGACACGGCACACACGTCGCCGGAACAATTGCAGCTAATGATTCAAGCGGCGGCATTGCCGGAGTCGCGCCTGAGGCAAGCCTATTGATTGTGAAGGTTCTTGGCGGTGAAAACGGCAGCGGACAATACGAATGGATTATTAACGGCATTAACTACGCTGTGGAACAGAAAGTCGATATCATCTCAATGTCTCTTGGCGGACCGAGCGATGTGCCAGAGCTTGAAGAAGCGGTGAAAAACGCCGTAAAAAATGGAGTGCTTGTCGTTTGCGCAGCGGGAAATGAAGGTGACGGCGACGAACGTACAGAGGAGCTTTCCTACCCTGCGGCTTATAATGATGTGATCGCGGTTGGTTCTGTTTCCGTAGCTCGAGAATCGTCAGAATTTTCTAACGCAAATAAAGAAATTGATCTCGTTGCACCGGGAGAAAATATATTATCCACCCTCCCTAACAAGAAATACGGTAAGCTGACCGGCACTTCAATGGCTGCCCCTCATGTCAGCGGAGCACTTGCTTTAATTAAAAGCTTTGAAGAAGAATCGTTTCAAAGAGATCTAACTGAGCCTGAGGTTTATGCGCAGCTGGTCCGCAGGACACTCCCGCTTGATATCGCAAAAACACTGGCAGGTAATGGATTCCTTTATTTAACTGCTCCTGATGAGCTGGCAGAAAAAGCAGAGCAATCACATTTGATGACCCTATAAAATTATTTTTCTCATATAATTTATGTCGTAATTTGTAAATAAAATTTCAAATTCTATGTTGACAACGAATTTGAATTACTGTTAAGATTACCAACAAATGATTCAACTTTTCAAAAAATTAATAACATTTTCTCTTATCGAGAGTTGGGCGAGGGATTGGCCTTTTGACCCCAACAGCAACCGACCGTAATTCCATTGTGAAATGGGGCGCACTGCTTTTCGCGCCGAGACTGATGTCTCATAAGGCACGGTGCTAATTCCATCAGATTGTGTCTGAGAGATGAGAGAGGCAGTGTTTTACGCAGAAAAGCCTCTTTCTCTCATGGGAAAGAGGCTTTTTATTGTGAGAAAACCTCTTAGCAGCCTGTATCCGCGGGTTAACGAGAGTGTTTTACATATAAAGGAGGAGAAACAATGACAACCATCAAAACATCAAATTTAGGATTTCCGAGAATCGGACTGAACAGAGAATGGAAAAAAGCACTTGAAGCGTATTGGAAAGGCAGCACTGATAAAGATACGTTTTTAAAGCAAATCGACGAACTATTTTTATCCGCAGTAAAAACACAAATTGACCAGCAGATTGATGTTGTGCCTGTTTCTGATTTCACCCAGTATGACCATGTACTCGACACAGCAGTCAGCTTCAACTGGATTCCAAAACGGTTCAAACATTTGACTGACGCTACCGATACATACTTCGCTATCGCCCGCGGAATTAAAGACGCTGTATCTAGTGAAATGACAAAATGGTTTAATACAAATTACCATTACATCGTTCCGGAATATGACGAGAGCATTGAGTTCCGCCTGACAAAAAACAAACAGCTCGAAGATTATCGCCGGATCAAACAGGAATACGGCGTTGAAACAAAACCTGTGATTGTCGGCCCTTATACGTTCGTTACGCTTGCCAAAGGCTATGAGCCGTCTGAAGCTAAAGCGATCCAAAAACGCCTTGTGCCGTTATATGTACAGCTTTTGAAAGAGCTTGAAGAAGAAGGCGTAAAATGGGTTCAAATCGATGAGCCGGCGCTCGTTACCGCCTCTGCCGAAGATGTCCGCGGCGCAAAAGAATTATTTGAAAACATCACAAGCGAGCTTTCCTCCTTGAATGTGCTTTTGCAGACGTATTTTGATTCTGTTGATGCTTATGAAGAGCTGATCTCTTACCCGGTACAGGGAATTGGCCTTGATTTCGTTCACGATAAAGGCAGAAACCTGGAACAGCTGAAAACACACGGCTTTCCAACAGACAAAGTGCTGGCAGCCGGTGTGATCGACGGACGCAACATTTGGAAAGCAGATCTTGAAGAACGTCTCGATGCCGTTCTCGATATTCTCAGCATTGCAAAAGTTGAGGAACTGTGGATTCAGCCTTCCAGCAGCCTGCTGCACGTTCCTGTAGCAAAACACCCTGACGAGCATTTGGAAAAGGATCTGCTGAACGGATTATCCTACGCAAAAGAAAAACTAGCCGAGCTGACAGCTTTGAAAGAAGGCTTAGTTTCAGGAAAAGCGGCGATCAGCGAACAAATTCAGCAGGCTAAAACTGATATTCAGGCGCTCAAACAGTTTGCAACAGGCGCGAATTCTGAACAGAAGAAAGAGCTTGAGCAATTAGCCGATAAAGACTTCAAGCGCCCGATTCCGTTTGAAGAACGTTTAGCCCTGCAAAATAAATCTCTCGGCCTTCCGCTTTTGCCGACGACTACGATCGGGAGCTTCCCGCAGTCTGCTGAAGTGCGGAGCGCACGCCAAAAATGGCGGAAAAATGAGTGGTCTGATGAACAGTATCAAAACTTTATCAATGCAGAAACAAAAAGATGGATTGATATTCAGGAAGAATTGGAACTTGATGTCCTTGTTCACGGTGAATTCGAACGGACCGACATGGTCGAATACTTCGGTGAGAAGCTGGCCGGCTTTGCCTTCACAAAATACGCTTGGGTTCAATCATACGGCTCACGCTGTGTCCGCCCGCCAGTCATTTACGGAGATGTTGAATTTATTGAACCGATGACAGTAAAAGATACTGTGTATGCACAGTCATTGACTTCAAAGCATGTGAAAGGAATGCTGACGGGCCCTGTTACGATCTTAAACTGGTCTTTCCCTCGAAACGACATTTCGAGAAAAGAAATCGCCTTCCAAATTGGGCTTGCTCTTCGCAAAGAAGTAAAAGCGCTTGAAGACGCAGGCATTCAAATCATTCAAGTCGATGAACCGGCGCTGCGTGAAGGTCTTCCATTAAAAACCCAAGATTGGGATGAATATTTGACTTGGGCGGCAGAAGCATTCAGATTAACCACTTCTTCCGTGAAAAACGAGACGCAAATTCATACGCATATGTGCTACAGCAACTTTGAAGACATCGTCGATACGATTAATGATCTTGACGCGGATGTTATTACGATCGAGCACAGCAGAAGCCACGGAGGATTTTTGGATTACTTAAGAGAGCATCCGTATCTGAAGGGACTAGGCCTTGGTGTATATGACATTCACAGCCCACGTGTGCCGTCAACTGAAGAAATGTACAACATTATCGTTGATGCGCTTGCCGTCTGTCCGACTGACCGCTTCTGGGTAAATCCAGACTGCGGATTGAAAACAAGACAGCAGGAAGAAACGGTTGCAGCATTGAAAAACATGGTTGAAGCCGCAAAACAGGCAAGAGCTCAGCAGACACAGCTTGTATAAATATAGAAACCATCTGCCTTTGGCAGATGGTTTTTTCTATTAGAAAGCGGGAATCGGTTTTCGATGCTCCCCATCCCCTTCTTTTACTATTTTGGCTGCTCCATTTTCATCAAATTCCACAAGGCTCAATGAAGTATCATGTATGTAAGCAGAATTCCATATGTCATTAATGCGTCTTCCCTTTATGATATTTAACAACATTAATATAAAGACAGAATGGGTAACCAAGAGAACATTACCGGAAGAATGGCTGTCTAAAATCGTTTGGAGAGCCAGCCTTACCCGGCTTTCAAGGTCAAAAAACGTTTCACATCCCGGCTGGCGATAAGCTTCGGGATGATGAAAATAAGCATGAAAAAGATCAGGTTCGTCTCTTTCAATATCCTCTTGTTTTTTCCCTTCCCATGAGCCCAGTGACATTTCTCTGAATATATGATCTTTAACCAGCGGGGGCCGGCGCGATCCCAGTATGGTTTTTGCCGTCTCTTCTGTCCGCTTGCTCGGGCTGATGTAAACCTGATTAAATTCAATATCTTTCAGACGCTTCCCAAGAGCGCGGGCGTTGTACAGTCCAAGTTCTGTTAAATCAGAATCCAGCCAGCCCTGCATCCGTTTTTCCACATTCCATTGAGTCTGTCCGTGCCTAGCAATATATAAATGCAGCATGATCACCCCTCCTCTTTTCTCCTCTTATCTTAGCAAATCCCCCAAATATTTTGTTTACTTTTCACTTTTTTGAGAATGTTCTTTGCACTTCTTTTCGGCTATACTTATAACACTCAATTGACAGGAGGGTTTAGGATGAATCATGAAAAGTTCTTAAAACGGGCTGTCGATCTTGCTCGTGAAGGAGTGAATGCGGGAGTTGGCGGGCCTTTCGGAGCCGTTATCGTGAAAGACGGAGCTATTATAGCCGAAGGGCAGAACAACGTCACAACAAGCAATGACCCGACTGCCCATGCAGAAGTGACGGCTATTCGAAACGCCTGCCGGGCACTTGACTCCTATCAGCTTGATGATTGCATTTTATATGCGAGCTGCGAGCCGTGTCCCATGTGCTTAGGCGCCATCTACTGGGCCAGGCCGAAAGCCGTTTACTATGCAGCGGAGCACACAGATGCTGCTGAAGCCGGATTTGATGATTCATTCATATATGAAGAAATTGATAAACCGGCAGAAAAAAGAAACATACCTTTTTATCAGGTGACCCTGAAGGAGCATTTATCTCCATTCCAGGCATGGCGGGATTTTGCCAATAAGAAAGAATATTAAAAGGATCAGGCATGTGCGGCCTGATCCTTTGTTAATTCGGTGAGAAGCCGCTGTGCCCGTGCGCACTTCGGATTGACTTTCAGCGCTTTTTGCAAATACAAAACAGCGGTCATATGCTGATGCAATTCAGCATGGCAGACACCGAGCCAGCAGCTTGATCTAAAATCAGCTGCTCCTTTCACCTGTACGTACTGAAGATTTTCACTATCGATTTGCAGGCAAGCTTCGAACGCTGTGATCGCTTCTCTTACTTTTTTAGACTGATACATAATAATCCCTTTATAATAGTGAAGCGTGCAGTAATCGGGATAATGCCCCAGCGCTTCATTGATATCCCGTTCCGCTTCTTCGTACCGTTCTGCGTCAATCAATAATTTATACTTTAAATAATAGAAAGCAGGCGGCGGAATTTGCTGTTTTCTTTTACATTTATTAATACAATCCATTGCCAGCCGGAAGGCTTTATCATGTTCGTTTCCTCTGTCATACTCAGCTGCTTTCTGATAAATGAGAGACGGGTCAGCACAGGATGTCAGCAATTCCGTATCCAATAAGTTCATGTTGCGTTGATGCTTTTGCTGTGCCTCCTGCTCTAAATAACCGTAATGGTGAATGATACATGGAAGCGAGAAAGGGCTGCTTGCCTCTCTTCCCTCTGGTCTTTCCCCAATACTTCCCGTAAACCTTATGTTTTGCTGATTGCGGATCAGCCTGATCTGCCTTTGTTCAAACGCTTCATTTTCATTCCATTGCTTCCCGGTGTAGTTCACGACCTTCACGCAACCGAGAGACGGCAGGCTGTCAGTCAGCAGCGAAGGCAATAGGCTGCCCGTATCCGAGTCTAGTTCTTCGTCGGCATCCAAGATCAAGATCCACTCTCCCTTGGCATGCTGTAAACTGGCATTTCTCGCCTTTGAAAAATCCTGTTCCCATTTATGATGATAAACTTGGGCATGAAAGCTTTTGCAAATGTCTTCCGTACGATCGTTCGAACCGGTATCAACCACAATGATTTCATCAGCAATACGCTGCACACTCTCCAAACAGCGTGCGATATGGCGTTCTTCATTCTTCACAATCATACAAACTGACAGCTTTGGTCTTTTCATGTGCTCACCTTTTCTCTAGTCTGAATTCACCTATACTACATGTATTCACACTTCGAAAAGATCATGCCCGCTCCGCGTGCTTCCGCACAAAAAAACATCCTGAGAACCCTCAGGATGCCGGTCATTATTTTAATTCTAATTTTACATCAATATTTCCTCTGGTTGCCTTCGAATAAGGGCAGAATTCATGAGCAGCATTGACAAGCTCTTGTGCCTTGTCCCGATCCAAATCTTTGGTGTTCACAACAAGTGTGACGCCGATTTTAAACCCGTCGTCGCTCTCATCCTTCATGAGGCTGACCTGCCCTTCAATTTCGGAATCGATTTTAATATTTTGCTCCTTAGCCACGTGTTCGAGCGCGCCGCCGAAGCATGCAGCGTATCCTGCCGCAAAGAGCTGTTCCGGGTTTGTTCCGGTTTGTCCTTCTTTTTTTGCATTAGGCATCACAATATCAAAATCAAGAACGCCGTCATCTGATGTAATATGTCCGGCCCGTCCGCCGCGTGCGGTTGCTTTTGCTGTAAATAGTGCCATTTATTCCATCCTCCTTGTTTGTATCTAGTTGTTATATTTCCCTTTCTGATCTTTTTAAACATGCTATGTTTGCCGAGAATAGGAAAAATGATGTTTTTCAGATACAATAGAATGGAATGTCAGAAAGAGTTGGTGAACAAGATGGAAAATGAATTTGACCATATGAAATTGGAGAATCAGCTTTGTTTTTTGCTATATGCGAGTTCGCGGGAAATGACAAAGCAATACAAGCCGCTGCTTGAAAAGCTGAATGTGACGTACCCTCAATATTTGGCTTTGCTTTTGTTATGGGAACACGAAACGCTTACTGTCAAAAAAATGGGCGAGCTGCTGTATTTAGATTCAGGGACACTCACTCCGATGCTGAAACGAATGGAACAGCAAGGTTTGATTACGAGAAAAAGATCTGAAGAGGATGAGCGGTCCGTATTGATCAGCCTGACAGAGAACGGGGAGTCATTAAAAGAAAAAGCGGCTGACATACCAAGGACGATCTTGGGGCTCTCAAAGCAGTCCGGAGAGGACCTGAAACAGTTAAAATCCGCTCTATATACATTGCTGGAAACGCTTCATCAAAAAAGTTGAGGATGCCTTATACGAGGCATCCTCTTAATATTTTATTCAGCTACTTCCAGCGTAACATCGATATTTCCGGAGGTTGCTTTTGAATACGGACAAACGCCGTGCGCTTTTTGCACAAGTGTCTGTAATTCTGATGCACTGACTCCTTTCCCTTTCACCTGCAGCGTCACACCTAATTTATAGCCTTGATCTTCTTCATCCTTTAACAGGCTGACATGCGCTGTAACCTCTGTCTCTACTTTCACTCGTTCTGTTCTTGCTACCAGCTGCAGTGCGCTGTCAAAGCAAGCTGCGTAACCTGCTGCAAACAGCTGCTCCGGATTTGTCGCTTTTTCTAATTTCTTTGCTCTCGGTGTTCCCGGCATTGCGACATCGAGTTCGAGAACGCGATCTGATGATATCACCTTTCCTTCTCTTCCTCCTACCGCTGATACTGATGCTGTAAATAATGGCTGACTCATATTTCATTCCCCCTAAATATATTTTATACAATTAAATTGTACACAATCTAATTTGTAGTGTCAATTTTTTGGCGCATAAAAAAAGCTTATCCCTTTACGAGATAAGCTTTTCATCGAACATTGTCCCGCTATTCGCGGATTTGCCCAGTTCCTTTAATGATATATTTTGTAGAAGTCAGTGCAGGAAGCCCCATTGGCCCTCTTGCATGAAGCTTTTGCGTGCTGATGCCGATTTCGGCTCCGTAGCCGAATTCAAAGCCGTCGGTAAAACGGGTTGATGCGTTATGATAGACCGCAGCAGCATCGACAGCGGTTTGAAAATAAGCCGCGTGCTTGTCATCTTCAGTTAAAATCGCTTCAGAATGATTGGTGCCGTATTGTTGAATATGCTTCACAGCTTCTTGGACGTTCTCAACCGTCTTTACGCTGAGGACAGGCGCTAAAAATTCTGTTTCCCAATCTTCCTCTGACGCTTGTTTGCTTGAAGGATGAAGTTCACATACAAATTCATCTCCGCGAATTTCAACTCCCGCGTTTTCCAGCTGGGCAAGCAATTCTTTCCCGTGCTGCTTCGCCCACACTTTGTGAATCAGCAATGATTCAATTGCATTACACACGGAAGGGCGCTGCGTTTTGGCGTTTACCACAACCTTTTCAGCCATTTGCGGTTTGGCCGTTTCGTCAATGAAAATGTGGCAGTTTCCTGCTCCGGTTTCTAACACAGGCACTGTTGATTCTCTCACGACGAGATCAATCAGCTTTTTGCCTCCACGCGGGATTAATACGTCAAGACCGTCGTTCAGCGTAAAGAGTTCTTTCGCTGTTTCCCTGCTTGTATCCTCAATCAGCTGTATGGCGTTAATTGGAAGCGATGACTGCTCAAGCGCTCTGTGAATCACGCTGACGAGTGCTTTGTTGCTGTGAATGGCAGAGGAGCTTCCCCGCAGAACAACCGCGTTACCCGTCTTTAAGCAGAGGGTTGCCGCGTCGACTGTAACGTTCGGTCTCGCTTCATAGATCATTCCGACAACACCGAGCGGAACACGGATTTTTTCGATAAACAGTCCGTTCTCTTTTTCAATCGTTTCAAGAGATTCACCGACCGGGTCTGCCAAATCAATTAAAAGCTCTACTGCATCCGCTATATCACGAATGCGTTTCTCATCAAGTGTCAGGCGATCAATGATATCAGGTGTTAAGCCATTGTTCGTTCCGTTCTCAATATCTTTGGCGTTTTCCATTAAGAGAAAATCTATTTCTTTTCGGAGCCCGTTTGCGATGAGGCTGAGCGCCTCATTTTTTTCAGCAGTTGTTTTCATGATCAGTTCAGCTGCTGCTTCGTTTGCAAGCTTCGCTTTTACAGAAACTTCACTCATTTTTCCGCCTCCTAGTCTTTTAAATTGACCCAGTCATTCCTGTGGATCACCTCAAACGTTTTCTCAAAATCAAGTTCATCACTTCGTTTGCCTTTGGCCTCCATAATCTCCTCGGAGGAGTAATGAGTTTGGCCTTTGCCGATCACCCCGCCCGGTCCCTTGACTTCCACGACCGCCCCTTTCGGAAAACTTCCGTTCACGCCCACAACGCCAGCCGGCAGCAGGCTGCTTCCGTTATGGATCATCGCCTCCTCGGCACCAGCATCAATGAGGATCTCACCTGATATCGGCGAGTGGAACTGAATCCACTGTCTCGTGTTGTTAACCGAGGATAGTTCTTTGTCTCCGATATAAGTGCCGTCTCCCCTGCCGTCCAAAATGTCCGCCAGCTTTTGCTCTCCGCTGCCTGTTCCAATGAACACTTTCACTCCAAGAGACAGCGCGGTTTGCGCGGCTAACAGCTTTGATTTCATGCCGCCGGTGCCGACCTTTGATCCGGCTGAACCGGCATAACCCAGCAATTCAGGCGTGATCTCCGGCAAATAATCAAATCGTTTTGCATCAGGATTTTCATTCGGATTGGCATCATACAGCCCGTTGATGTCAGTGAGAATCATGAGCTGGTCCGCATGAATCAATCCGCTGACTAACGCAGAAAGCATGTCATTATCCCCGAATGTCAATTCTTCAACAGATGTAGAATCGTTTTCATTGATAATCGGAATGACGCCGCGCTCCAGTAATTCCATAATCGTTGCATACGCGTTTCGATACCGTTCTCTTTTCGAAAAATCATTTCTCGTTAACAGGATTTGTCCCGGAGTCAGTGCGTATTGTTTGAATTGATTCATATATTGCTGCATTAACAGTGTTTGTCCGACCGCGGCCGCCGCCTGTTTTCCTTTAATGGTAACGGGACGGGACGGATAACCGAGGCTGGAAAACCCCGCCGCTACGGCTCCCGAGGTAATCAGAATCATTTCATGTCCCGCTTTCTTCAACAGGGAAATGGCCTGAACATGCTCTCTGATTTTTGCCTCATCAATGCTTCCGTTGCTATTCGTGAGCGAACTGCTTCCTATTTTCACTACTATTCTTTGTTTTTTCATTTATTCTCCTCCGCGGCTCTTCGCCAGCCAACTTACAATAAAAAAACCCATTTCATCCTGATTCATAAGGACGAAATGGGTTTCCGTGGTACCACCTTGATTGAACGCACTTATGCACGCTCCGCTTTCCTGTAACGCCAGGTTACGCGCCTAGGTTTTCCCCCTAAGACTCCAAGGCAGGTTCAGCAGGTTTCATGCGGCAAAATGTTTCAGCGATTCATTTTGCTCTCTGTCACAGAAAGGTCTGCTTACTAATCCTCTTCAACGCTCAATGATTTTTTTATATTATGCAAAGAAAAAGGACACTTGTCAAGGATTTTTATCATCAAAAAGAGCCCGCATGGCGCGGGCATCTTGCCGTCTAGTTAAAGACGATTGTTTTGTTTTCATGAACGATGACGCGGTCTTCCAAATGCCATTTTACAGCACGTGCAAGCACGCTGCGCTCAATCGTTCTGCCGATATTTTTAAGGGCGTCCGTGTTGTCACGGTGATCCACACGCTCAATATCCTGTTCAATGATCGGCCCTTCGTCCAGATCGTTTGTGACATAGTGAGATGTCGCTCCGATCAGTTTCACGCCGCGCTCGTAAGCCCGTTTGTACGGATTCGCACCGATAAAAGCAGGCAGGAACGAATGATGGATATTGATGATGCGATTCGGATGAGCCGAAACAAAATCAGGAGTTAAGATCTGCATATAGCGTGCAAGAACGAT
Organism: Bacillus sp. TSO22; assembly: GCF_020223595.1. Classification (NCBI taxonomy): domain Bacteria; kingdom Bacillati; phylum Bacillota; class Bacilli; order Caryophanales; family Bacillaceae; genus Bacillus; species Bacillus sp. TSO22. The sequence goes on from NZ_JAHAWO010000009.1 coordinate 639,858, forward strand.
CACATCAATATTGTATTGCTCAAGCAGTTCAAGCTGCTTCTTTTCGACTTCCGCTCTGATGTCTTTGTTCGCTTTCATATAGTGGAATGGAATGTTCAGCCGCTCAACCAGCTCTCTCGCCTCTTCATGGTTGCTGATGACAACAGCGATTTCCGCCATAAGGTTGCCAGTTTGCCATTCCCAAATCAGCTCATGCAGGCAGTGAAGCTCCTTTGAGACAAAAATGGCGACACGCTTCAGCTCGCTTGCCAATGTTAAGCTCCATGTCATGTCGAATTTTTCCGCAATTGAAGCAAACGCCTCCTGCAGTGTGTCTTTTTTCTCACGAATGCCCGCACAGTCGAATTCGATTCTCAGGAAGAACCGGCCGCCTTCAGGATCTGTCGTATATTGATTGGATTCTATAATATTGGCGCCGTGTTCAAATAAAAACGCGGAAACCGCAGAAACGATACCAGGCTGATCGGGACAGCTGACCAAAAGGCGACCTTTATCCTCATTCCCGTCACGGTATTCGTTTAACCGCTGAGTCATATATGATTTCATGAATAATCCCTCTTATCTTTGTAAGTCTAAACTATTTATCCATTATACTGAAGATTTGATAAAAATCAATTTATGACAGAATTTTTAAACCAACGGCTGAGCATAAGATCAAAGCGATAAAGAAGATCCGTTTGGCGTCTTTCGGCTCCTTGTAAAAGAGGATGCCGACAAGCGCTCCGCCGGCGGTGCCAATGCCAGTCCAGACAGCATAAGCGGTACCCATCGGAATGGTTTCCATTGCATACGACAGCAAGGAAAATGATGCGGCAAAACCAACAATGATCAACAGCACCCATTTCACGTTTTTTTCTTTCGCATATTGATTCATAAGGGCCACGCCGGCCATCTCCAAACAGCCCGCGCACAATAAACTGATCCAGTGCAGCATTATGCCTCGCCTCCTTTTTCGTCTGTCTCATCCTGTGTCACAAGCTTCAATCCGATTACACCGATTAAGAGCACGCCGATTAACAAAAGCTTTGGCCATCCGATCGGCTCATGAAACAGAATGATTTCACTCAGCACTGTTCCAGCTGTTCCGAGTCCGGTAAAGACGGCATACACGGTTCCGACAGGCAGACTGTTTGTCGCCTTCATTAAAAGATAAAAGCTGACTATGATGCCGACGGCTGTGCCGCTCCATGTTAAAGCTGAGTCAGCATGCTTTAAGCCTACCACCCAAACAACCTCGAAAACGGCGGCAAGCACGACTAATCCCCATTTCATTACAAGTCATTCCTTTCTTTCCAGTAAGATTCTCCGAAAACAAAAAAACCCCGGACAGTCGTCTCACATGAGATTGACTCTCCCGGGCTTTTTTCCCTCCGTGTGCATACGCGTTTCTATTTACGCGTATGTGTTTTCTCTCGGACCAGTCCATGTCCATTGACATGCGGAACCCTAGAAAACTTTACCTGACACTATGATACTACAACTTCACACTTTCTTTCAAATGTAAGATTTTCTTTCATATACCGCGATTGGTTTATTCCACTTTCTGATCGTTCTGCTGTATAGCATGCCGATTTTCTCAGCTACCCGTATGGACGCTTTGTTATCCGGGTCAATCATAGCCGCCATTTTGCCGAACTGCCGCTCGTTGAAGCCGTAGTCCAGGCAGGCTCGAGCCGCTTCTTGCGCATAGCCGTTCCCCCAGTGGCGGCGTGCAAACATATAGCCGATTTCCATTACTGTCTGATTTTCGATCTGCTGGGGCACGATGCCGCATTGACCCAAAAAATCCCCTGTCCGTATGTCTTCGGCGATCCACAGACTGACGCCGTACCCTTTTTCATTTCTTTTGTTCCAGTTGATCCACTCGCGGGTTTGCCTTTTATCTTTTAAACCGGAATAATATTTCATGACGTCAGGATCGTTAAAAAGCTCGAGCAAAGAAGCATGATCCCGATCTTCCATACAGCGCAAACGAATGCGATCGGTCACAAGCTTCGTTTTAGCGCTCATATTCCGCCAAATCCTGCTTCCATTCTTTTTTGAGGGCTTCAATATGTGCTTGATGATAGCGGTTATGATCCGCCATGTGCCAAATGCCCCACCTTACAGTCGCAGTGTCATTATCGTAAGAAAGCGGCTTGTGCAAATCATCTTCAGTTAAGGTGAAACATATCGATTTCAGCTCATTTACCACATGTTGATGTCTTCTCAGGAGTTCATCTAAACCGGGCTGGTTCTCCGGTTCAGGGAGCCGTCCGTTTTCATCTGTCATCGGGCCGTATGCCTGTTCAATATGATCCGGTATCCGGTTTTCCTTGATACGCCAGACCCATCTGATATCAACATTTGCGATATGGTGCAAAAGCTGAGCCGTGCTGTTTTTTGTTTGGCAGCGCCCCCTATAATACAGTTCACTGTGTGTCATGCGGCTTACGATAGAAGCCAGACGGAGAGTGTTTTCTTCCACTGCGGAATACAGCAGACTGACCGTCGGCGCCATGTCGTTTCTAATGAATAAGTCCTTCATGTTTGTTCCCCTCCTAACTAGGTACATTTGACGCCAAACAAAAATTCCCTTTAAAAAAGAAAAAAGCTCTCGTTAAAAATAGAGAGCAATCTTAATTGTTATTTCCCGGTTTATATAAATACGGATCATGCCGCGGTTCGTTTGAAGTATTCAAATCAAGCGATATATCGCCGCGGTCATTCATCGTGCCAAGTGTGATCGAGGACAGCAGTTTGGAGCTGTATCCTTTTTCCTCAAGCTTCTCAAACAGCCAGGCTCGATTTTTTTGGAGGTACTTCAAATTATGATCAAGGATTTCACCGTCCAGTATGAGGGGGATCGGGATAAAATTCCGTTCAGCTTCCATATTCAAATCCCGCACTTGCACCGCTCTCGCTTCCTCTTTTGGAATGACGCTCACTTCTCCCGTTTCTTCAATGATGGCAAGATCAATGTCAGCCGGATCGGCATAGCCCTTTTCCCTTAGCTTTCCGAGCAGTTCATTAACAGTCAGCCTTTCTTTACGCAGTCCGCGTTCATCAATATCCCCGTTTCGGATTAAGACAGTCGGACTTACGACCAGCAGCCATCGCCATTTATTAGAAAGAGCAAGCTTGCTCATCAGAAGATAAAGCACCAAAAAAGTGCCCGCGTAATAAATCGACATCGGCAGCCTGGATGTAAGAATCGGCTCACTGATAATGGTTCCGATTGCGAAGGTCAAAAGCAGATCAAAATTGTTCATTTGTGATACGGCTTTTTTACCGGCAAGCCGAAACAGAATATACGCAATCGAAAATACGATAACTGGCTTCAGTAAAAATGCCCATACGATCCACAACACCGGTCTTTACCTCCATCACGCTAGTCATATTGAGCCTATTTTGCCCTGAGGCAGAAGCGCTATGCATCACACCCTTTTATTCGGTGTTTAAATAGGCGAACGTGCACTTCCCCGGCACATACCATATTAGAAAGCAACATAGATTGGAGGCACAATATGAAGTATCAGAAGACGAATACCCATTGGCCCTATGATCTTCCATCGGCTCCTCATTCCGCAGGCTATCAGCAACAGCAGACAATCGACAGGCTAGCCGGTTTAGAGCTAAGAATGGAGCAGCTAATCAGAGCGATTGAGGTAAACAATGAATTGCTGAGAACGATGCAAGAACAGCAAAACCGTGTATGCACAAGCGGCGGCGGCGGATCAGTGATTGTCCGGATGTAGAAGCAGGCGCTTGTCCGCCTTCTTCTATCTCAATAAAAAAACTCTTCTCAGAAAGGAGAAGAGTTTCATGTATGTGTTCAAACGGACTGTGCCATACTTAATTGCGGGCCGAACAGCTCGTAATGGATAGAATCCGGTGCTGATCCAAGCCCTGACACAAGTTTATGCATTGCTGTAATAAAAGACTGTGATCCGCAAATATAATAATCCGCATCTGTATTGGTAATCAGTTTTTTGAGGAACTGCTGATCAATTTGTCCTTCGTGAAATTGAAGATCACCTGCACGGTCTTCCTCTGTTGGCTCACGATACACAAATGCTGTCTTGACAGAAGAATGGTTTGCCGCTTCTTCCACCTCATGACGCAATGCGTGATATTCACTGTTTTTCGCGGCATGAATGAACAGAATCTGCCGTTCAGGCTGCTTGGAAACAGACGTTTTCAGCATGCTGATCATCGGTGTAATGCCAACTCCGGCACTGATCAGAACGAGATCTTTTTGTGATGAAGGATCTAAAACAAAGTCTCCTGCCGGTGCGCTGATCTCTATTGAATCTCCCTCATGCAGCCCATCGTGTAAATAGGAAGATACGGCACCGTCTTTCTTCACTGAGATTCGATAATAGTCTTTTCCTGGCATATCAGACAGGCTGTATTGACGAATATGCGTATATTCAGAGTCAGGAATCCGTACTTTGATGCTGATATACTGCCCTGCTTGAAATTCAGGTAACGGCTTGCCGTCTTCCGGCTTCAAATAGAAGGATATAATTTCTTTGCTTTCCTGCTCTTTTTTCGCGATGACGAACGGCTTATACTCCTTCCAGCCGCCAGCTTGCTGCTCCGCCTCCTCATACATTTCTTTTTCAATTCCGATGAACGCGTCAGCGATTACTCCGTACGCTTTCTCCCATGCCTCCATAATATCAGGTGTCGCAGCATCTCCCAGAACATCTTTAATCGCAATCAGCAAATACTTGCCGACGATCGGATAATGTTCAGCCTTAATTCCGATAGAGCGGTGCTTATGGCCGATTTGTTTCACGACCGGAATGATATTTCCGAGCTGATCAATATTTGCCGCAGCTGCAATAACGGCATTTGCAAGTGCAGTGCGCTGTGTTTTTTTCTTTTGGTTTGTTTGATTAAAAATGTTCAAAAGTTCTGGATGATCTTGGAACATCAGATCGTAAAAACGGCCAGTGATCGCTTCTCCATACTGTTGTAATACGGGTACAGTGCTTTTAATAATTTCGATTGTTTTATTATCTAACATCGTTTAAACAATCCTTTCAAAAAGATGTATTTAAAATATATCTTTAAAATACATGATGTCACAAATAAAAGATATATTCAAAATGAATCTTTAATAAAATTGTCACAAAATTATCAATTTAACGTGACAAATGTTGCTTTTTTATAGAATCCCCTAGCAAAAACGGACTAACCGCTGTAATTATCACCATCGGAAAGATGAACAGCACAAAAAAACCCAAAACAACATCATGTTTTGGGTTTAACGATTACCAAGGCTTATCAGTTCCGAGCGCATTTGCAAGCGCCTGGCTGTGTTTTTTGCGGTTCTTTCGTTCATTAGCTCGCTGAACTGCTGTATTGTGCAGCATGATTTCTTCTTCTGTTTCCGGTACAACTCTCGGTACAGGCACCGGCTTGCCATTTGAATCTAATGCGACAAATGTCAAAAAGGATGTCGCGGCAAGTTCCCGTTCGCCAGTCATCAGATGCTCCTTAATGACTTTTACAAACACCTCCATGGAAGATGTGCCGACCCATGTCACATATGACTCTAGGCAGACAGAATCCTTTTGCCCGATCGGCTTCAGAAAATCTACAGAGTCCATCGAAGCTGTTACTGTTTCCCGTCTGCAATGGCGCGCCGCGGAAATAGAGGCAATATCGTCGATGTAGCTCATTAATTTTCCGCCAAACAGCGTATTATGGTTGTTTGTATCAAGCGGGAACACCCTGCTGGTTTTTACAACCTTTGACTCTTTACAAAATTTTGTTTCCGGTGTTTCCATACCTTTCTCCCCTTTGATGTCTGATCTTTTAGCTAAATGCACTCATATTCTCCTATTAAACAATATTCTCTGCTATTTGTCTAAAATTTAAAATGGTTTGTCTGTCAGGTTTTCTTTCCAAAACGTTTAATGATTTTCATGATGAGGGAATAATAAATGTATTCTTCACACGGTCAGGAGGAGAAACAAATGGACGTATCCATCCCGAAACATCAGCACAAAACGGTATGCCGAACAGAATACGGCACACTTCAGAAAGTGATTTTATGCAGACCGGAGCATATGACCATAAAAGATGTCATAAACGAAACACAAAAACATTTTGAAAATGACAATATTCATGTCAAAACCGCCACCGACCAGCACAGCCGATTGGTTGAAGCACTCAGGTCACACAACATTGAGGTCATCCTTTTGCCCGTCCGCGACGGACTCCCCGAGCAGGTCTTCACCCGGGACATAGGGTTTGTCATCGGAGAAAAAGCCTTCCTCTCGAGCATGACTGAACCGATTCGTCAAGGGGAAGAAGCCGTCATAAAAGAATTTTTTCACAGTCAAGGCATTTCTTACACCCGTATGCTTGATACAAGCATTGAAGGCGGTGACGTCATCATCGATGGTGATACAGTCTACGTCGGAATCAGCCAGCGTACAGACATGTCAGCCATCGGCCAGCTGGAAGAGGCGCTTCCTGAATATACGGTCATTCCAGTACAGCTGCATGAAAAATTTTTGCATTTGGACTGCGTATTTAACATCGTATCTGAAAGCGAAGCACTAATTTATCCTAAAGCCCTTGAGTCAGAGGAAGTTGAAATGCTGGCAAAACGTTATGATCTCATTGAGGTGCCCGAGGACGAACAATTTACGCTCGGCACCAACGTTCTTTCTATCGGGAGAAACACGATCATCAGCCTCCCTTGCAACCGCCATGTTAATCAACAGTTATCGAAAAGAGGCTATCACATCATCGAAATCGACCTGTCAGAAATTATCAAATCAGGCGGCTCCTTCAGATGCTGTACGATGCCGCTGATTCGCGGTGAATGAAGAATATTCCCCTTTTTCATGTTTTGAACAGCTTATTTTATCAAGATACGTTAATATAAAGGTGACATCATTTTTAAGGGGGAAATCGCATGACAAAGTACATAGGATATGTCGGAACATATACAAAAGGCGGAAGCGAAGGGATTTATTCATTTGAGCTTGATACTGAGAAAAAAACACTCAGCGAGCCAAAGCTTGCAGCTAAGCTGGGCAACCCGACATATGTGACGCCGAATAAAGACAACACCATTCTTTATTCAATTGAAAAAGCAGACGGCCAAGGCGGAGTTGCTGCCTATCAAATCGATAAAAACAGCGGTGAATTAACATTTCTGAATCATCAGTTAATTGACGGCCCATCACCATGCCACGTAAGCGTCGATGATCAAAATCAATTCGTATTGACTGCCAATTATCACAGCGGAAAGGTACACGCTTTTCCTGTCCAAGGCGACGGAAGTTTACAAGCTCCTGCTGCAGAAGCTGCCCACACAGGAAAAGGGCCGCACGAAAGACAGGAAAAGCCGCATACACACTACGCGGGATTCACACCTGAACACAACTATGTCGTAGCGGTTGATTTAGGAACAGATAAGCTTTACACCTATAAGCTGAAAGACGGCGTATTGACTGAATCCGGAACCCATTCTTTCGCTCCCGGCGCAGGACCTCGCCATATTGCTTTTCATCCGAAAGAAAAATATGCTTATGTGATGACAGAATTAAGCAATGAAGTGATTGCGCTTGAATACAATCCGACTGCCGGCGAATTCCGAGAAATCCATGTCGTCTCTGCCATCCCTGATGATTTTACAGATAACAGCCAGGGAAGTGCCATTCATGTCACACAGGACGGCCGTTTTGTTTACGTCGCAAACCGCGGCCATGACAGTATCGCTGTATTTGAAGTGAATCAATACTCAGGCGAGCTGGCTTTCGTGGAAAGAGTCTCAACAGAAGGCAACTGGCCTCGTGACTTTGTATTTGATCCAACGGAAGCGTTCCTTGTTGCATCAAATGAAGAAACAGGCAACCTTGTGCTGTTTGAAAGAGACAAAGAAACCGGCCGATTGACAGTGCTTCCATCAACTGTTTCTGTCCCTTACCCGGTTTGCGTGAAATTTTTACATCAATCATAAAAGCAAAGAGTGGCTCTGCAAAAAACAGAGCCACTCTTGCTTTTATCTCACCTTTTCTTTCGTCTCAGCATTTCGATACAAATGGCAAGCGACAAATCGGCCGGCTTCGATTTCTTGAAGCTGGGGACGAGATTCCCCGCATTCAGGCATCGCCTCCGGACAGCGGGTCCGAAACACGCAGCCGCTCGGCGGATTGACCGGGCTCGGCAGTTCCCCTTTTAAAAGGGTGCGCTCACGCTTGTCCTCCAATTCAGGGTCTGGAATCGGAATCGAGGACAAAAGCGCCTTTGTATAGGGGTGCAGCGGTTCACGATACAGTGTTCCACTCTCTGTAATTTCCATCATGTGCCCTAAGTACATGACACCGATCCTGTCACTGATATGCTTCACCATCGAAAGATCATGGGCAATAAATAAAAACGTGAGCCCTTTCTCTTTTTGAAGCCGCTTCAGCAGGTTGACCACCTGCGCCTGAACAGAGACATCAAGTGCAGAAATCGGTTCGTCTGCCACGATAAATTCAGGATTCAGCGACAGTGCTCTTGCAATCCCAATCCTCTGTCTTTGTCCGCCGCTGAATTCATGGGGATAACGGCTGCCAAAATCGGGATGAAGCCCCACTGCCTCAAGCAGCTCGTCCACAACGAGAAGCCGCGCTTTATGGGTATTATATAGATTGTGAATTTCCATCGGCTCCAAAATAATTTCTCGAACGGTCATGCGCGGGTTAAGTGAAGCATAAGGATCCTGAAAAATCATCTGCAGCTTGCGGTTGAAGGCAAACTGCTCTTTTTCACTCAGTGCGTGAAGATTTGTGCCGCGGTATGTCACACTTCCATCTGTCGGCTGATAAAGGCGCATCAGCACTCTCCCCAAGGTTGATTTCCCGCACCCTGATTCACCGACTAGCCCGAACGTTTCTCCTTCATGAATCTGAAAGGTGACCCCGTCGACGGCTTTGACTGTCCGCTTTTTCCCTGCGTCAAAATGCATTTTCAGCTGGCTGACCTCTAACAAAGGCAGTGGCGTCATTTGTCTCCCTCCTTATTCTGAAAAACAGCGGCGCACCGCACATCGTTCTTTTTCATAGATTGTCTCTTTTAATGTAAGGATTTCGATTGATTTCCCTGTCTTTGGAGAATGAAGCATTTTCCCGCCGCCTACATACAAACCGACGTGATGAATCGCTCCTTTTCCTTCTTCATAAGCAAAAAACAGCAGATCACCGGCTTTCATATCATCAAGCGGGACATCCTCCCCCGCCTTTGCCTGATCTCCAGCATCACGGGGGATACAGTATCCATTGGCCTTAAATATACTGTACATAAACCCTGAGCAATCGAACCCAAACCCGCTGATCCCTCCCCACAGGTAGGGAAGTCCGAGAAAAACCGCCCCCGTTTGAATGATGTCTTCAGCGGTTCCTTTCTGTTCGCGGACAGGCACTGCATCAGTCAGCTTCACAAACCTTTCCCCAAAAGCGGTTGAAACTTTAAAATATCCGTTTTCTTCTCCAATGAAGGGCAGGACAGTCAAAAAGCTCAATTCGATCTCCTTTTCTCCATTACTTTTGTACAAAAAGGCAGCAGGTTTGCTAATCATGACATTGTTTTGTGTATGGATCGGATCTGTTTTTTTCAGTTGGTTCTTTTTCATCCAGCCCGGATATCCGCGTGGATCCTTTCGGGATGGCTGGCTCGGCACGATCACAGAAACCCATTCACCCTGTTCCGCCGTCACCAGTACCTTTTCGCCAAAGAGAACCTGAGTTTGGATCACATTGTCTGTACATAATCCAAGCCGCTCATCATATGTCATGCGCTCCAGCCAATCTCTGATCAATACGGTCGGACGGATCATAACTTGATCTGATGGACGCGGAGAATCAGGCGATGTCCAGATGTTGGCCACAGCTGATATGACAGTGTGCATCATTGCTCTATTTCCCCTTTCAAATGCGCAGCTCCGGTGATTCCGAGACCTGGTCTGTCAGGCATCGCAATCGTGCTGGCGCTGTATGTTATGCCGCCTTTGATTACATCTGTTTTCAGCATCAGCGGCGCGTCAAAATCAAAGCGTGTGATGTTTTTTTTGCTTGCCGCGAAATGCGCCGCGGCCGTAATGCCCAGCTTTGTTTCGATCATGCTGCCGACCATGCACTCCACCCCGCACGCCTCAGCCATGGCATTGATTTTCTCCGCTCCGCTGATGCCGCCCGCTTTCATCAATTTAATATTGATCAAGTCAGCGCTCCTGGTTTGAAGAACTTCGAATGCCTGCCGCGGCGTAAAAACACTTTCATCGGCCATAATCGGCGTGTCTGTCGCATCTGTTACCTTTTTAAGCCCAGCGAGGTCATCTTTATGGACAGGCTGCTCGACAAGCTCAATCCCAAGACCGGCATCCTCCATTTTCCGAATCGCTGTTACTGCTTCCTTCGGGGTCCACCCCTGATTGGCGTCTAAACGAAGTTTTACACCGGGCCCGACACGTTTTCTGATTTCCTGGATACGGGCGATATCTGTTGCGATATCATCTTTGCCGACCTTTATTTTCAGCGTTTGAAAGCCTTGTTTGAGATAATTCCCGGCATCCGCTGCCATCTCTTCAGGTGAGTTGACACTGACGGTATAATCCGTTTCCAGCGTATCTCGGTATCCGCCGAGCATTTGGTAAAGCGGCAATCCGCACATCTGCGCCCAGCCGTCGTATACCGCCATTTCCACAGCCGCCTTAGCGCTCATATTTCCTGTAAGGAGATGCTGTATGTCATGCAAAATGGCCTCACAGCCGGACAGGCTTTTTCCAAGCAGTGCCGGCTTCAAGACATTGTGAATTGCACTTTCAATGCTATCCATGCTGTCTCCTGTAATCACCATCGTCGGAGGCGCCTCCCCCCATCCGATTGCGCCGCTATCATAAGTGATCCTTACAATGACAGATTCAGCCGTATACACAGTGCGAAGCGCGGTTTTAAACGGCTTTATGAGCGGAACGGCGATTCGGCTTGTTTCTATTCGAGTGATTTTCATGTCTTCAGCGCTCCTTCTGAAACGCCCGCCTCGATGACGACAGTTTTTTGTGCTGTATTCATTGCAGCTTGCGCACCGATCGGAACGGCGAAACTCGGTGAGCAGTGGCCGATTTTAAATCCTCTCAGAGCAGGCTTGCCCGCCGATACAATATAGTCTTCGAGCACTTGCTCAAGTGAGAGGGACTTCTCCCTCTTCACCGGGACACAGTTATGAAAATCACAAACAAGAATGCCGGCGGCGTCCGTCAGCTTTCCAGCCATTTTTAGCTGATTCAGCATCCGGTCGATTTGATATGGCTCCTCGTCAATATCTTCAATAAACAGAAGCTTTCCTCTCGTATCAATTTCAAACGGCGTGCCCAGTGTAGACGTCAGCAAAGACAGGTTCCCCCCGACAAGCTCGCCTTCCGCTTTTCCGGGAACAAGAACCGTCAGCGGAGAAAACTCTTCTGTATAGGTGAATTCCGTCTCTTGGAAAAGCTGCTCATACGACGCTTTTGTCAGCGGGTGGACGTCGTCGAGGCCAATATCTGAGCTGAGCATCGGGCCATGGAAGGTGACAAGGCCTGTGTTTTGATGGATAGCAGTATGTAAAAACGTAATATCGCTGTATCCCCAGAAGATTTTGGGATGTTTGCGGATTAAGCTGAAATCAATGCCGGCGGCGATACGTCCTGTCCCAAAACCCCCGCATGCGCACAGCACCGCTTTTACCTCCTCGTCTCTGAACATCTCATGGAGATCAGCCAGCCGCTCATCATCCTGTCCCGCTAAATAGCCGTGCTGGTTTTTCAGTGCCTTGCCCAGTTTCACCTGAAGACCGAGCTCTTCTAAAAATAAAAGCGCGGTTTCAAGCTTTTTTAGGTCCGGCGGGCTTGCGGGCGCAATTACTCCGACTGTATCACCCTTTTTCAGCGCTTTCGGCTTGTGATTCAACTGAATCACTCCTTTCATTTGCTCTGCACCCTACGTATACGTGCAGGAAAGAGAAAAAATACCGCTCCTTCGCATAAAGAAGCAGTATTTTCTTAATCGCCGTTGTTAGTTTTTATCTGCCCACTTTAAATCGATATAGCCGACAGGATGCCGGACAATTCCCTTCACATTTTCGTTTTGCAGGTTGACCTGGTTATAGAAATAAACCGGGATGATCGGGGCTTCATTGATCAATAGCTTTTCCGCTTGATGCATCAGGGAGAAACGCGTTTTTTCATCGGCTTCATGTTTCGCCTGCTTGATCAGCTGATCGTATTCTTTATTGGCCCAGCCTGTGCGGTTCATCGAATTTCCTGTTTGGAAGGCTTCGAGAAAACTGATAGGGTCCGCGTAGTCAGGCAAAAATGAGCTTTGAGAGAATTGGAATTTCAGGGCTTTTTGATCCTCTAAAAATACGTTCCATTCCATATTGGCTAGCTTCACGTCGACCCCAAGGGTATTTTTTAATTTTTGCTGGATAGCCTCGGCAATCTTTTTATGCTCCGGCTTTGTGCTGTAAGTAAGGGTGATTGCAGGAAGCTTATCGTAGTTTTCTTCCTTCATGCCCTTTTCCAGCAGCTGCTTCGCTTTGCTTTCATTTGGCGTGATCAGATCTCCGCCCGCTTCACGGAAATCCTTGCCGTCAGGCTGCGTAAATCCGGGCGATACAAACGCACGCGCCGGTTTTTCATTGTTTTTCGTGACGTACTTTACAATTTCCTTTTGATCCACAGCCATCGCAAAGGCTTTTCTGATGTTTTCATTTTGGAACGGCTCCATGTTTACATTAAACCGGTAGAAATACAGGCCCGCCTGGTCAACGATGCTGACGTTATCCTGATCCAGCAGCTGATCGCTTAATTCAGCAGGGACATAAGCGGTATCCAGTTCCCCAGACTGAAACATCTGGTAGTCTGTATTTCTGTCACTGACCATCGCCCATTTCACCTTATCTAGCTTCACGGTATCTTTATCCCAATACGTGTCGCTTTTCTCCATTGTGATACTGTCATCATGCTTCCATTCCGTCAGCTTAAACGGACCGTTCCCGACAAATGTATCCGCCTCAGCAAACCATTTTGGATTTTCTTTATCGACCTTTTCGTTTACCGGAAAATACGCCGGATTGGACACGACGCTTAGAAAATATTTTTGCGGTGCTTCAAGCGTTACTTCAAGGGTTCGATCATCCTTTGCCGTCACCTTCACATCGTCTTTCTTCCCTTTTCCGCTGTTATACGCTTCGCCGCCTTCAATAAAATAGCCCAGAAACGCGGATGAAGCGCCTTTTTTCGGGTCAAGCATCCGTTTCCACGCGTATTCAAAGTCTCCGGCAGTTACCGGATCTCCGTTTGTCCATTTCGCATTTTCCCGTATCGTAAATGTGTAGGTTTTTTTATCTTTTGATACAGACCACTTTTCCGCCATTGCCGGTTCAGGCTCATTCTCTTTTCCAAGACGCGTCAGCCCCTCCATGATGTTATTTAGCGGCTGCCACGACACATTATTAAAACCGATCGGCGGATCGAACGAAGTCGGTTCATTTTCGTTATTTACATACAGCACCTTTTCTCCGCTTGTTTTTGCCTTATCATTTCCGCTTTCTTTTCCGGCCTGTTCGTTTGCTGTACATCCCATCAGCGCAAGCGAGAGTCCTAATGCAAGGCCCATCCCCCATAGCTTTTTCACTCGTTTCATCCTCTTCCCCCTTTTCATGTTCAATCCTTCGCATCTCCGGACAGCACCGCATGCTCGGCCCGCTGATCCTGCAGCCAGCAGTTGACGGTGTGCGTGTCAGATCTGATGGTCTGGCCCGGGTATACCCTGTCACATACGATCATCCTGTTCGGACAGCGGGCGGCAAATGGGCAGCCTGGCGGAGGTGAAAATAAATCCGGTGGCGTTCCGTCGATCGGAATCAGCTCCGCGCCATCCAAATCCAGCCGTGGGACAGAGTTCAGCAGCCCTTTTGTGTATGGATGCTGCGGCTGATAAAAAATATCTTTTCTCGTGCCGATTTCCGCTATTTTTCCGGCATACATGACTGCGACTCTGTCAGCAACCTGGGCAACGACCCCTAAATCATGTGTAATCAGAATGACAGACACATTGGTTTTTCTCTGAATCTCTTTAAACAGCTCCAAAATCTGCGCCTGAATGGTCACGTCAAGAGCAGTGGTCGGTTCATCTGCGATTAAGATGTCTGGCTCGCAAATCAGCGCCATTGCAATGACAATCCGCTGTCTCATGCCGCCGCTAAATTGGTGGGGATACTGCTTCAGGCGCTCTTTGGGATCGGGAATGCCGACCAATGACAGCATAGAAAGCACCTCTTCCCGTACCGCCTTTTTGCTCATTTTTTTGTGGCGCAGGAGCGCTTCCCCCAGCTGGTCTCCGACAGGCAGCGTCGGGTTTAACGCCGTCATCGGGTCTTGAAAAATCATAGAAATGTCGGCTCCCCTTATGCTTCTCATTGCTTTGTCAGAGAGGCGGCAAAGATCTTTGTTTTTAAATAAAATGCTGCCGTCTGTCACCTTCGCCGAATAAGGCGGAAGCAGTCCCATAATGCTTTGGGAGGTAACGCTTTTGCCGCAGCCTGATTCGCCGACGATTGCAAAGGTTTCACCTTGATACAAATCAAAGCTCACCCCTCTGACCGCCTGAACCGTCCCGCCGTAAGTCGTAAACGAAACGTGCAGATTTTTGACTGACAGAACTTTTTCCATACAGCTACCTCCTCAGCTTAGGGTCGAGCGCATCCTGCAATCCGTCCCCCAGTACGTTAAACGCATACATCGTTAAGGAGATGAAAAAGGCCGGAAAAAACAGGCGCCACCAATGCCCAGACAAAATCGTAGGCAGACCGTCATTCGCCATCACACCCCAACTGGCAAACGGAGCCTGTATGCCGAGGCCGAGAAAGCTTAAAAATGATTCTGCGAATATAGCGGCAGGTACGGTTAATGTCATTTGTACGATAATCGCTCCCATTGTATTCGGCAGCAGATTCTTCCGGATGATGCGAAAGGTTTTCGCACCAAAGGTTTTCGAGGCGAGTACATATTCATAATTTTTAATTTGAAGCACCTGGCCTCTAACAATTCTCGCCATGCCGACCCATCCGGTTACAGTCAGCGCCACAATAATAGTGCCCAGCCCCGGCCCCATCAGCACCATCAGCAAAATGACAACGAGCAGATACGGCAGCCCGTACAGCACTTCGATAATCCGCATCATGATACTGTCAGTCCTGCCGCCTTTATAGCCGGCAACGCCCCCGTAAATGACACCGATCACAAAATCAATCAGCGCTGCCATCACTCCGACAAATAACGAAATCCTCGCTCCATACCATGTTCGGGTAAACACATCCCGGCCGAGCTCATCGGTGCCGAACCAATGATCGGCTGAGGGCGGGAGATTTTGTTCGGTCAGCGATTGGCGCGCGACACTATGGGGTGATAAAAAGGGTCCGATAACTGCCATGACAAAAAGAAATAAAAGAATAAAAAGTCCAGCCATCGCTAATTTATTTTTCTTCAGCCTCCTCCAAGCATCCTGCGTGTATGACAAACTCGGCCGCTTGACCGAATCGGCTTCTCGATTTTTTTCCTGATTCGAGACAAACCATTCATCCGGCACCTGAATGTGCTGCTCTGGCTGGCGTTCATCTGTTTGTACAGGGAGATTCACACGCTTCACCCTTTCTTATGCAGTTTAATGCGCGGGTCCAGCAGACCGTAGGCCAAGTCGACCAAAAACAGCATGATGATCAGAATGACGCTGTAAAAAACGGTCGTTCCCATAATCACGGGATAGTCCCGCTGATTAATGCTTTCAACAAAATATTTTCCCATTCCCGGAATGGCAAAGATTTTTTCAATAACAAAGCTTCCTGTTAAGATGCTGGCAACGAGTGTGCCCAGAACGGTAATGACGGGCATAAGTGCATTTCTGAGTGCGTGTTTTACGATAATTTTGAACGGAGAAAGCCCTTTTGCTTTTGCTGTGCGGATATAATCCTGCGTCAGGACTTCGACCATGCTTGACCGCGTCAGCCTGGCGATAATTGCCATTGGCCCTACTGCAAGCGCTGCGGTCGGAAGCACCATGTGGATCGGACTCGTCCATGTGGCAGCGGGAAATAGTTTGAGATTGACAGCAAATTGCTGAATGAGCAATGTTGCCAGAATAAAATTTGGGATGGAGATGCCGAGTACCGCCAAACTCATCGCGGCGTAGTCCAAAAAGCCATTGCGGCGGAGCGCAGCGATTACGCCCAGCACGAGCCCGGAGATCACAGCAATGACAATCGCTGTCATTCCAAGCTCAAAGGAAACGGGAAATCCGCGTTCCAGCATATCATTTACGCTGTCTGACGGTTTTTTAATTGAAGGTCCGAAATCGAATGTAATGATGGATTTTAGGTAGATGATGTATTGGAAAATGAGAGGATCGTCTAAGTGATAGTAGGCTTCGAGATTTTTTTGAACGGCTTCATTTGTGCCTCGCTCCTCGTTAAAAGGAGATCCGGGAATGACCTTCATGAGAACAAAAGTCAGGGTGGTAATCACCAAAATCGTAGCTGCCATTGCCCAAAAACGCTTCATCATGTATCGCGCCAAAGCCTCAACACCCCTTTAGCAGAATGATGTCCGCATCGCAAGCTCAGTCATGACAAGCATCGCCTGATAGGCTTCAAGCATGTCCTTCGCCTGAAATTGAACGGTTGTGGTTCCCGGCTTGAGTTCAGTTCCCGGCATCAGATTCGCCCATTCTGCCTGTCCGTAATTGGCGAATTCAATGCTCAAAACCGGTCTGTCCGGCGGTGTGAGCGGTTTGACTTTGTCTTTGTTTTGCAGGGCAAATGCGGTTTTTTCTGTCAGCAGCCGGCCGGCTTTCGCAGGAGACAAACACTTCACTGCGGATCTTGAAATGGTTTGTTTGACAGCGGCTGTCGTAATATTCGGAATGAGCTCTTCCGCTTCCTTCGCCGCCCGGTCATCTCCGGCTACCATTAACACCGGGACATCATAATAACCGGCAACGTATGCATTTAACCCAAGCTCACCGACAGGCCGATCGTTTATGTAAAAATGCCGGACGCCGAAAATCATGCTGTGTGACATCACACCGGGAGTGGAAGCTCTCGCATGATAACCGAGAAACAAAGCGCCTGTAAACGTATCATCCAGCCCCTCTACCATTGAAAATGGTTTGACGTCACCGGAAATCAAGTCTGCTTCAGGGTGAAGCTTTTCAACCATCAGATTATTCATCTTCGAATGGCTGTCATTGACCAGCACCTCAGTACACCCGCTGTTAAACGCTTCGGCAATACAGTAGTTTGCTTCTTCAGTCATGATGAGCCGTCCGCGTTCATAATTGCGCTTGCCGGAATCAACAAAGGTATCGTCCGGAAGACCCGAAATACCTTCCATATCTACTGACATGTACAGTTTCATAACGCTCCTCCTTTTTTACTAAATTATGAATATTCTAACAAATTATATTAAAAAAAGAGGAAAAATGCAATATAACTGGGGAAAATCACAACGATTCAATGATAAAAAAGAATCCTCTTTCAAGGATTCATTTCTGTTTCTCTGTCTGTTCTGTAAGCAGCTTATATTTTTTCAGGGTTCTTTCAAACACCTGATCAAAAACTTCCGGCACTGAGGCGCGTATGACCTCAGCACCCTCCCCTGTAATTCCGCCTTTCGTTGCGACACGCCCCAGCGTTTCCTCGAAAGACATATTCTTTTCGATCAGCAGCTTGCCAGTTCCGTATAGAGAATGAATCAGAAAATCAAAGGCTTCTTCTTTGGACAGGCTGCTGTTTCTCACCGCAGACAGCGCCAGTTCTTCGAAGACGGCAGCTATGAACCCGGGTGCCGAGCTCGTCAAATTGCTGGCGGCATCCAAATTTGATTCTTTGATTTCTCGTACACTGCTGAAAACCGATAACAATTCATTCAGACGTTCTTTTTTATCCGCTGTCAATGCCTCACTGTGAACGACAAGCGAGATGCCTGCTTCTGCTTCGGACGTAATGGCAGGAATGACACGTGATATACCGGCTTCTGTTTCAGCCTCCAAAAGGCGCAGCGGCACGCCGGCGGCAATGGATACGATATGAGTATTCCTGTTCACATACGGGTGCAGACGGCGCAATGTTTCGATGACATGGAGCGGCGGGACACATATAAAAATCAAACGGCACGTTTCCGCCCAGTTCTCAAGCGAATCAGCCGATACGTTTGGATAATCTGAGATCAGCGCCTTCAGCCGCTCCCCCTTCGTTCTCGTTTCAATAAAAAGCTCATTCTCCTTTATTTTTCCATGCCTCAACAGCTGCCTGGCGATCATATCCGCCATGCTGCCATATCCAATCAATCCAATCTGTTCCATCGACTCAGTCCTTTCATATACAATAAAGAGTGTACCGTTTTCCGCCCTTTTTCACAATTTCCCATAATCTTTTCATTTTTATCCCACAGTTTTTGTTTATGATAAACTCAAGTCATAAAACTATCATAATCAAATAGAAATTAGTGAGAATAGAGAAACGGAGTGAACATGATGGATAACTATCGTGACGAAAACAGAACGGAAGGTAATGAGAATGAGGTCTTTCTAGCGAAAGAGAACGATCAGAGCACCTCCTACTCAGCCCGCAATGTCATGCATGATCAGGAGAAGAAAAAACGAGGGTTCGGATGGTTCAGACCGCTGCTTGGCGGAGTGATCGGCGGCAGTCTCGCCCTTGGGATTTACACGTTTACACCGCTTGGCGACCATGATTCTCAGGACACTGTAAAACAGTCATCCAGCCAACAGCAAACGCAATCTGTTACAGCTAAAAGCACGTCCTCTGAATCTAGCAAAAGCTCATCAAGCTCAAGCAGCTCATCTGCATTCAACAGCGAAGATTCTTCTAAAATCTCAGATATGGTGGAAGACCTTTCACCGGCAATTGTCGGCATCACAAATCTTCAGGCTCAGTCAAACAGCTCTTTGTTCGGCTCTGACTCATCCGGTTCCAGCTCTGATTCCAGCGAAGATACAGAAAGCGGTTCAGGATCGGGTGTCATTTTCAAAAAAGAGAACGGCAAGGCTTATATCATTACGAATAACCACGTTGTAGAAGGAGCATCTTCACTGAAGGTATCTTTATATGACGGCACTGCGGTGACAGCAAAGCTCGTAGGCAGTGATTCGTTAACAGATTTAGCGGTTCTCCAAATCAGTGATGACCACGTAACAAAAGTGGCAAGCTTCGGCGATTCATCTGATCTCAGAACTGGCGAGACCGTCATTGCGATTGGAGATCCGCTCGGAAAAGACCTGTCCCGCACAGTAACACAGGGGATTGTAAGCGGCGTGGACAGAACGGTTTCAATGTCAACATCAGCCGGTCAAACAAGCATTAACGTGATTCAAACTGACGCCGCGATTAACCCAGGTAACAGCGGCGGTCCGTTGTTAAATATAGACGGCAAAATTGTCGGCATTAACAGTATGAAAATCAGTGAGGATGATGTAGAGGGCATCGGATTTGCAATTCCAAGCAATGACGTAAAACCGATTGCAGAAGAATTGCTGTCTAAAGGACAAATTGAACGTCCGTATATCGGTGTCAGCATGCTTGATTTAGAACAAGTGCCGCAAAACTACCAGGAAGGCACACTCGGCCTGTTCGGCAGCCAGCTGAATAAGGGCGTGTACATCCGTGAGGTCGCTTCAGGCTCTCCTGCTGAAAAGGCTGGGTTGAAAGCGGAGGATATTATCATCAGCCTGAAGGGCAAAGAAATCGATACAGGCAGTGAGTTGCGCAATATCTTATATAAAGACGCAAACATCGGTGATACCGTTGAAGTAAAAATTCTCAGAAACGGCAAAGAAATGACAAAAAAAATCAAACTCGATCAAAAAGAAGAAACCACTTCTTAAGAAATATCGCCTCAGGCCGCAAAAGGCCTGAGGATTTTTATTAGACAAAAGACCTGTTGCTCTATGAAACTTTCTACCGATACATCTACATATCATTCAGACTGACATCATTCTAATCAGATGCATGTTTGAGAAAGAGATATGAACATGAAAACTGTAGGCTTGAGCATGATCTGGGCAGGATTAGCTTTTCTGTGCTAAGCTTTCTCCTTCCTAAATCGACATGGCATAGGAAATTACACTGGGTGCCATTATTTTATTACATCACTGGTACGGCTGTGAGCCCCTCAATATAACAGCTAACATGCAGCAAAGCCTAAGACGAAAGCTTTTAGGCTTTGCCGTTTTTATTTCAGCATGCCTGAACCGCAGTGCAAGTTCTCAATCCCTTCTTCCCATAAATCTATCAGCATCTATTACTTTGATTACTGGAGAATAAAAACCCCTGTCCGTTACGGACAGGGGTTTCGGGTTATGACATATGCTGGTCTCTATAGAGTCTTTTATTTTCTATTCCATATGATTTCTGAACGATGTAAAGCGGCCTGTCTTTAGCTTCATCGTAGATTCTGCCGATATATTCGCCGATCATCCCAAGAATCAGAAGGACGATGCCGCTGAACAGGAGCTGGATCACAATAAGAGATGACCAGCCGGTAATGGTGCTGTCTGTGAATAGCTTTAGATACAGCACGATAAACATATACAGAAATCCTGCACCTGACATTAACATCCCCGCATAGCTTGCCAGCTTCAGCGGTTTGTGTGAAAATGTCGTGATGCCATCCATTGACAGCTTCAGCATTTTCTTCAGCGGGTACTTTGTTTCTCCGGCGAGCCTTTCATCACGTACGTACTCGACCGCTGTCTGTTTGAAGCCCACCCAGCTGACGAGCCCTCTGACAAAAGGATTTTTTTCTTTTAATCTCTTCATTTCATCACAGACTTTTCTGTCCATGAGGCGGAAATCCCCCGTATCAATCGGGATATCAATATCTGTCATGCTGCTGAGGAGCCGGTAAAACATAGCCGCAGTTTGTTTCTTGAAAAAGGTTTCCCCTTTTCGTTTTGTTCGCACGGCGTACACGACCTCATAGCCTTCCTTCCACTTTTCAATCATCTCTAAAATCAATTCAGGAGGGTCCTGCAAATCGGCGTCAATGACGACGATTGCATTCCCCTGTGCATAATCCATACCCGCTGTAATGGCGATCTGGTGCCCAAAGTTCCTTGAAAAATCAATGATTTTCACTCTCGGGTCGATTAGGCTGTGCTCTCTTAAAATCTCAATACTGCGATCTTTGCTCCCATCGTTGACAAAAAGCAGCTCGTAGTTTTCCTTCGTTTGATCCATGACCTCTTTTAATCGCTGATAGGTTTCATGAATGACAAGCTCTTCGTTATACACAGGTACAACAATTGAATATTGAAT
Organism: Bacillus sp. TSO22; assembly: GCF_020223595.1. NCBI lineage: Bacteria > Bacillati > Bacillota > Bacilli > Caryophanales > Bacillaceae > Bacillus > Bacillus sp. TSO22. The sequence goes on from NZ_JAHAWO010000009.1 coordinate 661,221, forward strand.
ATGTCTGCTCATGTTTTTTCCTCCTATTCATCAGCATTTAGTTCATATAATGTAGCTGACTGATTCATTCCGCCAGGTCCGCCGCCCATTTGGCCGTTTTCGCCTGAAGACTTGCTGTTGCTTGATGTATCAGCTAAATCAGTATTTTCTGTTTTCTGATCAGATGATGATTGTTGATCAGAGCTTGATTGCCATTTATCTGAAGACACTTCTTTCCCGTTTTTCTGAACCCATTCAATAATGTCATTGTTTCCGCCTCTTCCCATTCCAGAAGCTAAGAAGTATTTCACTTTTCCTTCTTTTACAAGCTTTTTAAATTGAGTCAGCGTGATAGCCGGGTCAGAACCGCTGAATCCGCCAATTGTCATAACAGCTTTTTTCGTTTTAATAATATATGGCGCTGCTGTGTTCGAGTCGGTTGTGGCAAATAGGTATTCAGCTCCAGAGTTATTTTCCTCTAGATATTTGATCAGTTTTTCATTTACAGTCGCATCAGACATTCCCATGCCTTTTCCGCTCATTGATGCAAGCTGTGGCCCTGTTTCAGGCTGTGAGCTGTTGCCTCCGTACAGAAGCGGTGTGCTTGCCCAATAAATCGGCATCACCAGCAATGCAAGAAGAGCTGCAAGTGATACATAATAACTGATCGGTTGTTGGCGCTGTTTGAACAGCAGCAGAGCAATTGCAGATAACGCGCCGATAACCCCTACACCGATGCTCCATCCTGCTCCGATTTGATCGTTGTAGTTTCTGAGAATGAACAATTCAAATCCAGTTGTCGCAATAATCGCTGCCGGCAGAAGCCATGATTTCCAGCCTGTCTGATTGCGATACAGATGAACAAGGGCAACCCATCCCGCACCGACAAGAGCCGCAATCGGCGGTGCCAGCATAATGAGATAATAATGATGGAAAAATTCTGCGACACTGAAGAATCCGGCAATCGGTACAAGCCATGCAACCCAGAAAACCGTTTCCTTCTGCTCTGCAGATAGTCTTCTTCTTTCTCTCGCGCCTGCGATCAGTAAGCCTGCAATTCCAAAAATCGCAAATGGCAGAAGCCAGCTGATTTGATCAGATAACTCTTGTTGGAAAAGCCGCAGCGGACCAGGTGTTCCCGTCCCGAACATTCCTGAACCTGATTGCATTTTTGAACCGGTTCCTGTACCGCCTTTCCCTCCGTCTCTGCCAGGTCCGCCTTGGCCGCCATCTCCTCCGCTTGGAGGGCCTCCTTGACCGCCGCTAGGCATTTGACCATTGGATGGAGGTGCCGTCATATTGCCATTTGATGATTTATCATCGCTTGATGAGCTGCTGCCTGATGCTGATGACTGATTAGGCGGTGCTTGAGTTTGCGATGAACTGTTATCGGAAGAAGACATTTCTTTTGAAGCGTCTCCGTTTGATCCGCCCTGGCCGCCGGAATTTTGGCCTGTCAGCCGCTGAATCCCGTTATATCCGAAAGCCAATTCCAAAACAGAGTTGGTCTGGCTGCTTCCGATATAAGGCCGCTTGCTTGCAGGGATATTGTCAACAATGAGCGGCCATGATAACGAAACGGCTGCCAATACAGCTAAAGCACTTACCAATGAAACGATTTTTTTCTTGATTGTGGCGTTTGCCGCAATCAGATAGAACAATAAGAAAGCCGGTAAAATCATGTAAGCCTGTAGCATTTTTGTATTGAAACCTACTCCAACAACGAAAAATGCTGCTAACAGCCAGATCAGCTTTCCTTTTTTGATGGCTTTAAAGAGAAGCCAAGTAGCCAGCAATAAGAAAAATACCAGTAATGCATCAACATTGTTTGTACGTGCTACAGCTACAGCAATCGGCGTACATGCCATAACAAATGAGGCAATGCGTGCCGCCGTTTTTCCGAATGTCGGCTTAATCAGCAAGTACATAAGAAGTACTGAACCTACACCTGCCAATGCTTGAGGGAGAATGACACTCCACCCGTGCATACCGAATATCAGTGCACTGATCGTTTGGATTTGGTATGTAACAGGCGGTTTATCAACTGTTATAAAGCCGGCAGCATCGAACGAAGCATAAAAGAAATTATGAAAGCTTTGCATCATACTTGTAACTGCCGCGGTGTAATAAGGATTCACCGTGTCGTCCTTCCAAATGTTATAGATATTTAAGAATGCAGATGCGAGCAAAATGAGGATGAGGAAAATATCCAGCTCGCGTTTTTTCTTTTCCACGTGTTTTTCACTCCTTTTTGTCTAACTTTGAAATAGTGTAACAAGCAAATATGAATAAACTATTAATAAACAAAGACAATATTTTTGCCGAGTCCATTTCATACCAATCGTCCATATATGCAAAGGGTTTTAAGCCATTTCTCCCAATCAGCATCTGATATTTCCTCCCTAATAAGGCATGCTGTTTAGGTCAAAATTAATTATGGTAATAAAAAAAAGCCTTCCGGCGGCGCCGGAAGGCAAATGAATTAAAATTTATTGAATCGGTTTTAGTTTCTCTTCAATTTCAGCTCTTCGATGCTCAAGGTACGGCGGAAGAGCAATCGTTTGGCCAAGCTCATCAAGGTTTTCATCAACCATAAAGCCTGGTCCGTCTGTTGATAACTCGAACAAAATGCCGTTCGGCTCTCTGAAATACAGCGCCTTGAAGTAGTAGCGTTCAACGATGCCGGAATTGCTATAGCCTTCCCGGCTGATGATCTGGTGCCACCCGGCAAGTTCTTCTTCATCTCTTACCCGAAACGCGACATGGTGAACACTTCCTTTGCCTTGGCGCTCTCGTGGAAGATCGTTTCTTTCTATTAAATGGATTTCTGTTGCCGCACCGCCTTCTCCAGATTCCAAAATAACGGCGGTTCCTTGCCCTTCGACTGCTTCACGGCTGATTTCTGTAAATCCAAGAATATTCGTCAATACGTGTAAGGTTGATTCAGCGTATGGCACAGTCAGTTCAACCGGCCCTAACCCGCGAAACGAAAATTCTTCCGGAATGCCGCTTTGTTTAACAGGCAGACCATATCCTTTGCCTTTCTCATCAGCAGTCAGCACAAGGCGCTGTCCTTCATGATCTTGGAATGCCAATATGTCACGTCCGGCTCTTTTGGCAATGCCGCTGTGCGCCACCTGATGCTCTTCAAAACGTTCTTTCCAGTAATGCAGGGCTTCTGTGCTTGGAACGCGCAAACCAATAGAAGAAATACTGTTTGTTCCCGCATGAAACGGCGCAATGCGCGGAATCTCGAAAAACGTCAGCTCAGTTCCCGGATTTGCCACTTCATCTCCGTAGAACAGATGATACATTGTCGGTTCATCCTGGTTGACGGATTTTTTGACGAGCTTTAATCCTAATACTTTTTTATAGAAATCTAAGTTTTTTTGTGCGTCGGCTGTTAATGCCGACACGTGGTGTATGCCGTTGACTTTCATATGCTGTCCCTCCAGGTCATTTTATCTCGATTTCGAGATATCGCATCATAGTTATATATTTATTGTTCTAATTACAAGGTATTTTATTCGCACGGGAAAGTCAACATATCAGCTTCTCTGAAGGTTCGTTATTTTCCTTCGTTCTCACAGCACCCTCCGTATCAGCAAAAAACCGCCTACAAAACACGAACTTTATAATCTGAAAACCATACATTTATTCGTTTATAACTCATTAAATCATGCGTTTTCACAGTTTTATCAGGCATATACATGCAAATATCGAAAATCAGAAAATTTATTTTATTCCACTTTTCTAAAATAGGGTTTACAATATGAAAAATAGATTCTTCATTATGAAGCTTCAACATCATAGGAGGTTAAGGACATGCATACTGAAGACAACGGTTTAAAAAAAGAGATAGGCCTCTTGTTTGCCCTTACTCTTGTCATCGGAACCATTATCGGTTCAGGTGTTTTTATGAAGCCTGGCGCTGTGCTCGCTTATTCAGGTGATTCAAAAACAGCGCTTTTCGCCTGGCTGTTAGGCGGTATTTTAACTCTGGCGGGCGGTTTGACAATCGCGGAAATCGGAACGCAGATTCCAAAAACCGGCGGGCTTTATACGTACCTTGAAGAAGTGTACGGTGAGTTTTGGGGATTTTTGTGCGGCTGGGTGCAGATTATCATTTACGGTCCGGCGATTATTGGCGCACTGGGTTTATATTTTGGATCTTTAATGGCGAATCTTTTCGGCTGGGGATCTGGCCTATCAAAAGTAATCGGAATTATAGCAGTTCTCTTTTTATGCGTCATTAATATTATCGGTACAAAATACGGCGGCTTTGTCCAAACGCTGACAACGATCGGAAAGCTGATTCCGATCGCATGCATCATCATCTTTGGCCTTTGGAAAGGCGATCAGCACATCTTCACAGCTGTAAACGAAAGCATTTCCGATATGAACTTCGGGGCAGCCATTTTGGCTACACTGTTTGCTTACGACGGATGGATTCTTCTGGCCGCTCTCGGCGGAGAAATGAAAAATCCCGAAAAGCTGCTGCCGCGTGCAATGACGGGAGGATTATTAATTGTAACGGCGATCTATATTTTCATTAATTTTGCATTGCTTCACATCCTGTCAGCGAACGAAATTGTCACACTTGGCGAAAATGCGACAAGTACTGCTGCCACCATGCTGTTCGGTTCAATGGGCGGAAAGCTGATCAGTGTCGGGATTATTGTCAGCATCTTCGGCTGCTTAAACGGTAAGGTCCTTTCTTTCCCGCGTGTGTCATTTGCAATGGCGGAACGCAAGCAGCTTCCATTTGCTGAAAAACTGTCACATGTGCACCCGACGTTCCGCACACCATGGATTGCGATATCCTTCCAAATTGCCGTGTCTTTGATTATGATGCTGATCAGCAACCCTGATAAGCTCTCAGAAATCTCGATTTTCATGATCTACATTTTTTATGTGATGGCCTTTTTTGCGGTGTTTATCCTCCGCAAGCAAACAAAGGGAGAAAAGCGCGCCTACAGTGTTCCGCTTTACCCATTCATGCCGATTTTGGCCATTGCAGGCTCACTCTTTGTGTTAGGCAGCACACTCATCACAGATACACTGTGCTGCGGATTGTCCATCCTCATCGGCCTTGCCGGGCTGCCTGTTTATTACTGGATGAAAAAACGAAAAGCAAGCTGATAAAACGGTTCCCTTGTTTAGGGAACCGTTTTTTGGTGAAACAGAAGATAAAAGTTGACAGGAAAAACACAACTTTTGATATACTTTTTACGTTAAGCAGAAAGTTTTTGCAAACTTGGGTCGTTTTTTTAAAGGGAAGTAGGTCAAAATAAGGAGACACGATTTATCGAAAAAGTCAAGATACGTTTTTTTCGACTTTACCTGTTTTTTTTCGACAAAAGGCTATATAATAATTTGATGTGTGCATTGTTCATTCAAACTATGGAGGGTTTTTAATGATAAGAAGAAAAAAAGATAAGTTCTCACTCCTTTTAACAGAAATTGCAAAGAACATAGACGAAACTGCAGAGTATTTTGTGAATTTTAAGGTTACCAACCAAACGACGCTTAAAGAATTTGCAGATACGTTAAAGGAATATGAAACAAAAGGTGACAATCATGTTCATGTCATGATTAAAGAGCTTAACAAAGCGTTCATCACTCCTATTGAGCGCGAAGATATCCTTCAGCTGACAAACAGCCTGGATGATGTGCTTGACGGAATTGAACATTTCTCTGCCATGATGGAGATTTTCTCAATCACTTCATCAGACGAGCATATCGATAAGTTCAGCGGATACATCAGAGAATGTGCGAAAGAAATTTTGATTACAATTGAGCTGCTGGCAGAAAACCGCTTAAAGGATATTCAGCCTCACGCGATTAAAATTAAAGAGTATGAGCACAGTTGTGACAACCTGCATAGAAAATCATTAAAAAATCTTTTCGGAAATGAAACAGATCCGATCAAAGTCATTCAATATCGTGAAATTTACGAAACGCTTGAAGAAATTGCCGACTCTTGCCAAAGTGTTGCCAATAATCTTGAAACCATCATTATGAAAAACGCGTAACGAGGGGTAAAAATGGATATTCTATTAATATTAACAATACTAATAGTCATTTGTGCTCTGGCGTTTGATTTCATCAACGGGTTTCATGATACGGCGAACGCAATTGCGACTTCGGTATCGACAAAAGCGCTGAAACCGCGCCATGCTATCATATTGGCGGCTGTGATGAACTTTATCGGAGCAATGACATTTACAGGTGTTGCCAAAACCATTACGAAAGACATTGTAGATCCTTATACGTTAGAGAATGGCTCTGTCGTGATTTTGGCTGCGCTAATCGCTGCGATTGCCTGGAACCTTATCACATGGTACTACGGCATCCCAAGCAGCTCATCCCATGCCATCATCGGGGCAATTGCCGGTGCAGCAGTTGCGGCAGCCGGATTTACTGCGTTAAATTATAAGGGCTTCATTAAAATCATTGAAGCACTGCTCTTATCACCAATTATTGCCTTTGTCCTTGGTTTTATTCTTTACAGCATCGTCAAGCTGATTTTCAAAGACAGCAATTTGGCGAAAACGAACAAGCAATTCCGCAGAGTGCAGATTGTAACAGCTGCCCTGCAATCATATACACACGGAACAAACGATGCGCAAAAAGCAATGGGAATTATCACAATGGCTCTCATCACAGCGAATTTACATACTTCTGCTAATGATATTCCAACCTGGGTGCAATTCGCCTGTGCGACAGCCATGGGTCTCGGAACTTCAATCGGCGGATGGAAAATCATCAAAACCGTTGGCGGAAAGATCATGAAGATTCGTCCGGTAAACGGTGTATCCGCTGACTTAACCGGGGCAGCCATTATTTTCGGCGCCACATTTATTCATTTGCCGGTCAGCACAACCCACGTCATTTCTTCATCAATCCTTGGCGTCGGTGCGTCACACCGGGTAAAAGGCGTAAACTGGGGCACAGCTAAGCGGATGCTCATTACATGGGTCATCACGCTTCCGATTTCAGCGACACTTGGTGCCATCGCCTACTTTATTTTAAATATGATTTTTTAAGGTTATACCGCTTCTGTCAAAGGAGCGGTTTTTTTGATGAAACAGGAAAACCAGCCGCATCTCTCGAATACAATAAGCAGAACCTATTTCAGATGTGAGGGATTGATGTATGCTTTTATTCTTTCAGATCATGGTCTGGTGCGTCATGGCCGGATTAGGCTTATACGTGTACGCCACGTGGCGGTTCGAAGCGAAGGTCAAAGAAAAAATGTCCGCCATCCGGAAAACATGGTACTTGCTGTTTGTTCTGGGCGCTATGGTATACTGGACATATGAGCCCTCTTCCCTATTTACCCACTGGGAACGGTACCTCATTGTCGCTGTCAGTTTCGCTTTAATTGACGCTTTCATCTTCTTAAGCGCATACGTCAAAAAACTGGCTGGCAGTGAACTGGAAACAGACACAAGAGAAATCCTTGAAGAAAACAACGAAATGCTCCACATGTATCTCAATCGGCTGAAAACATACCAATACCTATTGAAAAACGAACCGATCCATGTTTATTATGGAAGTATAGATGCATATGCTGAAGGTATTGATAAGCTGCTGAAAACCTATGCCGATAAAATGAATTTAACAGCCTCCCTTTGTCACTATTCGACACAGGCTGATAAAGACCGGTTAACCGAGCATATGGACGATCCGGCAGACGTGCAAACCCGGCTTGATCGAAAGGATGTTTATTACGACCAATACGGAAAAATGGTTCTCATTCCTTTTACCATCGAGACACAGAGCTATGTCATCAAGCTGACGTCTGACAGCATTGTCACTGAATTTGATTATTTGCTTTTCACATCATTAACGAGCATATATGATTTGGTGCTGCCAATTGAGGAGGAAGGTGAAGGATAATGGAACGCGCGTTTCAAAACGGATGCGAGCCCCGAGCGGCGAAGCCGTTTAAAATCCTGAAAAAACGTTCAACCACCAGTGTTGCAAGCTATCAAGTCAGTCCGCATACAGCAAGAATCTTTAAAGAAAACGAACGGCTGATTGACGAGTATAAACGAAAAAAAGCATGATCACACTAAAAGGACAAGGGAAAACAGCTCTTGTCCTTATTCCTTTTCTTAAAGGGTTACATATACTAAAACAAACAGAGGATATTGTCAGGTGATACAGTGAAAAAATTGGTGAGGCGTGTGAAGTTTGTTGATTACGGAAGGTTTGGACTTTCCGGGTATTCGCTTCGTGTGAGGGAGCGGAGCGCAGGAATTTTAAAAAAATTGAAGAAGAAAAAGTAAATCCCGGAGCAGCTCCGGGATTTTTGTGTTCTGTGATCAGCTTAGTTGAGCTGCGATTTTCGCTTTAGTCGCAGGCCCGTATATACCATCGGCGGTTAAACCGTTAACAGACTGAAAACGGGCAACCGCGTCAGCTGTTTTCGGTCCGTAAATGCCGTCAATTCCGTTGTTGACAGCCGCTTTATCAGGGTAAAAATAGAGAGCGGCCAGTGCTCTTTGCACCTGAAAGACGTGTTCTCCTGAGGTAAATGGTGTTGTCAATTGAATGATGCCATCTGGAAGCGGATAGAGCTCGGGTTCTGCAGCGTACGACGGAGCACTGACAATTAACACTTGACCGACCTGAATAAAATTCGGATCTTCGATATTGTTCCACTCTTGCAGCTGAGCTACAGTAACACCGAACATTCTCGCTATGGATGTAAGCGTGTCACCTTGTTTCACGACGTAAGTTTGGCTGCCGCCTCCCCCAATCCCTGCTTTAAACGTATCCCACGTATCCAACAGCTTGCGGGGACATTCCTTGCCAGACCAATACTTATGGGGTACAACGTTAGCAAGGCTGATACCGTGCTCAGCCATCAATGTTTTGATCAGCCACTGGGCATTTGCTGTAGCTTGCGCAAAATCCCCATCGGCATTTTCACAAATTTCAATTCCGATAGAAGCCCGATTGCCGCTGCCGTTTCCGTCTCCCGCATGCCAGCCGTTTTCATTTAAAGGCAGATGCTGATAAATTTCTGTATCATCAACAGTAAAATGCCAGCTTGTCGTCGTATCAGGATTTTTCAAATAGCGGGCATGCGCCTCAGCATCTGCTCCGACTGCGGTGTTCGCTGTATTGTGCACTGTAATGTAAAGAGGTGTCATTGCGTAGCCTGGGCGGTTATTTGCACCGACTGGGATAAAGTCTTGAATAATGTTAACCATTTTCATCTCTCCTTATTTCGTCAGATTATTTTCCTTTAACAAGTCACGCTGTTTTTTCCCTTTTTCTGTTACATAATTGTTTTTAAACCAAGCGGCAAGTGTCGTTCCAATTGTGAAAATGACAGATCCGGCCGAATAAAGAGCGTCAGCAAGCTGATTGACCTGCTCCTCCTGAATGTCCAATGGTGATTTGCCAAGCATCATCATGGTCTGGTTGATTAATGCAACCAAAAGAAGCACCGTCCTGATGACCGTGCCTTTGTCATACGTTTTCATGAAAATCCCCCTCTAATGCTGCAACAGGTTGTACATAATCGCGATAGCTCCGCCAATGATCCCTGTGCACACTGCTGTAATGATGGCACCTGTGATGGTGCGTTTAATCCATGTTGTATTTTCTTCAATTTTGTTTAATTTTTCGTTCAGCGTCATGATTTGCTGATCTTGCCGGTCAGACACGCGTTCTAATGCGGAAACCCTCTGCTCAAGTGCTTTGTGCTCACCTTTCATGTCTGCTAAATCTTGCTGAACCACATTTACATCTATCTCTTGCTGCATCATTCACTCCTCCTTTACATGCGGATCACCTCCCTTCCGAGGGCCGAAATGGTTATGAAACAGCGCTTCCTTTTATCGAAAGAGTCCCGCCGGTGATACTGACGATCTCCATGATGATTTCCTTAAACCCTTTAATATCGAAGGCCCATGCCTCAGCTTTCCCTAACGTACTGCAGGCAGCGGAGTCATCATCAGATTTCACGCCTCTAATCGGAAGTCTCTGTCCTGACACCGATTTGCCCCAAAATTTCACCTCACTCGTTTCCGCTGTGCCATACAGCTCAACGAGTAAATGGGCGGCGCCGTCCACAGGTAACACGGCACCTTCGCCAGCGGACTCTGCATTTTCATGAAAGACAAAGTCAAACGTTTTGCCAGCTGCCACTTTCAGCCGTCCATCATCTGTTTGATATTCCGAAAAGTCAATCTGCAAAGGGGCTTTTTCACTTAAACGCACATCCATTTCTCCCGCGCCGACTGATTGGTATAAAACAAACTCTGATTGCTGAAGATTCCCGTTCACAAAGCGGAAGCGGTAATAGCGTTTAGAAAGATACACCCAGTCCGTTTCCGTCAGGACACCTGCTGCGACATTAATTGCTGCTGTCGTTGTCCAAGCATTGTTGTTGTCGCTTTCTTCTATAAAGAGCGTGCCTTCACGATCTGCATACGCCCAGCCCTTCACTTTCGAAATCAGAACTGTGCCAAGCCTATCTTGCCCGAGCTGACTGTATGCCTCAGTGGCCTTTAGCGCGGCATTTGTTAAAATCTCCGCTACACCCGACAAATTCGAAACAGGCGTCACAAAATCATTTTTTTCTCCTCTGTAGGGCTTTACAGCTCCGGCTTTTCCAGTCTTATCGAGAGGAAATTCATATTGATACTTCACCATCTTCATCCTCCTTTTGGTCTCTAAAAACAGGCAAAATAAAAAAGCCTTACATGGCTTTACCGGTAATTTCTTTATACTGGTCAGAAGTGATCAGCTTTTTGTTCACACCTTCTGCCAGATCCTCAATTGAACAGTCCTTATATGCTACGGCCTGTTTGACCATATCCGTTGTTGCCCACTCATAATAGAGGGCAAGCACCCAATAATTCATTCAGCATGATCTCCTTTCAGGGAAAGTAATGAAAGCTTTATATCTGACAGCTCGCTCCCTAATGTTTTGTTCAGTTCTTCAAGCTGCTTGCGTGCCAGCTTTTCCTGTGACAATTCCTGAGCGAGGAGTTCCACCTGATCAGGCGGCTCGTACGGCGGGTTTTTTTGTAATTCCTCCCACCAGGATTCGAGTTCTTTTTGGGTTGGGATGGGGGCGCGCAGATTCCATTTTTCAATATAAGAACCATTGCCGTCATTCCTTAATTCAAAATCTTTTCTTGGAACTGCGTCAGGGTATTTGTACATGATTGCGTCATATAATATCATTTTTGTACCTCCTATCTTGCAGGGTAATTTCGGCCGCCGAGTTCTAGGATATCAAAGTAATTTTTACTAATGGACATATCTTCAACAATATACCGTGTTTCTGTACCTGTGTACCCCACATAAACGTAGATTTCAACATAATCACCCGCATCAAGTGCTACCGGGACTGTTCCTGTAACAGTTACATAAAATTCTTTTGAATCACTGTTATCTTTAGGAGCTGGCGTTCTAAACTGATTCATTAATTTATGTTGTGAACCATTAACATACGTATACAACTCAAAATTGGAATACTGTAATGTATTTTGAAAATATAAGCTAGCATTAACTAAATACATACCAGGATGACTTGCTATAAATCTACTGTTCGATGAATCATATTGTTTATTGCTATCTTTCAATACATTTTTAAATAATATTTTATTTTGCTCCCCTTTATTCAATGCCTGTTTACCTGTAGTTTTTGCAATCATATGCCCAAAACCAGAGATTTTTTCCCAAGGAGTCCATCCTGAACCAGACCACCAATGGCGTATCCAAGTCCCGGTACTATTTGTATATACACCCGTCTCATTACCTGTGCCATAAAAATATTGTGTAAAACGATAATTACTATATTTTTCATTTTTAATAATTCCATACCCTAGCGGATAACCTGTTGTATTTCCTTGGCCAATATCCATAAAGGTAAGCCCTGATGGATAAGATTCTCCACCAGTTCTCGCGTCTTGTATAGCATTGGTACCTGTAAGAATAGTTAATTTTTCATTTGTAAAATTCGAATTTATATAGTCTTTTGCAGACGCTAAAGATTTATCTGCTTTTTCCTGTGCACTGCTTTCCGTCGCTATTTTATTCCATCCTTGCCAACCTAAATTAGCATCAACATAATTTGTAAACATATTATTCTTATAATCAATTGCTACTACGTATCCAAAAGTTCCATTACCATTACTATCAGTTGCTGTAAAATGAAAAAATCCTCTAGTTGATAAAGTAGAGGGGGCATTGGTTGGCTTACCAGTAGAATAGAATGTCCCAAATCTCTCACCTGATTTTACAATTTTACTAAGAAAATCATCGGTATCTCCTATTGAAATAAAAACTCCACCTGCATCGTTTGTAATTTTAGACAACTGGCCAGCATTCCACTTATTTCGTTCCGCTACAGTAATATGCGTTGTAGAGTCTTTAGCATGATTAGATACTTTCATCTCTGCCCCAGCTGTTGTCTCTAATTCAACCCAATCTGACCAGGTTCCTCCTGAGATCGTCTTTCGATACGTTTTATTTGCATTGTCAAAAGCGATAATTTGCCCGTAATTTCCAGGCGCATTAATTGTCCATAAGCCCCTGACTGAAGTACCTGGGCCGTTTAGTGTATTTGGTGCAGAAGCAAAATGAACCATTCCAGTGTTCTTCGGAACAATTTCATGAAAATCATCTGTTTCGGTTAAGTATAGTTTTCCTTGACCGTTGTCTGCAGTAATTTTAAAAAGCTGACTGTTATTCCACTTGTCTTTGTCTGATTGTGTGACATGTATGTCCGCCTTACCTGCATGAGCGTTCACTTTTGTTTGAGCGCCCTCCGTCGTCTCTAATTCAATCCAATTTGACCAGTTGCCGTTTAAGAGAGTTTTACGGAAAGTTTTATTATCATTTGTCATTACAATTACATGACCATTTAATTTACTGTCACTGCAAGTCCAGAATCCTCTTCCTGAGCCGCCTGGTGAATTTAGAGGTGTGCCAGTATAAGAAAAATAAGTCAATGTAGGATAGTTCAACAGTTCCGTATGGAAATCACTCGTGATATTGAACATAGGTTGTCCATTATCATTTGTAATCTTAGATAACTGACCGCCATTCCATTTGTCCCGCTCTTCCCCTGTAATATGCCGCACCTGATCTTGATCATGCTGGTCGAAATCCTTCTTCGCTGCCTGCTGCACATTATCCACATTCCCCAGCCCGATTTGCGCCTTTGTTGTGTTGTGGGGGTTGTTCATGTCGTTTTTGTGGGCAGCCAGGTCTGTGTGGGCGTCTTTTATGCCTTTTTCCCAGCGGTTGACGTCGTCTTCGTTGATGGGGTCGTCCGGAAGCCAGTCTGTTTTTTCTTCGTATGCCATGTTTACACCACCTCAAAAGTAAATCTGAAATCGAGTGTTCTGTTTTCGCTGACGTCCAGGTCTGTTTTTCTTTCTGTAATGATGTTGCCCAGCTCGTCAAAAATTTGCACCGTTTCGATATGCTTGATGTCTTCCTCGCGTTTTGTCAGAACGGTGACTGTCGCCCCATCAATGGAGAGCTCTACTATTTCTGTATTTTGTCCGTTAAGCAGAACGTGATCGATTCTGCTTTTTAGATCAGCCGCTGTGCGTTCTCTGTATATGCTTGAAATCAAGTTAAAACCACCTCATTGTTGTTAAGAGTGACAGAATAACCGACCTTCAGCTCACTGGCTGTTCGGTATCTGCGGTGATTCAGGATGACTGTGTCTTTTATTTGGAGCGTTTCGTTCAATCCGCCTCTGAGCGTATACGCCAAATGAGCGGGCTTCATGTTTTCTATGGCTTCAATCAGCTCATTCATGTGCTGAAGGTCATCAACATTGATATCCACGTTAAAGCGGTATTCGCCGGGAAGCAGGCGGACTTGTGCAGACGGGTTTTTCAAGAAACGGTTCACCGCCTGCTCAATGGCCCTGTAGGTGATTGGCGGAATGTTCGACATTTTTGAAATGAGCCGCAATCGTCTGATCTCATCGGTGTCGCCTGATTCCCGCGGCACGTTTAAAATCTTTTCCCAGCGGCTGAGCCCCCATGTCGCTGTCGGCACAAATAATTGATCCGTCAGATCAAATATGCTGTTATTCTGTGTATCAAACTCAGGCGCTTCCGCTTTCAGCAGCTCGGCCATTTCTTTAAGGCTGGTGAGAAACGGTGGCAGATACGCTGTCATGTCATCTTGTTTGCTCAATGATCTTCACCTGCCCAAGCTTAGGAATTTCCACATCGCTCAGCACTAGATTTTCGGAGGTGCCGTTGATTTTAATATTTGAATAATCACTGACTGACGGTGAATTATAGACGATATTGTTAATTTGCGATAGGCGGATGACGTTGTCTTCGAACGCCATTTTCTTAAAGAGATTTAAAACGCCCTCTTCAATTTCCGACTTCACTTCATCAATCGAGTGATTGATCTCAGGCAGCACTTCGGCCGAAATCTCAACTTCCTTCCAGACCGCGCTTTCCACTGTAACTACGGCTCCGATTGGCGCCTGCCCCTCCCCTTGTCCTGGTTCAGGGTCGATATAATCTTTCACTTTTTGAATTAAGATATCGGAAGCCGGCTCAAGATTAGCATTCGTGACGACAATTTTGACCGTGCCGTCCCCGTTCCAAAGCGGGAAGATCTTTGCTTTTCCAACACCGTCTACTTCTTCAGCCCACTCTTTATAATGCATTTTATTGGCGCTGACAGCCTCACGCCGAACCCTTGTAAAATACCGTTCTCTTAAGCTGTCGTCTCCTTCTTCCTCCCGTCCCGGAATCAGGATTTCTTTGACAATGGCTGTTTCTAAACCGGGAATGGTATCCAGTGACAGTAAATTGCGTCCGGTCAGATTGGCGTTTCCTGCTTCACCAGGTGTTTCACAGATGAGCGTCCCGTCTGCCGTATATTGAAAATAAAGATTATCCACGTAGAAGCGAGAGCCCGCGGGAATGGTAACTCCAGACGTAAACTCTCCCGCTCTGACCGCCTTTGTCGCGGCTGTCCGTTCAATCCCCGCTTCCGCTGCACGCCGGTCTAGAAACTCACCTTGCGCGGTATCAGAGAAAACCAGCTCAAGCACAGTATCCAGCCATATATATGACTTCGCAAGCTCGGCCGCCGCCGGGGCTAACGCATTATAAATGACACTGCCTTCTCTTGTGTCAATATCTGCGGAGATGCTGTTCAGCATACGCTCCATAATATCTTCAAAGGTTTGATCTTCAAACATCTTCGCCAATCACCTCCTCAATCTCAAGTGTCCCTTCATCTGTCTCAACCACAAAAGAAACATGAAACGCATCGCCTTGTTTTTCTATCTCAAAGTCTGTTACGGCAGATATCCGGTCGTCATAAACCAGCGCCTCTTCTATCAGCCTCGGAATCTCCATTTTTTTGTAGGCATCAGTCGTCTCGTGATCTGTAAGCACGTCCTGAAGCTCATTTCCGACATTATGGCTGTATACGGAGTACGCATATCGTTCTGTTTGTAAGGCGATATACACGAACTGTCTGATCGCTTCAAGCCCAGTAATCAGTTCATTTGTAATTCTTCCGTTTTCAAAATCTATTTTGTACGTTTGCGAGGTTTCAATGACTTCGCTGTCATCTTCAAAATCCTCAAACTCCACTTCTGGTGTCAGGGCCATGATGCCCACTCCTTTATGACAAGCTAAATAAAAACCCCTTCGTGGCTGAAGCGGTTTGTCTATACTTTATCTAAAATAAAAAACGATTGACCGCCAGTCAGAGCCGCGGTCATGACGCGATCCCCCGGCTCGAGTGCATCGTCTCCTCCGGACTTCATCCGTTTTGGGATGATGATGGCGTCAGCCGGTATGATCAGTTTGCTGTTTTCTTTTAATTTGATTTCCACAGGAGAAACCGAAACGACTTCAGCCGGGAGCAGTTCCACCGGAGACTCAGCGTCAACTGCGCCGACGGCCAAATGTTTAATCGCCTCACTCAATCTCATCAGGAAACTCCTTCCGGCATGGTGTTCTTTTCGACTACATCAATGGTCATCGTATGTTTCGTTCCTTTAAACTCGTGCCGGTCCGTATCTACCCAATAGGTTTTCTTGATCCCGGCCTCCGGAATGGAAATATAGACAGGCAAGCCGCTCTGCACTTCTGGAATACCGATTGCCTGAATATTTTTCAGTTCTTTTTTCACGCCCTTTTTTTCAGCAAGGCGCACATCTGCCCGCTGCTGAAGCTGAGCCTGGTTGATGTCATCTGTGACCGTTTCCGTATATTGAAGCACACCGTATTTGTTTAACCCTGAACTGTCCTTGGCAGACGCTTTATACGTCTTATTGTCCTTCTGCCGGCGAAGCACCACCCGTGTTGCAGTGTCGTTTATGGAAGTGCTGTATTGGTATCCCGTGATATTGACACCCGTTTCCAGCACCCATACTTCCGACGGATCTGGCCAAGCGCGCAGACCGAGCTTTCCTTTTTCCGAATACAGCTGATAATGTCGTCCTGTCTGGCTTTTCGTCTGTTTCAATGCTTTTAAGATGATGTCATACAGGGTCGTATCATTTTTTATCACAAGGCTTTTGATTGTATGGCCTGTGTTCGCAATCGAGGTTGTCGGTATTTGAAAATCATTGGCAATCCTCCTGATCATCTGATCAGCACGCTGGTTGGAAAACACGTACACATCCTGGTTTTTGACCAGATACTGGAGCATATCATACGCGCTGAAAGCAAGCGTATGCTCGTCCGGCGTTCTTGCAAAAACAATGCCCCGAAAAAGCTCTTTTCCCTTCCATTTAAACAAGACTGTATCTCCTTCTGTGACGCTGTAATACGTCTGGTCGCCCTGTTTGATAACGATGGTCGCTTCAATGGAGCGCGGCGCCTGATAACGATGGCCTTCCAGCGATACGCTTTCTGCTACCAGCTCAAGCCACTCTGTGTCTTTAATGACGAACAGTTCTATCATCATACATCACCTGTTTCATTGCGGTATCTTTAATTTTTGGCCGGGAAAAATCCAGTGGCCTGGCTGCCTGATGTTTCGTTTGCTTCGTTTGATCATGGCTGTTTTATTGGCGTTCCAAATTTTACGCCACTGCGTGCTGTTCCCGTAAAACCTGCCGGCAATATCCCACAGCGTATCTCCCTTTTTCACTGTATAGGTTTTCGGAGAAGCCTTCGAAGGACGTTTTGCCTTTGTTTTTTTCTTCTGCTTGATTTTTCGGGGGGAAGCGGTTTTGTATTCTTTTAATTGAATATCAAACGAGCGATCGCCGATATCCTGCTGGCCTTCGCTATAGGAAAAACCTTCAATGCTGCAAGTCAGATTCACTTTGGTTCCCGTAATCAAAAACTGAACCGGTTTTTTGGCCTTCATCCATTTTTCAATTTTTGTTATCGCGTTTTCCGGCGACGGGAAGTTTTGATATTCTGCTATCGGACTGTATTTCTTCGGAAAAAACGAAGAGAACGAAATTTCTTTCGCTCCCTGTTCGTCAATAAATGTAAGGTCACCGAACTTGGCTACTTTAACCGTCTCATTCTGAACCGTATTTGAAATATTCAGCTGGTCGGGAAGAACGGGGAGCCGCAGCTTGTCCTTCCCTTGTGAAATCCAAAATTCATATACGGATTTAGTCAAATGCAACGACTCCCTTCGTTCCAATATTGATATCCTTTTGCAGCTCGTCTACAAGCGCCTGCTTGATTTTCGCCGCAAGGGTTTCGGCGTCTTGTCCATTATGGAAGTGCTGGTCACCGTTAAATTGAATATAAATCTCTTTTGATCCGGAAACCGCTGCCGTTGGCCGGCTAGCTGAAGTAACAGCGGAAACTTGTCCTGATGAAAGCTCAGACTGCTGGGATTGAGACGGATCTGTCACTTCCATACCAAGAGCCTGTGCCGCTCTCTGAAGGAGGTAGCGGCCGCGTATGCCCCGCTCCTCCGGAATGATCCATTCCCGCTTGTTTCCTTCACCGACACGGGCGATTTGCTCTTTTGTGATCAGTCCGCCGTTGGCATATCCAACATACGGTCCGCCATGATTCAAGCTTTTTATGCCTGGCACGTTATTGATTGAACCATATCTGCTTTTAATATAGCCGATCGCCGCAGCCGCGTTGTGAATCGGGTTTTTAATGTTACCCATGCCCGGTGCTTTATGATCATTAAAGGTGCTTGGGATTGTCTGCATGAGCCCTTGTGACGGATGCCCCGCTTTTGCGTTGCTGTCCCACAGGTTGATTGCGTTCGGATTGCCACCGGATTCATGCTGCGCAATTGTCATAAGTCCCGGAAGCCAGCTCATCGGTGTCTTTGTGGCCATGAGAGCGGCCATAATCCACTGTTTCACATTACCGCTCATCGCGCCCATTCCTGAATAGGCCGCCGCCAGTGATCCAGCTTGTTTTTCAGCATATTTCTTTACATCTACTGATCCAAGACCTTTGACAACACCGATTGAAGCAAAACGCCCCAAACTCATCATGACGCGGGAAGGTGAATGGATATCTAATTCCTCACGGAAAGCCTGCTCCACTCTCTTCGCCATATCCTTTGCTGCTTGCTTCACTTCACTGGATTTAGAATTCATGCCTGTCACAAAGTTTCCAACCAAGCCAGAACCCCAGCTGTTGGATGTGTCTTTTGAACGCAGGAACGGTTTGTCAATATGTGTGCCCACATACTGTGCCGTCCCTGTTTGGGTTGAGTTTTGTCCTTGGGCAAAGCCTTTGACCGTTCCTGTGCCCCATGAGGACGATTTGTTCACAGTAGCTTGGAACGGCGTTTTAACTTTTGATTGCAAAAAGCCGTCTGTTCCGGTTGCTGTACCGTTTTGGCCCTTGGCATACCCGCTTACCATTTGTTTGCCGAAATTTGGTGAGGCAGAAATCATTTGTGTAAATGGCGTATTGATGTTTTTCTTTTTCCAGTCTTCCATTTTGACAGGTTGGTTGCTTATTCCCTTGTCAAAGCCTTCAGAAAATTGCTGTCCGAGTGTGGACGCTTGGCCTGCAAGATTTGCAGTGTTCATTGCCGGGGAGACCGAGCCTGATAATGGACTGACAGCTGCTCCTCCTGAAACAGATACCGGACGTCTACCGGAAGACGAAGCGGCACCCATATCGTCTACGACTTGCATACCTAGCTTAGACGCCGCTTGTGAAAGAAGCATCTTCCCTCGGCCTCGATTGTTATCAACTGGGATAACGAATTCTTTGCCGGCTTCACCGATCCACGAGATGGTTGGTTTGGTGATGTAGCCGCCTGTGGCGTTCTGATTCAGTGCTTGTTGAAAAACAGTCATATTATTATTTGATGGAGACTGAGCAAAAATGTTATTAGTAGTTGTTTTGGAACTGGTTTTTTTCTCTTTCGAACCCTTTTTGCTTGGTTTTTTCTTGAGGTGAGTAACTTCCTCCCCCCTGTGTATTACTTTTGCAACGAAACCTCCAACTGAATCTTTTAAATCGAATAGCCATTGAAATTTCTCGGCAATTTTCTCTGATACTTTAACCAATGGATCTTTCACATGTTCATTAAACCAAGTTTCAATTCCATCCCATGCATCCTCAAAAAACTTCCTTGCATCATCAAATTTTTCTTTTATTGAAGTTTTAATATCATCTACTTTTGTGACGATCGGGTTCCATACATTATCATAAAACCAATCTGATACGCTTGACCAAATATCAGAAATAGTAGTCCATGCATCGTTAATCTTACTCCAAATCCATGTTGCCGCAGTGGTTACGGCTTCACTCACAGGGTTCCATACATTGTCCATGAACCACGTAGAAACAGTAGACCATATTCCAGAAATAAAAGTCCAAGCGTTACATAATCCTGTCCATATCGTTGTAGCCACAGTAGTAACCGCTCCGCTTATTGGATCCCACACGTTATCCTTAAACCATGGGTAGACAACATTCCATACTGCCAATATGCCATCCCATGCATAAGCAAACAGACCTACTATAAAATTAATTACGGGTACAGCTACATTATAAATAGGCGTAAACACATACTGATCAAACCAAGTTGAAACTTTACTCCATGTATCTTCAATCCAAGTGATTGCCCCATTGGCTGTGTCAGAGATTGAATTCCATTTTCCACTCCACCACTCTTTGTTAAATAGTGAATTACTTATGTTCTCCTTTAACTTAGAAGTATCAAACATCTTACCAATGTTCTTACCTGCTTCTTCGCCGCCGATTCCGCCTACTAAACCGCCGCCAATTCCGCCGATTGCGCCGCCGATTGCTGTGCCTTCCGGACCAACGAAGGATCCAATTGTTGCACCTGCTTCCGCTCCGGCAGTTGCACCTGCTTCCGCTCCGGCAATGCGTCCTCCGATTGAACCAACTTTTTCACCAGCATTATCTTTATTGATTCCAGCTAAATCGAACATCGCTAAAGCAGATCCTACGTATGGAACAGCCTTCCCCATTCCTCTGAACGCTTTTCCTAGTTTGGAGGAATCCTTTCCTAGCGATTTTAAGCCTCCGAGCCAGTTCTTTAACTTCGAACCTGAAGTCCGAGGTGCACTTTCACCAGATGTGCCACTCTGGCGTCTTCTTATTACCTCTCCTGGAACCTTGAGTGTTCTGTTTGGAGCTTTTGTCGGGCTTTTCTTCTTTCTATATGTTTTTTTATTTTTAGTGCCTGGACCGTTACCGCCTCCTTCACAGCAGCAACAGCAACAATTTCCTCCTGTATTACGGTTAAGGACTTTATTATCTGTTTCGGAATTTTCACCAGAATCGTCCTTCTTTTGGGGTCCTAAAATTTTATCAATGATCTTATCAAACACATCATTTTTCAGCTTTTCTAACAATCTCTCTTTGAAACGATCTAAAAAAGCTTTCCCTATCCCTTTGAGCGTATCCTTAATCCATGGCCAAGCTGATTTTGACCACCAATCCTTCAGCCATCCTTTAATTTTCCCGACCCAGCCGGGTTTTTGGTCAGAACTTTTATCTGAGCCTTTATCAGAGGATTTGTCTGATTCTTTCTTAGTCTTTTCTTTGTTAATCGGACTTTCTTTTTTATTGATTTTGTCTGATACTTTTGTCTTAATAACGACTTTTACATAATATGTTTTTTCAAATTTCCTCAAAAGTGATGTTAATCGATTAACTGTTTTGGTGATTTCATCGATGACTTTTAATTTAACTGTGTAGCCGTTTTTTAAATTTTTCTTGATATATCCAATAATTTTTTTAACTGTTGACGTAACCTTGTCATCTGGAATCAAAAGGAATGATAGCTTTTGATTAGATAGCATCTTCTTTATTTTTTTATACGCAGCTCTTGTCCGGTCTACCAAAGATACAGTCAGCTTCGTTTCTTTCGGCATCCGTTTTAGTTTTTGTTCAATCGCTTCCAGCTTTGCAGTGGCTTGGTCATCAAGTACAACTTTGATTTCAAGTGATTTTGCAAATTTTAAAATGATGTAGTCGTTTATTTTTCTCAGACGGTAAAATGCCTGATCTTCAGCTCTGATACTGATTTTGATTTGTCGATTGATGGTCTTGACTTTTTTTTCGACCTCTTGGAATCCTTTATGTATCCGTTTTAGTTTTTTAGATACCTTGTCTTCGAGATCGAAACGGGCTGTTAATTTTGCGATATTAATTCCCTCCTCTCCTTGATTCTTTTTCTAATAGATCTAGCTTATATCCTATCAACCCAAATAAAAGAGCTTTAAAGTGTTTTGGTGCTTCATATAATTCAAGAAGCTGGGATGGCGAATAATGAAGCTCATGCATTGCATAATACAAATACACAGCTTCCTTATCACCATCCTTTACTAGTTTTTTGCTTCTTCTTCTAGATCTTCAAGATCATCCTCAAAACCATTGATTTCAATAGCTTTATTCAGCCAGTTTGCATACTCTCCCCCCACAGATAGTACACGTTTGGCGACTTCTACCGGATCCGCTGTTTTGTATGCTTCCCTTAAATCTTTTGAACGAAAATCAGGATATATAGTGGATTCGATAGCAATTCTCGCATAAAAGCGCTGGGAGTCTAAATCTTTGACGCGGCCGCGGCCTTTCACATTTTTAAATGTGGTATTTTCTTTCTCCAATTCATCAATTCGTTCGGTTGTAATCGGTTTTAAAATAAACGGAATGACATTCCCTTTTTTATCAACAAAACGCTTTGAGATCGGCACTTTGATTTCCTCAGCTTCAATTGTTTTTCCCGGCATAAAAAAGGAAAGATCATATACGTTTTCGTTCTTCTCACTCATGTAAAAAACTCCCTTGTCTTTTGATTGATTTCGTCATGAAAAACAGACCTTTCTGAGAAAGGTCTGCGTATGGCTTGTTCAGCTTTGATTAAAACGTGTCAGAAAGCTTTTCAGGCACGTCGAAGTCTTCGAATGTAAACGGAACTTCTTCCTCTAACGCTTCTGAATCGACATCAAGGCTTGCGATTTTGGCTGAGTCAAAGTTGACGTCGTACAGCGTGACTCGCTCAGTGCCCCGGCCGGAGGATTGATCATCCAGGACGGCTTGAAGTGTGAAGTAAGGGTCGCTGCCTTTTTTGACATAGTCCATCATCAGGATCACGAATTTTGATGTGACTTTATAAAACGTTGCTGTTCCAGTTCCGTTTGCCCCTGTTGTTTTATGGCCTGTCATGCGGCGGCCCATAATGTTTACTTCAGACTTGTTTTTCTCGACGTTTGCTTCAAATGTTTTGATGTGCGCCATTTCTTCGCCATCAAGAAATAAGCGGCCTTCTTTACCTGAAATTGTGTTTTGAGCTTTTAATGCCATATTAGTTTACCTCCACATTAAAGTAGAATTTTTCTGCTGCGTCGACAGGCTGTACAGCCAGGTCAATCAAGAAGCCGTCACGGTCTTCATTCATTGAAATGGTGATATCTTCATCAGAATCAAAGCCAGTGATGCCGCCAGCATCCTGAAGAGTTGTCATGTATTGCGTGATCATCGTTTTCACATACTGAAGTCCGTCTTCAGACGCCGGAATATCGCTTCCGCTGCCTTTTCTTGATTTAATTAAGGCTTTCAGCTCGCGTGTTAAATCATTATTTACGGCGTCCAGGACACGGACGATTTTGTTTTTCGCAAATTTTTTGTTTTTCTCGGCTGTAAACGTGACGAGTGAGTTAATGTCTTTTTCTACGCTGACGGATTTATCGCGGGCGTCGAATGTGAATAAAAATTCGCCTTTACCCAGACGTTCAACAATCGTATCGTGATCAAGGCGGTGTAACACATCAACGGCGCCTTCGTACTCAACGAACGTCAGTGATTGGTTAAAGGTTGCTCCTGCGCTTGCTCCAGCTACCCAAGCCGTTGCTTTGTCCGGCGTAACTTCCGTGCCATCTTCGAGCAGCACACCTTCTGTTACGTTGATGATGCCTTCATAGTCACCGGCATAATTCGCTGTGACCCCTTGCACTTTTTGTCCTTGACCGTCGCGCAGACGCTTAATGAAAGCAGCAAATGTCGCCTTCAGCTGATCACCTTCCGCAACAGGCAGCGCAATCACATCAAAATTCTCCGTTTCAGCTGCGGCTAAGAAATCTGTATAGTCGGAGTTGACAGGGGCTTTATCCGTACCGCCGGATAAACGGATTCCTGCAGATGCATTCAGAGATTCAGCTGCAGTCTCTCCTTCTGATCCAGTGAGCGGAATCGTCGAAGAAAGATCGCCTGTTCCGGTAAAGGTGACATAGCCGTTAGCTGTTAATTCTTCAGCCTTTTTGACGGTCTGTTTATCAACCTCTGACTCATCCATATACGTTGTCACATCGAAAGAAGCAGCATCCAGCACATTGGGGTTAATGCGGATGATAATGTCATTTCCTTTTGATCCGCCATATACAGCAGTCGCTTTGACACCTTCAGCAATATCAGCAGACGCTCGGACACCTTCGGTTAGACGGTACATTAATACCGTTTTCGCATTTTTCTTCGCTTCACGCAAAAGCAATAAAGATGGATCATCAATGCTGAGGCCCACTTTTTTGTTTAAATCTTCTACGCTGGAAATGGAGACAAACGTTTTCGCTTCCCCCCAGCTTGATGCAACCGGGAGTGCGACTGTTCCCCGTTCTCCGAGTGACACCCGCTCCTGCGCTGTCGTTTTAAAGTTAAAATAAATGCCTGCACGTTCTTTTTCTTTTCCTGTTGTAAATGTTCCGCCATTCATAATGACATGACCTCCTTGGTTAGAAATGTTTGAATCAATTGATTGGCTTCTGATTTCGTCATACGTGTTTGATCCACGCCAAATAAAGCCCCCTGAAGGATATCCGGCTTAAAGCCGAACAGCTCCTTCGCGTGCTTAATCAAATCCGCTGTATCAAAAAGAGTTTCCCGGCTCTCTGT
The DNA here is from genome assembly GCF_020223595.1 of Bacillus sp. TSO22. Taxonomy (NCBI): domain Bacteria; kingdom Bacillati; phylum Bacillota; class Bacilli; order Caryophanales; family Bacillaceae; genus Bacillus; species Bacillus sp. TSO22. The sequence goes on from NZ_JAHAWO010000009.1 coordinate 685,553, forward strand.
ATGTACAGCCTTCTTCTGTTGTTTGTCCTTTGCCACCGCTTATTTCACCCCGCTGTTCATGTCGATATCCTGTAAGACAGGCTGTTCTGTTTTGTGATAATAATACCGGCTGCTCCACCTGATCTCCATGATCGCCTCGCCCCTGTCTCCTACCCTTGTCTCAATTCGGGTGATGCGGACCATATCCCCCGTCTTCTCACCTGATTCACTCAGCAGCGGAATCATACTTCTCACTTCTCTGATGGCATCCGCTAGCCTGTCCGCTTCATCAAGCGCCTGAACGGAGTCAAGATGAAACAGCTTCACATTGAGACTGTAGTTTTTTTTAAATGTGGAGACCGTATCTGTTTCCTCGAAAACAGATGGCGATGGGACGTATAACGACGGCACCTGAAACTGATCAGGCAGCTCACGTTCATAAATGGGAACAGACCACCGGCTGTACAAAAATGCCATGATCGATCCTGTTTCGCTGTTCATCCTGTTCCCTCCTTTATAGCTTCTTCAGCCACTGGCGCAATTTGTTTTCCAGCGATTTTTCAAACAGCTGTTCATATAAAAGAAGTGCATGATCCCAGTAGCTCGTGCCCGGGTTCCATTTTCTCTTGAGCGCCATTCCCGTTGAAGCCGCGGGATCATAAATAAACCGCGAGCCTTGGAAATGCCCTGGCACCCATCTCACGTCTTCTTTTGAAGTCCAATGGCCGTCATTAAGAAATGAGGCGTGATCAAGCTGTGTACCCACCACAAGCGAAAGCCCGCCGCTTTGCACAATCCAGAGATTGTCCTCTGCGCCTTTCTCAAAGGAACTGAGCAGTTTTTCTGTATCAATCGTTTGTGTGCTGATGAGCTCAGATTGGACGATCTCCAGAAAATCTTGCCCGCACTCTTCAAGCCACTGGGACGCCTGACGCGAAAATCCGCCTGATGCCGCCTTTTTTAATGACGTGTTTAGCTGTTTCAGCCCCGCTATTTTCATAGGCTTTCATCCCTGACCGCGATGACTTCCCAATGATGATGCCTGATCCTTTTTGGCAGCTTTAGTATATATTTATGATTCTCCCAAATGATTTTATCGTTCACGCGGATGTCCGCTGACAACGGAAAATGGACGAGAAAGCTGTGATATACAGTTTGATCAGGCTCCTCCTGGATCAGCTGCTGTGTTTTTTCAGTAAAATAGCAAGGGACATCTTGTTCATCGGGTGTATCCGGATATGAAGTCACCGGCTGCAGCTTGTCCGCCGGAATCCCAAATCGGCCTGCAGACGGCGCTTGAGTCGCTTCATGATAAATGTCGCAGCGGTGGATGAGCATCCGCTGATAGCTCATAAGGACCTCACCTTCAGTCTGGAGGACTCAGGGACGTAGCCCGGCGTAATAAACTCTTCGAGCAAATGATACACCACTGGCCGCTGAATGCCGACTTCTCCGGAAACCGTGTAGGAATAATCCCCCATTTTTTCAGACTGATAACTTGATGAGGCTGATTCATCGCTGTTCACAAGCGCAAAATACTGGGCTAACTTCAGCAAAGCCAATTTCGCCTTGTCGGGCAGCGGGTCATAAACGCTGTCTTCAAAGCGATGGCCCGTGATGAGAGCCGCTTCCGCTTCCGCCTCGATGATATCCTGCGCCAGCAGTTCTTCCTGTCTGTTTTTTACTCGATCATAGACCGAATAGGAGGCTACGTCAGTCGGTTCAATGAGCATGAGCTGACCACCCCGTTTCTATTATTCTTTTATGTTAATTAATTTAGCGCAGGCATCCTCTTCCTCGAACTTGCTGTCCAGCTTGGCCGTTAAGACAATAATGAATTTACGGGAGCGAATGTCTTTGTCGACTTCAATTCGGATATTGCGGGAGAAACCGAGAATGATATTTTTCGGATGGGTGAGAATGATATCGGAAGCGTCATATTGCGCGTCTCCCTCACCGACTGTGTACGGCTGAATATTGGATACCCCTTTGACCGGTACGCCGAATGCTGTTGACAAGCCGCCCTGAACAGCCTGGTCCCCAAGGTTTGTCTGGCGGTCTGCCACGCGGTCCTTCCATTCAACTTCTAAGCCGTGCGACGTATAGAATCTGAATTCCTGAGGGATGCGCAAATATTTCGGCGGAACAGCCTTTAAGCCTTTCTTGAATGTCGCTCTGGACAGTTCTTCACCGTTCATGTCAACGATGTGGGACACCGCTTGTTTGCGGATGCCGTCCAGCTGCGCCAGATACGGATCATCTGATGCTGTATCACCGTTTACAATTAGCTCCTCAATATCAACGGCTGCACGCTCTGCTAAAATCTGCATGATCGTCTGCTGAAGGCCGTCTTTTTCAATATTGTTTTCGAGTGTGTCATACGTAATGTTGATTTCCGCAATGACTTCCTTCGTGTTCAGCTGGACAGTGCTTGTCGTTGGAACTGTCAGCTCGTCATTTGACAGTGCTTTTCCTTCTTGTGCAGCCCGCAGAATACGCTGGCCGAAGCCGATTTTCTCAAATTTTTGCGAGTCGTTTTCCATTTGAATCACGCGGGATTCACTGAAAATGGTCGGCGTGTTTTGCACCATGCGGATAAAAGCCGATGCTTGCGCAGGGTTCATAAGTCCGCCGCTTTTTAAAGCAGAAAGCGACATTTCCGCTTTCCGAATGATCTCTTGATTTCTCAATTGATTTCCTCCTCTTTGACTGGTTTTACAGCAGTCCGCTCCAGATTGATTTTTTGACTTGCTCTGTATTGTTGCCCGCATCGTCCGCTGGCTGCTTAGACGTGCCTCGCGCTTTTTCCAAAGCTTCGATTCGTTCGATCAGCGGGGCAAGCATGTCCTCAACGAGCTTTTTCAGACGCTCGTCATCACCCGTCTGCTCCGGCTTTTCCTCCGTGTCTGTGTTTTTTTCAATCCGCTCAAGCCGTTTGAGCAGAGGGTAAAGCGCATGCTCGAATGATTCTTTCATGTCTTCTTTTCTCATTTCTTCAGTCTCCTTCCCTGTTTTGTCAGTCAGCATCTGCTTGAATACACTGAAGAATCCCGCTTTTTCAACCGGTTCTTCTTCATACACATCAGCAGTGCCCGCCATGCTGTAGCCGGTGATGATTCCAGCCTTGATCTGTTCCCACACCTCGTCAGACGCTCTTGTCACGAGCACCCACGACCCCTTTGTAATCCGTTTTGACCCGATCATAAAATCATCGGGCGCCACATATGACTCGACCACGACGCCGGTTCCGCCCTCAAAGCTGTGATTGATATCAATCTCCCGTGCCTCCGCGAGAAAGCCGTGCGCCGCTTTTTCAATTTCCTCAGCGGTCATATAATCGCCGTGGGCATCAGGAACATCAGGCTCATACACGATTCCGTACACGAGCTTTTGTTCATCCTGCTCACTTTTTGTAAACAGCCGAACCTTTTTTTCAAATGACGGAGGTCCGTCTGACTTCGTAAAGAAAAATTCTGTCTGATTAGCCGCCTTGTCTACATAACTGACAAAGCTGATTTTGGCATTTCTTAATTCCCGCGCCACCTGCTTGATTCACCTCCCTTCAGGACGTTTTGATCGCTTCGATGCTTTCTTTCAGCTCCTGCATGAGCGCAGTCAGGTTTGCCTTTTCCACATCCTGTCCTGCAGGCCGTTTATAGATTTCCTCAGGCCACTCCTCCAGCGTTTTGCCAAGCACCCGCCCCGCAAGGTCGCGTAAATCATTCGGCGAGACCGCTCCGGCTGTAATAAAAGGACCGAGCACTTTCGCAATCTCAAGCGGATCACGAAAGTCCGGTCCTTTTAATGTCAGCCTGACGTCATGGATATTCAGCTCCGGCAAAAGCAGCGTGTTCAGTTTATTCACGAGCGTTTTTCGCTCCGGCTGAAAGACCTGCTCCTCCGTAATTTTTCTAGCGGTATCAGCTGTCGCCCGGTTGTATTCCTGCGCCTCGCCTGTATACAGAGGCGGGAGGCGGAACGCCGAGCGCAGCTTATTTCTGCTTTTTTCATCGTACTCAAGAAACAAGGCGTCGTTCTGGAGAATTTCCGCCAAGGACTTGATTTCCACGGACACCGGCGTAATATCCTCTCCCCCGTGGAGATCCTTCTCTTTCGCGATTCCTTCCGCTTCAATCAAGAGAAATTTGTGGGCGTTTTCCACGCCTTCAAGATCATTCATGTATTCTTGCAGCTCCCGATAAGAAGCTTCCGACAGCATCCCGTTTTCCACTGTGATCGCAGCGGGGACGTGACGGCCCTGCTTAAAATACATAAAATTGAGCTCTTCCGCTTTTCGCGCTCCGTATAGATTGACGATATTGCCTACCCAGCGCGGCACGCCGTATACGCCGCTTCCGATTTTGAGGTGAATGGCTTCATTCGCTTGATATTTCTCTGCCAATGTGCTCACATATTCACCCGTGCGCATGTCCATTTTTCTCGGATCACCGTATTCTTTGAAAAATACTTTTTTTCCATTGATCATCTGCACATATTTTCGGAAACGTTTTTGCCTTTTGATTCTCTTCACTTTTCCGTTTTCTTCATACATAAAAGATACTTCAACAGGCTCGCCGGCTCCGCATACACGCATATTTTTCACATCTAAATATTCGATGCCAGCCGGTTTTCCCATCCCGTCCCGAAGCACTTCCATAAAGCCATTGCCTGTTTTTTCTCTGTCTTCGATGGCATAGCCTAAAATCATTTCGGCTGATTCGTCAAAATGAAGACATTTATAAAAGGCTTCAAGTCTGGCCCAGTCTTTTTCCGCCCTTTTCTTTTTCGCCTGATCAACGTCAGTGGCGTTAACATCAAACGTATACTCAACATCAAAGCCAAAACCTGTAATATTGACTCTGTACGCATCTATGCATTGCTGAAGAATGGTCGAGTATTCAGCAATGGTTTTGAGCTCGATGATATTGTAGGGCGGTGCGATAATATCCTCTCCGTACAGCTCAGAAAAGTCATCTTCATAGATTTGCTTTGTCTGAGGAGCGGCGGAATTGGCTTTGAACACAGTGGCTCTGACTGTTTGATTGTGCATCATTTATGACCTCCTCCTTTCCCGGTTCGGCCGGATACGTTTGTTTGCTGTCTCTTTCATATCAGCAACCTCATAATCATCAAGCGCATACCAAATGGCAGAAAGCGTATGCGGGTCAATCGTGAATTCATCCTCTATCAGCGCGCCGTTTTTATCTTTAGCATACGTTAGCGACTTGAGCTCATAGATGACATTTTCACAGCGGTCCGAACAGAAGATCTTTTTGAATCGTTTCACCTTTTTGGTATATTGAAGCCTGGAGCCGGGAAACTTTCTGGCTCCGACCATCCGAAAGCCCTGCTGGCGGAAATATTGGATGCTTTTCGGCTCAGCCGAGTCGGCTTTGATCAATTCCTGTGTGTCAATAAACTCACGCAGCTCCTCAGCCGTCCTGTCATCTGTCATTTTGTTTTGATAATACTCCCAATAAATGTAGAGGTATTTTTTCTCAGGGTCGACGGCAAGCCGGACGACGGCATTGTAGGATTCCTCGAACCCAAAATCCATGCCTGTGCGAAAAATCGGCTTGCTGATGGCTGCGATACGTTCTTTTACTTGGTCATGCGGGAGCACTTCGAACTGCGGTAGCACCCTGATCCCGTTGACGCCGAATCGGCCTTTGCGGGCAATCCGGTACAGGTCAGGATCATACGCCTTGAGTTCGTCAAGCTGTTTCACATAGCTTCTCGGGAGAAAGAGATTGTCGTTTGCTGTGGAATGATGATAATACGTATCTCCCTTGACAATCGTCCGCTTTTCGTACAGCTCGCTGTCATCCAGCACAAACCGTTTATTGCGTTCATCCCGAAAAAAATGCCGGTACGTCCAATTGGAGGTGCCGACGGGATTGGTGGTGCAGATCATATGAAGCTTCAGCTCGGGGTGGCGAAGACGGCCGATTAATTCCTTAAAGCCTTCATACTTCACCTCTGAGCATTCTTCAATCCATATTAATGAAATGTTATGAACCGATTTTAATTTTGCCGGATTATCCATTCCTTTGAACATGATCCGGCTGCCATTTTGAAAACGCAGCTGCAGCGGGGAAGAAAGGGATGCCACAGCCTTTGTGAGGCCGAGCTCTTCAATCACCTCTTGAAACAAGGCGAAGGTCGAATCCCGATGGGTATCAAACACCTCGCGGATAACAAGAGCCGTCCGTTTTTCCTTCAGCAGCTTTAACACGATTTTCAATGCGGTATGATAGCTTTTGGATGAGCCGTATCCGCCGACGAGAAACTGGTACGTCTGCTCCCAATTGAATACGTAATCTTCGAAATGAGGGTTGATTTCTTTTACAATCATGGCTTGTCCTCTTTTCGTTTAATCATGATTTCAATCGGCTCCTGGCTGTCATCTGTTTTCTCTGCTTTTTGTTTGGCAAGCTTTAATTTCTCGTTTTCAATTTTTTGTTTAAATTGATCCGGAAACAAATCGAAATATAAGGACAGCTTCTCGAGCGCCTTCATTTTATCGGCCAGCTTGATGGCGATGCCTTCTTTGCCGAGCTTCGCTTCCGTCACAATGGTGCCGTCAACAAGCCCGGAATCTTTGACATCGACAAAGCTGATTTCCTTCATAATCGGATTATCATCTTCATCAAACAGCGGCCCCGATTTCCCGACAGCCTGGACCTCTTTTTTTCCGAAGGTCACATAGTCCGTAATATCCGCAAACGCGATCTTGATATAAACCTGCAGCACATCCATCGCTTCAATAAACATTTCATTGACCATTTCTTTTTTAATGCGTCTGATTTCAGCAGCGACCTTTTCATTCTTTAACAGCCGGCTGCCCGTCACATGGGCGCTGTCCGGAGAATAGCCCGCTTTGATTGCTGACTGTGTGGCATTGAAGCTTTTGACGTAATACAGACAAAACAGCCGCTGGCGTTCATTTAATTCATCATTGTCTATCCGGCGCTGTTTTTGTTCGTTACTGGTTTCAGAAAACAAAGCCTCTTTCCATTTGTCTTGTTTTTTCCAGATGCCGATTGTTTTCGCAGAAACGCCGATTATATCCGCAATCGCCCGATTTGTGATGTTTCCCTGATGTTGTTGATAGATTGCTAATGCTTGTTCGCGCTGTTGTGTTTTCATGCTACGGCATCACCGCCACCTCCAGCATGGATGTCTATTCATAAAAGCGGCTGATCTTGCCAGCCGCTTATGTGTCATGCTCTATTCACTTATAGGTGGCAAACGTATGACAAGCTTTCAGGCAAGCGATCGATTCATTTCCTCCTGCTGTCTTTGCATTTTTACGATTGCTCGTTTGATAGTTGTTTGCACAGTCGATTTTTTCACGCCGAGAAGATCAGCGATCCGTTCATAAGAAAAGCATTCTACCTTATGCAATAAAAACATTTCTTTTTCTCTGTCTGTTAACAAGGCTAACGCTTCTCGGATTCTCTCTCTGTCTTCTTCTGATACCTTTCCGTCCGGCTCGACCATCATCGTGCTGGAAAATGATTCGATAATTCTCGGATCCTTGATCATCAGCCGCTGGTAGGCATCACGACGGTCAATCGCCCGTCTGATGCCGGGTTGTCTTCCTTTTTCAAGCCATTCTGTTACATATTCAAGATCCGTGATGATATTTCTGATGATTTTTTTATCCTTCATCTCTTCAGCCGAGAGCATGGATTCATCTGCTTCAGCGAGCGGTTTATATTGTGTTCTTGTTTGTTTTAGTGTGCGTTTATATTCAAATAGTAAGTCTTGCATTCTATGATCCTCCTCATTTTCGGCAATAAAAAACGGACACCAATCAACGCACAAATGCTGTGCAGTTGATCAGTGTCCGCAGGCTTTCCGTCTTGGACGTATTCTGTTTTCGCTTTAATTTAATTTGTAGCCGATCTCAAATTCCACGCGGGCAAGGTCTCCCTTTCTCGTTTCGACGAGCGTTTTTCCGTGCTCCGGCGCTTCTGTGATCCATGCTTCCTGCTTGATGCCATCCACAATAATCAGGCGGATTTTTCCGTCCTCCAGCTGGCTTTCCAGCGTGATGGAATCGATATGCAGCAGTTTTTTAGGACTGATCATGTTTCTTTTCCTCCCTTTCTGATTCAGCGCTTTTTTTGGCCTTTTCTAATACCTGAATGATGCGCTCCTTAGAATGAACAGAATTCCCTTTCAGAAAATCAAGAGCTGCTTTAGACGCTTCCAGCAGTTCAGGCGCAGCCGCCATCAAAGCGGCATTGCTTTTTTGCGAATAAGAGCTGAGGTCGAATACAGCGGCGATCAGCCGCCCGTTTGAATATGGGAATCTTTCTTTTTCTTCTTCACTGTATGCTGAATAAATATAGATCGGTTTCGTATCCCCGCACGGGACAGCATGCCACGGCGCAGGGCTTTTCTTTGCTTGTTTTTTTGCCATTACTTTCACTTCCCGTCATCCTTATACCATTGTTCAATGTTTTTTTCTGTTCGCTTTGCCCGAAACAGCAAAGCAATTAAAGCTGTCAGCTGTTTAATCACGGACATTCAGCCTCGCTTTTCCCGCTGTCAGCATTTGCTCCAGCTTTTGAATGACCGGCGTTAAGTCAGTGCCGGATCGGCAGTTCGGACATGGATGAAAAACAGCTCCAATCCCGGTATGTTCCACAATGACTTTCTTCGTCTGACAAAGCTTGCACATTATCTGACGCCCTCCAATCTATGGTTCAGCTCGTAGGCTGCTCCTTTGATAATCACTAAATAATCGCTGCACATTTCGTAGATTCTCGTGCCGAGCGCTTCATCGACCCGTACAAGTGTTTCAATCGTCAGCTCGCTCGAAAGCAAAATCGGTTTATGATTTAAGTAGCGGTAATTGAGTACCGAATACATTTGCTCTAATTGCCAATCTGTGGCACGGGGTTTGCCATTAACCGGTTTAAACAGGTCATCTATGAACAGCACATCTGCCTGCTTCATCCGGTTCAGCTTCGCTTCCAAAAGATCAAAGTCATTTTTAAGATCGGTAAAGCCTTCCACGAATGGAAAATAAATGACCGGCACATGGCGTGTTTTCATCAATTCATTGGCAGCAGCGGTCAAAAGGTGCGTTTTCCCCGATCCGGGCTGTCCTAAAAGGCCGATGCTGTTTTTCCGGGCGTCCTTGATTTGTTCATAATCCGCCACATACTCTTTTGCGCATTCAAACGCATCTTTTATGGCCTGCGGTTTTCCCTCAATGCAGAATTCTTTGAAGCCCAGCTGTCTGAAGGCGGGGGTAATCTCACTAGCACCGAGCAGCCGCTTCACTTTCCGTTCTGCCATGCAGCTGCACATCGTCCAGACTTCCAGGCCGTTCTGGCAGATGAGATAGCCTCCCTGATCCTTGCATCGCGGGCAATCATACCGGCTTGCGTCTGATTCGGCCGGTTTGTCCGCCAGTAATGGACGTCTCCCTTTTCTCAGCTCGTCCAAAATTTGCTCGATTGTTCGTTTTGTCATGTTTTTTCATCCTCTCATGTTGAATTGCGACATTCTTTTTGGCCTGCTGCGCGAAAAATCGGTCTTCAATGAATTTCGAGCAGTAGCGAAAGGCCTTGATTGTTTCTGAAGCGGCGGTTCGGCGGTTTTCAAAGGCTTGAAAGCATTCCTCAAGCCATTTGATTGTTTGCGTCACAGGAACGCCGATGGCGACAATACGGGCGATGGCTTGATAATCTCTTGAGGAAGGATACACGGTGCGTCCTTCTTGAGCCGACCGTAATTGTGTAAACCGCTTCGCAATGTGATCCACTGCATCATCAGCAGCAGTATATGTGTTTGTTTTATCTTTATCTGAACGGACGTCTGTGTCCGGTGCCTGCGGCGAAAATGGCCGTTCCTTTATGCTCTGGTGTGCAGTTTTGTCCGATCTGAAGCTGAATTTTTTGGAATGCTTTACTGAAATCATCAGTCCGTATGGCGCACGGACAGCCTTTATGTACTTATGAGTTTCGAGAAGCTCCAGCCATCTTCTGACGGTTTTTTCACTCACACCGAATACAGCCGCCATTTCTCTCGCTTTTAATGGCTTATGGCCGAGCACGATTCCCCAGTTTACTCCGTCTTTTTCAATTTCTTTTGTTGTAGAGCTGATGAACCAGAGAAACAGCCATAGCGCCGGACCAATTTTGTCATAATGTTCTGAATTCAATAACCCTGAATACGTAGGAAAAGGATAGCTTTTATCGACTCTCATTGTATGCCGCTTCTCCTTTTAACTTCATGTATGTTTGAAACTGTTCTTGCGTTTCAAAGTGGAACACCGGAAGGCCGCATGCCGTAAACGAGATGGTGCCGCCGGATTGTCCGAGATAGCGCTGATCTATGGGATTTTTACTAAAAACAATTTGGATCGGATACATGTGGTCACTCTCCTGATCTTTTTTGATACATTCCGTATCAACTGTTACCAAGTATAAACGATACAATCCGTATCATCAAGTTATTTTTGATACTTTTTTTATCATAACTTTATTTTGATACATATTGTATCTATAATCATAAGTAACTTAGGGAGTTTAAAAAAGAGAGGTCATAGTATGATAGGCAGCAGATTGAAGAGTCTCAGAGGGAAAAGGACACAGGAAGAAATCGCATCTCACATCGGTGTGTCACGGGCACGATATTCCCACTATGAAAACGGGCGAAGCGAACCTGATTACGACACACTCCAAAAGCTGGCTGATTACTTTCAAGTAACGACTGATTACTTATTAACAGGGAAAGACAAAACATCCGAGGATGATATGTTCTCAGATCCGGACTTGCAGCTTGCATACCGTGATATGCAGGATTTTTCCCCTGAAAGCAAACAGCAGGCCATCGAATTTATCAACTATTTAAAAGAAAAAGAGAAGAACCGCAAACCGAAAAATAAATAAACATTTCTCTGTTCTCTAAAACATATAAAAAATAGACCGATATAAAGAAAAAAGTGTTTATTTTTTAAAGAAAAGGGAAAGATTTCAACACACTTTCCAGTCCTATACGGGCTTTTCTTTCTCGCTAAAAACAGAACATATGTTCGAAAGGGAGTATTCAATTGGGCGATTACTTATCACATCTGGAGGAATACGTTAAAAATTTATACAGCCGACTGGGCATCACCTCTCCCCATCACATTGACATGCTGAAAATCGCACAGGACCTGGATATTTGGGTTCATTTTGAGGATATGGGGAGCATGATGGTCAAATACGACGGCATGTACAGTATCGTATTGAACCAAAGAAAATCACGGGAAGAGCAATGGGAAGATTTTGGCCATGAACTGTGCCACGTGTTAAAGCATGCAGGAAATCATTTTCAGATGAACAAGCTCTTCAGGGAACTGCAGGAATTTCAAGCGAATCAATTTATGTACCACTTCTGTGTGCCAACCTTTATGCTGTTGCAGATGGAACTGCCGCAATGGAGAAGCCAAGCGCTTGCCACAATCGCGACGGTATTCCGGGTAACAAAGGAATTTGCTGAAAAAAGGCTTGAAATGTTTGAACGGCGTAAAGCAGGTATTCAATTTCAGAAGCGGCTCGCTTACTTATTATCACATAAGCGGCCAAATGCGTACGAGGAAGTCGATCAGCAGCACTTGCAGGTCGCTGAAGAAAAAGCGTTATATCAAATCGGCAAATACAGCTGATCAAAAACGGGCTGGGGACATTTGCCCTCAGCCCGGCATAGATATTAATATTTCGACATCGGAGGCATGGTATTCTGCAGCCACATTGGCGCCGGTTTAAGATGAGGCGCAGATGCGAACGCAATCGGAGCCGGGATATACCTGAACTCACCCCGGCCGTCAAAGGCTTCGCCATGAGCCCATCTTCCTTGTGAGCTCTCATCCCCTCTGGAAAAGTTAAACAGGTCATAGGCCACTTCCCGCTTTTCAAGCTCACGCGGGAACGTCGTTGGAACGACAATATCGCGTTCTCTTTCTTCCAGCTCTTTAATGGCTGCATACCACATATTTTGATGATAAGTATCCCTTGCAATCAAAAATGACAGCATATCTCTTACCCCGGGATCATCAGTCATGGCATAAAGCCGTGTCACCTGAAGGCGCCCTTGGGCTTCCGCATTTAAGTTTGCGCGAAAATCAGCCAACAGATTTCCGCTCGATATAATGTATTTTGCATTCCACGGATAGCCCTCACTATCTGATGCCATCGCACCCAAGCCGGACACAATAGCGTGCTGAGGATTCATCCCTGACATTACTGCTGCAATAGCGGGATTGCTTTTATAAGCATCCTCCTGTACATCAGCGGGTGCATTATCCAGAAGCCTGGAAATCATCGTAGCCAGCATTTCCACGTGCCCGATCTCTTCCGTTCCCACATCACATAACAAATCTTTATACTTGGCGTCCGCCCTGCAGTTAAACCCCTGAAACAAATATTGCATCATGACACTGATCTCGCCAAATTGGCCGCCCAGCACCTCTTGAAGTTTTTTCGCATAAACCGGATCGGGATGAGCTGGTTTTGCCTGATATTGAAGCTCTTTAATATGATAAAACATATTCATTCCTCCCTGCACTATCGCACAACCCCAGCGTATGAAGGAATAGGCCGCTCGTGCAGGTCCGTTTCATTCAATCATAAAAACCAAGCTTAACAGCTTCCACATATCGACAAAACAAATCGTTTTGTGTGTAACTTTCATCACGGCAGCCAAAATTGCGGAACAATGCTTTTCGCTGTGCCGTACTTACTTCCAATTGCAGTCCCATTTCCCTTTTCGTCCGATTGACAATATTTTTCGGATGCACACCTGCCAGCCGGTCTTTCTCACTCGTGAGCTCGGCACTGAAGCCCGCTTCAATCAGCCGCTCAAAAATGAGCTTGGCTTTTTTACGATCCGCGCCTCCGACCAATGTATGCGGTGTTTTTGGATCATGATACCCATGAAATGCTAATGCATAATGGTGTGCGTTCACTTTTTCTAAAGCCAGCGGCTCGTCAAAACGAGTGCTTGTCAGGTGCAAGGAACGGTTGTTTCGCTTCTTTACACCTTCAAACAAATAAATGGAACATTGTTCAGAAAATGCCCGCACCAGCTCACTGACGCCAGGTTCAATTCTGCCGCCGTGAGGACCGAGGACGATATGTTCACTTCCGTTTTTTTCCTCATAAATAATCCGGTACTCTGATTCAGAAGCAGAAAGGGCTGCAAAGCTGTCATACATATCTTTCATTTTGAACGCTCTCCTTTACCAGTCAGCACCAGTTTACTCTACTCATCTATGAATGAAAACCTTTTTATAGTATGATTTGATAGAATACGTATCAGGAGGTATATCATGGGATTTATTGATGGATTACTTGGCAATGCGTCAACACTGTCAACGGCTGCGGCGAAAGAAGAGGTGGCTCATATTTTACTGGAGGGTGAGAATGTTGATGCCGCGTTTAAGCTGGTTCGCGATTTAATTGTCTTTACTGAGAAGCGGCTTATTCTTGTAGATAAGCAGGGCATCACAGGCAAGAAAACGGAATTTCAATCGATTCCGTACAAAAGCATTTCCAGATTCAGTGTGGAAACCGCCGGCCGCTTTGACCTTGATTCAGAGCTGAAAATTTGGATTTCCGGCGCGGAACTTCCCGCTGTCTCAAAGCAGTTTAAAAAAGATGAAAGCATTTATGATATTCAAAAAGTGCTTGCTGCAGTTTGTATGTAAGATGAAAACGGAAGCTGGGCAGCTTCCGTTTTATTGATTACAGCTTTTCCTCGATTTTCACTTTTGTTTTCGGACCGTAAATCCCATCTGCCGTTATTCCGCTGACAGACTGAAAACGTTTCACGGCATTTGCTGTTTTCGGGCCATAAACGCCATCAATGCCGTGATTTTTCGCTCCTTTATCAGGATAAAAATAAAGGGCAGCTAAAGCGTTCTGCACCTGCTTTACATTTGTCCCTTTCGTCAGCGGGCTTGTCACTTTGATCACTCCGGATGGGAGCGGATAGGAAGACGCGGCATGGCTTTTAGAAGCAGATGCCGTCTGAGGCAGTTTTATTACCTGTCCGACTTTGATGTGATTCGGGTCAGTGATATGATTTATGCTTTGCAGCGTTTTCACACTGACACCGTGTGATGCGGCAATACCCGACAGTGTGTCGCCTTTTTTCACATGGTATTCAGACGCCGAAGAAGAGACTGAAGCCTTTTTCGCTGATTCGCCTCCGTTTAATTCCTTTTCAATTGCCGCCTTCACTTGATCCCAGCGTCCCTCTGATAAAATGCGGTGCGGGCAGTACTTTCCGCTCCAGTCCTGATGCTTTCTCACCCGATCGATTCCCCAGCCGCGCTCCTTCAAAAGCTGCGCGACAAATGAAATCGCCAAGGCTTCGGCCGCCTCGTACTTAGGGCCTCCCGATTTGCTGTAGCAAATCTCAACGCCGATTGATTTGCGGTTTCCTGTACCGTTTGTGCCGTCACCGGTATGCCAGGCGTTTCGGTTAAGCGGCAGACCTTGAATCACCTCCTTATCATCCACTGCAAAATGAAAGCTTGTCGAGCTGGTATTCCCAATCATATAGCTGATTTCATTAGCCGCTGACGCATCGTTTGCCGTGTTGTGAATGGTAATGTATTCAGCGGACATCGCATTAGGGCACTTCAGCGCGTATTTCGCTTCAGAAACCAAATTTTTCTTCACTTGAACGCTCACCTATCATCTCTCCTTTTTCTTTTTCACCAATAGGTGGCATTCGTAGGACGAAAAGCTCATATCATCCGTCACCGCTATATGGATAATTGTGTTAAACTGAAGTTCAATAGGAGGGGTAGGTCATGAATACATATTTAATGCTGACAACGAGAACAGATCATTTCAATCAGGAGCATGTAGCCGGACACTATGAATTTTTGGACCGTCTACAGGCAGAAAAGCGCTTAAAAATGTTCGGACCATTCAGCGATGCCACAGGCGGAGCCTACGTCATCCTAGCAGATTCGCTGGAAGAGGCGGCGGAAATCGGACATGCAGATCCTCTGGTGGCAAGCGGATCTTCTGAGCTGACCATAAAAGAATGGAAGCTGAAATAAAAAAGACCCCGGAGGGTCTTTTTTTCTCTTTATGTTTGATTGCGGGCCGCAATATGAAATGTTTTGCCCTCTGTGTCTGCTGTTTCTCCTGAATGGACCATCACCTGAGTAAAGCTAAACCCGACCGCAACGAGCAACAAACCTGACATCCATTTAGATTTCATATAAACAATCTCCTCTCTGGATTTGTTTTTGTGCGTGCACCATTTTCTCATAAAATGAAAGTGCTTTTTCGGGCTGTCCGTTTTCTATATAGAATTGGGCAGCATCATGCGCCAGCTCTTCAATATAAGGATACAGCATATGTTCTTCTAGAAATTGAAAGGTGTGTGAGACTGATTCTGTGTCAATGTTTTTTCCGTATAACGCATGTAAAAATTGAAAAAGCTCCACAAATAATTCATCACTGTATTGACGGGCGATTTCCAATCCTTCACGATACTTTTTTTGCGCTTCGGCATCATTTTTTTGTTTATACAGAACCTGTGTTAAAGAGTAGATAGAATGCGGAAGATTATCGAACTTTTCCGACTTGCAAATAGAAACGGATTTCTCAAAGTATTCGGCTGCCTTTTGCAGCTCACCCATTTTCTCATAACAGTTTCCGAGATTGTACAGGGCAGAACTGATCAGGCGGGGATTGCCTTCTTTCTTTGCAAGATCTAAAGCCAGTTCTAAGTGGGGCAATGCTCTTTCTGGATACTGCATATCATCATAATTTCCTGCAATAACGAATTCACATTGGATTCTGCGGACGGTGTACGTTTCATACATTTGGTACGTTTCTAATGCCTGAACGGCGTAGCTCATCGAAACATAGGTTTGTTTTAAATTGTAAAAAATCTCGGCCATTTTAAAAGCAAACTCGGCCTTCTCAATATCATCCGAGACGAGGGCAAGATTCTTTTCTGCCCGTTTATAATACATCATGGCGCTGACAAACATTTTTTGCTTAAATTCATACATTCCTCGAAAAAAATTAAAGTAATAATCGAGAAGCCCTGTCAGCTTGTACTGATTCCCCTCGATGTCTTCTAATAATTCTGAAAACTCTAGCTGCGAAGTGTCCTCTCCAAAAGGCTTAATGTAATCCAGCATGACACGATGCCTGAACTCCATTAAAGAATAATACAGCAGCAAGTCTTGGTCTTCTTCCATATCCTCGATTTCTCTTTCTACTTCGAGCTTGACCCGTTCGGCCTCACCGACGTGGAACTGCCGGATATGGGTATACCATTCATTAATTTTAAGCCCGACATAAGAGGACGGAATCGTTTGCTTCATCCTCAATTAATCCCCCCTTTTGAGTTACCCGAGATATGTCATATTTTATCATATTTACAAGAAAAAGAAGAACGCAAAAAGACCGCAATTGTCGAATTTCGGCTAACCGCAACAAAATGAAAATTTCAGAACTGCATCACACAGCATATTACTTGTGAATTGATAACCATTGATATAGGATTTCATTGCACCATTTATTTTTATATATGGAGGAGATCATATTGAGTCAATCCAATCAAATTGTCAGCCATTTTTTATCCCATCGAAACGTGACCAATGAGCTTGCTGAAAAAATCAGCAAAGACCATTACGGCTACAAACCGGCTGAAACGTCAATGTCAGCGGAAGAGCTGGTCAAACACATCCTTACGTCTTTCCACTTATTTGCAAATGTCATTAAAGAAGGCAATGCCTCACCATTTCAAAACAAGCAGGAAGAAACAGAAACAGATCTCAATGTTCTGGCAAAAACATATACAGAAAAAACGGTCGCAATCCTTGAACAGCTGACAGAAGAGCAGCTGGACAGAGAAATTGATCTGACAGCAACTTTTGGCAGAAAAATCACAGGCAGCGCACTGCTTCAGCTTGCAATGGAGCATGAAATTCACCATAAAGGCAACTTGTTTGTTTATGTGCGGGAACTGGGCCATACGGAGCTTCCTTTCTATCAGCAGCGCATGTAAAGGAAACGAGAAAAAAGATACCTATTTAGGGTATCTTTTTTTGTGCCTCCGGCTCACTTCCGTATCTCGTCCAGACACTCATTATAGGGCAAATGAATAAAGATATTGAGCAAACCAATATTTCAAGCAGCTAACGTACAAAAATTCAAAAAATTTAATTGATTAACATGACCTAATCATATATAATCTGATAAAAATAGTCGGGTTTTCAGGAGGCCTTTATCATGAGTGTAAGCATCATATTGATGGGTTTGTTTGTCGGAGCCTTAGTCGGATTGACGGGAGTGGGCGGAGCCGCCTTATTAACTCCTCTTTTAATTGTGCTTGGAATTAATCCTTCCATCGCGGTCGGGACGGATCTTGTATATAACTCGATCACAAAGCTGTTTGGCGTTGCCTCCCATTGGCGGCAGAAAACGATTAACTTTAAATTGGTAAAATACTTAGCCATCGGCAGTATTCCGAGTGCTTCGCTAGCCATTGGCATACTGCATTTGTTCCCCGCCTTTCATCAGCATCAGGAAGAAATTATAAAGCACGCTCTTGGCTATGTGTTAACGCTAGTTGCCATTTCAATCATCGTTCGTTTGTTTTTGGATCGAAAACTTCGCCCAAACCGCTGGCAGCTGATGCCGCTTGAAAACAAGCGGGCGCTGACGATTCTCATTGGTGTTGTGTTTGGATTTATTGTCGGATTAACATCAATCGGTTCCGGCTCACTATTTGCAATCGCCATGATTTACTTATTTAACATGAAAGCGTCACAGATTGTCGGAACAGATATCGCTCATGCTTTTCTTCTCGTTACGGTAGCCGGCATTTTGAACGCAAGCTTCGGAAGCGTGGATTACATGCTGGCAGCTAATCTGCTGATCGGTTCGATTCCCGGCGTGCTGATCGGGAGCCATCTCTCGCCTCGATTCTCCCCGCGCCCGCTGCAATTTATTATGGCGTCCATCATTTTGATCAGCGGCTTAAAATTGATTTAATGAAGAAGGCTATCCCCTCGGAGGATAGCCTTCTTCATTATAACGTCACACCTGATTTAAAAATGGCGAGTTCTCTGAAATCATTTTTTTCATGATTCACAAGTTGACCGCTTGCCACCTCAATCATATAGTGGATAAACTCTCGTAGCACATATTCCTCATGAACATCATCCTCTGCTAAAAGACCTGCGTTAAAATCAATCCAATGCGGCTTCGCCTCGTACAGCTGGGTGTTTGTGGCTACCTTCACTGTCGGGACGAAGGTGCCGAACGGTGTGCCTCTCCCCGTTGTAAACAGGACAATTTGGCAGCCGGCAGCCGCCAATGCGGAGGAAGCGATCAAGTCGTTGCCCGGCGCGCTCAAAAGCGTCAGCCCGTTTGTCTTGAGCACTTCGCCGTATTTCAAGACATCCGCGACAGGAGAAATCCCTGCTTTTTGCGTGCAGCCCAGCGATTTATCCTCAAGTGTTGAAATGCCGCCTGCTTTGTTGCCCGGCGAAGGATTTTCGTACACCGGCTGATCATGTTTGATAAAATATTGTTTGAAATCATTGATTAAATGGACAATCTTATGAAACACTTCTTCATCGGCAGCCCGCTGCATCAGGATGGTTTCCGCACCGAACATTTCCGGGACTTCCGTCAGCACCGTGCTCCCTCCCTGTGCAATGATATAATCTGAAAAACGGCCAAGCAGCGGGTTTGCCGTTATGCCGGAAAAACCGTCTGAACCTCCGCATTTCAGCCCGATCTTCAGTTCGGACAGCGGAATGTCTTCTCGCCTATCCCCTTTGGCCGCTTCATGAATCTCCTTCAGCAAAGCAACGCCCGCCTCCATTTCGTCGGTCACCGACTGGGATTCGAGAAACTTCACCCGATTCAGGTTCACATCTTGCAGTGCTTCCTTCATTCCTGCCAGCTCGTTGTTTTCACAGCCAAGCCCTAACACCAAGACGCCGCCGGCATTTGGATGGCGAATGGCATTCAGCAGGATTTGCTTCGTATTTTCGTGATCGTCGCCAAGCTGCGAGCATCCGTATTGGTGTTTTAACACGAGCACGTTATCAAATGGAGCGATATCCCCCGTTTCTCTGACAAAACGCTGGAGCATTTTTTCAGCTATTCCATTGACGCAGCCGACAGTTGGCACAATCCACAACTCATTTCGTACACCGGCATTTCCGTTCTCTCTTCTAAATCCTTTAAACGTCCGGTTCTCATTTGAATACGGATTCTCATCAAATCTCGGAGTATAGCTGTATGCTTGGATATCAGACAGATTTGTTTTCGTATTATGGACATGAATATGTTCTCCGATCGATATATCTTGTGACGCATGCCCGATTGGAAACCCGTATTTGATGATGCTATCGTTTTCTTTGATAGGCTGCAGCGCAATCTTGTGGCCTCTTTTTATATCATCCTTCACTTCAATAGACACGCCGTCCGCATTCAGCCGCTCTCCCTTCTGGATATCCCGCAGCGCAAGAAGGACATTATCTTGTATATGAATCTTTATAAATGACTTCATCGTACTTCTCCCCCTTGAGTACAGCATTGTTCAAGAGCCAGCTGCATGCCCAGCTCATGAATATGATCCAAATAATCAGCGACTCTATCAGTCAGCTTTGGTATCTCGTTGAGATCTGTCCCCCATAGCCGCTGTTCGCTTAACACTCTTGAGGCGATACGAAACATGTCTCCACTCTCCTGATTCCACACCTCTTTGAAAAATTGAAGAACAGCCGGATCATCCTGCAATTTCTCGTTTCCGTGATAAAAATACAGCAGAGCGCTGAACGAAAACACTAAGCGTTCAGGAAGCTGTCCCTTCTGTTCGGCATATTCCTGAATAGTCGGCAGGTTTCTCGTTTTGAATTTGGAAATAGAGTTCAATGCAATGCTTTCCAGGTAATGCTTAATATACGGGTTTTTGAAACGGTTCAGCACATCGTCAGCATATTGAGAAAGCCCTTCCATTTTTAAAACAGGAAGAATTTCGTCATGAATCATCTCTCTGATCAACCGCCCCACTTTCGGATGCTCGACGGCATCCCGCACAGTTTTTAAGCCGTATAATAAAGCCACTGATGTCATTGCTGTATGAGCGCCATTTAAAATTCTTACTTTTTTAGTCCGGTAAGGCGTCAGGTCGCTGACGATCTTTGTATGGAGCCCTGCAGCCGTAAAGGGCAGTTCCTCTCCAATCCAATCCGGTCCCTCGATAACCCATAAATAATATTGCTCTCCTACAACAATCAGTTCATCTTGATAGCCCAGATCAGCAGTAATCTCATCAATGCTGTCTACAGGAAATCCCGGGACAATGCGGTCTACTAAACTATTACAAAACGTGTTGGCCTCATGAATCCACTGTGTGAACCCTTCTTCCAGCTTCCATAGATCCGCATACTGCAGAATCGTTTCCTTCAGCTTTTCGCCGTTATTCTCAATCAATTCACATGGGATCAAGACACACCCTTTTGTCTGATCTCCTTTGAAAGCCTGATAGCGATAGTAGAGAAAGGCAGTTAATTTCCCAGGGAATGTTCTTTGCGGCCTATCCTCTAAACGATCTTTTTCATCACATACGATACCGGCCTCAGTGGTGTTGGAAATGATAAACCTCAGCTCTTCACTTGAAGCCAATTCTTTATAAGCTTCATAATCAGAAAACAGATCAATTCCCCGGCTAATTGAGTTGATAATCATATGCTCGTTTACCGCTTCTCCGTCTTTCATTCCCTGTAAAAAAAGCGTGTATAAACCATCTTGCTGATTTAACCTTTTGATTTTTTCTGACCCTCTTGGCTGTACAACTGCGACGCTCCCATTAAAATCAGTGTGTTGATTCAGTTGATCAATCTGCCAATCGACAAACCCTCGAAGAAAGTTTCCTTCTCCGAATTGGAGTATTTTTTCCGGATACTCAGTATAGTGATCGTATAGGTTTTTATTCAGCTTCTGCACCTTCATTGCCTCCCTCTTTTATTTATGCACACGTTAACATTTTTCTGTATAAAGAATGCCCGCTGAAAAACGGGGCATCACGGCGTCAATTGTCTAACTGAATCACGCACCATAAACACTGTATTTTCCAAGATTTTTTCCGCTTTTGTTTCCGGCTCGCTGATCAGCGACAATAGTTTTTGCGCGCCGAGCACGCTGATTTTCTCCACTGGGCGCTTCACTGTTGAAAGCCTTGGCGTGATATATTGCGAAAACCCAATATCATCAAATCCGATCACTGAAATATCATCAGGGACGCGCAGGCCCTTTGCGAATATCGCATTCATCGCTCCGATTGCCATGTCATCATTCGAGCAAAAGACAGCGGTTGGAGGGTTCGGCAGCGCCAGCAGCCGCTCCATCGCTTGAAAGCCGCTTTCCATATCGTATTGCCCTTTGACACAGTAATCATGTTTGATCGGAATATGATGATGAATCAATGCGGCTACGTAGCCTTCCTTTCGCTGCTGCGAGGATTTAAAGCCTTCGATCCCCTCGATGATGGCGATGTCTTTATGTCCGTTCTTAATGAAGTATTCTACGGCTTCCTGAGAGCCTTCCTTGTCATTGGACAAAATATTCGTGATGCTCCGGTCATCAATATCGCGATTCAGCACGACGAGCGGGATGTTTTTTTCACGAATATGATAAATAAAAGAATTATCAATGTCACTTTGGCTCATTAAAATGATGCCGTCATATCTCATCGGCGTAACAGAGTCATAGTTTTTCAGATCATCGATGCCGCGCACATAGAGATTGTAATCCTCGCTTATAGCTTGATTTACGCCTTTGATCGTGTCAGCAAAAAAGCTGTGTGAGGTTCCGTTTGTGATGCTTGTAAAGAAAAGCCCGATCGTATGTGACTTTTGCATCGCCAGGCTTTTCGCATTTACATTCGGTGTATAGTTGAGCTGTGCTGCGAGCTCCAGTATTTTTTTCTTCGTATGTTCTTTGATGTAAGGGCTGTTGTTGAGTGCTCTGGAAACGGTTGTGTGGGATACGTTTGCAAGTTTTGCGATATCTTTTATGGTTACCATCTATTTCCCTTCCTTATCATACCGGCTGCGATTATTTACTGTATATTGTATCATCAAACATACCGCCTCTCCCACTATATTTCCAGATTAATAAGACACAGAATCCTCCGCTTCTGTTCCTGCTGGTTTGCTGATGATCGGACGAACAAAACGAATAACAGCAAGTGAAGCGAAGACAGCTAACCCTCCGGCAAGCAAAAATGCTCCAGAAAACGTGCCCGTCCGGTCAACAATAAAACCGGTTAAAGCCGGGCCGATAATTCCTGCCGTGTTGGCGAGGAAATGCATGAAGCCGCCTACAGAACCGACATTGTTTTGATCAACCACATCTTGAATGACAGCCCAATAGATAGCGCCTGTCAAATAGAGAAAGAACACTGACAAAGCGACAAGTGTGACAGCGCCTGCAGTAGTAGCCACAAGCCCTGCAAAACCAATCAGGACCGCCGATGAAAACAAACACGTGACAAGCACTACCTTGCGCGAGAACAGCACACCTTTTCGAGCTGTTTTTTTGTACACATAGTCAGAAACAAATCCTCCAGCTGCCAAGCCTATAAAGCCTAAAATCCATGGAATGACCGTAATGACGCTCATCGATTCAACACTTAATCCCCGCTCTTCGACAAGGTAGCTCGGAAACCACGTCAAAAAGAAGAAGAGAATGTAGTTGTAAGCGAAAAAAGCAAACGCCGTGAACAGGACGGTTTTTTGCTTCAGGTAAAAGGTGAGCGGAATTTTTTCCCCTGGAGACGTTTCTGCTTTGATTGCCGGTGCATCCCCCATCGCCGCTGGCGGCTTTTCTTTGACAAACTTAAACCAGAGCACTGCCCATATTAATCCAATGATCATAATGAGAACGAAGGACACCTTCCAGCTGAACGCGACAGCGATCATGCCGACAATCGGGCCGGAAATGGCTCCCCCGAGCGGCGTTCCGCTGTTGGTCACACCGATAACGGACGCCCGCTGAGCCGGCGGGAACCAGTTATTCACCATCTTGTTGATGGTCGCCGAAAGCGGGCCTTCTCCCATTCCGAAGAGGATGCGTATAATCAGCAGGCTGACAAAACCAAAGGCAAGGGCGACTGCTCCGCTGAACAGCGACCAAACGACCATGGCGACAAACAAGGTCAGCTTTGCCCCGTAGCGGTCAGATGCCACGCCCCCAAGAAAGTTAAAAATGGCATAACCAATCGAAAAACTGCTGAAAATCAAGCCCATTTGCGTGGCAGACAATGTGAGATCATCCTGAATAAAAGGAGCTGCAATGGAAAGCGCCGAGCGATCCAGGTAATTAATCACCCCTGCCAGGAACAAAAAAAGGATAACGGGAAGCTTATCTTTTGAGAACATCTCAACCTCACCCCTATGTTGGTTCAGTTTCTGTTGCGCTGCTTTCGTTACACGCCTGAATAAGCCATAAATCCTCCATCGACAGGAACGGTGATCCCGGTGACAAAACCGGAATAGGATTCATCCGCCAGCCAAAGAAGCGTGCCGAGCAAGTCCTCCGGTTTTCCAAAGCGCTTCATCGGTGTTCCCGCAATAATTTTGTGAGAACGGCCGGTTAAGGTTCCGTCTTGGTTAATCAGCAGATCATGATTTTGTTTTGTCAGAAAAAAGCCTGGGGCAATCGCATTCACCCGCAGTCCGGTTTCGGCAAAATGAACGGCCATCCACATCGTAAAATTATTGATCGATGCTTTGGCGGCACTGTATGCCGGAACCTTCGTCATGGGTGAATAAGCACTCATGGAAGAAAGATTGATAATCGCCGGAGAATCGGCCTTCAGCAGCTCTTTTCCAAATACTTGAGAGGCCAGAAACGCACCGGTGAAGTTGGTGGAGAATACAGTTGAAAAGCCTCCCTCATCCATATCAAAAAAGGATTGGCCTTCTCCCGCTTCTTCATATGTCTCCACATCGGTTATCGCGTCAGGATGATTGCCGCCAGCTCCGTTAATTAACAGATCGACAGAACCGAACCGGTCGAGGATGTCGTCCTTTGCCTGCACCAGTGCCCCCCTGTCCAGCACATCCGCAGAAACAGAGCATGCTGTGCCCCCAGCCTCCTTAATCTCCTTCACGACCGCTTGGCCTTTTTCAGCCGTCCGATTCAATATCGCCACCTTCATGCCATGACGGGCAAGCTCCTGTGCCATTGCAGAGCAAAGCACCCCGCTGCCGCCAGTGATAACAGCCGTTTTACCAGCCAAGTTCTCATGCAGAGGGATCATACTTCCACCTCTTTTTTTGCCATTGCTTCATATGCGTCCCACAGTCCGTTCAAGTACATGATGCCAAGGGCCCGATCGTATAAGCCATAACCCGGTCGGCATTTCTCGCCCCAAAGATGGCGCCCGTGATCCGGTCTGACATATCCTTTGTAATCCTGCTTATGCAGTTCTTCCATCACGCCTTGAATGTTGATCGAACCGTCTTTCGTCAGATGAGATGTTTCAATAAAATCGCCATTCTCATAAATTTTCACATTGCGAATATGTGAAAATGGAGCAATGCCGGCATACGTTTTAGCAATCTCCACCATGTCGTTAGCGGGATTGGCTCCCATTGAACCTGTACAAAGGGTGATGCAATTAGACGGTGAATCCGATATCGCCTTTAACCTCTTATAGCTTGCCTCCCCTGTGATAATGCGCGGCAGTCCGAAGATCGGCCATGGCGGGTCATCCGGATGAATGGCCATTTGAACACCGTGACTTTCTGCAACCGGAAGAATTTCCTGCAAAAAGAATGATAGATTGTCCCATAGCTGTTCTTCATCAACCGTTCTATAGGCTGCAAACAGCTCTTTGATCCGAGCTAATTTTTCGGGCTCCCATCCCGGCAGTGTCATGTCAGATGCTTGCTCCACCGTCCGAATCAGCTCTTGGGGCTCAAGGCTTTCCACCTTGGCCTTTTCAAAAAACAGAGCGGTTGACCCATCTTCCAGAGGACGGAACATATCCGTGCGTGTCCAGTCAAAAACCGGCATAAAATTGTAGCAGATGACTTTCACGCCGTATTCAGCAAGGTTGCGGATTGTTTGTTTGTAGTTTTCAATATACCGGCCGCGTTCTTCGTTTCCGAGTTTAATCGCTTCATGAACATTCACGCTTTCTACCACTTCAGCATGAAAACCATAGGATTGAATATATTCGGTCTCAGCTCTGATTTCTTCTTTTTCCCACACGTCGCCGACAGGTTTTTGATGGAGAGCCCAGACGATGCCTTTGACTCCGGGAATTTGCTTCACGTGTCCAAGTGTGACTGTATCGTTGCCTCGGCCATACCATCGGAATGTTATATTCATGTTTACACCTCCGGATTCAGTCGATTAATCAAACGTGATGACAGCTTTCCGTACTTGATCTGGATGCTCCTTGATAAACTGAAATGCGTGATGGACGTCATCTATTGAAAATGTATGGGTCACCAGCCCGTTATGCGCTAACCGTCCTTTATTCAAAAGCTCTACCACTTTTGGAAACTGATTGGTCTGCAATCTCGATCCGGTTATCGTGACTTCTTTTTTTGTAATCGGCAGCTGAGAAATCTGTGCCGCTCTTTCGTCAAATCCAAGCACAACCACATGTCCCGCCGGAGAAACGGCCTCAACTGAAAGCTCAAAAGTCGCCGGCAGGCAAACAGCATCAATGACCACATTGGCTCCTTCATTCCCAGTCCATTCCCGGACCCGCTCGGCAACATTTTCTGCTTGGGCATTCACGACAGCGTCGGCACCGTTTTCTTTCGCAAATGCCAGCCGCTCGTTGTTCAAGTCAGTCATCATGACGGCAGCGCCCGCCAGCTTTGCCATTTTTAACACACAGATCCCGATGGGCCCCGCTCCCTGGATCAGAACGGTATCTCCTTTTTCCACCTGGCCTCTCCACACTGCCTGTGCGCCTATCGTGTAAGGCTCGGCCATGACTGCCTCCTCCCAAGGCAAGTCCTTTGAGACCGCGTGAAGCTGCCTTTCCGGAAGCACAATATATTCCCGCATGCCGCCGTCCTCATGTACGCCAAACACAGAAAGCTTGGCGCAAACATTCGGACGCCCTTTGCGGCAGGCGTAACATGTTCCGCAATAAGAAATCGGCTCAATCACAACGTGGTCACCGGCTTTTAGGCTCTGCACATTCGCACCAACTTCCTCGACTTGTCCCGTTACCTCGTGTCCGATGACTCTCGGGAGGGTGGCGAGCGGATTCGTGCCATGATAAATGTGCATGTCTGAACCGCAAATCCCGACTCGCTTGACTTTTACGAGCACTTCATCATCCTTTGAAAGAACCGGCTTCTTCATCTCCGCTGTCACCAGATCATTCGCTTTTCGCACTTGAACCGCTTTCATTTTTCTCACCTGCTTTTTAAGAATTCATACACGCTCCGAGCGATTGATATTCCGTGTATCTTATTTCTTTCTTCATGCAGCTGCTCAATCTCGCCGGGCACATACACTCTCTCGACTCCAACGGCCGGCGGTGACTGCTGCAGTTCATCGAGCATGGCATCCATCTGCTCTAAAAACGTATCCCGGTCGGTAAAAAAGGACGGATTGATTGCGCAAACGTAATGCCCCAGCTTTCTTTTTTGATCAAGGCCGCTGTACATTTTTGCTATATGAGGCCCAAAAGCCGCGCCCGCCAGCAATCCGGAAAACACATCAACGACAATTGAGAGTCCATAGCCTTTCGGGCCGCCGAATGTTGAAAGTGAAACGACCTTGTCAGGATCAGTTACTGCTTCTCCGTTTTCATCGACTCCCCATCCTTCAGGAATGTCTTTGCCCTCTTCACGTGCCTGCAGAATCTTCCCAAAAGCCACTTTGGAGGTCGCCATATCCAGAATAAACGGTTTTTTATGCTTAGCCGGAACGCCGTAAGCAATTGGATTTGTCCCTAAAAAGGGAGTTCTCCCGCCAAACGGAACAACGATACTGTCCGTATGTGTCATTGTTATTCCGATCAGCTTTTCGTCAGCCGCTTTTTGCACAAAATAGCTTAGCGCTCCGCAATGGCTGCTGTTTACGGCCGTGACCATGCCGACACCGTTTTTCTTCGCCATGTCAATTGCACGGTCCATTGCCATATCACAAATCACGTGGCCGAAACCGTCATCACCATCGAGCACCCCGGTCACGGGACCCGTCTCTTTAAAAACAGGATGTGCTTCGGGATTGATCCCTCCCGCCCTTAGCCTGTTCACATAGTGCTCTGTTCGCAGCACGCCATGCGAATGTACGCTGCGTAAATCAGCGTGCACGAGGACATCTGCTACTTTTTCAGCGTCTCGTTCATTCAAACCAGCACCGGTCAGCTTTTGCCGGACGAGTTCCTTTGCTTCTCAGCCGGTATCGTTACCGTTTTCAATCAAGTGCCTCCTTCCTTTTCAGTTCTTGGGCACCCCCTAGTGAAAACCCTTACAAATACATACTATTTACAAATTATTTTAAATATTCTTTATATTATGCTGTCAGCCCTTTTGATGAAGATCCTGAACGATCTGTGCATGCTGCTGGTCTGTGAGCTTATAAAGAAAGCCGATAATGATCATCGCTAATGCCAAAGCAATGGCCGGATACAGAAGCAGAAGCGCTTTGATGCCGATCAGCGCCTTTGCTGTCTGGACTGCATTCGGCACATAGCCGATAAGCCCCAAACCGATGCCCGAGAGAAAACCAGACAATGACTGAGCAAGCTTTCTGGAGAAATTAAAAAGTGAATATGTCGTTGCTTCTTTCCGTTCACCGGATTTCCATTCGCCATAGTCAATAATATCGGAAACAAGCGCCCACGTGATGCCATTTGGGATACTGATTCCGATAAAGGCGATGCTGGCAAGAATCGTAAACACATAAACGTTTGATGGCAGCATAAAGTTGATCAGATCGGCGGCTACACTGATGCCGAAGCCGATCATTGCCGTTCGTTTCTTTCCAAACATCTTGACGAGCTTTGGCAGGAATACGACGCCCAAAAAGGAAGAACCGATAATAATAAAGTTCATATAAGCCATTAATTCAACATTGCCCAGATTATATTGTGCGAAATAGACTAGCATGGCGGATTTAATGTTGTATGCGGAAATTGAAAAAATCGTCATCAGGACAAGGGTTAACAGCGGTTTATTCGTGATAAATGTTTTGACGACAGAAGAGAGTGTTAATTTTTCTTTTGGCGCTTCTGATATGACAATGCGCTCTTTGCAGTTGCGGTAGCAAATATAGAACCAAATCACACCGAGTGCGGCGAACAAGCCCATGACCACCGGGTAGCCGACCTTCGGATTATCAAACTTGACGAGCAGCGGCATCACAGCCACACTTGTGATAAACAAGGCTCCAAGTGATCCGATTTGGCGGAAAGTCGAAATGGAGGTACGATCCTCAGAATTTTGAGTCATCGCTGCCCCTAATGAGCCGTACGGAATATTCACAAATGAATAGCCGATGCCCCAAATCATGTAGGATGCATATGCATAAATCAGTTTTCCGGTCGTTGATACATTAGGAGACAGAAAAATAAGAACAGTAAGCACCGCAAGCACGATGCTGCCGATTAATAGATAAGGCCTGAATTTCCCCCGTTTGCCGATATTTTTGCGATAATCAATTGATGAGCCGACAATCGGATCTGTTATCGCCGCAAACAGCTTGCTGACTAAAAAAATGCCGCCGGCCATCGCAGCCGGGATTCCCGCTACATCAGTAAAATACTTCAATAAATAAATCTGGCCGAGATCAAACATAAAACCGTTGCCAAAATCACCAAAACCATAGGAAATTTTCTCTTTCAATGAAAGCCTTTTCTCCGTTTCGATCGACACAACCTTATTTGCCAGTTCAGTTCGCATCTTCCACCTCTGTGTCTTAAGAATTTTCGGGTAGTGGTCCGCTCAGGATGACACATGATTGTGATGCTGAGCGGACATTTGGTTACACGTTTGCTTTCTCTTCTTGAAATTGAAAGTAGTGTTTCGCATTGTCATAGCAAATTCCCTGAACAATGTTTCCCAAAAGCTCCATATCATACGGCGCTTCGCCGTTTTCCACCCATTCCCCGATCAAATTGCAGACGATCCGCCTAAAATATTCGTGGCGCGTATAGGAAAGAAAGCTTCTGGAATCGGTGAGCATACCGATAAAGCGGCTGAAAAGCCCGACATTTGACAACGCTTTCATTTGATCCAGCATCCCGTCTTTTGTATCGTTAAACCACCAGGCTGTGCCGAATTGTATTTTTCCCGGGGTAACACCGTCCTGAAAACTGTTGATCATGCTGGCGATGACATAGTTATCGTTTGGATTAAGTGAATATAAAATCGTTTTCGGCAGCTTGTTCTTCATCTCAACTGAATTCAGCAGCTTGTATAAAGGCTTGGCAATTTCTTCATCATTCATAGAATCATAGCCTGTATCAGGTCCGAGCCTCTTCATCATTTTTGTATTCGTGTTTCTTAAAGCGTTGATATGAAACTGCATCGCCCAATCGAGCTCCGCATACAAACCGCAAAGAAACTGAAGCGTATA
Source organism: Bacillus sp. TSO22 (assembly GCF_020223595.1). Classification (NCBI taxonomy): domain Bacteria; kingdom Bacillati; phylum Bacillota; class Bacilli; order Caryophanales; family Bacillaceae; genus Bacillus; species Bacillus sp. TSO22. Next base: position 715,156 of record NZ_JAHAWO010000009.1, read on the forward strand.
CGTCTTAAATTTCTTCTCATCTTCATAAGAAACACCTGTTCCTTGTAATCTGTCAGAAAAAATCCGTCCCGCTTCCTCTTTTGTCGTTTCGGCAAATACCATTGAATCTATCGCATGATCAGACACTCTGCCGCCGACTGAGTGGAAGAATCGCACCCGTTTTTCTAACGCCTTTAGAAACTCATCATAAGTTGTGATCGAAATGGCTGCTGCACCTTCAAGTGCCTGCACCCAATGAGGAAAGCCTTCACGATTGATCTCAAGTCCCTTATCCGGCCGAAATCCCGGCAGCACGCTGACAGGAAAATCTTTCTCTTCTTTTAATAATAGATGGTATTCAAGAGAATCGACAGGGTCATCAGTTGTGCAAACGACCTTTACATTTGATTTTACGATCAAATCCCTTGCGCCGAAGCCTTCTCCTTGAAGCAGCTCATTCGTCCGTTCCCATATAGCCGGCGCGGATTGCTCATTCAAAATCTCATATATTCCAAAAAAACGCTGCAGTTCTAAGTGAGTCCAATTGTAGAGCGGATTGCCGATCGCCATCGGCACGGTTTTCGCCCAAGCCATAAATTTTTCTTCATCAGTCGCATCGCCTGTAATGTATGTCTCTTCAATCCCATTGGCTCTCATGATGCGCCATTTGTAATGGTCTCCATACAGCCAGGCTTCCGTGATGTTTTGAAATGTCTTATTTTCATAGATTTCTTTCGGACTTAAGTGGCAGTGATAATCAATAATTGGCATGCCTTTCGCATAATTGTGATAGAGGCTGACAGCGGTTTCATTTTTCAACAAAAAATTTTCGCCCATAAAGGGTTCCATGTCCTCACCGTCTTTCATTCTATTTCAAAATGTTAACGTTAACATTTTGATTTGGTTTTATTTTACCTTTATATTCCTCAGGGATCAATCTCTTTTTTTGAAAATGAAATGTTAACGTTAGCAAACAAACGAAAAAAAGACATTGCCGGAAAGCATCCCGAAAGGAACGCTTTTGGCAATGTCCGAGTCCAAAAAAGGATTAGTAAGCTAAGCTGAAAAGTCCTTTGATGTGTGTTAAGTAGCGTACGTTACTTGCTTCTTTCATCAAGGAAGCAGGAAGACCTTTAAGCGGTGTAGAATTTGCACCAATAATGGCAACCGCGTCTTTGCGTCCAAGACTTGCAAGTGTACCAGAGTTTACTGGCTTGAATGTTTCAAGCGTTTTGCCTTCTAAGTAAGCGAATAGGTTGTAACCAATCAGCTCACCCATTTGCCATGCGATTTGTGCAGTTGGCGGATATGGACGGCCGTCTGGAGCAAAGTAAACTGCGCTGTCACCGGCAACGAATACATCTTCATGAGATGTAGATTGCAGGAAGTCATTTACTGTCGCACGTCCGCGGTTCACTTCAAGACCTGATTCACCGACTAATGGGTTACCTTGAACTCCGCCAGTCCAAACAAATGTGTTGGCAACAACTTTTGATCCGTCTTTCAGATCAATTACGTTTCCTTCTACATTTGTAACAGGAAGACCTGTTAAGAACTCAACGCCACGTTTTTCAAGGCTTGCAGTCGCACGTTCGATAAGATCATCCGGAAGAACAGGAAGGATTTTCGGACCTGCTTCAACCAGTTTCAATTTGATTTCTTTATGGTCTACGCCGTATTTTTTCGCAAGGTTCGGCATGATGTCAGCAAGCTCACCGACAAGCTCAACACCTGTTAAGCCGCCTCCGCCGATAAGGATTGTTGCATCTGCTTCGTTTTTCGTTTGAGAGTACTCGCGCACACGATCTTCAACATGTTGGAAGACTTTGTTCGCATCAGCAGCAGATTTCAATACCATGCTGTTTTCTTCAAGACCTGGGATGCCGAAGTAAGCTGTTACTGAACCAAGACCTACAACAAGCGCATCGTAAGATAATGTAGAACCGTCAGCAAGCGCAACTTCTTTTTTATCAACAGAGAAAGAGCTTACTTCCGCGATTTTAAGGTCAATGTCTTTGCCTTTGAAAAGTTTTTCTAGTGGCATTGCAACCGCTTTTTCAGACACGTTGCCTGCTGCAAGACGGTGTAATTCCGTAATGATTTGGTGAGTTGGGTATTTGTTTACCACTGTCACGCGTGCTTGTTCTTTTGTGTAATGTTTGCGAACTGTTAGAGCAGAAAGAACTCCGCCATAACCAGCGCCTAGAATGACAATATGTTTTGACATCGTATATCCTCCGTCCTTTATATCAATTTGAATCTGAGATTATTTTTGGTTTTCGCGTTCGTTCATGACTTCAAGGTAGCTGTTAGCAAAACGGAACAGCTTTTGAGCTTGAGGATCTTTCAGCATACGCAACAGGCCGAAAAGACCAATTGTTTCGTTGCTTGCATCCGCACGGTCTTTCGCTTCGATTGCAGTCGCAGCTACTTCTTTCGCTGTTTCTTTTACAGGCTCAAGAATTTCAGTGATCGCACCGACTGTGTCGCTTTTTAACACTTCGTCAGTTGCTACAGATTGAGCGAAATCATAAGACTTCGTTAAAATATTCACTAACTCAGTCAGCTTTGGAAGCTGGTCAACTAAAACGGTCAGTGATTCTTGAACTTCTGGCTTTAACAGCTGATCAATAAGATCTTGCTGGCTTTGGCTGACAGACGCATTTGTTTGATCGATTGTTTCTGGCATATCCAATTCTCCTTTACTATAAGCAGTTTGCTGATTTTTTTGGAAAGGGTAGTGCCTCTCCCTGGTCTCACGCTTGAAGGCATAAGAATAAGGATTGTGAATTCATGCACAATCATTTACAAAAATAAATGTTTACTACCCAGTTTTTCATCTTGCCATATTCAGTATTATTTTTATCTCAAAAATAAACAATTGAATAAGTCAAAAATCCTTTACTCTCTCTGAAAATAGCAAACACAAAAAACTCCAATTCGATTACCTTCTATATGATAACACTTTTTGAACAAAATTTGAACGTGAATTGCTTCGATTATGAAATTAATTTATTTGGAGCCCGTGTCATAACATTTCTCCGGCACTAGTTATTGACAATCCATCAATTTCTCCCCTTCACTTTACCCATATTTCCAAAAGAGGAGCCCTTTTTCCTGTGATCGGGTCATTCGCCGGCAATGAGACCTGCTTGATCTGTTTCACCGCTTCCTCCCGTTCATTCGGCTCTCCCGTCTTCATATCATACTGAACGCCTCCCGGATAAGCGCCAATGACGGTAAAATCGGAGCTTGCGCTTAACTTTTTATGGCCGACTCCGGCTGGAATCACGACTGCGCCGCCGGATTTGAAAGGAATGGCAGCCCCTTTTTCTCCCCCGAACTGAATCACAGCCTCTCCCCGAACTGCAATCAGCACTTCATGCGTATTGATAATGATGGTATGGAAAAACACTCCCTGACCAGCTGTTTGACCAGCCATGCCTGTTGATGATCCGCTCTGCCTGCTTGGTGTCCCTGAACACGTTTTGATACACAACGAGCGGAAAATCAGGGTGGTTCGGAATCCTGCCGTCATCCTGAAAGAAGTACGTCTGTATCTTTGCTTCCATCAATGTCACCTCCTATTTTTTGTCTTCCACACATAGCGGTTTGCAAAACATGATGTTTTTCTCACGATACCATTGATCTGAATAATACCGAATAGTTTAGTATAAAAAATAATGCCAAAATGAGGGATATCATGAAAGCAATCATTATCGGAATATTAGCCTCACTCTTTTTCGCCGTTACCTTTATTTTAAACAGAGCGATGGAGTTATCCGGAGGCAGCTGGCCTTGGAGCTCTTCGCTGCGCTTTATTTTTATGGTGCCGTTTTTATGTTTGATTGTCATCATGAGAGGGACATTCGCTCCTCTCTTACAAGAGATGCGGAAAAAGCCGTTTTTTTGGATCAAATGGAGCTTTGTCGGCTTCGTGCTTTTTTACGCGCCGATCACATTTGCGGCTGCATACGGTCCCGGGTGGCTTGTAGCCGGAACTTGGCAAATTACCATTGTAGCCGGCGTGCTCTTATCTCCTTTGTTCTATGTCAAAAAAGACATGCCGGGCGGGCCGCAGCTCGTTCGTCAAAAGATTCCCCTTGTATCACTTAGCACTTCCGTGATCATCCTGATCGGAGCGGCGCTGATTCAGCTTCAGCATGCAGAATCGCTTTCCGGGAAGATGCTGCTTTTCAGTGTGCTGCCGGTTGTTATTGCGGCTTTTGCCTATCCGTTAGGAAACCGGAGAATGCTCGAAGAATACGGAGGCCGGCTTGATACATTTCAGCGTGTGCTGGGAATGACCTTGGCAAGCCTTCCGTTCTGGCTTATAGTAGCAGCGTACGGCTGGTGGTCAGATGGCCTTCCGACAGCGGGACAAACTGTTCAATCCTTTATCGTTGCCGTCAGCTCAGGCATCATTGCGCCCGTTTTATTTTTCTGGGCCACTGATATGGTAAGAGACAATCCGCAAAAACTCGCAGCCGTTGAAGCAACTCAATCAGGTGAAGTGATTTTCGCGCTGCTTGGTGAAATTGTTCTGCTGTCAGGCGTGTTCCCATCTCTTTTATCATTTGCCGGTTTATTCATTATTATTGCGGGGATGGTGTTACATACCTTCGCTTCACAGCCGAGAAAACCGAAAAAGAAAACACAGTCAAATCTGACCGCGTAGCATCTGCCGGAGAATGGGTGAAAGCCTGTTCTCCTTTATTTTTGCTACCAAAAGCCATCTGTTTCACGTTATATTTAAATATAGGTTCAGCCTACTTATACTGAAAGGTGATTAATGTAATGGAAGCAAACGATCAAACACAAAACATACCAGCCATCTCCTTCAAATCAGTCAGAAAAAGCTATGAACAAGATGGACAAACTTATGATGTATTGCAAGACATCACCGGAGACATTCAACAGGGCGCAATCGTGGCCGTTTTAGGCCCTTCCGGATCAGGCAAAAGCACCCTCCTTTCCATGTGCAATTTAATGAGAACGCCTGACAACGGCGAAGTAAAAATATACGGAAAGGAAGTCAGGGAATGGAATGTCAATAAGCTGAGGCGAACGGCAGCCCTCGCGTTTCAATCGGCTCCCGTCCTCGATGGGACAGTTCGTGACAATCTAAGTCTGGTCCAAAGGCTGCATCAATCCCAGCTGTACTCCCCTGAAGAGCTTGCTTCTCTAACAGGACTGTCATCAGATCTGTTAGACAGAAGCGCCAAGGATTTATCGGGCGGACAGCGTCAAAGACTGTCACTAGCCAGAACACTCGCAAATCCTTCCTCTATTCTATTGTTGGACGAAATTACGTCGGCCCTGGACCCGGTTTCTGCTCTTGAGGTTGAAGGGCTGATCAAAAAGCAGCATCAAGAGAAAAAGCTGACGGTCATGTGGGTGACTCATAATATGGAGCAGGCAAAACGAGTAGCCGATACCATTTGGTTTATGGCGGATGGCCGGCTGCTGGAAATCGCAGAAACTGAAACATTTTTCTCTAATCCGCAGCATGAAACAGCCAAAGAGTTTTTGAAGGGAGGTACCCGGTAATGGATTACCTTTCCCTCTCTTTAACGATGATCTTTGTTTTGATCGCCTTGTTTTTATCAAAATCCTTTAAAGCCGGCGTAGAAAAAGACATGATCATTGCCACCATCCGGGCCGCGGTACAGCTGCTTATCATCGGTTATGTACTGTCGCTGATTTTCCGCGGAGACCATCCTGTTTTTATCCTTCTGATGGTGCTATTAATGCTGGCAGTGGCAGCGCAAAATGTCATCAAACGAAAGAAAAATACAATCGGTTCGTTTTGGAGGGTATTCGCCGCGTTAGCGATTGTAGAAATTGTGACGCAGGGAATTCTCTTGTCTCTTCATATCATCCCGCTTACGGCCCGATATGTCATTCCGATCAGCGGAATGGTCATCGGAAATTCGATGGTGCTCGCAAGTTTGTTTTTAAACCGGCTCAGCTCTGAAGTCGGCGTGCGTAAAGAAGAAATTCAGTTAATATTGTCTCTTGGAGGCACACCGAAGCAATCTATACAGCGTATTCTTACTTCTGCGATGAAAATGAGTATGATCCCAACTCTAGAAAGCCAGAAAACACTTGGGCTTGTCCAGCTTCCTGGCATGATGACAGGCCAGATTCTAGCCGGTGCGGACCCGATTCAGGCGGTACGCTTTCAGCTCTTAATCGTATTTACAACGATGGCGTCAGCCGCGCTGACATGTGTGATCTTAAGCGTGCTGACATACCCGTCATTATTCACCGCGCATCAGCAGCTGAAGCAGAATGGATGACAGACAAAAGCCGCTTTCCCTTGGAGAGCGGCTTTTTGTACGGGTTATTCCTTTTCTTCATAATACTTGGACAGCTCAATAATCATCGCGCCCATCCGCTCAATCTCCGGAGCAAGCAGTCTTGTGATACCTTCTTCCCGCAGTGCTTCAGCAGTCACTTTTCCGACAGCCGCGGCAATGGCGCGCTCTTCGAATACGGTCTTCACTTCATCGATATAGCCGCGCTCCTTGGCAAACTCAAACAGGGAACGAACCTGAATTGCCGTTGTAAAACAAACGGCATCGATCTCATTGTTTATCAGCTCTCGGCATAACCGCTCCACCGTTTCCTCCTCCGGCGGGATGTGCTGATAAGGCAGAATCGGCAGGACAGACGCGCCTTTTTTTTCAAGAAATGCCATGAGGGCCGGCGCTTTTTCGCCATGAAGCTGCACCATGACTGTTTTTCCTGAAAAGTCGTGAGGCTCCAAGGAACGGATTAAGCCTCTTGTTGTCCCATCTTCATCCGAAGCTTCAGGTGTGATCCCTAGCTTTTTCAGCGCAGCCAGCGTTTTGTATCCCCGGCATGCCGCTTTCGCCTGGCGAATCGCCTGCAGAAACTCGTCTTTCAGACCGATTTTCTCTGCCATATCGACAAGAGTCTCCGTGCCAATGCCTGTCGTGAAAATGACCCAGTCAGCTTTTTCTTCCGCAAATGTTCGCAAATCCGGCTCCACCTGCTTCTCTGCCAAGTAAACCGTTCCTTGGAGAGGACGGATGACAGGAGTTCCGCCCTGTTTTTCAATGATCGTGCTGATTTCTTCCGTTTTTCGGGAGCCCCCGATCGCCACGCGTTTTCCCTGCAATCCTTTTCCCATACCCGTTTTCTCTCCTCTTTGCATAGGCTTTTTATGTATACAAGCTTAATAAAGCTATTGTGGCGCATACAAAGGGAGAAATCAAGATAAATCCAAACCTCTACTATCCATTGAATACGCCGGAAGCTTGCTGTAAGATATACAGCAGACACGTTTACGAACGGAGGATCGATCATGGAAACAAAAAAAGAAGAATATGAAACAAAGGGTTACGATACATCGATCATTTACGAGTTTAATGAATATCCGGACGTCCACAGCGGGCGCTGCGACAATTGTGATTACACACTGTTCAAAAGCTCTGTAAAAGGCGGAAAATTTCTTAGAGAATGTCGAAGATGCGGGATGAAAAAAAATATTTAAACAAAAAACCGAAATCGTATTTTGATTTCGGTTTTTGTGATTTACTGCGGTACAGCGGATTTTTTCATAAACACTTCAATCTCAGCAGCCGCACGCTCCGCTCCGCCTGCTTCTTTTACATCTTTTTGCATATTCTTGACGCGGCTGAGCACCTCCTGATCACCTGCTACCGCCTGCACCGCTTCTTGCAGTCTGGAAACCGTCACTTCTTCTTTCGGCAAATAAACGCCGAGCCCTAAATCATCGACACGCTTCGCGGTGAGCTCCTGCTCATACATTTGTGGAATAACGACAAGCGGCACACCTGCATTCATCGCCTCCATCGTACTGTTCATCCCGCCATGAGAAATAAACAAATCGGCTCTCTCCAATACCTCAAGCTGCGGCACGCTTTGGCGAATGGTAAAGTGAGCAGGGATATCACCCAGGCTTTCAGGATCAATCGATTTCCCGACCGACATGATCACTTGCCATGAAGAATCTCTAAATGCCTCGATGCACATCTTGTAAAATTCCGGCCATGCGTTAAACGCCGTTCCCAAGGAAATCAGCATAACCGGGCGATCATCCTTTTCAATCAACAGGCTTTCTTGTTCCGTCCGTTTTCCAAGGGATGGGCCGACAAAACAGAAACGGTCATCAAACGTCTCATGCTGAATCTGAAAGGACTTCGGCATAAAGACAATATTTAATGCTTCCGGCACAGCTAATTGTTCAAATGAAACAGCCGGCAATTGCTCTTGCTCCAAGTAGGCTTTAAATTCAGCCTCTGCTTCTCTTATTTTTTTCAGCATGTCTTCACTTCCGAGCTGAAAGGATTCATTTTGGGCATATGATGAACAGAGCTTGATGACCGGCACATTAAGCTTGTCGGCAAATAATTTTCCCGCCAGGGCGATAAAATCATAGATAACCAGATCAGGCTGATCATCCTGATATAAATCCTCAAGCTGCGGCAGAATGCTGAGTGATTCTTTCAAAAGACTGAGCGTCGTCTCATTCTTTTCCATCATCTCCCTGATTTGCTTAGGATCAATATTCAAGGAAGTATGATAGATCAATGCTTCTGCACCTGCTTGCTGAACAGCAGGCGCGAACTCCTCAGTCGTCGCATACGTAACACGGTGCCCTTTCTCACAAAGCTTCTCCACTAATGCAAGCGTAGGATTGACATGCCCGTACGCCGGAATATTGATAATCGAAATATGGTGCTTTTTCATGAATCACCAGTCTCCTTTTTTATTAAATTTTGACACGGAAGCTCTTTAATCCGTATATCACGCTGTTTTCAATCGGAGTGATACTAACGCATTCCATATGAGAGAAAGCAGAAATCAAAGATGTTAACGCGATATTTGCTTCAAGACGGGCAAGCGGTGCCCCAAGACAAAAATGGATGCCGTGGCCAAACGCGATATGCGGATTGGGATGGCGGCGGATATCAAACATGTGCGGCCTGTCAAACTTCGCTTCATCACGATTTGCTGATGCCACAAAAGCCAGAACCATATCTCCTTCTTTAATCAGGTGCCCCCCGATCTCCGTATCCCGTTTGGCAATGCGCCTCAAAACCGGGGCAGGCGCCCTGAAACGCAGGGCCTCCTCGACTGCCTGAGGCATCAGTTCAGGATGGCTGCGCAGTTCATCGTATATATCCGGCGTTTCTAATATGCTGTACATCGCATTTGAAATCAGGTTTGTGGTGGTTTCATTTCCAGCTACCAGCAGCAGCGTGCAAAACGGAATCAGCCCTTCTCCGGACAGCTTTTCGCCTGTTTCTTCAGCTTTTACTAAAATTGAAATGATGTCCTGTGCCGGTTTGTTTCGCTTTTCTTCTATGATGCCGGCAAAAAACGTGGCCAGTTCTTCCTCGCACTTGTTTCGTTCTTCCAAAAAGGCTTTTTCAGCTTCTTCACTTTTATCCTTCGGTGTGCTGACCAGAAGATCAGACCATGCTTTAAACTGATCCATATGCTCCGAAGGCACTCCCAGCAGCTCAGATATCACGATAACCGGAAGCGGGTATGAAAAATCGTGAACAAGGTCAAACTCACTTCGCCCTTGAAATTTTTGAATCAGTTCATCTGTGATTTCCTGAATTCTCGGTTCCCATTGCTTCATCACACGCGGTGTGAAGGCTTTATTCACTACAGAACGGATTTGCGTATGCCTTGGCGGGTCCATATTAATAATGGAATTCCCGATAGAGCTTGACTGCTGCGGCATATAACTGGAAAACACCTCTTTATCCCCAATGACTTTTTTGACATCATCATAAAGAAAAACGCTCCACACTTGGTTTTCTTCATCAAAGGAAACAGGCGCATCCTTTCTCATCGATTCGTACCACGGAAACGGATGATACGCATCCTGTTTGTTTTTTCCATTGAGCAACGCTCGCTGCAAGGCTTGCCGTCGGTTTAACACATTCACGTATTGTCACTCCCCTTGAAAGAATTCAGCAATTGACGCTCTTCTTCACCTCCCGCTTTCGAAAAAGAGAGGGACAATCAAGTATAGACAGATTGGATAACAGCAGGCAGGCGATCATGATGTCCGATGCAGGCATCATATATTCCCCCTCGAATTTCGTTCATCTTACCATAATCTTTCAATTTTTTTCTATTCAGCACTGCCGCTTTGGCTCACAACGTGACCTTAGACATAAGCATGTAAATTCACTATGCATTCAATTGCACACACTCCGACAGAAAACACCCCCTATTCTCAACCAATAGCACTAACCCCAAAAATGACTTTCCCATTATATAAACCAAGCTGATTCTATGATTAAATAGAAGGTAAAAGGTGAAGGAGAGAACAACATGGCAGCACAGACCAATTTCAAAAAACAAGTTGTCGGCATCCTACTTTCACTTGCATTTGTATTGTTTGTGTTCTCTTTTTCTGAGAGACATGAAAAACCGCTTGTTGAGGGAAAAAAGCAGGAAAACTGGCATACTGTCGTTGACAAAGCCTCTGTCGAGATTTACGGCAGCCGATTAGTTGAAGAAAACAAATTAAAGCAAAAACTCGGCCATAAACAAGCCGATTCTATTTTGACTCTTCTGAAACTCTCCAGCGAAAAACATATTGCGCTATAAACAAAGAAAGAGCCTTCCTGGCTCTTTCTTTGTTTAGTCAAATATCGTTTTCTTGTCCGGATAACGCAAAAAGTCAAACAAAACGCTGAGCTGTGAAGGTGTGTTTCGTTTTGGAGAAAGCGGCGGGAGCCTGTCTTCCGGAAAAAAAGCGGCGTGATTCGTCTCAATTCCTATTTCCCCCTGATCGCCTGTTATGCTGCATTCAATGAATATCTTATAGTAATGATACGGCTGAGGCGGATGAGGATGCTTATGGCTGTCTAGCACGGCCAGCAATCGAGACGGTTCTGTATCGTACCCCGACTCTTCTTTGATTTCCTTGATCACGTTTTCTGCTGGTGATAAACCAATCTCGCAAAACCCGCCCGGCAGCGACCACAGCTCATCGTGCTTCTCCCGGACAAGCAAAATCTGATTCTCTCGAAATACTGCTCCGCGAACATCCGCTTTCGGTGTCGGATAGCCTTTCTCGCCCTTCCATAAATCAGTGATGACTTCAATTTCCGTCTGCGAGTAATCCGCCATCATCTCTACGCTGAGCTTCATCAGCTCTTCGTATCTTTCCCTGTCATATACATCCTTGGAAAAAGCAAGCCCTGCCTGTGCGATCGCCTGAATCCGCTGTGCCCGTTCCAGCCATTTGGTTTGCATAATTGATCACCTCACTCCCATTTTATACTATCAATCTCTTTTAAAATAAAAAAAGCATGCTCCGATTTTCCGGTGACATGCTCAAAAGATACCTTAATTCAGTTTTACGAAATATGTAATATCCTCTGTTTCAAAATTTAAAAATGATGGATTATATGACAGATTAAGGTTTTTTTCTCCTTTTGGAATCACGAAACTAACTGTGCCTGTTACCTTTTTACCCGAGGCTAACTTCCCTGATTTAAGGCTTGTTTTCAGGTCAGCTGTAGATACTATGTTTGCTCTGATCGATTGATCTTTGCCGTCTTTCAATTCAAAACCGCCACTCGTATAATTGAAAGACTTGTCGCTTGTATTTTCGATCGTTACCTCAGCTATTAAAAATTCTTCATTATTATTTATTGTTTTTTCTTTCTCGCCAATTTTTGTCTTATACTCGCCTTGTTCTGCCGTCGTATATACTTTATTGACCGAGAAATTTGTGCTGGAAGCTTTAAAAGTTTCGCCTACTTTATGCACCTTTTCATCCGTTTTGGTTTCTTTTTCCTCTGTTTTCTTTTCCGTTGCTGTTGCTTCTTTCTTTTCTGTCTTTTGCTCAGCTGACGCATCACTGGACTGGCTGCACGCAGAAAGCGCAAATCCAATCGTTAGCACAAACAAAATGAATAATACTTTTTTCATTGCTGTTCCTCCATCTAAAGTAATCGTTTTCTATTATAATCACGCTTTTCCTTTTCTTAACAGGGAACAAAGTAACAAATTACTCTATCATATCCATTCATAGTATAGGTCAGCCAATGACATAGAGATTTATCCTTTACTGGAAAAAATACTGGACAGGCCGGTGATGGCATATCATTTTCCAAAACAAAAACTTCTTTGTCTTGTTTCTATTTTAGATATTTCTTCCTGGTTCCTAAGGCTCATTTCACACAAAAACCCAAGCTGGCAGCAGCCGGCTCGGGCAGGTAATCAATCTCGCTTATTCATTTCCCTTTTCTCTCTGGGCTCCTGATGATGTTTTTGGTGCTCCGGAGGCTGCGTCGTGCGTTCCAGCTCCTTTGTATCTTGTCCCATTCCTTTCAAAAAGGAGAAGAGCAGCGTAACTGCTTTGTTGATTTCCGGGTCTTTGAGCGAACGGATGATATCAAAATAACCTGTTTTCTCTTCGCTGTTCTTCTGTTCCACCGCGTTTGCCACACCCGCATTCACTTTCAAAATGAGAGGCTCCAGCTGTTTTACGTCCAGCATGCCGAGCGTTCCAAACAGAAGAAGCAGATTTTTCAGCGTATTGGCCGTTTCCTCTGTATCTGCCTTTTTCACTAGGATATCAAGGACTTTATCTCCTTGGCCAAAAAGGCCGCGGAGCAATGGAAGGACGCCGCGCTCGTTCATGTGGCCGAGCATTTGCGTCGTTTCAAGAATGGCTTCCTTATTTTCGACTAATGCATCTTCAATTTCTTTCATATCACGCTTTCGCTGATCCTCTTCGGTTACCTCGATTTTTTGAATTCGTTTAATCGCTTTAGCCATTATGTCCGATCCCCCTTTTCACTGCGTCGCCAGGAAAAATATAATCCTTCCGCGCCCATTTCTTTTGTACTTGCACACCGATTTGCGGCTGCGGATTGCCGTTGCGGTGATTGATGTTAGGAAGCGGATTGGTTCCGTCGTGTTTCAAAATTTCCATTTTGGCTGATGTTTCTTTGTATGCAGGCGTATCGGTATCCTTATCGGCATGGCTGCCTGTTAACAGGTTGATCGCCGCTTCCCCTGAATCGTTCATTGGCAGGTATACTTCCTTCCCTTTGACACGATCCGTTATCAGGCACTTCACTTTGACATTTCCGAAAGGCGATGTGAGTCTGACAAGGGTTCCGTCCTGAATTCCCCGTTCCGCCGCAAGCTCAGGAGAAATTTCTAAGAACACTTCCGGTGTTTTCTTCGAAATGCCTTTTGATTTGTAGGTCAGGTTTCCTTCGTGGAAATGCTCCAAGAGCCGCCCATTGTTGACATGGATATCATATTCCTCACCGAATTCTTCAGGCTCTGTCCACTGAACAGGATAGAGAATGGCTTTGCCGTCCGGGAAAGGAAAGCGCTCTGTAAAGAGTAAAGGCGAATCTTTTCCATCAGCGTTTACAGGCCATTGAAGGGAATTGTAGCCTTCAAGGCGTTCATAGGTGACGCCGGCATAAATCGGCGACAGCATGGCTGCTTCCTCCATAATGTCTCCAGGGTGCCCATAGTGCCAGTCAGCGCCAAGCTTATTGGCAACCTCCATAATAATCTGCCAGTCAGGCTTTGATTCGCCCAGCGGTTCAAACACCTGATACAGCCGCTGAATACGGCGTTCTGTATTAGTAAAGGTGCCCTCTTTTTCAAGGCTCGGGCTCGCAGGAAGAACAACATCAGCAAACTCGGCTGTACGTGAAAGGAAAATATCCTGCACCACAAAGAAATCAAGCTTTTCATATGCGGCGTGTACATGATTGATATTGGAATCGACCAGGCCCATTTCTTCACCTTTTACATACATCGCTTTCAGCTGGCCGGAATGGATTTTTTCGATCATTTCATGATTGGTCATGCCCGGCTCCTTCGGCAGCGGCACACCCCACGCCCGCTCGTATTTTTGGCGGACTTGTTCGTCCGTTACTTTTTCATAGCCCGGCAGTCTGTCAGGCATGCTTCCGAAGTCACTTGCTCCCTGCACGTTGTTATGGCCGCGCAATGGGTAAGAGCCTGCTCCCGGTTTCCCGTAGTTTCCTGTCACAAGCAGCAGATTAGAGATTGCGGTGCTCGTGTCACTTCCGCCAATATGCTGTGTCACGCCCATTGCCCACAATGCGCACACGCTGTCAGCCTGGCCAATCATCTCCGCCATTTGGATAAGCGTTTCTTGATCAATTCCGGTTTTCTCCTCGGCATATTCAAGGGTATATGGTGCCAGGCTTCTTACATATTCATCCCGTCCGTTCACTTTTTCCCGCAAAAAGCGTTCATCGGCCTTGCCGTTTTCAATTAAATATTTGGCGATGGCATTCAGCCAGACGATATCTGATCCGGCACGCGGCTGAACAAATAAATCAGAGCGCTCTGCCATTTCGTGTTTTCTGATATCCGCTACGATCACTTTCTGCCCTCTCAGCTTATGTGCCCGTTTAATGCGAGTGGACAAGACCGGATGTGACTCTGACGTGTTCGAACCGATAATCAACACAAGATCCGCTTGCGCGATATCTGTAATTGATCCTGAGTCACCGCCATAGCCGACCGTCCGGAACAGGCCGGCAGTCGCAGGAGATTGGCAATAGCGCGAGCAGTTGTCCACATTATTTGTGCCGATGATCCCCCTGGCCAGCTTTTGCATGAGATAGGATTCTTCATTTGTACATTTAGAAGATGTAATAAAAGCGAGTGAATCCGGGCCAAACTCTTCTTTTAAATCCGTGAACTTGCTGGCGATCAGCGATAACGCTTCCTCCCACTCCGCTTCACGGAAACGGTCGCCTTCGCGGATCAGCGGCTTTGTCAGGCGTTCCTCGCTGTTCACGAAATCCCAGCCGAACTTCCCTTTTACACAGGTAGAAATGCCGTTGGCTGGCGCTTCCTCCTGCGGCTCGACTTTCAGAATGTCTCTGCCCTTTGTCCAGACATCAAAGCTGCAGCCGACACCGCAATAGGTGCAGACGGTTTTCGTTTTCTTGATTCGTTCATCACGCATGGCGGATTCCATATCAGAAATGGCGAGAATCGAGCCGTAACCTGTCTCTACGCCTTTTGTAATCTCGATCATCGGACGGAGCGTTTCGTTATCAATGCCTGTTAAATATCCGGCTTCCCCTTCCATTCCTTTTTCCATCATCGCGTTACACGGACAGACAGTTGAACAGTGGCCGCATGATACACACGACGACTCATTGATCGGCACATCATTATCCCAAATGACGCGCGGGCGCTTCCGTTCCCAATCAATGGTCAATGTTTCAGTTACCTGAACGTCCTGGCACGCTTCGACACAGCGGCCGCACAAAATACATTGATCCGGATCGTACCGGTAAAACGGATGGGATTCATCCTTATGGTAAGGCTTCTGATCAAACGGGATGCTTTGGTGATTGATTTTCATTTCCTTCACCGTATTATGTATTTCGCATCCCCCGTTGTTGTAATCGCAAACTGTACAATAAAGCTCATGATTATATAAAATCTTGTCCATCCCGATGACCTGCGCTTTTTTCACATCAGGCAAAAGCGTATCAATGACGTCCCCATCCTTTAATTCAGCTGAGCACGATCTTTTCAGCTCACCATTGATGCTAACTATGCACGTATCGCATGTTTCAATCGGCCCTAAGCTTGGATGATAGCAAACTTGCGGCACTTCAATTGAACTGTTATTCAAAAGCTGCAGCACCGTCTGTTCCTCGGACGCCTCCATTTCAACGCCGTTTATTGTGATTTTTTTCTTGTCAGCCATCTCCATTCCCCTTTCTTGCTTGTATATACCGAATTACCCATTTCAGTTCCCCTACAAGGACTCAGCAAAACATACAAAGCGCACCCACATGTTTTATTGCATAAACACCGGGAAACGAGATGGTAGATGATAAAGGAGGGATCGACATGAAAAAAACAATGTCTGTTCTAACCGCGGCAGCCGTACTGACAGGCACACTTTCCGGCTTGGGAGCGGCGTCCTTTTCAACACCGGCAAAGGGCGTAACTCAAACAAACACGCTCTCTGAAAACACAAACCAATCAGCCGCCGAGCTTGTCAAAAATCTCTACAGCACCGCCTACACAGGAGAAATGCCTCAGCAGGCGCAAGGCCTTACCGTTAACAAAAGCACGAAAGGCGATGTCCACGCTGCACTAGGGGAACCGGAACGACCATCTGGAGGAGACAATCGGTTTGATTTATATCACTGGAATATGGGCCAGCCGGGCTACGGATTTTCCTATCATAAAGACATGACGATTTCAGAAATCCGCTACTTTGGGACCGGGGTCGAACGGCAGCTGAATTTAGGCGGGGTTACGCCGGAAGTGCTGCAAAATGAAATAGGCCCCGCGAATCGAGTATTAACCGTCCCGTTTACTGATGAAATCGATTATGTATATGACACAGGCCGATATGAACTCCATTTTGTAATAGGCACGGACCAGACCGCTGACCATGTAAACCTAAAAGCAAAATAAAACCATCATGCGGCTGGGGACTGACCCCATAAGATGAGACAAATAAAAACACCTTCAAGTTTGAATACGGATGATTGTTATCCGAAATTAGACTTGGAGGTGTTTTTTCTATGGGGACAAGAGTGAGTTATCCGGTTGAAGTG